>JAJFFG010000052.1 GCA_021776825.1 Planctomycetota bacterium
CCCGGGCGCCCCGCGCGCCCTGGGGGGGGGGGGGTCTATGCTCCCCCCCCCTTTCCCGGGGTTACCCCCTCCCCCCCCCCGCTCGCTCGGCACCGCGCGGACGTCTCGGGCCCGACGGCGCTCCGCGGACCAGCCCGTCGGTGCGTGCGGCGACGGGCGTACCCGTTCGCCGCGACGTCCGCCTACCCCTTGCCGCGGCCCGGAACGTGAAGTACTTTGCAATGCAAAGTATCCGCACCGAGCCGACGGCAAGGAGCCCCGATGACCCACGACCCGACCGACCCGACCGACCCCAACGACCCCGGCCAGCCTCGTTCCGAGCTCCAGATCGTCTCCCGACCACCTCCTAGCCCGCTCGTCGAGCCGTTCTCCGTCGACGAACTCCGACGCCTCCTCGTCCGCCCCGACCTGCTGCTCTCGTGCCTCCTCGGCGCACCACGGCGCCTCGGCCGCACCGTCGCCGTACCCGGTCGTGCCCTCGTGCTCCTGCCCGGCCTCTTCCTCGCGGCCGCGCTGGCGGGCGTCCCCTACGGCGCGGCGGCCCCGTCCTCGGACCCGTGGAGCGTGACCCTCCTCTTCGCCGGTTCCGTACTGATCTGCGTGCCGTGCCTGCACGTGTTTCTTGTGTTCCTCGGCCGCCCCGGAGGCCTCCACCAACACGTCTCTCTCGGCCTGCTCGTGGCCGCCACAGCGGCGCTCTTCTCGCTCGGGTTCGCGCCGATCATCTGGTTCATCGACCTGACGACCGATCCCCAGGCGGTCTCGTTGGTGTCGACGCGCGGACTCTCGCTCTGCCTGTTGACGCTCGCATTGGCACTCGGCGTGACCCAGCTCGGGCGCTGTCTGAACGGCGTCGAACGCGACGACGCGGAGGAGCTGCGCACCGGCGCGCCGTTGCTCCTGTGGGTCTGCCTGCTCGTGTTCATCGTGTGGCGTATGGCGGGCGTGGTGGGGCTGCGCGGTTGACCCGTGTGGTCCTCCGACTCGCGGTCGGCGCGGCGCTCTACGGCTACTCGATCGGCTCTGTCCACGGCGTGCGCATCGCGTCGTGGAACCTGCTGAAGTTCCCGGCGCTGCTCCTCGTGACGGGGGCGGTCTGTGCGCTCGCGTTCGTGGTGACCGCGTGGTTCGTCACGCGAGCGCTCCGCGTCCGCGACGTCGCCGCTCTGACGCTGCGCGCCTACGCCGACCTGGCGACGCTGCTCGCGGCGCTCGCGCCGGTGTCGCTGTTTCTCGCGTGGACCGTCGAGCAGCCGACGGAGATGTCGCTCGGCGAGTACCCGTTGTTCCTCGGGTTGAACGTCGCGTTCATCGCGGTGTGCGGCGTGGTGGCGTTGCGCCGTCAGGGGCTGGCGCTGATGGGGCGGCATGCGCTCGGTCGCGGTCGATCGATGGCGATCCTGCTCGCGTGGCTCGCGGTCAGCCTGTTCACCGGCGGGCAGTGTGCGTGGTACCTGCGTCCGTGGTTCGGACCGTCGACGTCGAAGAACCTGCCAGTCGTGATGGGGACGATGCCGGACTACCGCGGGGCGCAGAGCTTCTACGAGGCGGTCTGGCATCTAGTGGACCCGCCGGCACTGCCGGAGGGGTACTTCCGGGAGGGGGAGGATTGATGGGTGGCGGTGCGGGACTGCCATGTGATCCGCGAACTCAACGATCCGTACGGGCGGATCTCCTGATCCGCCCGCCCGCAGGCGTGCGCTCGAGCCCCCCGGGTCCGATGGCGCTCTCCGGTCCAGGCCGGGGGTCCGGACCGCGACCGGTCGCGCGCGTCGTGGCGTTTCTCTATGCCTGCCGTGTCGCCTGCGTGCGGCGTGCGCGCGACCGCCCGGGCGAGCCTGCTAGGCTCACCGACGGTGTTGGGAGAAACCCTCGGTCCGTACACGATCGATCGCGAGCTCGGCTCGGGTGGGATGGGGAAGGTGTACGCCGCGACCGTCGCGGATCGTGCCCCTGGACTGAGCGCCGGCGACTGCGTGGCGCTCAAGGTCGTGCACCCGCACCTCCTGGAGACGCCGGGCTTCTTCATGCGCTTCATGCGCGAGGCACAGCTCGGGGCGTCGATCCAGCACGAGAATGTCGTCCGCACGCTGATGGCCGATGCGTCGTCCACGCATCACTTCCTGGTGATGGAGTACGTCGAGGGGCAGACGCTGGCCGAGTTGGCGCGCGAACTCGAGCGCGTGCCGGAGGAACTCTGTCGCCACGTCGGGCGCGAGATCTGCAAGGGGCTGGCCGCGATCCACGCTGCGGGCGTCGTGCACCGGGACATGAAGCCGGACAATGTCCTGATCACCGCTGACCACGTCGTCAAGGTGATGGACCTCGGTGTCGCGCGACTCGCCGACGAGCAGATGCGCCTGTCGCAGTCGGGGGCGTTCGTCGGGTCGGTGGAGTACGCGGCGCCGGAGCAGTTCAAGGGCGGCGACGTCGACGGGCGCACGGACCTGCACGCGCTGGGTCTCGTGCTCTACGAACTGGCGTCCGGCTCGCATCCCTACCGCGGCGGATCGTTCCACGAGGTGCTGAGCCGAGTCTGCGACACCGAGCCGCGCCGGCTCGGCGACGTCAACCCGCAGCTCTCGGCGTTCTTCGAGGAGGTCGTGCACACGCTGCTCGTGAAGGACCCGCGCGGGCGGTTCGCGTCGGCGGCGCAGCTCCTCGATGTGCTCGTCGAGGGCGAGGACTCGGCCTGGTGGCACGAGCGCGCGCGTCAGCTCCAGTCGACGACGCAGCGGCCGATCCGGCGCGCGCGCATCCCGCGCGAGACCGCCGTCTACGGACGCGAGCCCGAACTCGCGACACTGCGCTCGCTGTTCGATCGCGCAGCGGCCGGCGACGGACAGGTCGTGCTGCTCGAGGGCGAGGCCGGCATCGGCAAGTCGCGCTTGGTGGACGAGCTGACGGCGCGACTCCACGCAGCCGGAACGGACTTCCACTTCCTCTTCGGCGGCTACCCGCCCGGCGGGGCCGCGACCGTCGACGGTGGGTTCTCGTCCGCGTTCCGCGAGCACTTCGGTGAGGCGGGCAGCGCGGCGTACCTGCCCGAGAACCAGATTCTGGTGCCTGCCTTCGACGCACTGCTGCGCGGCGAGAGCGCCAGCGACGGCGCGCACGCGCTGACTCCCGGTTCGCTCCAGACCTGCTTTGTGCGCGCGACGCAGTCGCTGGCCGCCGAGCGCGTCGCGGTGGTGCTGATCGACGATCTGCACTTCGCACCCGAGGAGGGCCGCGCGCTCTTCTCTTCGCTCGCGATGGCCGTGCCGGGACACCGCGTGCTGCTGATCGGTGCGACGCGGCCCGGCGTGTCGGAGGAGTGGCGCGCGGGACTGACTCGCGTGGACCAGACCACGCAGATGCCGGTGCACCGGCTTGGCCCCAAGGATCTTGTGGCGCTGCTCGGTGACTCGCTCGGCTCGTCGCACCTCGCCGAGGAATTGGCCGGCAAGATCGCGGTGAAGTCCGACGGCAACCCGTTCTTCGCGTTCGAGATCATCCGCGGTCTGCGCGAAGGGCAGTTCATCACGCGCCGGGACGACGGCACGTGGGCGTCGACGCGGGTCATCGACGAGATCGAGATCCCGTCGTCGGTGCTCGATCTCGTGAACGCGCGCGTCGCGGATCTCTCGGAGGAGCAGCGCGACCTGCTCGACGTCGCGAGCTGCTGCGGGTACGAGTTCGATCCCGCCCTCGTGGCGGATGTGGTCGGCGCTGCGCTGCTCCCGACGCTCAAACGGTTCGCGACGATCGAGAAACGTCACCGCCTCGTGCGCGCGTCGGGGCGACGGCTCGTGTTCGATCATCACCAGGTGCAGGAGGCGCTCTACGGCTCGCTGTACGAGCAGATGCGCGAGGCGTATCACGCGGGGATCGCCGCGGCCCTCGAAGCCCGCACGAACGCCGCGGATCGCGACCCCGAGTCGCTCGGCGGCGCGCTCTGCGTGGAACTCTGTGAGCACTACCTGAAGGGCGCTCGTGGCGCCGCCGCGCTGCGGTATCTCCCGGCCGCGCAGGACCATCTGACCAACGGCTATCTCCAAGCTGAGATGGTGGCGCTCACAGACCGGGCGCTCGCGATCCCCGACTTGCTCACGGGCGCGGACCGCGCGCAGTCCCTCCTCCGGCTCGCCGGCACGTTCGACATGCTCGGCCGTCGCGCGCGTCAGGAGGAGTGCGTGCGAGAGGCCGCGCACCTGGCCGAGGCGGAGGACGACGACGAGCTCCGCGTCTCTGCGGCGAGCGCCCTCGGTCGTCTCCTTCGACTGACGTCGCGCTACGTCGAGGCGGAGGCGGCCTGCCGCCGCGCCTTGAAACTCGGCGTCGCACGAGGCGATCTGGCCGGGGAGGCTCGGGCACGGGGAAACCTCGGGACCGTCTTCTTCTCACAGGGCCGCCTCGTCGAGGCGCTCGAGCAGCACGGACGCACACTCGAGCTGAGCCGCGCCACCGGCGACCGGAAGGTCGAGGCCTCCGCGCTGATGAACGTCGGTCTCGTCGTCAAGGGCCAGGGCCGTCTCGCCGACGCGCAGCGGTACAGCGAGGAGTCGCTTGCGATCAATCGCGAGATCGCGGACCGGGAGGGCGAGGCCAACGGCATGAACAACCTCGGGACGGTCTTCCAGGCGGCGGGGCGCCTGGCCGAGGCGCGGGAGCAGTACGAGCGCTCCCTCGCCGTCTGCTGCGAGATCGGGGATCGCGACGGCGAGATGGGCGCCACGGCGAACCTCGGCAACGTGCACTTCTTCTGCGGGCACCTCGCTCGTGCGCGAGAGGGCTTCGAACGGGGGCTCGCGCTCGCGCGAGAGACCGGCAGCCGGATCGGTGAGACGATCGTCCTGCACAACCTGGGCGTTGCGCATTGGGAAGCCGGAGCGATCGCGCCAGCGAAGGAGCACCTGCTCGAGTGTCTCCCGGTGAGCGATGACATCGGGATGCAGCAGGTCTCGGCGATGACGCATCTCGTCCTGGGGAGGATCCACTCCGCAGCGGGAGACGAGGACGCGGCGCGCGAGTCGTTCTCTGCGGCGCGCGACGTCGCGGTGGCTGGCGGTGTTCACGGCATCGAGACCGTCGCGCGTTGTGAGTTGGCGTGTCTCTCCAACGGAGACGCCACCGACGCGCTGGCGGTGTTCGCCGCGAACGGGGAACGGCTCGAGGCCGAGGAACTCCTGGCATCGCGTTTCCTGCTCTGGGGAGCGACCGGGGACCGCGCCCACCTAGCGGAGGCGAAGCGCCTGCTCGATGAGTCCGTCGCCGACGTCGACGTCGAGACGCGCGCGTCGATGCTCACGAACCTCCGACTCAACCGCGAGGTCCTCGCCGCGTGGCGGGCCGAGTTCGGGGAGGCGGGAGACGACGCCCCCGCGGACGCCTCCTCGGATTCCGACGACGACGAGCCGCCGCGGACCGAGTCGATGACCCGCATCGGGTAGCGTCGCCGTCGAGAAGGCGCGGCCTGCGCTGGCACTCGGCATGATGGCGCACCCGCTTCGGAGGCTCTCCATGTCTGCGCCTGCTCGCTCGATCGCCGCCGCTCTCGGTCTTCCCGAGGGAAACGTCGCCGCCGCGCTCCGTCTCTTCGACGAGGGCGCGACCGTCCCCTTCGTGGCGCGCTATCGGAAGGAGAAGACCGGCAGCCTCGACGAGACCGCCCTGCGCGCGATCCTGGAGAGACGGGATCTGCTGGCCGCGTTGGCGAAGCGCCGAGACGCCATCCGCGCAGCGCTCACGGAGCAGGGCCAACTGACTCCGACGCTCGAGGGCCGGCTCAGCGCGTGCCAGACGCGGACCGATCTCGAAGAGCTCTACGCGCCCTTCAAGAAGAGGCGGAAGACGCGGGCCGACAAGGCGCGTGAGCTCGGTCTGGTGCCGCTCGCCGGTCGCATCATGAGTCAGCCGCGGCAGGGCGATCCGCACGCGGATGCTGGCCGCCACGTTCGCCCGCCGGCAGTCCCCGACGTCGATGCCGCGCTCGCGGGGGCCCGCGACATCGTTGCCGAGGAACTCGCGGCTGATCCGCGTCACCGCGCCGAGGTGCGACGCGTGGTCGCGCGCCACGGACTGGTGACGGCGAAACTGGTGTCCGATCACGCCGAGGCACAGCGTTTTCGCGACTACGACGGCCACGACGAGGCGGTCGCACGCATCGCCTCTCATCGCTGGCTCGCCGTTGCCCGCGGCGAGGAACTGGGCGCCCTGCGCGTGAAGGTCCGCTCCGACGTCAAGCGGACCGTGGAGCACATCACGAGTGGCTGCGGCGTCCACCCCCGATCGCCGTACCGCGACGAACTCGCCGCGGCGGCCGCCGACGCCGTCAAGCGCCTGCTGCTGCCGGCCGCCGAGCGCGTGGCTCGCGCCGAGTTGACGGAGCGGGCCCACGACCACGCCATCGATGTGTTCGCCAAGAACCTGGACGCGCTACTGCTTGCAGCGCCGCTGGGATCGGTGTCAGTTCTCGGCGTTGATCCGGGCATCCGCACCGGCTGCAAGTGCGCCGCCGTCGATGCGACGGGCGCCGTCGTTGGTCACGGCACGGCGTACCTCGTGGGGCGCAACCGGCCCGACGCCGGACCGCTCGAGAAGCTCCTCCGCGCGCACCCGTCGCACGCCATTGCGGTCGGCAACGGCACCGGGGGACGCGAGGCCCTGGACGTGGTCCGCGAGACCGTCAGCCGACTCGGTCTCGACACCGTCGTCGTCTCCGTCAACGAGGCGGGCGCCAGTGTCTACAGCGCTTCGGAGCTGGCGGTTGCAGAGCTCGGACAGTTCGACGTGACCGTGCGCGGCGCCGTCAGCATCGCGCGTCGCCTGCAGGACCCGCTCGCCGAGCTGGTGAAGATCGAGCCGCGGTCCATCGGCGTGGGCCAGTACCAGCACGACGTCGATCAGGGCAAGCTGGTGCGCCGGCTGGGCGATGTTGTCGAGAGCTGCGTCAACCGCGTCGGCGTCGATCTCAATACGGCGAGTCCCGCGCTGCTCGGGTACGTCGCGGGGATCGGTCCGAAGCTCGCTTCGCGCGTGGTGCTGCACCGCGAATCCGCTGGGTCGTTTCGATCTCGTCGTCAACTGCTGGACGTGGCCGGGCTGGGTGCGAAGAGCTTCGAGCAGTGCGCCGGCTTCCTGCGCATTCGTAATGGCACGAACCCACTCGACGGATCGGCCGTGCACCCCGAGCGCTACAAGCTCGTCGAACGCATGGCGAAGGACCTCGGAGTCCGCGTTGCCCAGCTTGTCGGTGATGGCGCACAGGCGCAACGCATCGACTTGGTCCGCTACGAGGACGCCGACACCGGGCGCGAGACGCTCGCGGACATCATCGCCGAGCTCGACAAGCCCGGGCGCGATCCGCGCGACAGCTTCGAGGCCCCGAGCTTTCGCGAGGACGTGAGAGAGATCGGCGATCTCGTCGTCGGCATGGTGCTCGACGGCGTCGTCACGAACGTCACCGACTTCGGCGCGTTCGTCGACGTCGGTGTTCACCGCGACGGACTCGTCCACATCTCCCAGCTCGCGACGGGCTTCGTCCGCTCGCCACACGACGTCGTGGCGCCGGGGCGACGACTGCGTGTGAGGGTCGTGGACGTGGATCAGGAGCGAAAGCGCATCGCTCTGTCGGCGCTGGTGGACTGACGAGGGGCGTGGGGCGGGGGCACGGACGTCCCGGGCGAGGCCGCCGTCACGGGGAACCTGGGCGCCGTCTTCCGGTCCCCGAGGCGCAGGAGCACATTGCGGCCCGCCACCTGTTCTGGAAGGCGACCGGTGACCGGGCGCATCTCGAAGCGGCCAAGCGCCTGCTCGACGAGTCTGTGGCGAACGCCGATGCCGAGGCGCGCGAGTCGATGCTCACGAACCTCCGCCTGAACCGCGAGATCATGGCCGCGTGGCGTGCGGAGTTCGGTGAGGACCCCGAACCGAACGAGTCCCAGACCCGGGTCGCCCCGTGATCACGGTGAGCCGGTCGCTACCCCGCGCCGAGCGCGCGCGCCAGCGACTCGAGCCGTCGTCCGCGCTGCGGTGACGACGAGGCGCTCTTCGCGGCTCCGATCGCTGCGTGCAGTCGAACGGTGTCGGGCTCGACGCCGTCGCGGCGGGCCAGCCGGAGCATCTCCAGGCAGTCGCCCAGGTCCGACTCGGTGAGCCGCTCGATCTTGGTCAGCAGGTAGAGCGTGGCGCTCGGGGTGTAGAGGCGGGCGGTGGGGCCGGCGTGGAGCAGGACCCGCTCGGCGTGCCAGCCCTCGATGTCGCGCAGGAAGAAGCCCGCGGCCTGGTTGATCGCCTCCACCGGCAGCCCCAGGTCGAGCGCGAGCTGGAGCAGCACGTTGATCTGGTCCTGACCGGCGTCGGCGGGGCCGGCGAGGTCGATGTCGAGGGTGGCACGATGGCGCCCGCCGAGCAGCGGGATGACGGTGCCCCCGAGGACGAGCCACTCGCCGCGCAGGCGCTCGCCCGCCAGCCGCACGAAGCGTTCGAGGGTCGGGGCGTCGAGGCCGCTCATAGATACTCCGCCAGTCGGCTGCGGGCGATGCGAGCGAGCTTGACGATGCGCCCGGTCCGCGGCGCCGCGAGCAGGTCGCGGATGGCGGGGGAGGTCGCGCCCCAGCGCCCGACGACGCTCGGGAAGTGGGTCTCCGTCGCGCAGAGCAACGCCTGGACGCACTCCCGCCGCCGCTCTGTGTCGGCGGGCTCAGCGCCGATGGCCCCGGTGTCGGCGGACTCTGTGTTGGCGGACTCTGTGTCGGCGGACTCTGTGTTGGCGGACTCTGTGTTGGCGGACTTGGTGTCAGTGGGCTGGGTGTCAGTGGGCTGGGTGTCGCGCGTCACTTCGATGGCGGCGCGTCCGACGTGACGTCGGAGCGTCTCGGCGTCGAGGCGCACGAGCGGATCGCCCTCGCCCGCCAGCGGCAAACCCAGCGTGATCAGTGCGCGCCAGTCGGCGGCGGTCGGGGTGAACGAGAGCCCCGTCCCGAGCGGCGCCAGCAGGCGAGAGAGCGTGGACAGCGACGGGTTGGCGCGTCCGGCCTCCACATTCTGGACGGTGGCGAGGCTGACGTCCGCCGCGGTCGCCAACGCGGACTGCGAGAGACCGAGTGCTCGGCGGGTGGAGCGGAGGTGAGTGCCAACGTCAATGGTGAGCATGATCGTAGGCATATTATCATAGGTATTCGACGATGCGGCCCGCCGCCTGTCGAGACTACGCACAGGCAAGGGTCGCTCCCGCGATCCCCGGCGGGCGAGACCTGGTGGACGGTTCGCGCTAGCCTCGCACGCGATGCTGGGGCAGGAACTCGGTCCGTACACGATCGACCGCGAGCTCGGCTCCGGCGGAATGGGGTCGGTCTACCGCGCGACGTGCGGGGACGAGGTCGTGGCACTGAAGATCGTGCATGCTCATCTCCTCGACACGGCAGATGCCGTCGAGCGCTTCCGACGCGAGGTCGCGATCGGGCAGACGATCGACCATCCCAACGTGGTGCGGACGTTCGGTGGGGGAGAGGACGACGGCCGGCACTACCTGGCGATGGAGGTCGTCGAGGGCCAGACGCTCGACGCTCTCCTGGACGAGCTCGGGTGCGTGCCCGAGGAGCTCTGCCGGCACATCGGGCGCGAGGTGTGCCAGGGGCTCGACGCCATCCACGCCGAGGGCACCATCCATCGGGACATGAAGCCGGGCAACGTCCTGATCACGCCCGACCACGTCGTCAAGATCATGGATCTCGGCGTCGCGCGCTCGATGGACGACGCGTTGCGGCTCTCGCAGACCGGCGCGTTCGTCGGGTCGCTGCACTACGCGGCGCCCGAGCAGTTCCAGGGCGGCGGCAAGGGGCTCGACGCCCGCGTCGATCTGCACGCGCTCGGACTCGTGCTCTACGAACTCGCGAGCGGCGTCAACCCGTACTTCGCCGATGCGTTGCCGGAGGTCGTGCGCAAGGTGCTGCACGAGGAACCGCGTCGGCTCGGCGAGATCAACCCCCAGCTCTCGGCGTTCTTCGAGGAGGTCGTCCACTGCCTGGTCGCGAAGGATCGCGACGAGCGGTTCGCGACCGCCGACGAGGTCGCGGCCGTCCTGACCGAGGGCGAGGAGTCGGCGTGGTGGCATCGGCGCGCGTCGCTGATCCGGACCGTCACGAAGCGACCGCTGCGGCGTGTGCGCATCCCGCGCGAGACGGCGGTCTACGGCCGTGAGGACGAGCTGGCGCTCCTGCGTTCGCTGTACGAGGGCGCGCAGACGGGCGACGGCTCGGTCGTGCCCGTGCAGGTCGTGCTCGGCCATGTTGTCTTGGTGCGGGGCGAGGCCGGCATCGGGAAGAGCCGTCTGATCGACGAGCTGATCGGGCGTCTCCAGCGCGACGGCGAGGACGTGAACTTCCTGTTCGGCAGCTATCCGCCGGGCGGGGCGGCGACGGCGTCGGGCGGGTTCTCGACGGCGTACCGCGAGCAGTTCGGCGAGGCCGGCTGCGTCGAGTACCTCCCGACGACGCCCGTGCTCGTGCCGGCGTTCGACGCGCTGCTCCGTGGCGAGGGCACGCCGGACGGCGCGCAGCCGCTCACCAAGGACTCGCTCCAGACCTGCTTCGTCAACGCCACGCGCGCCCTCGCCGCCGAGCGGCCGACCATCGTGCTCATCGACGACCTGCACTTCGCGCCCGACGAGGGCCGCGCGCTCTTCACGTCTCTGGCCATGGCGGTGCCGGGGCACCGCGTGCTGCTGATCGGGACGACGCGCCCGGGCATCTCCGATGAGTGGATCGCGGGGCTGACACGGCTGGAGCAGGTGCAACAGCTCGGGCTGAGTCGCCTGGGAGCCAAGGACCTCGCGAGCCTGCTCGCCGACTCGTTCCAGTCCGAGCGGTTGGCGACCGACCTCGGGCATCAGGTGGCGCTGAAGTCGGACGGCAACCCGTTCTTCGTGTTCGAGATCGTCCGCGGTCTGCGCGAGGGGCAGTTCATCACGCAGCAGGACGACGGGACGTGGGTGTCGACGCGCGTGATCGACGAGATTCAGATCCCGTCGTCGGTGCTCGATCTGGTGAACGCGCGCGTCGCCGACCTGAACGAGGACGAACGCGACCTGCTCGACGTGGCCTGCTGCTGGGGGTACGAGTTCGACCCTCTGACGGTGGGAGAGGTGCTCGGTCTCGGTCGCATCCCGTTGCTCAAGCGGCTCGGCCAGATCGAGCGGCAGCATCGGCTCGTGCGTGCATCGGGGCGCCGCTACGTCTTCGACCACCACCAGGTGCAGGAGGCGCTGTACGGCAGTCTGTCCGAGCTCCTGCGCGAGGAGTATCACGGAGCGCTCGCAGAGGCGCTGGAGCGGCGCAGCGGTGCTGCCGAGAAGGACCCGTCGACCCTCGACGGCTCGTTGTGCGTGGATCTCTGCAGTCACTTCCTGAGCGGCGCTCGCGGCGAGGACGCGGTGCGCTATCTCGCGGCCGCGCAGACGCATCTGACCAGCGCGTATCTGAGCGCCGAGATGGCTGCTCTGACCGAGCGCGTGTTGGCGCTCCCGGGCGTGCTCGAGGGCGGGGATCGCGCGCGCGTGCTGTTGCAGCTCGGCAATGCGTTCGAGGTGCTTGGGCTGAACGAGCGCCTGTTGGAGTGTGCGCGCGAGGTGGAGCGACTGGCCGACGACGACGTGCTGCGCATCAACGCAGCGCGGGCCCTGGGCATGGCGCTGCGCGTGACCGGGCGCAGTGCCGAAGCCGAGGTGGCCATGCGGCATGGACTCGCGATCGCAGTCGCCGTTGGCAACCGCCCCGCCGAGTCCGCTGCCGAGGGCAGTCTCGGCATCCTCTGTCGCATGTTGGGCCGTCTGGACGAGTCAGAGGAGCACGAGCTCCGCTTCCTGGAACTGAGCCGCGAGTGCGGTAATCGCGAGCACGAGGCCATCTCGCTGGCCAACCTGGGCTTGCTCCGCTGGGCGCAGGGACGGTTCGCCGAGGGCTTCGAGCAGACCGAACGCGCCGTGGCGATCGGCCGCGAGATCGGGAACCCCACTGTGGTGAGCGCCGCGAGCGGCACGCTGGGCATGCTCTGCGAGTCGCAGGGTCGGATGGAAGAGGCGCGCGCGTACGCCGAGGAGCACCTCGGGGTCTGCCGCGAGATCGGGTATCGGCCGGGCCAGGCGATCGCCTCCCACAACCTGGGGTGCGTCCTGCGCGAGCTCGGCGACGCCGCGGGTGCGGAAGAGCGCCTGCGTGAGGCCGTGACGATCGCGGAGGAGGTCGGCTTCCGCCAGCTGGCCGCGGCCACGCACTTGGAGCTCGGCGGGTTGCATGCCGCGCTGGGCGACGTGGACCGAGCGCGCGACGCGCTGAGCGCCGCCCTCGAGCTGACTCGGGGCGAGTACGCGGCGTACGAGACCATCACCCTCTGCGAGCTGGCGTGTCTGCCGATGGGCGATGCAGCGGCCGCGCTGACGGCGTTCGACGAGCACCAGAAGCTCCTCGACGTCGAGCAGCAGCGCCGAGCCCGCTACCTGCTGTTCCGTGCGACGGGAGACGTTGCGCATCTCCGTCACGCGAAGCGTCTGCTCGACGAGTTGGTGGCGCACCTCGATGACGACGCACGCGCGGCGATGCTCTCGAACCGCTGGGTGAATCGCGGGATCCTCGCGGCGTGCCGCGCGGAGTTCGGGGGGGATGAGCCGGGCGAGTGAGCCACGTGGAGGGCTCGATGCGTGAGCACGACCAAGTGGGGCGACGCCTGGCGGGGTGACTCCGCAAGCACATCTCCGCGCGCTGACCATCCCGGAATAGGGTGTCCGCCCGACGCGTCTCCCTGAGACGTGAGTCACGGAGGACGGAGACGCGATGACGGTCAGCGGACGCAAGAACCTGGTGAGCCTGGTGTGGATCGCCGTCGGCGTGATGCTGATCTGGCGCGGTCTTCCGTACGCCGGGCTGATCGAGGACCCGGAGATCGTCGGACTGACCGGCTCGAACCGCTGGATCGCGCTCGCGATCGCGGTGGTCGTCGGCATCGGCAAGGGCATGTCGGCGCTGAAGAAGGCCGGGCGGCGCGCTGTCACCTACATCGAGTCGAAGGGCCCGGACGCTCCGGCGTGGAAGCTCTTCAGCCCGTTCATGATCTTCCTCGTGCTGATCATGATCGGCGCCGGCGTGGCGATCCGGAAGGCGCCGTACGACGACGAGATCCGCGCGTGGATCGTCGGCATCCTCTACCCGGCGATCGGCGTCGCGCTGATCATCGGCGGCCTGCTCGTCCGGAACGCGAAGCCGCTCGACCCGAAGCCGTAACGGGCCACGCTGAGCGCGGGGAGGATCAGGAGATCCTCCCGTCCGGGCGGATCTCCTGATCCGCCCCGGGGTGGCCGATGCGATGCGGCGCGCTTCGTCGGACTCGGTGCGCCGGTCTCCTGTCCGCTTCGCGCATCTCCTCCGACCCGGCGTCCTGCGCTAGGATCCGCCGAGAAGGCGCTTCGGTGGGGTCCGGGAGGTTGGCGTGGCGAAGACGCTCGACGAGGGGGGACGGTTCTATCGCCCCATCCGATTCGGCCTCTTGCAGACGCTGCTGTCGGCGGCCGTTGCGGCCGTGTGCGGGCTGCACCTCTGGAGCGTCGGCTGGCTGCATCCACTCGAGGCGTTCCCCACGTGGACGTCCGTGGTCTGGGTGCTCGGCATCATCGCGGGCGGCTACTCGCTGGCGCTCTTGCTGTTCGAGATCTACCAGGCGCTCTGGGGACCGACGCTCGCGCTGCGCTTCGATCCCACGAACCAGCGCGTCTACGCATCTGACGACTCACGGATGGACGGCGTGCGCGGGTTCGCGTGCGCGGTGCGCCTGCGCGGCTGGCGGCGGCGGGCTCCGATCTACCGCGACGGCCAGAAGACGCCGATGCGCTTCGTCGTCACGACGTTCGAACCCGAGAACCACGCGATCGGAGGGTGCTGGTACGACGGCCACGAGCAGCACAGCCGGCTGTTCATCCCGCTCGGCACGTTGCTCCGTGCGCTGAATGGCGCGCTGCACGCCCAGGAGGTGCAGATCCTGATGAGCAACTCCGAGCCGCTGGCTGGCGTGCTGATGACGTTCCTCACGGATCACGTCATTCGATATCGCGCGCGGGTCGAGAAGGCCGAGCAGGAGATCGGTCTGCTGCAGGAGGTCGTGGCGGGAGCCAACGCCAACGAGGACGCGGCGATGGCCGAGGCGGAGTCGCTGCGTCGTCGGCTCGAGGCGTGGATGGGCACGCGGGACGAGGACGAGCTGGAGATCGCGACCGCGGCGCCGGCGATGCCAGCGCCACGCGTGCTTGTCGATCGCGAGTTCAACGTGCGCGAGGACGTCGCCGACGACGACCAGGTGGTGCTCTTCGAGCCGCCACCGGAGGCGCCGAAGCCCAGTGTGGGGGAGAGTGTGGGCGATGCCGTGTCGAAGGGGATGGCGGGAGCGCGCCGCGTGATCCGATCGGGTGGCGATCTCGTCGCCTCGGCCGGTCGACGCGCGGGGGATCTGACGGAGCGGATGCGCAGCGGTCGTGAGGACGATGGCGGCGGCGACGTATCGGACGGGGCGCCCGCCGAGACGGCTGACCAGGCCCCCGATGACGAACAGCCCGGACCGTCGGCCTCGTCACGCTGACGACCCCTGGTAGTCTGAGCCCTGCGCAGGTGAGCGCGGAGATTGCCGTTGCTCACACATGCCGGGGGGCACGCGCAGGAGGGTTGGGTCCATGACGTTCCGATCGATGCTGGTCTGTGGCGCCTCGGCGCTCGTGGTCGTCGCACTCGCGACGCACGTCGCCGCTAAGGATGATGCGCTGGCGGACCACGACGGGGACGGCAAGGTGAGCGCCGCGGAGCGCGCGGGCTACGAGTGGCTCTCACGTCACCTCGAGAGCCCCGAGGCCGACGAGTTCGACGGCGAGGAGGTTCGTCTGCCGGTCGATGCCAAGTACCTCGACGCGGGGCGCTGGCGTCAGGTGCGCGACGACTTCATGCTCGCGACACAGCCCAACCAGCTCCTCGAGTTCAGCGATCGCAAGGGGGCCCTGCCGGTCGACCTGTTCGCCGACGCCGACGGACTGGACCGGCACGTGTTCACCGTCGAGGCGCGTCTCGATCAGAAGAAGAAGGACGATCCGTCGGACGACGTTCTGCTCATCGACATCTACGACCCGGCGCGCGGTCACGGCGATGCGAGCAGCAAGGTCAAGGGCGAGCTCCCCGTCGCCGAGGTCTTCAACAACTTCAAACTGCGCGACGAGACCGTCCGGCGCGAGGGCAAGTCCCCGCCGAAGTCGCTCTACGGCGAGGCGTTCGCGCTTCTCGAGCGCAAGGACGCGAAGAACGGCCAAGCGGCGTTCATCCTTTCGGTCGGTCCGGGCGCGCAGGGCGCGTATGCGCTGACGGTGTTCCGCGATCAGCGGGGCCAGATCCGCGGTCGGCTGTGGCGTGAGCAGGCGTTCCACGCGGCGCAGGAGGACCTGGGCCGGCGGGTCGAGGCAGCGCGGGTGAAGATCCGCGCAGCGGCGGCGGACGAGTAGGGGTGGAGCCCCGGCTCCACCCCGCCGACGCGCTCTCGCTCGATCGAGCCGCGTCTCCGGCGCTCAGCGAACGATCCCGGTGGATCGCACGGTCACCGGCGAGGATCGTCGCTGCCAAGTTGCCGCCCCGCGGGATGCCACGCGCCCCGTCCGATGTCCGTCCGCATGACGCGGGTGGTTCGCCGAGCGCCAGTGAGACCGACCCGCCCGCGTGGACCCCAGCGGGCGGGGCGGATCAGGAGATCCGCCCGTACGACGGGATCCGGTTCATCCACGGCGCCGTAGGGGACCCGCCCCCAATGGCGTCCTTGTCGAGCGGAACCCCCACGCACTGTGATCCCGGTCACGGCTCGCGCGGCATGCCTTCAGAACGCGGCTACTGAGACTCCATCTCAGTAGTAGGCTTCATCTCCCTCGGGAGGCGAGTCATGGCGAAGAAGGCGAAGAAGCGAGGCAAGGCCAAGACGTCGTGCTGCGACAAGCCGCCGCGCCGACGCTGCAAGCGCTGTCCCCTCTCGTGCTGAGCCCCGCTGCGAGTACGGCGAGGTCCAGCGAGGTCCAGCGAGAACTCAACCGTTAGCGGTTCGCCTTCTCGGCCTTCGCGGCGAGCTTGCTCAGCGTCTTCGATAGCTTCTTCAGAGGCACCTTGCCCTCGAACCGCGCGGCTTCCTTGCCCGTGTGGTCGAACAGCACGACGGCAGGCGTTTCCGCGACTGTGATCTCCTCACCGACGACGGCGGCAAGCTCCTTCTGCTCGACCTTCACGGCGACCACCAGCTCAGCGGGCTTCCGAACGTGGTGGCTCATGAACGTGACGTTCTGGAGCGTCTTCGCCGCGGGGTTGTCCGCGTCGTCGTCGGAGTAGACGTACAGCATCAGCGGCTGTCGTCGCCGCTCCGCCAGCGCGCGGCCCTGCGCCATCAGATCGAGGGGCGGAAGATCGGCGCGCGTCCCCGACTCCGGGAGCTCGCGCTCGTCCGTCTGCCACCAGAAGGACTGGTCGTGACCGGGCGTGAACTCGCCCTCCATCACCTTCAGCCAGTACCGGTAGTACTTGGTCTCGAGTAGCCGCGGCTCGTCGCGCTCCTCGATGCTGCGGACCTTCCCGTCGAGCATCTCGGTCGGCAGTTTGACGCTCTCGGCGGCCTTCTCGGCGTTGCCCTGCCAGAGCATGCCCATCTTCGTCTTCGCGCGCTTCGCGATCGAGCCCGTGTGGAACGACGACATCATGTACGTGACGCTGATGAACGGGCTCTTCTTGCCGAAGGCGACCATCGTCAGGATGCCGTGGATGCCCTGATCAAAGCCGATCAGGTGGATGCGGTTCTCGGGGACGTTCAGCTTCTTGGCGAGGTGGATCGCGAGGCTGCGAACGTCCTCGACAGCGCTGCCGGCCCAGGTCGATGTGGCCGCGTTGCGCGTGTACTTCTTCTTCGGGCGACAGACGATGTAGCCCTCGCTCACGAAGGGCTCGGTGTCCATCTCCATGCCGTCGATCTGGACGATCAACCCCCACGTCTTCTCCGGGTCGTAGTCGTCGGGGATGTGAAGGTCGAATGGCCGCTCGTCGAACATCTGCTGCGACAGGCCCTTCGCGTACGCGGGCGTGTCCTTGGCGACAGCCGACGGCGCGGCGAGGCAAGCGAGCGCAGCGATCGCCATGACGGCGCAATGGAACCAGCGGCTCATGCCAGAGCTTCTCGACATCACGGCCTCCCCCGAAGCGATTCAACCGCCCTCATCCTAGCCGGAGTCGTTGCCGTCGGGGGCGGGCGACGCGGACCGAGAGCGCGGGGACACCCCGGATCCCCCCGGAACGAGCCGCGGCGCGCGCGTCCTACCGGTCGCTGAGGTTCACTCCCATGCGCCCGGCGTCGAGCTCGATCTCGATTGGCTCGATCCCGCGGTAGACGACGATCTTCACGCGCTTCTTCCCCGCCGCTGCGGCGCCCTGGATCGCGACGCGCAGGTCGTCGACGGACTCGAGCACCGCGCCCTCGTAGCTGGCGAGGTAATCGCCCTTCTTGACTCCGTGCACCGCGGCGTTGCTATCTCCGACGACGTCGACGATCTGCAGCGACGGTGCGGCGGTGAGCGCCGCGGGATCCCGATAGAGGATCAGGTACGCACGCACGACGTGGCTCGCCTCGTTGATCGCCTTGTCGGAGGGCATCTGGTCGGCGGGCGTGCCGGTGAAGTCGTACGCCTGCGGCGCATAGCGCACCACAGCGGTCTTGCCCGGCCGTATGAGGGGACTCACGTCGATCCACCATGGCCAGACGATGTCGCCCGGCGCCCACCCGGCGCGCGAGAACTTCCACGAGCCGAACTGCGGACGGTTCGGATTGAGGTAGCAGTCGTCCTTCCAGAGCACGTTCACGAACGTCGTGTCCGCGCCCGCGTCGCCGCCCTTCTCCGGGACGAATGTGACCGCGCGCGGCGACGCCACGAACTCGCCGATCTGCGAGTGGCCCGTCGTCGTGATGAACACGCGCGCCGCCTCGGCGTCGGCGGGGATCGCGACCTCCTGCTCGGGGAAGAAGTCGCTGAAGTGGTTCGCGGCGCTCTTGTAGCGCGCCGTGCCGTGCCAGAGCGTGACGACCTCGTACGGCTCGAGCTCCGGCCGGCCGTGATGGAAGTCGAGTGACAGGCTCATCATGAACCCGCGGCCCTTGTAGAACTTCGTGCCGCCTGCGATCTCGAAGCGCGTCTTGCCCGACAGGAACGGGCGGAAGTGCGTGACGTCGACTTGCCAGGTGCACTCCGTGCGGTACGACGTGATGAACGGCACGATGCCGCGCTTCCGGCCCTCGGCGTCGAAGATCGACACCTCGGCGTTGCGGTCCCACTCGTCCCAGTTCTCGCCGGCGTCGTGGATCTCAAGAGTGAGGATCACGCGCCCGAACGCCCAACTCGCGGGCGGCAGATCGACCTCGTTCTCGAACGTGGTCGTCGTGTTGTCGGTGAGCACGTGGTTGAAGATCTCGAAGTGCTTCGGGAGCCGTTGTTTGCCGGTGGGGGAGGTCGACGTGAACTCGATATCGCGCACGTCGAACTCGGTGCTCGCATCCCCGCGAGTGCCGGCCGCGATGGCGAGCCGAGACTCGTACGGCAGCACCGACGGCATGAAGACCTCGTCGTAGACCGCCGCGCCTCCCAGCTCGACCGTGACGTTCGCGCCACCGATGACGTGACGCAGCGTGATCACGAGGTCGCTGAAGTCGCCGCGGAACTCCTCGGGCGCCAGCCGCTTGAGGATCTCGCGCCCGTCCCAGTGCAGGGAGATCTCGCGCTCCGGCTTGCCCATGTAGTTGCCCCAGGGCCCGAACATCTCCTCGTTCTTCGGGTTGTGGACATCGATCCCCACCGCGAACGTCTTGCGCAGGTTCGGCTCGACGACGCTCGGGAGGAACGGTGCAGGTCCCTGCGCCCCGAACTCGGCCGTGTTCAGGAACACGAACGCGCCGCCGTCGCCGCCCTCGAGGACGCGCAGCTTCGCGGTCAGGGTGACCACGTCGTGCGGGCCGTCCGCTACCCGGTCAAACGCCACGGCGTTCCGTTGTCGCGGCGTCTGCGCGGCGTCGAGCAGCCGGTACACGCCGTCCGAGTGCGACGGTCCGTCGCCAGCACCGAAGCGCGACAGGTGAGCGTCCTGCGCAAGGGCGGTCGTGGAAACGAGCGTCAGGGCGAGCGCGAGGTGCAGTCGGTTCATGTCGTCCTCGATCCGGGGTGGGCGCGGATCTTAGCGCCCGTGGACTCGGGACGCCGTGCGCGAACGACGCCAGAGGTTGCGGAAGAACAGCGCGGCGAACTCGTCGTGTTCGTGGGGCGTGGCGTCCGCACCCTCGTCGAGGCCGAACACGAAGTAGCGCTCGCAACCGGCGAGATGGCGCTCCACCAGCACGCAGTTCCGGCCGGTCGTCAGCACGTACTCCGCGTCGGTCGGGAGAGTCACCGGTCCCCCGTGTCTGGCTGGGTGTCCAGCGCGGTGTCCGGCGCGGCGTCGAGCAGACGGAAGCCGCCGGCCCGTATCACCGGAACGAGCGCCAGCGCAGCTGCTCCCGACACGAGCGCGCCGAGGCAGAAGTGGAGGGTGTAGCCGAGCGCCTCCGCCGCGACGCCGCTCAACGCGGACACGGTTCCCGTGGACAGCACGACGAGACTCGCCTGCAGCGTGTAGTCGGAGCCCTCGTGGTCCCGGCGGCAGGCGTCCATCATCAGCGTGAACAGCGCGGCGGTCGCCATGCCGCCCGCGAGGTGGTCCGCGACGCACGTCGTCCAGACGATCCACGGCGCGTTCCAGCCGAGTGCGACGATCGCGTACGACGCGACAGCAACGGCCTGGAACACACCGAACACGGCGAGAGCGCGGAGGCGTCCGAGCACGTTCACGAGCGCGCCACCGAGGAGCGCGCCGATCAGACCGGAGGTGAACCCGGCGGTGCCGAGCAGCCAACCGATGTCGGCCATCGAGAGACCGATGTCGACGAGGAACGGGCGCAGCATGCCGGCGCCAAATGCGTCGCCGGCCTTGTAGGCGACGATGAACAGCAGCCAGCCGAGAGCTCCGCGGCGCGCGCAGAATCCGGCGAGTGACGCGCGGATTCCGGGGCCCGCGCGGGGTCGGGGCGCCGCCGTCGGTTCGCGATACGCCAGGATCGGCAGCGTCGCCAGCGCGAGCATCGCCGCCATGGCGAGGAAGGTCCCCGCCCAGCTCAGACGCTCGTAGAAGATGAGCAGCACGCCGCCGCTCAGGATCATCCCGAGACGGTACGCCGCCACTTGGATGCCGTTGCCGACACCACGCTCCTCGTGCGTGAGCAACTCGACCGCCAGACCGTCGACGGCGACGTCCTGCGTGGCCGCGAGGAGGTTCGCCAGGAGGAACCCGATCACGAGGGCCCGGACGCCCGTCGCCGAGTCGACGAACGCCAGCCCGATCATGGTGAGGACGGCGGTGACCTGCAGCGGCACGATCCACGATCGACGCCGACCGAAGCGCGCGACGTACCAACGGTCGACCAGCGGAGCCCAGAGGAACTTCAGGGCCCACGGCAGCGCGAGTAGCCATGTGAGCCCGATCTCCGGAAGCGAACGACCCGCCTGACGGAGCACGACCGGGAGCGCTTGCGTGAAGAAGCCGAACGGCACGCCCTGCGACAGGTAGAGCGACGCGAGAAGCCCGAGCTTTCGCGCACTCCGCGGGCGGGGCTCGCCGCTCAACGCGGGGCCGACTCCGACTCGGTCAGTGCCGGCTCGACCGTCAGGCCCGACTCGACCGTCAGGCCCGACTCGACGGTCAGGCCTGACTCGACGGTCAGGCCTGATTCGATCAGGGCCCACGCGGTCGGCGCTGCCGAGCCGCGCGGGAACGCATCCGGCGCGGTCGTCGCGAGGCGCAGTGCGCCATCCGTCAGCGAGAGGACGGTGGCGGCGAGAGCGCGCGATCGCGCAGTCGGCTTCGGCAGACCGAGGGCCTCCGCGGTAACCAATCCGAGTGCGTCAAGGAGGGCTCGGCAGGCGGCTTCGTAGCGCGCGCGCACCGCCGGACGACGCACCGCTTCCGCGCCGATGAGTACCCAACAGCGCACGCCCGACGGATCGGCGTCGTTGTCGACGGCGAGGAGTCCGTCGATCCAGGCTCGCAGTCGCTCGCGGCCCGTGCGTGCGCCGGCAGCGTGGTGATCGATCCGCGATCGCAGGTCATCGAGCAGGCGATCCACAAGCTCGACGAGGATCTGCTCCTTGTCGCGGAAGTGGTAGTGGACGAGTCCCGGCGTCAGCCCCGCAGCGGCCGCGATGCGTGCGATCGTCGCGCCTTCGTAGCCGAGATCCGACATCGCCGCACGCAGGCCGGCGACGATCTGGGCGCGTCGGGCGGCGGTGTTCGACGGACGCGGCATGACGGGTCTCCATCCACCTAGTAAGTTGGTTGACCAACCAAGATACTCGCCGGGCCGTGACGTGTCGAGGGATCGTCGAGTTTGCCGCTCCAGCGTCGAGGCCAGGGGGTTCGATGAGGGATCGGTAATGTCAAGCGACGACGTCCGACCGAATGTGGGGCCTCGCGTGCGGTGCCTATTGGCGCTGCTCGCGTTGGGCTGTGCCATCGGGGCCGGGTGGGTGGTGTCCCTCGTCTGGACGCCGCTCCAGCGTGGTGTCGCGGCCTGGACGTGGCCCGAGGCCGAGGCCGAAGTTCTGACGGCCCACTGGCATGAGGAGCGCGTCCCGGAGACCGAGGACGCCACTCGCTCCTGGCTGGCGCTGACGTACGCCTACACGATCGACGAGCCGACCGGGTATCGCGATCACCGCGTCTCGACGCGCTTCGATGCGAACTCGCCGAACCAGCACTCACGCAACCACCAGAATTCGATCGCGGCGCGCGGTATGGGACTGTGCGCGGTCTCCGCGGCGCCGCACGCATCTGTGCGCGTCGATCCGAGCGACCCGGACTTCGCGGTGCTCCAAGCCGGCGTACCGTTCGGCACGGCGATCCTGCTCCTCGTCTCCGTGCTGCTCGCGGGCTGCGCGTTCGGTTTCGGCCGCGTGGCGTACGACGGTCACGCCGTGCTCGGCCAGACGCCGAGCGCCGATACGGCGAACGAGAAGTCGCGCGAGGCGGAGTTCCTGATCTGGGCGGGAGCGTTCTCCATGGGCGGGCTCTTGCTCGCCACCCTCGGTGCGTACGTGTTCGAGTGGGGCATGGAGGCCCCGCTACCCGGCTGGCCGCTCGCGATCTACGGCGTGATCTACGGGCTGGCCTTGCCGCTCCCGCGACTGCTCGCGACCCGTCTGGTCACGTGGCTGTCGGTCGGGTTGCTGTTCACCATGGGCGGCCTGTTGGCATCGGCGTTTCCGATCGCGATGTTCGCGGACCGCGCCGATGTGGAGTTCACGCCCGACCAGGCCCTGCTCGTCGAACGACTGCGCAGCGATCATCCCGACGTGCTCACGAGCGCCGCGTACGAGGTTCGGAACCGCGATGCCCCGGCCGCGGCGGAGCCGCTTCTCGTCGAGGCCCTCGAGCATCCGTCAGAACGCGTACGCAAGGCCGCGAAGTCGGCGCTCGTCGAACTGCGCAACGCGAGCGGCCGGCACTCGCGCTAGCGCTGGCCGCGCGCGCTAGCGCCCCAGGTGGTTGCGGAGGATCCGACGCAGGACGTCGATCGTCCGCGGGTGACCCTGCACCGAGTGGAAACTCTCGACGATCTCCTCGGAGACGCCGTCGAGGTGCGCGCTCTCGTACGTGACGACGCCGTCGCTGCCGTCCGGAACGCCGTCGACTCCGTCGATCAGCGCAATGATCGAGTGTTTCGCGACCGCGTCGCTCATCGGGGCCGCGGCGAGCGCCGCGAGGAATGGGTGCTCGGGGTCCATGTTGTCGACCGAGGTCGGGAGTTCGTCGAGGTCGAAGTCGGGGTTCAGGAACGGGCTCAGCTTCGCGATGTCCTCGGCCAGCTCGATCGAGCGAGCCGGTAGCGTGACGAGGCTGGCCGTGACCCAGCCAAGCAGACCGCGTGCGAGGAAACTGCCGCGATGTGGCGTCGCGACGAACACGACGCGCGTGACGAACGGCAGCGGCTCGAAGAAGTGGGAGCGCTTCAGCAGGTCACGCGTGACCGGCTTCAGGTCGAGTTCCGCGAGCGGCACTTTCGAGAGACCGCGCCAGAAGTGCTCGCCGCTCGACGTGATGGCCATGCGCGTGAGCAGCCCACCTTGGCTGTGGCCGATCATCACCATGTCGTGCAGCGCGTCGTCGGTGTGCTCGGGGTCGAGGGTCGTGACCGCCTCTTCGAGCGCCGCGCGCAGGTCGGCCGCGGACAACGCGATCGGTGCGCCCGTGCCGTAGAGGAACAGCCAGATCTGGCAGCGCGCCGCGATGACGGGATCGGAGCGCAGCTCGTTCAGGGTCTCGGCCCACGCCGCTGGGCTCGACGCGGTGCCGTGTACGAAGACGACTGGCACCTTGCCCGGCTGGTACGGCTCGAGCATCAACAGGCCGTTCTCGAAGCCCGTGTCGTCCTTCCACAGGAAGCCGCCGAGGTCGAAGTCGAAGAACCCGGACTCCGCAAGCGTGACCGCGAGCGGCACCGAGTGGTCGATCTCCAGCGGGACCTCGACGCCGCGCACGTCGACGGATCGTGTGTCCGTCGGCGAGTACAGTTCGAGTCGCGCCGCGATCGCCCGTGACGCACGCAGATCCTCGAACTCGCCATCGACGTGCAGCACAGCCGTGGCGGGCAGCGCGACACTCGGGGGGAAGTAGCGGTACCGCGTCTCTCGCGCGCGAGCGCTCTCGGCCGCACGCGCAACGAGCGGTGCGCCCATGCCGGTGGTGCGCGTCCGTGCGCGGAGTCCGTGCACCTCGAACTCGTCGGCCGGCTGGAAGCGGGAGAAGCGCATGCCACCGACGACGAGCGACGCGCGTTCGGCGTCGATCCGCAGCGTGCCGATCGGGAGCTTGCGCTCCGACGCTTCGGGGCGAAACGCGCCGTGCCGGTCGAGGAACGCGCCCGCGACGCCGCGGTTGTAGATGTCCACCGCCACGCGAAAGCGCGAGTCGAACGGATCGGCACGTGGCTGCTCGGCCTCGCCCGCCAGGAACAGGTAGGCGTAGACGGCTGCGCCGAGCGCATGCGATCGACTGCCGGTGTCTTCTGCGTGGAGGTAACAGAGCTCCGCGAGCGCGAAGAGCCGGGGGCGTTCGTCCCGCTTGCGCGCGAGCGCGTGCAGCTTCTCGATCGCCCGCGTGGGATGGTCCTCCCACTCGCCTTCGAGATCGGCACGTCGTAGCACGAGCCGCGTGGCGTAGCTCGCGACCTCGTCCTCGAGCGCGTTCTCCGCGATGGCCTCGTACGCCGCCCGATTGCCGACGCGCGTCGCACCGAACGGCGCGGCGCAGCCGACGAACGACGCGAGGAGAATCAGCAGCGCGACGACGCGCGTGATCGTGCGGGAGACGGGTCTACTCGCCGGTTCCAGGGGTGCTGAAGTCCACGTCCTTGACGTGGGTGTGGAGCGAGATCTCTGCGTGTCCGACCGTGCCGTCGTCGTTGTCCATCGAGAACAGCTTCGTGAAGCCGAACGCCGTGCACATGCGTTCGATCGCGGAGCCTGCGTCCTCGTAGACGATGTACGGAATGATGCGCTGATAGCCCTCGGGCGGGTTCGAGACCATGGCTGTTCTCCTCTCGACGCGGGCAGGCTCCCTCTCGATTCGGGCAGGCTCCCTCTCGATGCACGCATGGTACGCCGCGGCAGAACAGGCCCGGCGCAGAACCGACGTCGATGCAGAACAGGCGTCGACGCGGATCAGGCGTCGAACGCCGACGTCAGTCGCGTCTCGAGGCGGCGCAGTAGACGTCGCACGGTCCGTTCGCTGATGCCCATGTCCGTCGCGATCTCGACCTGCGTGTGATCCGCGAGACGGAGCTCGATGACTCGGCGCTCTTCCTCCTCGAGTTCGCCGAGCACGGCTGCGAGCTGCTCGGCGAACTCGAGGCCCTCGTCCGGCGCGGGCTCGCGGCCCGGGAGGTGCGACGTGCTGCCGTCCGCGATGTCGGTTCGGCGCTCGCGATCAACGGCCCTTCGCTCGCGACGGTGGAAGCGGACGCGCTCGCGCACCTTGTTCAGCGCGATCGCGCAGAGCAGGCGCCACGTTGCGTCTCCGTCACGAAGCTCGACGCGGTCCTCCTGGACGCGGCGCAGGAACGTGCGGCAGACCGATTGGGCGACCGACTCGGGGCCGAAGCGGCGTCGCATCGGGGGCGAGATACGGCGCTCGGCGAGACGCTCCAAGCCGGGGCGGAAGCGCTGCACGAAGGCGTGCAGGGCGGCCGGCGTGCCCGCGCGGACACCCCCGATCAGCTCGTCCCACTGCCGGTCCTCTTCATCCACGAGATGAAGGTACCCCGCCGTCCCGCGTACGATCCACGGCGATGGAACGGTCGGATGGTCCGGTGAACGAGGCGGCGCGGCGCGCGTTCGAGCGTCATCGTCTCGATGGCGGGACCCAGCCCCTCGAGGATTTCCTCCCGTCGCGCGACGACCCCGCCTACACGGGCACGCTCGAGGAACTCGTCTGTATCGACCTCGAGATGCGCTACCGCGCGTGGTCCGTGGACGGTCGTGGCACCGCGCCGCCCGACGCCTCCGCCTACCAAGAACTCGTCTCGGGCGTGGGGGACGCGGCCCTGCTCGACCGCGTCGCCGACGAGGCCGAGTGGCTTCGGAAGCGGCACTCGGCATCGCTGTCCGCCGGGTCGCGGATCGGGCGGTACCAATTGGTCGCGCCACTCGGACGCGGTGCGTTCGCGGTCGTTTGGCGCGCGCGGGACGCCGAGCTCGATCGCGATGTCGCGCTGAAGGCGCCGCGTCCGGATCTCGTCGACGACGTGCACGTCGCCCGGCGGCTGCTCCGCGAGGCGCAGAGTGCGGCGCGCCTACACCATCCGGGCATCGTGCCCGTGCACGAGGTGGGGGAGCACGAGGGGCGACCGTACGTGGTGTCCGAGCTCATCGAGGGCGAGACCCTCGCGCGCCGGCTCTCGCGGGGGAAGTTCGCTCCGGACGCCGCGGCGCGGCTCGCGATCGAACTCGCCGATGCGTTGGAGTACGCGCACTCGTGCGGCGTGGTGCATCGCGACGTGAAACCCGGCAACGTGCTTCTCCGCGAGGGCGGTCGCCCGCTCCTTGCCGACTTCGGTTTGGCGCGACTCGGCAGCGCCGAGTCGTCGCTGACGCGCGAGGGCGACCTGCTCGGCACACCGGCGTACATGGCACCCGAGCAGGCGCGAGGAGACACATCCCAGGTCGGCCCGACGTCCGACGTCTATGCGCTGGGTGCGGTCCTCTACGAGTTGCTGACCGGGAGCGCTCCGTTCGAGGGGGCGTCGGCAGCGAGCGTCCTCTACTCCGTGCTGCACGAGGACCCCGCAGCGCCGCGCTCCGTGACGCCCGCGATCCCGCGCGACCTCGACACGATCTGTGGCAAGGCGATGGCGAAGGAGGCCGACCGTCGCTACGCGTCGGCGGCCGACCTGGCGGCTGACCTACGGCGCTTCCTTTCGCAGCAGCCGATCCACGCCCGGCGCATGGGACCCGCTGAGCGCGTCGCGCTCTGGGCCCGTCGCAACCGCGCACTGGCGGGGACGCTGGTGGGGGCCATCGTTGTGATCGCCATCGTCACTGCCACGGCGTTCGCGCGCATAGCGGACGAACGTGATCGCTACCGGCAGCAGCGCGACGAGAGCAACGCGAACCTGTTTCGCGCCTTCGTCGGCGAGGCGCGCACGTTGGCGATCGCGCGCGACGGGCCCTGGCTCGCCCAGGCGCGCGAGAAACTCGCGGCCGCCGCCGCGCTCCCAGACGTCGCTCGCGACGACGACACGCTGCGAGAGGCCGCGACCACGCTCGAGACGCGGCCGTGGCCGAGTATCGAACCATCAGCCGCGTGGTCGACGTCGGCACCCGTGAGGCGCCTCCTCGGGGCGGACGACGCGATCGTGTCGCTCTTGCGCGACGGCACGCTCGAGCGCCGCGACGCGGCGACAGGCGCAGTGCTCGCGAGCGTGGCCCTGGGCGATGACGTCGTCGATGTGGCGGCGGGCGTTGGGGTCGTGGCCGTTGCCATCGGTCGCCACGTCACCGTGCTCGACTCCGCCACGCTGGAGGAACGGATCACGTGGGAGGGGATCGTCACCGTCTCTGCGTTGGCGGCGCAGCCGGACGGCGGTGCGCTCGCGGTCGGTGCCGAGGATGGCAGCGTCGAACTGCTCCGGCTGACCGATCGGTTGCGCAGCGAGTGGCGCTCCACGACGCACGCGGGTTCGGTCACGGCGTTGGCGTTCCTCGTTGATGGCAACGGTCTGCTCTCCGGTGGAGCGGATCGCATGCTGCGGCGCCTCGCGGCGGATAGCGGCGCAGTCGAGGGCGAACAGGCCACGCGCGATCCGCCACGGGTGCTGAACGTCACAAGTGTCCACCGCTTCCAACTCGCGACCAACGAGCAGCTCGGGTTCGCGGACGGCGATCCACGGCAGTTGCGCACACTGAACCGCCGCGATGGCGTCGAGCGCGATGCGGTCGTTGCGGTGCGCCGCGTTGACCCGCTCCACATCCTCACCGTCGCCGCCGACGGGGCGCTGTCGGTGTACGACGGCGATGCCCGCGTGACGCGGAGCCGAGCCGAGGCGGCGCAGGTCGTGACAGCCTGGATCGATCGGCCTGGCCAGCGCGTGCTCGTGGCGAACGCCGACGGCGGGATCGAGATCCACACCGTGGAGTTCCCCGCCGCCGTTCGGCGTGTCGTGGGTGGCCACCGGGCGCGGTTCCTCCCGGATCGTCCGATCTTCTCCTCGGTCGAGGGACTGGTCGACGCACGACGCCCAGAGGACGTGCCCGAGCTGCTGGGCGCGCCGGGCGTCACTTCGATGGACGTTGTCAGCCAGCAGGTGGTCGCGACGCGCCGCGACGGCGCGGCCGTGGCGCTGGGCCGGAACGGCAAGATCGTGCCGCTCGGTGACGCGCGGATCGTCGCGGCGTCTCCGAGCCGACGTCTGGGCGTGATGGTCTCCGGGCAGCGCGCGATGCGAGTCGTCCCGCCGATGGGGCGGCCCTCGCCAGACTCCAGCGCGGGAGTGGAGATCGCGGCCGTCGAGCGCATCCGCGCGGTGGCATTTCTCGACGAGATGCACGTCGCTGTCCTCGGGCCCCGGTCCGTGGTGCTGCTCCGCGTCGACGGTCGGTTCATCGATCCCGAGCCGGTCGCCAAGTGCTCCATCACCGGGCCTCGCGCGCCCGTCATCGCCGCGTCCGGACGACGCATCTACATCGCGGCGCCAGAGGGCGGCGTCGAACTGCGGACGCGCCCGACCCTGGAACTCGAGGTCGACATCGCTCGCGAGCACGGTCACGTCAGCGCCTTGCGCGTGTCGCCCGATGGCGAGCACCTGTGGGTCGGGAGCCACGACGCTGTCCGCGTGTTCCTGACGGGCGGCGACATCGAGAGGCGGCGTTTCAGCGTCGAAGACGCGACCGCGATCGCCTTCAGTCAGCACTACGGTGTCGCGTTCCTCGGAGGCGCGCGCGGCGCGTCGCTCTGGGATCTGAAGAGCGGACGCATCCTCGGTCATGTCTTCGGGCGTCAGTGGCGGACGGCCACGTTCGCGAGCCCGCAGGGGCTCATCGCGGCACGGCACGGCGGCGGGGCTTGGCGCTTCGCGCCCTCGAGCCTGTACGAGATCCGAGATCGTCACCGGGAACTCGTTGCGGCGGGGGCGGTGATCGACGTGCCCACGCTCATTCCCGACGAGGCGCCGCTGCCGACGACGCCGCGTCGGATCGCGTGGGGGTTCGACGTCAGCGCCGATGGAGGACGCCTGGCGACCTCCGATCACGAGGGCGCGCTGACGATCTGGGATGCTGCGTCGCGCGAGCCGTTGCGGACCATCGCCGTCGGAGCCGAGATCGCGTGGGACGTGCGGTACGCGCTGGACGGTCGCCGCGTGGCGTGTGGACACGGGAACGAGACCGTGCTGTTCGACGCCGAGACCGGCCGCCAGCTCGCACGCGTCACGGCGCACACGAAGATGGTGACGGCGGTCGAGTGGATCGGCACCGATGCCGTGCTGAGTGGCTCTCACGACGGTCGCGTGATCGCACACAACCCACGCACGCTCGAGGTCACGGCCACCCTGCTCGACGGCGACGAGAGCGTGCTCGGTCTCGCCGTGCATCGCGACAACCGGCGTGTCGTGGCGGGGACGCACGATGGGCGCGTCCTGCTCCTCGACGCCTTCGGGCAGCGCGATGTCGAGACGGTGTTCGACGCCGAGGACGACAGTGTGTGGGCACTCGCCTGGGACCGCACCGGGCGTCGCCTGGCGCTCGCGACGCGGCGCGGCCGCATCGTGATCCTGCGCGACGGCACGTGGGAGCCGCTGCTCGACCTCTCGCTCGGGCTGCGGCTGCCGCGGGGACTGACCTTCGACTCGACCGGTGAACGGCTCGGGATCGCGTGCTACTTCGCGGCGTCCCAGTTGCTCGACCTCGCCGCGCTCACCGAGCGACTGACCGAACTCGGCCTGGAGTAGGCGCCCGCGCAACGCGTGCTCGAGCTCCCGGTGCGCGGACTACTCGGTCGACGGCGGGTAGGCCCCCGACTCGTCGTGTGTCTCCACGCCCGTCACCGGCGGGTTGAAGACGCACACCATCCGCAGCTGGGTGGTCGCGCGCAGGATGTGGTCGTCGTGCTCGTTCAGCGCGTAGACCGTCCCGGCTCGGATGGGGTGGATCTCGCCGGTGCCGAGGTCCTCGATCTCACCCTCGCCGGCGATGCAGTACACGGCCTCGAAGTGATGCAGGTACTGCATGCGCGTCGCGGTGCCCGGGTGGATCAGCGTGTCGTGCACGGAGTAGCCCATGCCGTCCTTCGCGAGGAGCAGACGGCGGCTCCGCCACGTCTCGCCGGAGACGTCGCTGTCGCTGCCCTCGACGTCGTCCAGCCGTCGCACGATCATGCATCCGCCTCCGCCGCGACCGCGGCCTCGATGATGTTCAGCCCGGCGTCGAGCTCGTCGTCCGCGATCGTCAGCGGGGGGAGCAGCTTCAGCACCTCTCCGTCGGCGCCGCACGTCTCGACGACGAGACCGCGCTCGAAGCAGGACTGCGACACACGTCGCGCTGCATCCCCCGACGTGAGTTCCAGCCCATGGATCAAGCCGAGGCCGCGCTGCCCGAGGCCAGGTTGATCAGGGACAGGTTGATCAGGGACAGGCTGATCAGGGACTGGCTGCTCGAGGCCGTGCGCCGTCGCGAGGGACCGGAGTCGTTCCGCGACGCGCGCTCCCTTGCGCTCGGTCTCGCGAGGGAGTTCGTCGTCCGTCCACAGGTCGAGAGCCGCGGTCGCCGTGGCGAACGCCAGGTTGTGACCGCGGAGCGTGCCGTTGTGCTCACCGGGCGTCCAGACGTCGTGCTCGGGCGCGATGAGCACCAGCGCCATCGGCAGGCCGAGACCGCTGATCGACTTCGCGACGCAGACGATGTCCGGTCGGATGCCCGCGCGTTCGAACGAGAAGAACGGACCGGTTCGTCCGCAACCGGTCTGGATCTCGTCGACGATCAGGAGCGCGCCGTGCTGACGCGCCAGCGCGGCCGTCTCGCGCAGCCACTCCGCGGAAGCCACGTGGATGCCGCCCTCGGCCTGCACGGTCTCGAGCACGATCGCCGCCGGCTCCTCTCCCTGCTGGAGCCGGGACGCCAGCGACTCGCCGAACGGGGCGCGCAGCGTGTCGTTCAGCTCGACGCCGGCTGCGCGCCGGTGCGCACCGTCTTCCGTCATCGCCAGCGCGCCGAGCGTCATGCCGTGGAATGCGTTCGAGAACGTCACGACGTGGCTGCGTCCCGTCACCTTCCGCGCGAGCTTCAGCGCCGCCTCGACGGCGTTCGTGCCGGTCGGTCCCGGGAACTGCACGCGGTACTCGAGATCGCGTGGCGCGAGAACGACCTCCTCGAAGCGCTCGAGGAACCGGATCTTCGCGGGCGTTGCGAGGTCGAGGGCATGGATGGGGCCGCCGCTCGCGAGGTACGCGTGTGCTGCGGCGACGAGGAGCGGGTGCGCGTGGCCGTAGTTCAGCGCGCCGGCGCCGCAGAGGAAGTCGAGGTAGCGACGTCCGTCGGCGTCCACCAGGTACGCGCCCTCAGCGCGGGCGAACACGGTCGGGAACCTCCGGCAGTAGCTGCGAACCGCGGACTCCAGCCGTTCGATGGTCTCCATCTCAGGCCGGTCCTCGCCGCAGGGGGCCGATGTGGAACAGGCGCTCCGTGTCGTCCTCTGCCGCGTGCCCGAGGAGCGCTGCTGGGAGGTGACCGTCGAGCACCGCGCAGCCGGTCTCGCGGGTCCGGGCGAAGCCCCGGAACAGAGCCTCCGACGCGGCGTTGTTGCGCGCGACGGTCGTCTCGAGCGAGACGACGTCCGCATTGCGGTCCACGGCCTCGGCCAGCAGGCGACCTCCGAGCCCGAGTCCACGGTGGGAGGGCAGCACGCCGAGCTGCCAGACGAAGAGCACGTCGGGGCGCGTCGGGGAGCGGATGCCGAGCAAGTAGCCGATGGCGCGGCCGTCGTCTTCGGCGACGAACGTGGTCTCCGCGAAGCGCTCGGCGAGGAGCACGTACGCGTACACCGTGTTGCGCTCGAGGGGCGGGCACTCCCCGGCGAGACGCCAGAGCGTGGGTCCGTCATCGCGAGTCGCACGTCGCAGGACGACGTGCGGCGGGGCTTCCATCATCCGCGCAGGCTAACCCCGGCATCGGCCTCTCGCATCTCGTGATCGAGCCTGGGCCCGGGCTGGTGACCTTCGTCGCGGACTCTCTCGAGGCTGAATCGAAGGTGGCCCGCGGGGGAAACCCCCACGGGCCGTGCCCGCGCGCTGAGCCGTGGTGACTTGGCTTGCGCCTCCTCACCCGCGACACGGGCTACGGAGACGCAAGCGTCTCCGCGGTCCCGCAGCCGCATGTCGTGGCCGTCCCGGGGCGCCCGGACCTCACAGTCATCGGCACCAACCCATCGCGCATTAGCCCCATTTCACGTCGGCGCCGCCGCGGAGTGCGTATCAGGCTCGGTCGAGCGGGTCAGCGAGACGGTATCCGCGTCCGACGATCGTCTCGATGAGCGGCAGCGCGAAGTCGCGGTCGACCTTCCGCCGCAGTGCGGCGATGGTCACATCGATGACGTTGCTCGCATCGATCAGCGAGCGCTGCCAGACGTGCTCGGCCAGGTCGTCGCGCGTCACGACCTTGCCCTGGTGCCTCATCAGATGCTCCAGGAGCTCGAACTCGCGCGTGCTGAGGGGGATGTCCCGTCCATCGCGCCGCGCGAGGTGCCGGTACAGGTTCAGCTCCAGGCTGCTGCAGCGTAGGGCAGATACCGTAGCCGGCCCGCGTCGCAGGATCGCCCGGAGCCGCGCCAGAAGCTCTCCTACGTCGAACGGCTTCGTGACGTAGCCGTCCGCGCCGGCGTCGAGACCGGCGATCGCGTCGTTCGGCGACGCGAGGCCGGTGAGCATGAGCACGGGAATGGTCACACCTCGCCGTCGCAGGGTGCGGCAGATCTCGAGTCCGTCGATGTCGGGGAGGACGACGTCGAGCAGGATCGCGTCGAACGAGCGCTCATCGAGGCTCGCCAACGCCTCGGCGCCCGAGAGGCTGACGTCGGACTCGTACCCGGCGGTCGCCAGGCAGTCGCGCAGGGTCGCCGCGACGAGCTCGTCGTCATCGACGATCAACACGCTCAGCGCCCGCACCGTGGAGTCGTCCCCGACTCCACTACCCGACCGCGCGTTCCTCATCGTGTGCCTCATCTGGTGTCCACCGCGCCCGAGTCCCTCCGTCGTCGGTGGCCCGCGGGGTTGCCCCCGCGGGCCGAGTTGTCCGCATGCTGAGCCGAGGCGGCCGGACCGAGGTCCAACCGCGGCATCACGGACGAAGATGTCTGACGACGGAGAGACGGCGTGCCGCCACACACGCCGGTGCGTCCGGAGAAAAGCAACGCGCGTGCCACCTCCGTTGCCGACCGTGCGAGCCTGGCGGCGTCCCTCGAACCGTGCGTCCCCACGAGCAAGCCACGACATTTCGCGGGGGTCACGCCGGGTCGCGGCGCGCGTTGAGCTCGCCGTCCAGCCTGGGTCGTTCGATTCCGAGGCGCTGCATCCGCGACCGGAGCGTGCTGGGGCGAACGCCGAGCCGCGCCGCCGCACCGTCTTCGCCCTCGATCGTCCATCGAGTGCGTTCGAGGGTCTCGAGGATGTGAGCCCGCTGTGCGTCATCGAGGCGGGCTGGGGGCTCGTGGACCGTGTTGGACTGCCGCGGCGCTGGGCTGACGAGACTCGGATGCTCGAGCAGCCGACCCGTGGAGACGATCGCGGCGCGCTCGATGACGTTTCGAAGCTCCCGCACGTTGCCCGGCCAGTCGTACGTGTCCATCCAGGCGACCATCGCCGGAGCGATGCCCTCGAACTCGCGACCCAGGCGACGCGCGAACTGGTTCACGAAGTGCTCCGCGAGGTGCGGGATGGCGTCGCGCCGCTCCCGCAGCGACGGCACGGTGATGGGGAACACGTTCAGGCGGTAGTAGAGGTCCGGGCGGAAGCGCCCCTCGGCGACCTCCTTGGCGAGGTCGCGGTTCGTCGCCGTGATCACCCGGACGTCGACGTGGATCGTGTGACTGCTTCCGACGCGCTCGAACGCGCCCTCCTCGAGCACACGCAGCAGTTTCGACTGCATCTCGAGCGGGAGCTCGCCGATCTCGTCGAGGAAGAGGGTGCCGCCGTCCGCCAGCTCGAACCGTCCGATGCGCTGCGCGTGCGCACCGGTGAACGCGCCGCGCTCGTGGCCGAAGAGTTCGCTCTCGACGAGCCCTGCCGTCACAGACGTGCAGTCGACCTTGACCAGTGCGCGGTCGGCGCGCGCGCTGCGGGCGTGGATGGCGCGCGCCACCAGCTCCTTGCCGGTCCCCGTCTCGCCGGAGATGAGTGCCGTCGCCGTGGTCGGGGCCACGCGCTCGATGCCGGCGAGCACCGGCTGGAACGCGGCACCGTGACCGACCATCTGCTCCGCGCCGGCCACGCGTCGGATCTCGGCCTGCAGCTGGATGTTCTCCGCCTGCAGACGGTTCTTCAGGCTCTGGACCTCGGTGAGTGCCGCGCGGAGTCGCTCCTCCGCGACGTGCCGATCGTGAACGTCGCGTCCGACGGCCTGGTACTCCACGAGCTGGCAGTCGTCATCGAAGATGGCGCGGTCGGTCCAGTGGTTCCACCGCAGCGTCCCGTCGCCCGCGAGGACCAGGTGCTCCTCCACCCGCATGGGCGCGTCGAACGTCAGGCGACGCAGCTTCTCGTGGACCGGCTCACGCTCCTCCTCCGGGATGAGCTCGAAGAAGCTCGTGCCGACGAGGTCGTCCGCCTGCCGGCCGAAGTAGCGGCAGTAGCTCTCGTTGACGAACGTCAGGATGCCGCCTGGCTCGTAGCGGACGATGAACTCGGTCTGATCCTCGACGATCGTGCGATACCGACGCTCGCGAGCGCGCAGGGCGTCCTCCATCTGCCGCCGGTCGGTCAGGTCGACGTCCATGCAGATGAAGGACTCGGTCCCGTCGGCGTCCACGACGGGGAAGTACGTGGAGAGCGCGACGCCCTTCGAACCGTCCTTGTGTCGCGAGCGCCACTCGAAGGGGCCGAACGAGGCTCCCTCGAGCGCCGCCTGTCGCGCCCCCTCGGCGAATCCCGCCAACTCGTCCGGGTCCGCGAAGAGCCGCTCGACGGTCTCGCCGAGCATCTCCTCGGCAGTCCATCCGAACAGGGTCTCGGAGGCGCGATTCCAGAAGAGGATGCAACCGTCTGCGTCGAAGCCCTGGATGGACACGTTCGGCGTGTGCTCGACGATCTCGGCCACGAGTCGCTCGCTGCGAGCCAACGCTGCGCGTTCGCGAGCGCGCGCGAGGTCGACCTCACCCTGGACGCGCAGCCGCGCCAGTGCCAGGTCATCGGCGCGTCTGCGCCACGTCTCTGCCACCTCGTTGCGCGTGCGCAGACTCTCGAGGGCCGCCGCGGTGTCTCCCGCCATCTCGTACGCGCGATGCAACTCCTCGTGGGCGCTGATCAGCATCTGCTTGTCGGGGGCCCGGTCGCCCGTCGCGATCGCCCCCAACAGATGCTCGATGGCCTCCTCGGCGTTCCTGCGCGCGAGTGCCACACGACCGAGAGTCAGGCGTGCGGCGGCGACGCCCCAGGCGGCGTCGCGGCGCTCGGCGTCCGCGAGTGCGGCGTGCCCGTCCGCGCTCGCGTCGTCGAGCGAACCGAGGCGCCGATGCGCTTCGGCGCGCATCAGGAGCGCGCGATCGGCTGCGTCGATGTCCCCCCGCTGGAAGTGTGCGTGTCCCAGTGCGCCGAGGATGTCGATCCGGGTCTGGGAGACCGGGTCGGTCCGACGACACTCCCCGTCGGCCTCGGTGAGGATCTCGATCGCCCGCGCGGCGTCGCCGTGCGCCGTGACGCGTCGCGCCAGCGCGCAGATGGACTGGGCCAGGCTGGCGGCGTCGTCGCTGTCCCGCGCAAGGGCGACAGCGAGTTCCGCGTGATGCAGTGCATCCTGCCCCTCGCCCTGCTCCTGGAGGCAATCGCTCAGGAGTCGGTGAGCTCCCGCGTGCGTCCGCAACGAGTGCGCCTCCGGGGCGTCCCGCAGACTCGCCAGCGCTCGCTCCAGGTCGCGTCGCGTCGCGGGCAGGTCGCTCCGGGCCGTGAGAGCGGCCCGCCGCATCAATAGGGCAGGCTGCTCCACCAATGAGGCGCTCTCGAGGTGCCGCGTGACGCTCTGCACGGCGGCGTGCGTGTCCAGCACGTCATCGCTCGTGCGTCCCGCGTCCCCGTCCGTCAGCGTCAGTTCCCGCACGGCGCTCCGCGGCGCTTGCCGCGGCCTCCCATCCAATGCACTGCGCGGTCGGGCAACCGACCCTATCTCCCACGCAGCCTTGAGTGTACCCGTTCTGGAGTCCCGCCTGAGACTGGCATCTCGCTTTCCCGAGCGCAGCGAGGCTCGATTCGGGACCCGAGACACCACTCCGCTCGCGCTCCCGACGTCGCGGGCGACGGCGTCGCAGCAGTCCACCCACGGCGAATCCAACCGTTCTGTGCATCTCGGCGATCTCTGCTCTAGCCCACACCGTTCCCGACACGCACCGACGTGAGTCCCGCGCCGATCCTCGATCTCGCCGCGTTCGCGCGGCGCCCTCGTGAACGATGCGAGCTACCGAGTCCGCGAGAGCAGGGTCTGCGCGACGAGGTCGTTCACCTCGCGCACGTGGAACGGCTTGACCATGATTCGGGCGCCGCGGCGTTCGAGCGCGAGCACTTCCTGGGAGATCAGCGCGCCGGTCATGATCACGAACTGATCGACCGTCGCAGTGCCGTTGTCGCAGCAGGCCTCGAGCAACTCGATGCCCGTCATCTTTGGCATGCGAATGTCGGTCAGGACCACGTCGAACGGGGCGGCATCCGCACAGCGTTGGACGTGGCGGATCGCTGCGAGACCGTCCGCCGCCATGACCACCTCGTGTCCGCGGCCGCGCAGCACGTCCGCGAGCAGATCGCGCACGATCTGCTCGTCATCCACGACGAGGACCCGCCCACGCTGGCCATCGGAGGCCGCTCGGTCCGACGCTCCGCAGACGCTGGCGCGTTCACGGTGGGGCAGCCCGATGATCATCGTCGTCCCCGCACCTGTGGAGGTGTCGATCTCGAGTCGCCCGCCGTGGTCCGTCACGATGCTCTGCGTGATGCAGAGACCGAGACCGGTCCCCTCGTCGCTGCGCTTCGTCGTGAAGAACGCCTCGAAGGCCCGCGCGACCGTCTCGGGCGACATGCCGAGACCGTTGTCCTGCACCTCGATCCGCACCTCGGACGCGACGGCGTCCCAGCTGGTCGCGATGCGAACCCAACCGACGTGGCGCGGATCGCTGAAGGCCTTCGCGGCGACGGCGTGCTCGGCGTTGATCTCGGTGACCTCGGATTGCGAGAGCAGGTCCTCGACGCGGCGACCGATCATCTCGTCGCGAGTCGCGTCGAGGGACTCCTCGATCGCCCGGTTCACCCGCACCAGTCGCAGCGAGCGGGCGTCCTTCACGAAGATGCCGCTCGGGACGTTCTCGAGCACGGCGTTCAGGAACTCCTCCTGCGCCCGACGCGCTCGCCAGGTGTGTGGCCGAGCACCTGTTCCACGGACGGGCTCGTGTAGAGCACCGTCCCCCGGTCGTCGAGGATCGAGACCACGTCCTGCGAGTTCTCGATGGCGTGGCGGAACGGGGCGTCGTTGATCGACTCCGGACGCAGCTCGGGGCGGAGGATCGCCTGATATCCAATGGCGCCGCCGTCCTCGTCGCGGCGCACCCACGCGGTCACGCGACAGAGTCGCGGCGTCCCGGAGACGGTCTGGAGCCGCACCGCCCGATCCCGCACGATCGACTCCTCCAGCATGGCGTCGAGCAGCGCGCGCCGATCCGACGGGTCGTCGTAGATGTCCTGCACCGGTCTGCCGATGGCCGCGGAGATGCTCCCGAACCCGAACGTGCGACGAAATGCGGCATTCACGTCGAGGATCGTGCCGTCGAGTGCCGCGAGGCACATCGGGTCCGTGGCCTCGAGGAACATCGTCCGATAGCGCGTCTCCACGGGATCCGCTGCGGCTCCGGGCTGCCGCAGCCACGCGTGGCCGGCGGGAGGCCGGACAGCGGCGGGCGAGGGGTCTTGGCAAGTCATCGGGCTCTTCTCGAGTTCGGGGACGTGCGAAGGAGAACGCGACCGGAGATCGCCCCGCGGTCGTCGAACACCAGCCGCAACGACCGTGCCGGAGACGATCGCCGCTCGCCGAGCGTGACTCCGTATCCGCGGTCGCCGACCGGCCACGAGATGCCGCGGGCGCCACGACGCGTCGCGGGGGTCTCCACGTCGACGCGCGACGGAGCACGTCCTCCCGAACGCTGCAGCGCGGGATCAGCCGGCGCCTGAGCCCGCCTCGAGGATCCGCCGATAGCACAGGTTCTCGCGCCACGCAGCCGCCTGTTCCGGCGCAGGGAGGCCCTCGAGAACTCGTTCGATCGCGACTCGCGCGACCTCGAGGTGGGCGACATCGCCCGTGGCGCGCCAGAGATGGAAACTGGCGTCGACCCGGTCGTCGAGACCGCCTGCCGACGCGTCGCGGAGCGCGATCGCGCGTTCGATTCTGTCCGGTCGGTGGCCGTGCGCTGCGGCGATGGCCAGGAGCGCTGGTCCCATCTCGGCCAACCGTGTCACGAGTTCCCGTGCGCGGGCGATGCAGCGACCGACATGGACGAGGTCGCCTCGCAGAAGTGCGGTCTCTGCCAGGTAGCGCAGGATGACGCGCTCGTCCGCTGTCGCCTCGGCTGCGCGCGCCAGCTCGAGCGCGGCTTCGAGATTCGCCTGCGCGATCTCGAGCCGGCGGTGCCGGAACTGAATGCTGGCGAGGATGCGCAGAGACCACAGCTCCTGACGACCGGCCCCGGTGGCGCGGGAGATGTCGAGCGCGCGGCCGGCGTCGTGCGTGGCCGCATCCATCTGACCGAGTGCCGTCCGGTCCAGCGCCCGGCCGAGGAGCGCGGCCGGCAGCGCCGCGAGTCGTTGCAGTCGCTCGAGCGCCTCGACGGCGCGATCCGAGTAGACGAGAGCCTCCGCGATGGCTCCACGTCGTCGGTGGGTCCACGCCGCGTTGCCCGCCGCCAGCGCCGCAGCGTCCGGCAGGTCCGCCGCATGAGCGACGTCGTACGCCTCGTTGGCACTCGCGAGTGCGGCCTCGTCGTCACCGAGCTCCTGCTGCAGGGTCGACAGGTTCACGAGCGCCGTTGCGAGCGACGGCGCGCGCCCGGCCGCTCGCGCGAGCTCGACAGCTCGTTCGACGCATTGGCGCGCGAGCTCGCGCTCGCCGAGCAGGCGTTGCGTCGCGCCGAGCTCCATCAGCGTGGACTCCTCGAGCGCGTCGAACTCCTGACGCCGCGCTTCGTCGACAGCCTGCTCGAGTCGCTCGCGGGCCTCGTCGAGCCGATCCAGCCGGCGCAGGGCGATCGCCTGGCGTGAGACGGACTCGAGAGCCTGGTCGAGAGACCCGGCGCGCCGGAGAAGACTCTCCGCCGCGGCGAGCTCGTCCAGCGCTCGCGCCGGCTGCCCCATGCGGCTGCGCACGATGCCCAAGGCGACCCGTGCGCGCCCCTCTGCACCGGCTGCGTCCGCGCCTCTCGCGAGCTCGATCGCTGCCGTGGCAAGACGGAGCGCCTCGTCGTCGACGACGACGACTCGCGCCAGGCTTGCCCGCGCCTCCGCTCCCGCGATGGCATCTCCCAGCTCGTCGGCGCGGACCATGGCCTGGGCGAGGATCTCCTCGTCCGCGTCGGTCTCCGGCGTGCCACCGTCCATCGCGGCACGGTAGCACGGGAGCACCGGCGGACTGACCGGGTGACGGCGGTCCATCGGCAGCCAGAGACGTGCGGATCGAGGTCTCGCCGACACCGTCAGCGTCACCGTCAGCGTCGCGTAGGGTGGGTCGATGATCCACGGTGGAGCGACACGGCGACCGGTGATGGTCGGTAGCACGGCGGCGCGCCAGACGCGCCGCGCGCTCCGTGGACTGAGTCAGCTCCTCGTGCTGGCACTGCTGCCGGTACTGGCTGTCGCCGCGTCGTTCGCGTTGGCCGAGGACGAACCGCCGCCGCGGACGCTCGACGCCGCCGAGTGGAAGGCGCTCGTGAAGGTCCTGCCGCAGCAGCTCTGGCTCACCGAGCCGGGGCCGCGACGACGGCTGCGGGTCGATGCGCGGTGGGAGGCGCTCGGAAGCGGACGCGTCGTCCTCACGAAGAAGCAGGCCGCGCGAGTTGGGGAGATCCTGCGCAACGGCAGTCCCTTCACGACGCAGAAGCGGCGCGACGTGCTCATCGACGTGCCGACCGGTGCGTTCGACGATGACGGCAACGAGGAGACGATGCCGGTCCGCATCGTGGTCACCACGAAGTACAAGCCCGGATGCGGACGGTCGTTCCCCCTGATCGTGACGTGCCACGGCGGTCCGGCCGGCGAGATGGGCATGGCCACCGAAGGCCGACAGACGCAGATGAGCCTCTGGAAGGGACACACGTCCACGCTGCACTGCATCGTCGCCGCGCCCGCGCTCGTCGGCGGCGATCACGGTCCGCGGGAGCAGCAGTTCCTGGCGAACGTCGTGGATGCCGCCGACCGGCTGTTCAACGTCGATCGCGACCGCGTGATGCTGACGGGCCACTCGTGGGGCGGCATCCTGACCTGGTACCTCGGACCACCCAACGCCGATCGCTACGCGCTCCTCGCTCCGTTCATCTGCGCGGTGAACCCCGGTGTCGATCACCTCGCGAACCTGCGCAACCTGCCGGTGCATCACGTGCAGGGCAAGCGCGACTCGAAGTGGATCGTCGAGACGGGCCGCGAGCGGCGTGACGTGCTCGACGAGCTGGGCTACGACCACACGTACGTCGAGGCCAATGGAGGCCACGAGACGTTCGGGACGGAGATCGCGAAGATCGCGAAGGCGTTCGCGGACCGGCGGCGTCAGCTCTACGCGTCGGAGCTCGTGCGGCGTCCCGAGTCGCGTGGCACACGCGGAGCGTCGGAGCTCTGGTACTGGATGCGCACCGACGAGCCGTCGTTCACCGCGCGGGCCGATCGCGAAAGCAACACGATCGACACGGACGTCGAGGACTGGTTCGAGGTGCTGCTCTCCGACGAGCTACTCGACCTCGACCGTCCCATCACCGTTCGTCGTCGTGGCGACGTGCTCTGGACGGGCACCGTCGAGCGTCGCTTGGACGTGATGTTGGCACACGTGGCCGAGACGGGCGACCGCGCGCGGATCTTCACCGCGAAGATCGTGATCGACTGAGCCGCCACGCGGGCCCGATCCGGTGGGCCCGATCAGGCGGGCCTGCTCAGGCGGGCCTGCTCAGGCGAGCGTGACGAGGGGCTCGACGATCACTCCCTCGATCTCCTCCAGGAACTCCCAGCCGAAGGCGTCAGATGGAGTCTTGGGTCCCGGGGTCAGGTCCTCGGCCAGAACGCGCTCCACCGCGGCGATGGCCGCGAGTGCGGTGAACCGGTATCCCTCCGGCGTCCGGACCCGGCCCTCGACCGCATGGCCGACGGCGTCCTCGACACGGCCCCAGACGTGCATGACGCCGCTCGCCTGCTGCTCGCGCGTCGGACCGTGACAGCGCGCGTCGACACGGCGCTTCAGGAACGACTGCACCGCGCGGGTCCCGAGCAACGGCGCCAGCAGCCTGGTGCGACGCAGCCAGTTCGTCGCGCGGCGAGGGACCGGTGTGTAGGTCGTGATGTCCGGAATGCCCGTCGAGTGGAACGCCGTGGAGACATCTCCCCAGCCGATGCTCGTCACCGTGCGTTCGCGGTCGCCGAGCAGCACGCGCCGCGTACGCCAGCCGTAGGGCACGCTCTTGATCTGTCCGTCGATCCGCGCGACGGGACCGTGCCGCAGACCCTCGACCATCGTGCGCGCCGTGCCCCGACTGAGCGCTCCGCCGATGCCGGCGAATGCCAGCTCGAGCCGACAGGCGCTGGGGAGCTCGAGGAGCAGCCGGTACGCGAGGCAATCGGTCGGCACGACGTCGAACCCGACGCCGGGGAGCGCGACGATCCCAGCCGCCTCGATCTCCTGCCTCCGCGCGAAGATCGCCTCGAACACGGCGACCTCGCCCGTTACGTCGAGGTAGTGCGCGCGGGCGGCCAGGCACGCGTCGAGCATCGGCCGCGACGTGGCCGAGAACGGACCGGCGCAGTGCAGCACCAGTCCGATCCCGCCGAGATCGATCGACTCCACGGCGCCGACGCGATAGTCGAGTCCGAGGGAACTTGCGAGCGCCGCGACGGCGTCACCACGACGCCCCGCGAGGACGGGGCGCAGCCCGCGTCGGACCGCGCGTTCTGCGCACAGCCGACCGGTGAACCCGTTCGCGCCGTAGATCAGTACGCGCGTCACTGTGAAACTTGCTGGCTAGCGGCCGCGGTCGCGGCGCACGTAGGCCGTGCGGCCGCGCAGGGTCGTGTGGCGGAGGGCCTGAATGACTTGCTCCGCCTTCTCGCTCGGGACCGCGACGAGCGAGAACTGCTGCGCGATCTCGATGGCGCCGACGTCGTCGCGCGGCATGCCCGTCTCGTTGACGATCGCGCCGAACAGGTCGCCGGGCTGGATACCGGCGCCGCGGCCGAGGCCGATGTAGATGCGCGCCCAGTCGCGTCCGCCGTCGCGCTGCACGCCGCGGCGGTCGCCGTGGGAGGGGCCGCCGCGCCCAGGCGGGCCATCGCGGCGCGGGCCATCGTGGCGGGGACCGTCATGCCGGGGACCGCCGTGGGAGGGGCCGCCGTGCCGGGGGCCGCCTCGCCCCGGCGGGCCATCTCGGCGAGGGCCGTCGTGACGGGGGCCGTCGCGGCGCTGAGGACGATCGTCGCGCCGGTCGTACCGGCCGCGATCTCGGTCGCGATGGTCCTGCACCTCGGGAATGTCGCGCTCGCCCTCGCCTTCGGCCCATGTCGACTCGTGGAGCGCCTTGATCGCGGCAGCGGCGATCTCCACGAAGTCGAGCTCTTCGACGAGGGACTCGAAGACATCGGCGTACTCGTCGAGCCCACCGCTCGCGGCGGCCTCGCGCACGCGCTCCGCGACGAGCCCCAGGCGGCGTGACCGCAGATCGGCGACGGTCGGCACTTGTGCCAGCTCGCACGGCTGCTGCGTGAGGCGGCGGATGCTCTCCACCAGTCGTCTCTCGCGCGGCTCGAGGAGCGTGATCGCGACGCCCTCGCGGCCGGCGCGGCCGGTGCGACCGATGCGATGCATGTACTGCTCGGGCGCGGTGGGAGCGTCGAAGTTGATGACGTGCGAGAGATGACCGATGTCGATGCCGCGCGCGGCTACGTCCGTGGCAACGATCAGATCGGCGCTGCCTTCACGCAGCTTCGACATCACGCGGTCACGTTGCGGCTGGTTCAGTCCGCCGTGCAGTGCGAGCGCGCGATAGCCGCGGCTGTCGAGTGCGTCGGCGAGGTCGTCCACCTCGACGCGGCGACGGCAGAACACGAGCGCCGCCTTCGGTGCCTCCATGTCGAGCACGCGCGTGAGAGCGGCCTTCTTGTGCTGGCCTCGGACGATGTACGCGACCTGTCGGATGCGCGGCACCTCGCCCGGGGCAGTGCGCTCGCGCGCCACTTCGACACGGACCGCGTCCGGCGCCGTGGCGGCCACGATGCCGCGCAGCCGGGCGGGGAACGTCGCCGAGAAGAGGGCCGTCTGCTTCTTGTCCGGCGTGGCTCCGAGCAGCGCCTCCAGGTCCTCCTGGAAGCCCATGTCGAGCATCTCGTCGGCCTCGTCGAGCACGACGACCTTCACGTTGTCGAGCCGCATCGAGCCGCGTTCCAGGTGATCCCGTGCGCGGCCCGGCGTGCCGACGACCACGTCGACGCCGCGGCGCAGCGAGCGCAGCTGGTGGCTCATCGCCGCGCCGCCGTACACCGGCAGCACGCGGATGCGCATCGCGCGACCGTAGGTGTGGATGGCCTCGGCGACCTGCATCGCCAGCTCGCGGGTCGGGCAGAGGACGAGCGCGCGCGGACCCTGCGAGTCGGAGGGGCCCTCGGCCAGGCGCTGGAGGAGCGGGAGCGCGAAGGCGGCCGTCTTGCCGGTGCCGGTGGCAGCCAGCCCGAGGAGGTCGTTCCCGGCGAGGAGGGTCGGGATTGCCTCGCGCTGGATCGCGGTGGGCTCCTCGTAGCCGAGCTCCGCGACCACGTTCACGAGCTCCGGCATGAGACCCAGGGAGGCGAAGCCAGCGTCCTCGGTGGGCATCGGCTCCTGCTCGGGCGCAGCGTCCGCGTCGGACGGTGCGTCGGCCTTGGACGGGGCGCGTTCCTCGGGCGGGGTGGGGGCCGACGAATCGGCTGCGGTCACGCCGGCGTCCGGCGCGGCGGTGTCCTCGATCGGCTCGTCGGTGCCGCCTTCGGGCTGGTCTGGGCTGCTCATCGGGGTCTCCTTCGGGCGCCGAAGGCGCCCCAACCCGACCACGATGCCCACGACGCGCCGATTGCGAACCAATCCCGGAGCGTGGCGGCACGCGCTGGGACCACGCGCGCGCGTGGCGTCCGACTCGCGCGACGCGATCAGCGTCACTCCTCGGCGTCGGCTCTCGTTCTTGGACCGACCGAGTGTGACGGGCGCCAGGTCCCCTCGCAGGCTCCCGCGATAGCGTGCGGCGGATTCGAGGTGCGGTGCCCGTGCGTTCGGGACGGCAGGGAGGCGATCGAGTCCGACGCCGCGTCATGGGCGCGGTGACGGCTGTGGCGGCGATCGTCCCGGCCGGGGCCGGCTGCGGGCGTGAGACGCACGCGGGCGTCGCCTTCATCCCGCCGGTGTCGTCGGACTTGGCCCTGATCTCTCCGCTGAAGATCGTGCTCGCGCCGCGCCGGCCGACGTCGGACGCGATCTTCCGGTGCTCGCGCTGTCACGAGGGCGGTGCAGCCGACCCCGGATCGACGCAGCCTCACTTCCCGCATGCGACGCACGAGTCGAAGGGGCTCGAGTGCGACGCCGGCCATCCCTGGGACGACGACACCGCCGCCCCGACAGCGGCGGACCCGGACGCGTGCGCCGAATGCCACGACAAGCTGGACACCGAACAGCCCGACTACGCGGCGAGGACGGAACCATGGCCTTTGCGTCGGTGTGGGTCACGGCGGACGTGATCTCCAACCACGAGGGGCACTACGACGCCGACGGCGAGTACGAGGATCGCCGCGGGGAGATCGCTGAGGTCTCGATCCGCAAGTTCCTCGACACGAAGCGCGTGTTCGGGCTGAGGGCCGAATTCAACACCAAGCCGAGCTTCTTCTACTTCTACGGATGAACGTCACCCGCACCCTGCTGGTGTGGGACGTCCTCGCGCTGGCGCTGGCGCTGGCGCTGCTCTTCACGCGGATGTCGCGTGTCGGAGTGGCCGTGACGAGCGGTGAGCTTCGCGCGCCGACCAGCTGAGACCCCGGTACGCCGGCGGGGGAGGGACGCATGTTCACCTGTGATCGGAGTCACTCCCTCCGCTGGCCTCGGTTGCGACACTGCATTGGCGCTCCTTCGTCTCGCGTTGCTGCGGAGCGCCAGGGTTGGGAGGGCCGTGTGGACCCGCAGTTGAAACTCGCTGCTGCGCTCGCGCTGCTGCTGGCCACCGCCGCGCCGGCGATCGCGGCGTCCGACGGGGACACGGTCCGCGGCGACGGTGACCTCTCCGGGCTCGACGTCCTTGCGGAAGACGGGACCGACGCCGGGTCGGACCTCGACGCGGACGAGGACGCGGACGAGGACGCGGATGAGGACGCGGATGAGGACGACGAGTCCGACGCCGCGGACGACGAAGGCGAAGAGGACGAGGACGAGGACGAAGAAGAGGACGAAGAAGACGACGACGACGACGACGACGACGAGGACGACGAGGACGACGAGGACGACGAGCCGGTCCCGTTGCCGCCCGTCGACCTCCGCTCCGATCTGCGACGCGCCATCGAGAACACCGTCGGCGCCGCGGTCCGCGGCTCGCTCACGTCTCGCTATCGCCTGCGCTGGACCTCCGACGACACCGATCAGGATCTCGACGAGACGTTCGATCTCAGCGTCGGCGACGACCTGCGCGATCCGTGGTCCGCCACACTGCTCGTGCGCGGGACGGCCGACCTCGACCAGGACTTCGGCGACCGGCGGCACGGCACGTTCGACGGTCTGACGGACAGCTACGACTCCCGCATCGACGGCAAGCTCTACAACGCGTTCGCCACGTGGCGACCCGCATCCGGCAACACCGAGCTCCTCCGCGTCGGGCGGCAGTACATCGCGGTCGCGGAGACGTTCCACGTCGACGGCGCATTCGTGCGTTCCGACGTGCTCGACGAGGAACTGGACTTGCGCGTCGAGGGCTATGCCGGGCGTCCGGTGCACCTGTACGAGAGCTCGACGGGCGACTGGATCGCGGGTCTGGCGGCATCGTTCGAGCCACTTGAAGGACTGCGCGTGCGGGCCGACTACGCGCACGTCGAGGACGATGACACGTTCTTCGGCGATGCGAACGACGACTGGGCCGCGTTGAGCGCCTGGAAGCGTCTCGGGCCACGGCTGGACGTCTCCGGCGAGGTCACCCATCTCGCCGGCGACCTGCGCGATGTCACCGGCCGGGCGACGTGGCGCCTTCCCGGGGAGGATCTGCTCGTTCAGCTTCGCTACTACCGCCTTCTGGCGTCCAAGCGGAAGCTCGTATCGGAGTTCGATCCCTTCTACGAGACGCTCATCGACCTCGAGCAGTACCACCAGGGAACGCTGCGTGTGGTCAAGGAGGTCGGCGATCACGTCTCGGTCGAGGCCGGTGGCTCCGTGCGTCGCGTCGCGCCGGGCGGAGAACGCGGATCGTTCAACCGCAACGTGCACCGCACGTATCTCTCCACGACTGCCGACGATCTCGTCTGGGAGGGCGGCTGGATTTCGATGACCGCCGACAGATGGAGCGGCGACGGCCAGCGTTTCCGCACACTCGGTGGCGAGCTCGGCCACGAGATCGGCGATGATCTGCGGATCTCGGTGGGCACCGAGTACTCGCTCTACGGCCTGGATGCGCAGCGCGGCCGTGAGCGCAACGACGTACGCATCCACTACGCAAGGGTCCGCTGGCAGCTGACCGACACGTTGCTCCTCGACGTGCGTCAGTCGCTGGAGAACGACGATGTCGAGAGGTTCCGTGCCTTCCAGGTCACGCTCACGTTTGCCTTCTAAGCAGCAGCCGTCGCCCTCCGTGCTCGGCGCCGCCGGGCTCGTGGCGTTGGCGCTCGCCGCCGGCTGCAGCGTCCTGCTCGGTGTGGATCGCGTGCCCGACGACGGTTCGCCCCGTCCGGAATTCGACCACGGGATCCACCTCGACAAGGGCCTCGAGTGCACCGACTGCCACGAGACGTCTGAGGACGAGGTCGCCGCGGGCATGCCGACGCTCGAGACGTGCATGGACTGCCACGAGGAGATCGACGCGAAGAAGCCCGCCGACAAGCGCGTCGCGGCGTGGATCACGCAGCCCGGTGGGGAGCCGGCGTGGAGCGACGTGACCGACGTCGGGAACGAGGTGATCTTCAGTCACGTCGCGCACTACGAAGATGTCGACTGCGACGAGTGCCACGTCGACATCGAGTCGTCCGAGCGGGTGACCTCCGACCTGCGCGTCGACATGGACGCGTGCATGGAGTGTCACGCGGAGTCCGACGCGTCGAACGCGTGCGAGACGTGCCACTCGGAGATCGGGCTCGACGCGCCGCCACCGAACCACGGCCGGCTCTGGTCCGTGCTGCACGGCGAGATCGCGCGGCGCCGCGCCCCGGAGTCCCGCGCCGAGGACTGCTCGCTCTGCCACACGCAGAACACGTGTGCGACGTGCCACGCTACGCAGCCCCCTCGCGACCACTCCGAGTCGTGGCGAGTCGGCGGCGGCCACGGCATCGCCTCGTCGATGGACCGCGACCGCTGCGCCGCGTGTCACGAGCCCGACGCGTGCGTTCGGTGTCACGAGACCGCCGCCCCGCGCAGCCATCGCGGATCGTGGGGCAGTCGGCGCAACCGGCACTGCGTCGGCTGCCACGAGCCCGTCCAGGCGAGATCGAACGAGGGCTGCGGGGTCTGCCATCGTGGCACGCCGTCCCACCGCCTGGCGCCGCCGAAGCCCGCCGATCACAGGCCCGATCTCGAGTGCCTGCTGTGCCACTCCCCGCTGCCGCACGCGGACAACGGCGGCAACTGCAACCGCTGCCACAGGTAGGTCTCGGCGGTCACGAGGGCTCTCGGCAATCGTCGCGAGATCGAGGACCGACGTCGGGTTCGCGGCGGTGCGTGACGGGACGTCAGGCGTGGCGTCCTCGTGAACGATGCGGGCTAGGCGCGGACCGAGTTTTCCGATCCGCGTGACCCGCGTCACGGCGTATTCCCGGCCCTAGTGGGATACTTCCCAGGCTCGAACCGATGATCTGTGAGGGGCGTTCGCCGGGCGCTCGGGAGCGCCCTCCCCTCGCTGACTGTCGGCTCGCGAATGGAGGCCCAGATGTCGTCCACCCAGCCGCGCTCGCCCTCATGTCGAACCCCGCTCAGGACGTTTCTTCTCGGGGCGGCGCTCCTCCTCGTGGCGCCGTCTCTCGCGTTCGCCGACTGGGACGGCAACCAGGAGATCGTTCTCGGCGACCGCGTCTCGGCGGAACTCGGCGGAGAGCCGGGCGCCGAGGCCCACCGGCTCACGTTCTACGCGCCTGCGGGCACGGTTCTGAGTGCCCGGATCGTCGCCGCTCGCCGCTCGGACCTGGAGCCCTCCCTCGAGCTGTTCACCGTCGACGGCTTCCCGGTCGATCTCGGGGCGTCGCTGGCCGACGGCCGGGTCCGTGGGTTCGAGATTGCGGTGTCCGGACGTTACTCGCTGACGGTCAGCGCGGATGCCGGCACCGGACGGTATCGGGTCACGACCGGCGCGCGCTTCCCGCGGCGCCTGAACGTCACTGGCGCGGCGCTGACGCAGTCGTTCGAGGCAGTTGGCGGCACGGGATTGAAGGCGAAGATCAAGCCGGCCCGTCGCAGCGCGGCGCGGCCCGAGTTCACGGAACTCACCGATCCGTTGGGAGTCCTCGACTTCGGTCCTCCGTCGTCGAAGGTCGCGGCCACGCTGGACACGTCCGGGCAACACGCGCTGACGTGGCAGAACAACGGCGCAGCCGGGGATACTGCTCTGAAGATCCGCCTGAAGACGCCGCGCAGCCGTCGGGCCTTCGAGCACGACCGCGCCATCACTCCGGACACGGTTCCGAAGCTCGCGGCGTGGGAGAGCTCCGGCCACGCCGATGCCGATGCCGAGGCCTTCAGTCGCTGGGCACCGGACGGCGAGGTCCGCACGCCGTGCGCGCGCTGCCACAGCACGCCGGGCTTCCAGGACTACATCGGCGCCGACGGAACGGCCGCCAACGTCCTGGATGGTCCGGCCGCGCTGGGCACGACGGTGGAGTGCACTGCCTGCCACAACGAGGCCGCCGAGAAACTGACCACAGTCACGTTCCCGTCGGGCGAGGTCGTCACCGGCCTCGGTGCCGAGGCGCGTTGCATGACATGTCACCAGGGTCGAGAGTCCACGGTGAGCGTCAACGCCACGATCACCGACTCCGGAGTGGTCAGCGACGACGAGGTCAGCGCGAGCATCACCTTCCGCAACATCCACTACTTCGCCGCGGGCGTCACGCTCTACGGCGGGCAGGCAAAGGGCGCCTACCAGTACGACGGGCAGTTCTACGACGGCAAGAACCCGCACGTGGAGGAGAAGGACACGTGCATCGAGTGCCATGACCAGCACACGCTCGAAGTGCGGGTGGACGAGTGCGCGGTCTGCCACACGAACGTGGTGGCCCGAGCCGACCTCAGGGACATCCGCATGCAGGGCTCGCCCCGCGACTACGACGGCGACGGCGACCGCACCGAGGGCATGCACGGCGAGCTCCTGGGGCTCGGCAATGCGCTGTACGCGGCAATCCGGGACTACGGCAGCCTCGGGCTCGGCGCGCCGATCGTCTACGACGCGCTCGCCTACCCGTACTTCTTCAACGATCTGAACAACGACGGTGTCACGGACGCGGGCGAGGCCAACTTCGGCAACCGCTACCAGAACTGGACGGCGCGCATGCTGCGCGCGGCCTACAACTACCAGTACTGGCAGAAGGACCCGGGCAACTACGCCCACAACCCGAAGTACATGGTCGCGATCCTGTACGACTCGATCGCGAACCTGAACGAGCATCCCAACGTCGACGTGCCGCAGATCGTCGACGACCCGTCCGTCATCCAGGAGGGCGATCCCGCCTTCCCGCCGTTCTGGCGCAACGACACCGGACACTTCGACGGAACGGCCGAGGCCTACCGTCGCTGGGACATCGAGGACCCGGGCATCGAGCGTGGCGAGGTCACCGGGAGCTGCGTGCGCTGCCACACGCCCCAGGGCTTCAACTTCGTGGCGGAGTTCGGGCTCAACCTCCCGCACTCGGCGTCGGTCGGCGATGGCATGCAGTGCGAGACCTGCCACGTCAAGGGCTCCTTCGGGCAAGCCAGCCCGGAGCGCAAGTTCGTCCCCAGCGTCGAATTCCCGAGCGGTCTCACGGTGGACAATGATCCGGACAATCCGGACGACTCGTTCATCTGCATGACCTGCCACCAGGGGCGCGAGTCCAAGGTGAGCGTCGACGAGGCCATCGCGGCGGGCGGCAACCTGCGCTTCAAGAACATCCACTACCTGCCTGCCGGCGCCACGATGTACGGCACCGAGGCGAAGGGGGCGTACGAGTACGACGGCAACACCTACTCCGGCAAGTGGGGCCACACCGGCGGCGCGACCGCTGAGTGCGACTTCTGCCATCTACCCGAGCACACGTTCGAGCCTCAGATGAAGGCAGCCTGCCTGACCTGTCACGCGGAGGCCAACGGCGACATCACGAAGATCCGCAAGAACCGGCTCACCGACTACGACGGCGACGGGGACAACCTCGAGCTGCTCGCGGACGAGGTCGCGACCTACGGGATGCGCGTGATCGCCGCCATGCAGCAGTACACGACCGACAACGCCCTACCGGGGATCGTCTACGACGCGCACGCCTACCCGTACTTCTTCGTCGATGTCGACGGGAGCGGTGTGGCGGACAACGGCGAGGCGAACTTCGGGAACCGCTACACGGCGTTCGACGCCGCGCTGCTGAAGGGCTCGTTCAACTACCAGTACTGGCAGAAGGAGACGGGTGCCTGGGCGCACAACACGACCTACGTGTTGCAGGTCCTCTACGACACCATCGAAGACCTGGGCGGCGACCTGTCCGGGCTGACGCGTCCCGACGCACAGTAGCTGCGGGCCGTCGTTCACGACCCTCGAGTGCCGACATCGGAGGTACTCGGGGGTCACCGTTCATTATGGGGTGCGACCTCAGTCACAGTCGTCATCGTCTCCCTTCTCTAGCATCGACGCACCGGAATGGTCCCGGCCCGCTGGAGGCGCGATGGCCTTGTACGCCCGTTCGTTGACGCTCGCTCTGATCCTGCTCGCGGCCGCATCCACGACAGCGCAGGAAGGGCCGTTCGCAGGCGAGCGCGCTGTGCGCCTGAACGACGCCGTACGGGCGGAGTTCGTTGGCGCCACGGGCGAGTTGCACCACCTCTCGTTCTACGCGGCGGCCGGTACGCGGATCTCCGCAGCGGTGCGCGTCGAGACGGGGGATCTTCGGCTGCGGGCTCGCCTCGAGCGGCCCGGTGGGGCGGACGCGATCGTTCGGCGGGGCGCGGTCGGCGCCCTCGGCCGCCGCGGACGCCGCGCGCGTCTCGACGGTCTCGAGGTCGCCGTCTCGGGCACGTACGTCCTGGCTGTCGAGCGCGTGTCCGGTGCGGGGACGTATCGGCTGACGACGCGCGGACGGCGTCCCCGTCGCGCGCGCGGCGTGCTGCCGCTCGCCGGGACCTCCGGTGTGTATCGCTTCCCAGCCGAGGCCGGCACCGTGCTGCAGGCCACCATCTCGGCGGTGCGTTCGAACCGGCGTCCGGCGCCGACCATCATCGGCATCGACGTACCCGACGGCAGCGAGGCTGACGTCGGCGTGCCCGTGACACGGGGAGGTGAGACGCGCGTGCGTCGCATCACGCTGCCCGTCTCCGGCCGCTACGCCCTGCGCTGGGCCAATCCCTCGGCGGCTCCCAAGCTGCGCATCGAGCTCCGGTTCGACCATCCGCGTCGCCCACGTCGCAACGTCGATCTAGGCGTGGCCACGGGACTCCCGCCTGGAGTCATCGATCGCGGCGAGCCCGCTCTCGATCCGCGCCAGAACTACGTTGGGTCGGCGACGTGCGGTCAGTGCCATCCTGACCTGTACGTCTCGTGGTCGCGGACAGCGCACCACCTCTCACTGCGCGATGGTCGGCAGGGTGGCGTCTCGGGACTCCCCTTCGTCAACGACGCCAACGGCAACGGTCGCGACGATTTCCGTGACGGTCGCGATCTCGCGCAGGACGCGGCGTTCGCTGCGCTCGGCGCGAACGCGCCGCGACTCTCGTTCGTCGCGGGCGATGTCCACCCGCACAAGATGACGATCGGTACCGCCACGTTCGACGTCGTCCGGACGCTCGGCGGCAATGGCCTGTGGGAGCAGCGCTTCCTCGTCCGCGGCGGGCGCTCACTCCACTTCCTCCCGATCACCTACGACGAACCGCTGGGTGAGTACCTCGCCGTCGATCTCGACGACTGGTACGACGACACCGGACAACCTCGGCACCTCTCCGCCGCTTCGCTTGATCCGACGCGTTCGTTCGAGGCGCTCTGCTCGGGCTGCCATGTGACGGGCGAACAGCTCTTGTTCCTGCCGTCCGCTGGTGAGGTTCTCGCGGGCTACGTCGAGACGGGCATCGGGTGCGAGCAGTGCCACGGACCGGGTGCGGCTCACGCCGCGACCGGCGACGTCGAGCTGATCGCCAACCCGCGTCATCTCGTCGATGGCACGGCTGCCGGCGTCGAGGCCGCGGTCGATGTGTGTGGTCGTTGCCACACGCGCGGAACGTCGATCGATCCCATTGCCGGCACGGACATCCGGCCTGGTTTCGGCTACTCGTTGGCGAGCGGCGTAGCGCACTTCGGCGACGACATCGATGCGCTGCTCACGCCCGCGAGTGATGACGCGACGCTGTGGGGCCGCAAGGGCGACGACTATGTCGCGCCGCGTCTCCACCCGTTGCAGGCGCGCGATCTGCAGAGCGGTGCACACGCATCGCGCTCCGGCGCCGCGCCGGCGTGCTTCGACTGCCACGATCCCCACGGAAGCGGCCAGCCGCACCTGATCGTGAAGTCGGTCGACCGAGGGACGCGCGTGGCGACGCAGAAGGCCGACAACAGCCTCTGTCTGTCCTGCCACGCGGGGTTGCCCGGAGGACCGTTCGTCGACGTCGACCCCTCTCACGCGGCCGCCATCGCCGGCGCGTTCGCTCCCGTACCCGTGGTGCGCGCGACGATCGACCACATGAAGGACGTCGGCATGCCCGTCGCCGACGCTCTCTACAACCCGAGCGGGACCGGTGTCGGCCGCTGCGATCTCTGCCACATGCCCGAGACCGCAAGTGCTGCGGGGTTCGGGACCGATGCCGCCGGCCACGCCGTCGGCGTCGTGCCGTCGCATCGCTTCGAGAACATCTGGCCGAACGCGAGCGAGCTGCACGGGATGACGAACTCGTGCAGCGTCTGCCATCCGACGCGACCCGACGATCGCGTGGCGCGCATCATCGACGAGTGGGCGGTCGACAGCGCCGACGCCGACGGCACGTTCCACGCGAGCACGCCACGGTCATTCCAGAACGGGACGGCCAACGCCGAGCGCAACGGCGGACTCCGCTGCGCGCAGTGCCACACGACGGAGGGCTTCGTCCGCATCCAGGTTCGCGGCGAGACGCTCGGCCAGCCGGAGATCGACGAGATCGTCTCGGACGCGGTGGGGCACGACGTCGGGATCACCTGCCGTGTCTGTCACGGCGCGCAGCCCGACGGCACGTTCGCCGACGGCGAGAACCCTCTGCGGTTCCCCGCCGACGAACTGTGCGGTCGTTGTCACAACGGCGAGACGGTCCAGTACGCCGACTTCCGAGACCACGGTGAGCGCATTCGCCATCCTCAGCAGGAGATGATCGACGGCACTGCCGGCGTCGAGATCCCAGGCACCGGCGTGTTCGCTAGCTCGGAGCACAGCTTCGACGCCCTCTTCCCCAAGGGCTGCGTGAACTGCCACTACGACACTTCGAATGGCACAGTGAATGGCACCGGGCAGGGAGCCGCGAACCACGACTTCCAGCCGCAGGTGGCGTCGTGCAGCGAGTGCCACTCCGGGCTGACGAGCTTCGATCGGACGGCGCGTGGTGACTTCGACGGCGACGGCTCCGTGGAGGGCCTGCAGTCGGAGGTCGACGGACTGCTCGCCGTGCTGACGACCGCGCTGCTCGCCGATCCCGACGTGACCTTCGACGGCCGTGCCTTCCAGTTCGGCGGCGCGACCGACGGGAAACTGACCGGCGCGTCGGAGCCGCAGAAGCGCGCCGTGTTCAACGTCGACGCCGTGGTGGGGGACGCGAGCCGCGGCATCCACAACCCGCTCCTCACCGTGCAGCTGCTCCAGCGCTCGTACCTCGGCCTGACGGGCAACCCCGTGCCCAGTGCCGTCCTGAGATGAGGGCCGTCCTGCGCTGACCGCCGCCCTCGATTCCCTCTCGATCCGAGGATCCTCTCAGATCGAGGCGAGCGCCCCGGGTCACGCGATCGTTGGAAGTCCTTCCTTGGCAATCTCTTAATGCACTGGCCGCCCCAGCCCCAGAGCGCGGCATGGGGATTGCCCATAAGAGGCGAGAGCGGTGCATCGAGTCCGCACCGTAGCGCAGAGACGAGAGATGGAGCCGATCGGGTCGCGATCCTCCTAGAGGGAAACGTACGCCCATCGGCCGAGAGGTCGCGACATGGGAGTTCGTCGTGGAGATCGCACCGCGCAGGGCATCACGACCGCCGTCCTCTCGCTCGACACCTTCCGCTCCCGCAGCCGCGCGCTCCGCCGTCGCCGCGACGGCTTCTCCGCCGAACTCGCCACGACGCTGCTCGACGAAGCGCGCACTCTCGTTCGCACCTCACCTCGCGAAGCACTGGAGCGGGGGCGGCTTGCTGCGATCGTCGCGCAGGGCATCGGCGACGCGTCGCTCGTATGTGACGCGGCCCGCATCGCCGCCAAGGCCTCGCTGGTCACTGGCGACTTCCGCGCGGCGCTGCGGCATCTCGACGGCCTTCGCGGAGCCGACGCAACCACGACGGCCGAGCTGAACGTCCTCCGCGTGCAGGCGTTCGTGCACCTCGAGCGGTACGACGACGCGCGCACCACGGCGGCGCGAGCGCTCGCCGCATTCACCGAGACGCGGGACCGGTCCGGCATCGCTCGCACGCGAATGGCCCTTGCCGATCTGGCGTTCCGCGAGGACCGGCCGCGCGACGCGCTGCCGCACTACACGGCCGTCGAGCGACTCTTCGGCGACGAGCTGCCGGAGCGCGTTCGCGCGGGCGTGGCGTCGAACCGTGCGAATGCGCTGGAGGCGTGCAATCGCTTCCGCGCCGCCGCGCGTCACTTCGAGACTGCGCGAACTCTCTTCGAGGGACAGGGCTGCGATCACTCGGTGGCGCAGGTCGAGTACAACACCGCGTACGCCGAGGCGTTGCGCGGTCGCTACGAGGATGCCCTGCGGCGCCTCGCGCGCGCTGAGCCGGCGTTCGCGGCGTCCGACGACACACGGCACCTCGCGCACATCGAACTCGACCGCGCCGAGATCCACCTGCACATGAACCTGCCGGAGGACGTGCTCCGGCATGCTGTGTTGGCCGAGTCGCGCTTCCGCAAACTCGGTCTTCGCAAGGAGTGCGCGCAGGCAGCGGAGCTGACGGGACGGGCAGCGCAGCTCCTCGGTCACCACGCCGAGGCCGACAAGGCGTTCCGTCGTGCGGGCCGCACCTTCGGCGGACTCGGGCTCGCCGAGCGACAGTTCCGCTGTCGCGTGGCGCGGGCGCAGACTGCCGAGCTCGACGGCCGCCCGGACGACGCACGGCGCCTCGCAGCCGAGGCCGACGCGATCGCCACGACGCGCATGAACCCGCTGTCGCTGGCCGCGGTCCAGCTACTCCGCGCGCGCCTCGACCTCGCCGACGGCGACTTCGACGGTGCGGCGCACGCCGCCAGCCGTGTCCTCGCCCGCAATCGTCGCGTGTATGCGCCCTGGATGCGGATCGAGGCGCACCGGATCGTGGCGCGCGCGCATGCTCAGGGCGGTCGGCACGATCAGGCGCTTGCCGCGTACACGCTCGCCATCGAGGAGCTCGAGCGCTATCGCGGTGGCGTACCTCCCGACGAATACATGTCGGCATTCCTCTCCGGGCGCACGCGCCTCTACGAGGAGATCGTGGAACTGCTCGTCGCGATGGGCGACGCCGACAGCGCCTTCGAGTTCGCGGAGCGAGCGAAGTCGCGAGCCCTTGTGGATCTTCTCGCGGGCAAGCGCGACTCGACGGTCCCGCGCGGATCAGCCGGCGCCCCCGACCGGCTGGTCTACCTCCGTGAGCGACTCGCGTCGATCTACGGCAAGCTGTTCCGCGTCGCTGGAGAGACCGACGCCCGCAGCGCCCGCGCGGCCCGTGCCGTACGGCGTCAGGCCTCCGAGCTCGAGGGCGAAGTCGCGCGACTCCTGCGTGAGCAGCGCCTGGTCGATCCCGAGTCGGCGTCGCTCGGAACGGTCGACGCGCCCGACATGGCATCGGTGCGCCGGGAGCTCGACACCGACACCGCCATGCTCGAGTTCTTCGTCACGAAGACCTCGACGTTCGTGTTCCTCGTGACCGACACGGAGACCAAGGTGGTCAGCCAGGGCGTCGGCGAGGATGACCTGCGCTTCCTGATCGAGCGGTTCCACTACCACCTGCTGAAAAGCCAGCGCGCGGAGATCGGAGCGCCGGAGCTTCTGCTCCGCGCGACACGTGCCAACCTCGCGAAACTGGCGGATCTGCTGCTGGGCGACCTGCGCGAGGGGCTCGACGCGACGCGCCTCGTCATCGTCCCTCACGGAGTGCTCCATCACTTGCCGTTCCACGCTCTTCCGTGGGACGACGAGCAGTGGATGATCGATCGTTTCGAGATCGTCTACGCGCCGAGCGCCGCGGTGTATCGCTACTGCGGCCAACGCAGCGAGGCCGCGAAGGGCCGTCCGGCCGTGTTCGGTCTGCCCGACGAGCTCGCCCCGCAGATCGAAGACGAGGCTCACGGCGTGGGCGAGCTACTCGGTACGGACCAGGTCTATCTTCGCGAGGAGGCGACCTTCGAGCGCCTGCGACATGCCGCGGGCCGCGCTCGCGTCCTGCACGTCGCGACGCACGGCATGTTCCGGCACAACCAGCCCATGCTGTCGTCGATCCGCCTGGCCGACCGCTGGGTGAACCTCTACGACCTGTATGACCTCGATGTCCGCTCGGAGCTGGTCGTGCTCTCGACCTGTGAGAGCGGCGTCGCCGACGTCACGGGCGGCGACGAGATCCTCGGACTCTCGCGCGGCTTCCTCTACGCCGGCGCCCCTGCGCTCCTCACGAGCCAGTGGAAGGTCGACGACGCGGCCACGCGTGAGTTCATGGACGGCTTCTACCGGCACCTCGAGGTGACCGGCGACGCCGCCACTGCCTACAGGGAGGCCATGCGCGAGTCCCGCGCCAGCCGACCGCATCCGTACTACTGGGCGCCCTTCTTCCTGACGGGCCGCCCACACCGATCCGAGACCAACCGCCGGACCCCTCAGGGGAGCCGGAGGCAATCTGGAACGTCGGCGCACGAACCTCTGCAAGTCGTCGCTGCGTCCGGAAGGAGCGAGAGATGAGATTGATCACAGGAGAGGCCTACGAACGTTGGGCCGTGGCCGGCGCGTTCCTCGTCGCTGGTTTGCTCGTCGCCCCGCCGGCGTACGCCGGGAAGGGGGACAAGAACGCGAAGAAGGTCGCGCGCACGATGGGAGACATTGATCCCACGAACACGCCGATCCTCGACGACGACTTCTCGATGGCGATGACGACGACGGACACGAGCGGCGGCGCGTACACGATCGCCGACGCGACGACCGTCGAGAGCGAGCCGCACCTCGAGGGGTCGGATCAGATCCGCGCCCTCGAGGCGCACGCTTCTGCGACGGGCGATGGTGTTGTCGTCGCCGTCATCGACGGCGGGTTCAACCTCGGCCACCCGGAGCTCGCGGGACGGCTCTCGCCGTTCATGTGGGATGCCGTCGACGGCGACGGGGACCCGGAGGATCTCGGCAACGGGATCGACGACGACGACAACGGCTCGGTCGACAGCGCCGTCGGCCACGGCACGTTCATCGCCGGCATGGTCCTGATGGCCGCGCCGAACGCCACGATCATGCCAGTGCGTGTGCGCGACGACGAGGGCTTCGCTGGCAACGCGATCCTCGTCGAGGGCATCGAGTTCGCCGTCGCGCACGGCGCCGACGTGATCAACCTCTCGCTCGCTGGCTCGAAGAACAAGCGATCTGGTCTCTGCGAGGTCATGGAAGCCGCCAGCAACTCCGGTGTGGTGTTCGTCTGCGCGACCGGAAACGACGGCGCGGACCGCATCAACACGCCCGCCGTCTGGGACTTCACGATCGCGGTCTCGTCCGTCGATGCCGACGACGTCATGGCGGACTTCGCGAACTTCGATCCCAACCAAGCGGAGCACACGGTCTTCGCCCCCGGCGTCGACCTGCACGGGCCGATCGGCGCGCTGCACGATGCCTCCTCGGGCACGTGGAGCGGCACCTCGTTCTCGACGGGCATCGTGAGCGGCGCCGCGGCGCTCTACATCGAGCGCAACCCGAACGACAACGCAGGCAACGTCCGTCAGGGCGTGCTGGAAGCCGTCGTTCCTGCATTCGACGCCAACGGCAACGAGATCGACAAGGCCGGTCGCATCGACCTCGTCCGGGTGGTCGAGTAATGACCGCCACCCTCGAACACATCGTCGAGGCCGACCTGGCGGCGTACGCCGCCACGGGCCAGCCCGACGATCCGGCGTTCGCTCCGGTTCGCGCGCACCTCTCCACGGGGTGCGGGCGCTGTCGGTCGCTCCTTCAGCGCTATCGCGCCGCCCGTCCTAGCGACGGCAGGCGCGTAGTGCCTTCGGTCGCCGAGTGGCTGATCCCGCAGACGGTGCGCTTCCGGCGTGACCAGCGCGCGGGCATGCTGGCCGACGTGCAGCTCGTCTGTGGCGTCGGTGACTTCGAGCTGGACGTCTTCGTGTGCGAACGCGAAGGCCCGTTGCGGCTCGACATCAACGGTCAGATCACGCGGGCGGGGAGCATTCACGACCCGGTCGCTGACCTGCAACTCTCCCTGGTCGAGCCCGAGGCGCCCTCGGTCGTCGACGGCACGGCTACCGACCGCTTCGGTGAGTTTGGCTTCGCCTCGCTGTCGGAGCGGCCCTACGGGCTGCGCCTCGGTACGGCTGCGGATGCCCCGTGCGTCCTTGTGTGGGAGGGGGACTGATGAAGCCCTCTCGCCCTGGACGCATCCTGTATGACTCCGCCCGGTCGTCCACCAACGCGGGCACGCGCTCCGGGTTCTGTGTGGACCGGACGCTCGTGTTTCACGGTGACGGCCTGATCGTGGACGTTGTCCTGCACGCGGGAACGCGTCAGGTCGGCTTCCTGCATGGTCAGGTCGTGCGAGCGGGCGGCAATCTGCCCGTCGCCGGTGCAGAGATCGGTCTCGGAGACGGCGGCCTCCCGGTCGTCACCGACGAGCACGGTCAGTTCGCGGTCGCGAGCGACTCGGCCACATCGACGCAGTGCCTGCGCATTGCGACCGATGAGGTCAACCTCCGTTGCACGATCCCCGGTCAGTCGGCGCCCGTCGCCGTCTGAACCACCTCGACGGCGCGGGCGGCTCCGGCCGACCCGCGCCGTCCCCTCTCCCTCCTTTCGGCAGTGGCGCTTCACGGGCAACCGCTCGTGACCCGATGAGAGAACTGCGATGATCCCGCCGGACAAGACCGCCGCGAAGCCGCGCAGGAAGCGCGCTGAGGCTCCTGTCTGGGCGACTCTGTCCGACGATCCCGCGCCGCAGGTCGACGATCGCGAGACGCTCCTGGAGATGCTCGCGCAGCAGCAGCGCGTGGCGCAGGCCGGCCTCGTCACCTCCGCCCTCGCGCACGACGTGAAGAACCACATCCAGGTGATGTCGGGCACGGCCTACCTCGCCCTCAACACGGACGACCCGGCGGAGTGGCGCGCGGCCCTCGAAGGGGTCCAGGACCAATGCCGGGCCCTTACCGAGACGACGCGCGCGTTCCTGGCGTTCGTCAAGCGCCGCGGCGCGGATGAGGCGTGGACCTTCCATGTGGCCGAGGCCGCTCGGCAGGCCGTCCGGCTCGTCGGCACATTTGCGCGAGCGCACGGCGCCGAGATCTCCTTGGTCGTCGACGGAGATGGCTCTGTGAAGGGCGAGCAGCGCCTCGCGATCCAGGCGATCGTCAACCTGCTGACGAACGCGGTCCAAGCGCTGGACGGCGGCGGCCACATTGCGCTGATCACGCGGCGGTCGCCGTTCGGAGGCCTGCAGATCGTCGTCGAGGACGACGGCCCCGGCATCCCGGAGAACGTCCGCAAGCGACTCTTCCGGCCGTTCGAGACGTCCCGCGCCAAGAACGACGGACACGGCCTCGGCCTGTTCGTCGTGCGCCAGACCGTCCGCAAGCTGGGTGGGACGATCCGTGTCCGCACGTCGCCCGCCGGGACGCGCTTCACGATCGAGCTCCCCGTCGCGCCCGATGCGGACTGAGGGGCTGCGAGGACTGAGGGGCTACGTGGCCTGAGGGGCTGCGAGGCCTGAGGAACTGCGCGGCCTGAGGGCGCTACGCCGACGCATTGGACGGCGGCGTGTCCGGCGCGATGCGCAACGCACGAACCAGGACCATCCCGAGCAGGATGCCGACCACGCCGCCGACCAGGACGTCACTCGGGTAGTGCGCGCCGAGCTGCACGCGGCTGGCCGCCACCAGTCCGGCGAGGACGAGCAGCGGCACGCGCCACCGCGGGAAGCGGGCGCCGAGGATCCATGCGCCGAGGAAACTCGCCGTCGAGTGGCCCGATGGGAACGAGTACGTCGCCGGGTCGACCAGCGAGTCGCGCAGGGTCAACCCGAGCGCGGCGAACGGGCGCTGTCGTGCGACGACGTGCTTGAGTGCGCCTTCGACGAGCGCCACGTGCACGAGCAGCCCGACGGCGAGCGCGGCGCCCGTGCGCCGCGTCAGCCCACGCCCGAAGACCAAGAGCGCGAGGCAGGCGAGCAGCCAGAGGCCGCCCTTGGTGGCGACGTGCGTGAGGCCCTCGGTCAGGAACGACGGCAGGTCGAGGTCGTAGAGACCTCGCAGAAGTCGCTCGTCGATCGCGCGCCAATCCATCGGCGCAGGCTACGACGCGCGGCGGCGCCGTCGGTCAGTTCGCGAGCGCGGCCTCGATCTTCTCGCGGATCTCGTCGGCGCCGTAATTGTGGCCCTCGAGGTCACCGACGGCCTCGCCGTCACCGTCGAGCACGACCAGACCGTGGAGGTTCTGGTCCCAGCCGTACGTCTTCTTCGCCGCGAGACCCTCTTCGCTCTGGGCCTCGCCGATCATGACGGTCAGACGACCCTCGTACTCCTTCTCGAGACCGCGCACGGCGGCCACAACCCTCTGGCAGAAGGGTCACTGCGGGCCGATCACGTAGTAGCGCAACTCCGGGAGAGACGCGCTTGCGGTCTGGGTCTCTGCCGGGGCAGCCGGCTCGGCGGCGGCAGGAACGGCGCCCGAATTCGGGGCCGGGTCCGCAACGGGTTCCGCGCAGCCCAGCGAGCAGGCGACGACGGCAACGAGTACGAGTGTGACGAGTCGTGTGGGAAGCATGGCGCGCACGGTAGTGGCGCCGGGGAGAGCGGTCAACGGCAGACGATCTCGTCCGCGCTTTCGAGGCGCAGTGCCGCGAGCTGATCGAGGGCGGTGATCTTCACGGACCCGCGACGAGAGCCGAACGTCGCGGTCACGTTCACGTCCCCGTCGAGGGGGAGATGGCGGAGCTGGATGCCGCCCGCCGCGTCGGTGAACAGCGTGAGGTTCTGGATGTCGCCATCGAGATCGACGTACGCGACACCCGACGGCAGTTCGACGGTGATTGCGGCGAAGGGGACCCGGGCGCCCAGCTCGTCCACGACGAGGAGCGGCACCGCGCGGGTGTGCGCTTCGTCGAGCGCGACGGAGGCGTGCTCGTCCTGGCCGAGAGCCACGCTGACCGAGGTGTGTGCGAACCCCGGCTCGAGGACCTCGATCTTGAACGTCCCCGGAGCAAGGTTGTCGAAGCGGACACGACCGAGAGCGTCGGTACGGGCGGCAGCGGGTGAGCTGAGCTGCACGTTCGTGTCCGCGGCCGGTCGGCCGTCGTCGTGGCGCACCACCAGCGAGATGGACCCGGCCCCACGGGCCGGGAAGATCAACTTGGCTCAGCCGAACGCGAACTGACTCCAGTCGACCTGGACGCTTGGCTCCTTCGGCTCGGGCAGGCCTGCGATGGCGGTGAAGTCGAGGACGGCCAGCTCGGACGCCGTGGCGGGGAGCTTGACGGAACCGGCGATCGAGAGGATGCCCGACTGCGCGCGCGCCCAGAGCGGCTCGCCCTGAAGATGTGGGACGCCCGGGATCGTCAGACGACCGTCGGCGTCGGTGCTGCCCTCGGGGTTCGGCAGCGGCCGGCCGGCGATGCGAAGCCCGGTGACCTCTGCGCCCGCCGCGGGATCGCCGCCCACGCCGTGGATCGCGAGCATGACGCTCGCCTCGCGGCGCAGCGGTTCCACGATGCGCACCTGACGCGCGTAGCGGCTGACCGTTGCGCGCGGATGGAAGGCCCGCGATGGATTCCGCACGAAGCCCGTCGGCGGATAGACGGCAAGGTTGAATGTCTGCTCTCCGCCGCGACGCTCGAGCCCGTCGTCGAACGTGAAGCGTCCGCCGCCGCGGTCCTCGCCGTGGCGAGGGACCATGCCCCAGGGCGCGGGCGTACCGACGGTGGCTCCGTCGACCCCGCTCCCGGTAACCGCGTCGACGACCTCGACCTGGACGTACGCGTCCGATCCAGCCATCCTCGGTTGCAGATCGCGGCCAGTTCGGAGGGGTGAGACGCGATTGCCGACGACGATCCGCTGGCGCGGACCGTCAGTTCGCGGCGGCGGCGCGCTGCGCGTCGCGGGCGGCTTTCCA
>JAJFFG010000053.1 GCA_021776825.1 Planctomycetota bacterium
CTTCCCCCTGTCAACGCTTCACCTGCCGCCTCGCGACGACCGGCGCATGACTCGGGGCCGAGGTGGCGCGCTACACCTTCCTCGTCAGGCTCTTTCATCCTCTGTCCTCCGCCAGCTTGTCCTGGCGCTCTACCCGTTCAGGAACAGCGAAACGCGCAGCGGCACGGGCTGCGGGAACACCGCGTTCAGGTGCCCGACGAGCGTCGTCGTGCAGTTCTGGCCGATGGTCAGGTAGTGCTGCGGCTCGTGCGCGACGCGGTTGGCGCCGCGCAGAATGTCCTCGAGAAGAGCACGCCGGCGCACCGCGGAGACCTCGAGCGGATAGAGGTAGACGGACTCGTCGCGATGGTGCGTGCGCACGCCGATGACGTCGCGCTCGTCGCCCAGGACGTACGCCAGTTCGAACTGCTTGAACGCACCGGAGTACGGTGAGTAGGTCTCGCCGATCTCCTTGCGCGCTTCGACGGACACCGCCAGGAAGTCGTCCGGCCCGAAGCCGAAGCTGAGCATCGTGTGCGCCACCGACGTGCTGGTTCCCCAGTACGAGACGAGGAACCACGCGGAGTCGAGCTCCCTCAGGTCGTACGTTCGGTCCTCGCGTTGCACGCGGTACTCGGTGTTGCTGCGATACCGGAAGTCGCGGACGCCATGGACCGTCACGTGGTCGCCGCGGAGCGTGGCCGTCGGCGGGATCGCGACGTCATCCCCCCAATCGCCGTCGTTCGACGCAGGAATGAACCACCACCAGGTGATCACCAGCGCGAACGCCACGGCGAACCCGAACAGCGCCCGACCGCGGCGTCGAATCCGTGCGAACAACAGGAGCGTGCCAGCGGCAAACGCGCTCGCCGCGAGGAGGCGCGCGGCGGGCCACGGCAGGTTGGAGAAGTACAGCGCGAGCGTCGCCCAGAGCGTGTGCAGCAGGACGAGCGGCGCGAACACGCACCACGCGAGGACGGTGAGCGCGCGCCGCCCGATGGTTGGGCGCGGCGCTGGCGTCTCGCGTTCGCTCACACGGTCTCCGGAGCACGGTGATGCTCGCGAAGTATGCCGCGCGGGTCGACCGCGGCCGTGAGCCGCGCCAGTCCGGGTGTCGTTCGCACGTCCTCCCCCTCGCTGCCGCGCAGGCCGCGCTGGCGTCCACCCGGATCGTACAGCAGGGCTGGCGCGTCGGATCCGGGCGGATCAGCGGTCCTCAGTTCCCTCGGTCCGACGCCGGACCAGTTCGGCCAGCACGATCTGGGCGGCAATCTCACTCGCGCGGTCATCGAGCGGCGACTCGGCGCTCAGCCGCGCGACGACGGCGGCGGGATCTGCGCTGCCATCGAGCAGAGCGCGCACGCGCGGCGCCAAGTCCTTCACGAGCCGTCGGCGCTCGTGTCGGTCACGCAGTCGGTCGCCGAGGGGCCGCGTCTCCCAAATGCGCAGCGTGCCGTCGCCCGAGCCCGAGACGAGCATCTCGCCGTCGGCAGAGAACTCGAGGTCCTTGACATAGGCGTCGTGTCCGGCGAGCGCCGCGACTTCGACGTAGCGCTCTGCATCCCAGACGTGAATGAGGCCGTCGCGCCCGCCGGAGACCAGTCGACGGCCATCCGGGCTAAAGGCGACGGAGAGCGAGCTGCCGCCGTGACCGCGTAGCTGGGCCACGACATCCAACGTCTCAGCGTCCCAGATCGTGACCGCGTCGTCGTCTCCAGAGGTCGCCACGACGCTACCGTCGGGGCTCACCGCGATCGCCCACACCTGCCGGCCCGCGTTGGCGGCACGCGATCGAGCAGCGCCCGTTCGCGCGTCGACGAGCTCGATCGTCTCCAGGTCGCGCAACGACAGGTAGCGATCGTCCGAGACGAACCCGAGGCCGGCCCCCTGGCAGGCGTGGTGGCCGACGCGCGGAAGCACCTCGAACGGGTCGAGCTGCACGGCAGCCGCCCCGGTGGGATCGGAGGTGATGACAACGTGCGTGCCGTCGGGCGAGACGTCCAACGCCGTGCCGAACCCGGCAGGCCAGTCGAGGTGGATCGACTCACCAGTGGCGGCGTCCCAGACGCGGACCGCGGGTTCGCCGTGCTCCATCCCGGCGCCGACCAAGACCTCGCGATCGCCGACCCTCGCGTAGCGGAGCGATGTCACGTACTCCTTGTCGTGACACAGCGCAGCGATCGGCTCACCGCTCGCCGCGTCCCAGATCCGTACCGAACCGCGGTGCCCCGCGTAGCCGTCCCAGCCGCAGCTCGCGATGCGGCGACCGTCGGCCGAGATCGTCACGCCGTAGACGAAGCTCTGATGACCCTCCAGCACACGCGGATCGTCAGCGGAGTCGGCGGCCCAGACGGATACGGTCGGCGAGCTGCCGATCTCGGTCGCCACCCATCGACCGTCCGGTGAGAAGACGGCGTCGTAGGAGACGCCGAGATCGTTGAGTGCGACGAGCTCTGTCGCATCCTGCGCCGAGACGAAGCGGACCGTCCGATCACCAAGACCGAGTGCGATGCGGGCGCCATCGGGCGAGATCGCAACCGAGTGCGCCGGAACCTCGTCGGGACACTCGTAGATCAGCGTCGGCTCGCCGGGATCGTCCATGTCCCAGAAGCGCACGGTGTCGTCGTACGCCGTGGAGACGGCGAAGCGGTCGTCCCACGAGAGGTCCAGCCCGATCAAGGTGTCGTCGTGTCGTCCCAACACGTCCGTGCGTTCGAGCGAGTCGCGATCGTGCAGCCAGATCACCGCCTCCTCCAGCCAGCCGCTCACGAATCTCTGCGACGCCCCACGCCCCGCGCGGAGGAAGTGCGGGCGTTCGCTATCGATCGAAGCGAGTTCCTCACGCTCCTGAAGGTCGTGGACGCTGAGTGTGCTCTCGTCGGCAACGACCACGTGGCGGGCGTCGTCGAACACCTTGTAGTACTGCGAGTGGTCCAGGACGAGATCGAGCACGCGCTCACCGGAGGACCGTTCGAACAACGCAGCGAGCGCTGGCGGATCACGCGGGCGCTCCACCACGACGTGAGATCCGTCGCGGGTGAGCCGCAGCGCGCGACCTCGCGACGCGGGCCACACGACGGTCGGCGTCGGGTCGGGCAGCGCGTGCGACACGACATCGCCGTTCTTCGAGATCACGAGGAGTTCACTCTCGTTCGTGAACTGCGGATGATCGCCCGGGACCCGCGTGAACGTCTCGTCCAACCGCGCGTCGAGATGCCGCCACTCCCAGGTGCCTCGTTGATCGATGGGCGTCTCGTCGTGCAACCACTTCCGGGCGGTCGAGGGCGCGTGCGCGACGAGTGAGTCCGCGGCCATGGTCATCGCCAGCCGGTAGTTCTGACGCAGCGCCTCGTCGCGGTTCTCGCGCGCTTCAAGGAGCAGCGAGCGGGTCACGACGAGTCCGACGGCGAGCAGGACGAACACCACGCAGATCGCGGCCGCTAGCCCCCGGTTGCGCAGCACCCACTTCTTCAGTTCGACGAGCGCGCCCGTGCGATACGCGCGAACGACACGGCCCTCGATGTAGTCGCGCAGGTCCTGCGCGAGCTCCTCGGCGGACTCGTAACGCTGCGCGTGCTCGCGCGCCATCGCCTTCTCGGCAATGGCCACGATCTCGCCGGGGAGATCGGGGGTCAGTTCCGCAATCGGCGTCGGGGGTCCCTGCAACACCGCGCGCAGAATCTCCATCGCCTTGCGCGGCCCGTCCGGTCCGCCGTACGGGGCGTGGCCGACGAGCAGGTGGTAGAGGATCGCGCCGATCGCATACACGTCCGACCGCGCATCGAGATCCTCGAGCTGACCGCCGGCCTGCTCCGGCGGCATGTAGGCCGGCGTACCGAGGACGGCGCCGGCCATGGTCTCGTACGAAGCGCTCTGTACTCCGGATGCGTCGGCGCGCGCGGTGTACACGCTGTCATCGGCGCCGCCACCGACGATCTCGCGCCCACCGAGGACCTTTGCGAGGCCCCAGTCCATGACGTAGACCTCGCCGAAGTCACCCACCATGATGTTCGCTGGCTTCAGGTCGCGGTGGATCACGCCCTTCGCGTGCGCGAACGAGAGCGTCTCACAGACTCGAGTGATCAGCTGGAGCGCTCGCGTGACGGTCCAGTTGTCGATGCCGCGGTGGGCCATCGAGAACACGGCATTCAGCGTGCGCCCGTTGACGCGCTTCATCGTGAAGTAGAGGCGTCCGTTCGGATCGACACCGAGCTCGTGCACGGGCACGACGCCGGGGTGGTCGAGTTGCGCCGTGACCTGCGCCTCGGCGAGGAAGCGGTCGACCTCGGGAGTCAGCTCGGGCTTCGTCCCCTCGCTGGCCACGGACCCGCCGCCCTTCGACTTCAGGATCACCTTCATCGCCAGGTCGCGGTGCAGCGTCTCGTCTCGTACCGAGAGGATCGCGCCCATGCCGCCTCGCGCGATCTCACCCTCCTCGCGGTAGTGGCGTCCGTCGCCTTGAACCAGCTTGTCGAGGACGTGAGCCGGCTGCGTCTCCTCGGCAGAGGGCGCCGCGGCAGGGGACTCCGCGGCAGAGTGTTCCGCGGCAGAGTGTTCCGCGGCAGGGGACTCCGCCTTCTGCTCGCGCGGCGAAGGGCTCTCGGACTTCAGGTCATCGCGAGGGGAGTGCGCCGCCGCGAGCTCGGCCATGGTCTCGGGGCGTGCAATCCGCGTAGCCGCCGAGCCGCCCGCGAGCCGGTGGTACTCGTCGACGACGAGGTCCTCGAAGCCGCGGAAGAGCCGCAGGTAGGAGTTCAGCTCGCGTTCGCGACCGGCATCGACGTCGGCCTCGAAGACCTCGCGAAAGCGCCGGACGACGTCGTCGGACTTCATGGGCTCGCCTCGGGCCGAACGCCCCCATCCAACTCCGCGTTCATCACGGTCCTCGTCACTCCGCGGCGCAGTGTACCGACGCAGCCTCGCGACGCACCGGACGCTCCCGAGCCGTCGGGACGTTGCGGGCGGAGCATGCGGCGTCGACGATGGTGGCGTGGCGCTGCGCCGCGCTGAGGAGATCGGATGAGCTGGGCGAAGTTCGCGAAGGAGGCACTGCGACGCGGGGAGACGGTGACCGTCCGACCGCGCGGCCAGTCCATGCGCGGGAAGGTCGAGAGTGGCGCGCGGGTGACGCTCGAACCGTGTGATCCGACGGCGCTGAGTGTGGGCGACATCGTGCTGGTGCGCGTCTCCGGATCGGACTACCTGCACCTGATCAAGGCGAAGGACGGGCAACGGCTCCAGATCGGCAACAACCGGGGCGGGATCAACGGCTGGGTGGGCCCGAACGCCGTGTTCGGTATCGCAACGCGGATCGAGAACTGAGACGGAGGTCTCCGACGGCATGGACCCGCGAGACTCCAGGCGGATCGTCGAACTCGGGTACGACCGGATCGCGGAGCGGCATGCGGAGTGGGCGACGCGGACGCGCACCGACGAGCGGGCCCGCTACCTCGACGAGGTCACCGGTCGACTCCCGGCTGGCGCGAGCGTGCTGGAGCTCGGATGTGGCGTCGCCGGAGCCGTGACGCAGGAGCTGGCCTCGCGCTTCCGCCTCACCGGGGTGGATCTCTCCGGGCGCTCGGTCGAGATCGCCCGGCGCTCCCTGCCGGACGCGACGATCCTCCACGGCGACATGACGCAGATCGATCTGCCGCCAGCGAGCTTCGACGCCGTCGTCGCGTTCTACTCCGTCATCCACGTGCCGCGCGACGAGCACGCGGCACTCTTCACGCGGATCGCGACGTGGCTGCGTCCCGGTGGAGTGTTCGTCGCCTCGCTCGGGACCGACGACGAACCGCACGCGCACGAGACGGACTGGCTGGGCGTCCCGATGGTCTGGAGCGCCCACGACGCGGCGACCGGCCGGCGGCTGGTCGAGGACGCCGGCCTCACCGTGGAACGCGCGGCGATCGAGACCGCCGACGAGGACGGCGCACCGGTCTCGTTCCTCTGGATCATCGCGCGACGAGCGGAGTAGATCCGCGGTGCCGCTCGCGGCTCCGTGTGCCTACTTGGGCGCGTTCGCCAGGAACGGGTGTGGGGCGCCTTGGTCGATGTTCGGGGTGGCGTTGCGAATCGCGTGCACGAGCTCGATCGACGGGCGAGCGTGCTCGATGCCGAACCCCTCGCCGGCGAGCGTCATCTCGTAGACACGCGTGTGCAGATCGGTGAACCCGGTCGAGAACTCGATCTCCTCGCCGTCCACTGCGATCGAGCGGAACGTCGTGCGCTTCCCGGGTTCCGGCTCGAACGGAAGGTCCGCCATGTCGATCGACAGGTACCAGGAGACGTCGGCGTCGCGGAGGGCCATGAACCCGGAGGCGCGATGCGTATCGAGTCGATGCACTTCGTTGACCTCGGCTGGGCCGAAGAGCCACATCAGCATGTCGAAGAAATGGATGCCGATGTTCGTGGCGATGCCGCCCGAGCGCTCGTGCTGCCCCTTCCACGAGTAGTCGTACCAGGGGCCCCGACCGGTGATGTACGTGAGTTCCACCTTGCGACGTTTCCCACTGCCCTCAGCATCACGGGCCTCGGCGTCGATCCTCGCCTTGAGCTCGAGCAACGACGGCAGCGTGCGGAGTTGCAGGATGGTCCAGACGCGCTGCCCCGTCTCCGCCTCGATCGCCTGGAGCGCGTCGAGGTTCCACGGGTTCATGACGAGCGGCTTCTCGCAGATCACGTCCGCGCCCACCCGCAGCGCCAGACGACAGTGAGCGTCGTGGAGGTGGTTCGGGGAGGCGACCGTGACGTAGTCGACCTTGTGTTCCGAGTCCGCCCGCTTGAGCTTCTCGAGGTGGCGATCGAAGCGCTCGAACTCCGAGAAGAACGCCGTGTTCGGGAAGTAGCGATCAAGGATGCCCACCGAGTCGTGCGGGTCGCACGCCGCCACGAGGTGATTGCCGGTGTCGCGGATGGCCTGCAGGTGGCGTGGCGCGATGTAGCCCGCCACGCCGGTGATCGCGAAGTTGTGCACAGGTTGGGCCTTTCGACGGCGGGGCCGCTCACTCTCTCGTCGGCAGTTCGACTCATGGTCGATCCCGGGGCGCAGGCGCGCCGCGGCCTCGGGACCTACGTCTTCTATCGGCGACGCTGCCACTACGCCTGAGATCGACGGGCGTCCCGGCTCCCGAGTCTCACGACGGAGAGTCTCACCTGAAGGGCCGGCGGGCATCGCGCTGTCGAGTTGGGTGGAACCCCAACCCACGGAGAACGACCGATGAAGACGACCCTGATCACGGCCGCGCTGCTCGCCCTGGCCTTTGGCGCCCTCGGAGTCGCCCACGCCGGCGAACTGACGTGCGACAACGCCTGCCCGCTCGCCAAGAGCGCGAACGCGCACCGCGCCGTCGGAAAGGACGCCCAGGCCACCTCGGCGATCGTCCAGGCGGACGTCCGTCGCGAGGTCCTCGCGCAGCTCGCGCGCATCTGACCCCTGGAGGCCCGGCCTCGGCGCGCGAGTGTCGGGCCTGATCTTGCGTCCGCGTCCCCCCAACCCCCTCTCGCCCCCTCAACCCCCCGGGGGGGCGCGGCGCCCATCCCCCTCCCTCGGAGCATCCCATGCGCCTCGCCTCAGCCCTGTTCGCACCCGTCGCGCCGTCCGCCGCCCTCGCGCCGTCCGCCCCCCTCGCACGGTTCGCCCCCCTAGCACTGGCAGTCCTCTCGTGGGGAGCCCTCGCGCTCGCCGTCGGGTCATCCGCCCTCGCCGAGGAGTCGACGGCCGCGCCGCAGGGGCTCGACGCCGCCCGCGTCGCGTTCTCCGACGGCGACCTCGATGCGTGCGTGACGCTCTGCGAGGCCATCCCCGCGAAGAGCGACGATCGTCCCGGCGCGCTCTATCTCCGCGGCGAGGCGCTCCGACTGCTCGACCGTGACGCCGACGCGGAGAAGAGCTTCCGGTCCGTCCTCGAACTCCGCCCGAAGTCGGTGCCTGCAACCACGGGGCTCGGGCTGGCGTTGTTCGACCAGGGTCGGCGCGACGAGGCGGAGAGCGTCCTTCGCGACGCCGTCGACCTCGACAAGAAGAACGTGGCCGCGCTGCGCGCGCTGGGCGAGGTCCTCGGCGCCATGGGCAAGGGCGGTGAGGGCCGCACGCTGCTCGCGAAGGCCTGGAGGCTCGACACCAAGAACGCGCTGACCGCCGTGTCGCTCGTCGAGATCCACATCGGGCACAACGATGCGGCGTCGGCCCTGAAGGTGGCGAAGACCCTGATCAAGGGCCGCCGCGAGCACCCGGCCGGCCACTTCCTTCTGGGGCTCGCCCTGGAGCACAAGGGCAAGTGGAAGGACGCCATCGAGGCCTACGAGGCGGCCATCGAGCGCGACGACACCTACATCGACGCGCACAAGAACCTGGCCATCGTCTGCCAGACGCGCAACCCGATGTACCGCGACAGCGACCTGCTGGAGAAGTCGATGAAGCACTACGAGCGCTTCTTCGAGCTCGGCGGGAAGGACCCGGGTCTGCGTCGCGTCTACGACCAGATGTCGGCGTTCCTGAAGCACCTGCAGGACCAGCAGCGGGGCGACTGACCGCCGCCCCGATCGGACAACGAGCGAACCCTCCCGGGAACGAAGCGGTTGACCGTGCGTCCTCTAGACTGGCGCCGTCCCCCAATCAGGAGAGTTCATGCTGCTTCGACGTCTGCTTCCCGCTGTCGCCCTCGCCGTCCTCCTCCCTGCCTGCACGTCGATCCGCATCGGCACGGACGATCCGGAGGGACGCGGCATCCGCGTCGACGGGCTCGTCGACGGCTACGCCAACTTCGACGGCCTGGAGCGCTACGACGGCGAGATCCTGTACGCGGGGATCTTCGGCTCGGCACAGGGCGACGATCTGGCGACGCTCGACATCTGGCCCCTCGGTGGCGTCGGCGTCGGACTCGCCGGGGCGCGCGTGCGATTCCTCCCGCTGGAGCTCGGCCTCGGCACGCTCGGGTACGACCCGCATCCGTTCCGCACGCCTCCGGTCGAGATCGTCGAGATCGACGACATCACCGAGGACGACCCGGACCTCGAGGTCGACAACGACGACGACCCGCAGTGGTAGTCCGCGCTAGCGATCGCTAGCAGCACTCTGATCGCCGCGGCGGGTGACCACAAACCCGCGGGAGTCCTGGTCGGCGTCACGTGAGACCGTCGAGGTGACACGCCGGGTCTCGCCGGGCCCGAGCCACACGCGCAGCGTCGTCCGGTAGCGGTCGACGACCGGCAGCTGGATCGAGACCTCCGACAGGGCGCCGAGGGGCGTCTGGAAGATCGGGATCGGGTAGCGCACCGCGTGATGGTCGATGAGCACATCGAACGTGCCCACCGCCTCTCCGGGAACCGCCCGCACGTCGACGATCGCGCCATCGTGCATCTGCTGGATGATCGGGTCCGCGATCACGGCGTCGCGGGCGAGCTCGAGATCGAAGTCGGCCACGTAGCTGACCGGCCGCCCGGTCTTGCAGCGCACGGCGAGCCCCGGTCGTGGGGCGCCGTCGGTACCGTCCACAGGCAGTTCGCGATCGCCAGCGAGGCGCTCCGGGGCGACCACCACTACGGGTGCAGCCATGGTGTCGCGTTCCAGCGCACCCAAGGCGCGCTCGAGTGGCCCGAACGACGCCGGCGTGATCGCAGCCACGAGCGTGCGGTCACCGACGTGGAGGAAGCCGAACTCGTCTGCGGTCTCGACCTCCGCCCGGCGCAGTGCCTCGGCGACGACGTCGGCGGCCACGGGCAGGCGGCGCCGAACGAGCACACCGGCGACTCCACGCGGCCCCAGCCGCACCCGGTGAGTCCACGTCGGGAGGCGCGATGACCCGACGCCGAGGCGGAGCGCATCGGCCGCATCCCGCTCACGGCCGGCCGCCAGATGCGACGACGCGAGCTCGAGCGCGTTCTCGACGAGCGGCTCGATGGCGGCGTCGACCCGTCCGGTCCGAGCGCGCACTCGGCGCCAGGCGGGACGGCTCGGCGCGCCGGTCTGCGGCGCATCGACGGTGACGACGAATGCGCCGCGGGAGAGTGAGCGACCGACCCCGAATGCGCTCTGGCCGACAGGGATCTCGGTGCGCATCTCGATGATGCGCATCTCCGGAATCTGGATCTTCACCGGCGGCTGTCGGCCATCCAGGCTCGTGCTGAACTCCGGGATCGGCAGCACCATCTCGCCGAAATGGACGCGCACAGCGACCGACGCGGCATCGTCTCCGGCGCCATAGTGGGCGGAGATCCCGGTGCCCGCGCGCGACTCGCCGATCAGCGGGTCCGCGGCAGCGCTCCGCGCATCGACGTCGAAGTCCTGCAGGAAGCGCGAGTTCACCGATCGGACAGCGCTGCGGAGGCGGCCGAACGGTGCGTCGACGGCGAGCGATTCGGTTCCGGAGGCGCTCGCCACCGCGCGGCGCAGAAGCTCGATGGTGGTCTCGTCCGCGTCGTACCACTCCAGCCGCGCGCGCCAGCCGACGTTGATCGGGCTCTCGTCCATACCGGCGAACGGCGTGGCCCCGTCGAGCCCCAAGCCCTCGAGCAGCGCCTCGGGAGTCTGAGTGTGCTCGGCAGCGAACACGCCGAGCTCGGCGTGCACGTGGCCTCCGCCGACGGTCGCCAGTCGATCCAACGAGCGCTCGACCTGCGCGGTTCGCTCCGACGGCTGCAACGACACCAGGCACTCGCCAACCGCGACGACGAACGTGTGTTCCGGTGGCGGAGCATCCGCGTCGAGATCGAGTCGGATCGCAGCCGCGACGCGCTGCAGCAGGCGCCCGCCAGCGTCCCTCGCGATGCCGTCGCGGTCGGGCAGGAGCGAGAGTCCGAGCCTCTCGTCGCCGCCGGCGTCGAGCACGTCGCCGAGGTGGTAGACCCGCAGGACGTCCGGCGCGATGCCCGCCAGATCGTGGATGTCTTGATGTCGCAGCACCGATGACGCCAGCGACCACGCCCGCGCGAGCTCGGCCCGTCGACTGGGTCCGTCCGTCGCCAGGCGCGCCCGCTGGATCGCCTGCCGCGCCTCCGAGCGCGCGAGTTCCCCTCGCTCGTCCTCGAGCCTTCTCACGTCGGCGGCGAGACGATCTGCCTCCGGATCGTGGGCACGATCCGCAGCCATCCGTGGCGGCGCCGCACAGGCGACGGCGACGACGAGAGTCAGTAGCGTTCCGGACGTCGCTCGGCGCATCGGTGTCCTCCTGCCCGTGGGCGGAGGACCGTTCTGACCGCGCGGGGTCACCGCGCCGTCACTCTCGGATCACGCCCACGACACGGCACAGAGGACACCGCTAGTCGAACACGCGTTCGTCGACGCCGCGACCGCCGCCCTCGAGCCAGGCCGCGATGTCCCGCGGACTCTCGCCGCGGCGGCGCATGGCGTACGCCTCGCGGACGGGCGCCTGGAGGTACGCGATCAGACCGAGAATGAAGCAGATGACGCTCGTCGGCGCGCAGAAGAGGGTCAACGACGACACGAGACCGAGCGTGATCGACACGGGCCCCAGCAGGTACCCACGAAACGTGAAGCCGAGGATTCCCGAGAGGGGCCGCAGAATGGCCGCGGCGACGATCGCCGTGCCCATCGTGAGCATGTAGTAGCCCGGGCCCACGCCAAAGAGGGGGCGCGACGGGCTCCCCCCATCCTCGACGGATCCGGAGAGGACGAAGAGCATCGAGCCGCCCGCGAACAGTTCCAGAAGCGCCACGCAGATCTGTGTGATCGAGACCACGCGAAGCAGTGTGAGCAACGAGTCCCTCCCGCGACCGGACTCGGTCGCGCGGAGAGAGTACCGCGCCACGGTCCAGCGAGCGCTGGGGACACCCTCAAATCAACGAACGCGTCGTTGCAGATCAGCTCGTCGAGCGAGGTCCCGCGTTCGTTGAAGGGCTGAACGTGCCCCCCTCCCCCGACGTTCGCGGAGCGCATCCGAGGGAATGCGGTTGCGTGCGAAACTCGTTCGAGCGGCGATGGTGGATCCGTGAAACGCAGAGTGGCTGTCCTGGGTGGGCTCGTGGTGCTGGTGCTGGTCGCCCTGCTCCTCTGGCTGGCCTCGCTCGAGGATCCGCGTGAGATGGCCCCGCGGGCTGCGCGCGTCGCGACCGTCGATGACGCCACGCCCGCCGACGCGCCACGCGAGCGCCGGCACGCCGCCCCCGATACCGCAAACGCCGACGACACGTCCGACCAGGTCGACAAGCCGGCGCCCGTGGTCACGCGCGCGCTCACGATCCACGTCGTTCGCGAGGACGGGGGGTCGACGGCCGGAGCTCGGATCCACGTGGCCACCGAGGACGCCGTCGTACGAGCTCGCGCCGCAGACGACGGCCGCGTGACCGTCGACGTCCCGGGGCCCCCGCACGCGGCGCTGGCGACCGTCCCGGGACACCCGACCGCATCGCTGGCCCTGGACGGGACGGAGACCGAGATCGAGCTGCGCGTCGCCTCCGGGGGGACCGTGTCCGGAGTGATCCGTGTCGACGGCGGTGCCCCACGCACGCCCCTCCGGCTCCATCTCTCCCTCGACGAACTCGCTGGCTTCTGGGATCAGCTTCCCAACAAGACCCGCGTGCGGCTCCGCGCGGACGTCGACGTCAGCCCATGGGGCGTCGGGGCCACCACAGACGCCACCGGCAGTTTCCAGTTCGGCGGGCTGCCCGCGGGGCTCGACCGAGCGATGCTCCAGTGGGGCGAGCGGCACCGACTCGCCTCGGGCGAGGCATCCCTGGATGTCGACGTGCCGTCCCGGGATCTCGTCGTCGAGCTCGTCCGCGTCGGCTTCGTGACCGGGCGCCTACTCCAGCCGGGCTCGACACGGCCGGGGATCGGGAGCCGAGCAGTCGTGACGTTCCGCTCGAGCGATCCCGAACAGAGCGACGGTGCGACGCAGATGCAGTCGTCGTCGTTCGTGGGGCCGACCGGCCTGTTCGAGTTCGCGCTCCCCCCGTGGAGCGCCTACACGATCGAGCTCGAAGCTGGGGGTCCCAACGGTTCGATCCGCGTCGAACCGTTCGACCCGCCGCCGGCTAGCGAGGACGCGGCTCTCGGTGACCTCGAACTCGTCCCGGCGCAGATGGTCACGCTCCACGTGAGCGATCTCGCCGGCACGCCCCTCCCGGGGGCGGTCGCGATCCTCGGTGCGCAGGCCCACCGGCTCTACGCCGTCGTCGGCGGCCCACCGCGCTCGAACGCGGCTGGCGTCATCGAGGCACGCGTCCCGCTGCTGCCGGCCACGCTGCGCGTCGCCGCCGTCGGCTTCGCGTCGCAGGACGTGCGCGTCGACGGACCGGGGCCGCACCTCGTCCGCCTCGAACCGGCGCCGATCCTGCGCGTGCTGGTGCACGGCCCGGAGGCCGGCGTGTACCTGCATCTCACCGACGGCTCGGGAGACGCGTTCGCCCCCTCCGAAGACACCGCGCTCGTCGCGGCCGGAGCGACGCGCATCCACACGTCGACCACGCTCGAGCGCTGGTACCAGGGTTGGAGCGCAGCCAAGATCGTCCTGACCGGTCTGCGCGCGGACGCGCCGTTCACGATCGTTGCCCACGACCGACTCGGCACCGTCATCGATCGCAAGGAGCTCCGCCTCGGACCCGGCGAGGACCGCAGCATCGTCCTGAACTGTGCGCGCATGGGTCCCGACGTCGAAGGCCGCGTCACCGACGACGCCGGCGAGCCCATCGCCGGAGCGCGCGTGGTCGCGATGGACGCAGCCGGCCACACCGGTCGGGAGCTGATGCACCACATCCAGACCGTCGCGGTCGAGACCGACGCCGACGGCCGCTTCACGCTCTCGGAAGTGCGCACGAAGGAGCTCCAGGTCGTCGTCTCTGACGAGCGGCATCAACCGTTCGTCGCCAGACGCGTGCCAGCGACCTCGGAGGGTCTGCAGTTTCGCCTGCAGCCGGGCCGCAGCGTCCGGGTCCGCCAGGTCGACTCCGCCAGCAGCTCGCTCGCGCCGCTCGACGGCTCGGAGTTCATGGAGGTACGCGTCGTGGATCCGCAGCCGGCGAGCGTTCTCGCCGACGCGAGCGTCTGGGCCCAGACGCAGACCGATGACGGCGTCGAGATCACCAACCTGCCGCTCGGCCCGGTCACGCTGGAGGTGCTGCGCTACCCGACGGAGGACGTGCGCACGGTCGTTGTCGCCGCCGGCGCCACCGAGGTCACCGTCTCGTTCGACGACTAGTTGGCGAGCGGAACGTCCTCGACGCTCCGGAAGACCGCCCCGCCGATCCGTCGGATGACCTCGACCTCGTCATCCGCTCCCGCGCTGACGCCGCCGACACGCAGCACGGCATCGCAACGCTTCGCCAGCGAGAGGCTGAGCGGCATCATCACGTCGTCGTAGTGCTCGGGACCCGCGGCCTCGATGACCGGCAGTGCGGCGTTCACTCCGATGACGGGAACGTGCCCCATCCGGAACACGGCCCAGGCGGCGTCGTTCATGACCCGGAGGTTCGCCGCGCGCTCCTCAGCGGTGCTCGTTCCCGACCGGTACGGCCCCGCAACCATGATCCAGAGTTGTCGGCTCATGGGCGCCAGGATACGCGCGACAGCCGCGCCGTGAGCGGACGGGAGTCGCCCGCTTCTGGGAACCCGGCTACGCTCGCCCGCGATGGCCGGAGGCATCGGACTCGGTGGACGCGTCGCCGCCGTCGCTCTGGCGGCGGTGCTGCTGCTCGCCCCCGCGCACGCGCAGGACCGGAAGGGTGATGTCCCCCACCCCTCGGGACTGCCCGGCGCCCAGATCGAGGCGCTGCGCGGCGTCGCGTACTCGCTCGCGAAGAAGAAGCGCGAGGCGGACGTGCGCGAGCTGCTCGGCGTACTGGCGCAGCTCGGCGACGATCCGGCGACACTGGAGAAGCTGACGGGACGCTGCGATCGCGCGCTGGCGCTCAAGCGCAAGGGCAGCGACAAGATCGCGAAGGACGTCGAGAAGATCGCGGCAGCCGCCGAGGCATTCGCCGGCGCTCTGGAGGGCGTCCCCGACGAGCGTCGCGAGGACATCGCAGCGGCGATCCTGCGCCTCGACGGCAGCCACGCGGCGGCGCACCGCGTGCTTGGCCGGGTCCCGCACGGCGACGGCTTCGTCGACGCCGAGCTGATCCCGTTGCTCGAGCGCCGCTCCGAGATCGAGCTGACGTTCCAGAAGGTGCGCCGCTTCGAGGTCGAGACGAGCGTCGGCGAGAGCAAGGCGGCGCCGCTGCTCGACGTCTACGGCGAGGGCGGCCACTCCGTCCGCTGGCGCACGCTGACGATCCACAGCAAGACGTTCTCGAAGGAGCGACTGAAGCGCGTCCTCGAGGAGTCCGTGCGGGCCTACGCGCTGGCGACGTATCTGCGCACGGGCAAGCTCGAGGCGCCCGCGCCGCAGCCGACTCACTACGTCGTCTGGTCCTCGCGTGAGGAGCATCGCAGGGGCCTGGCGGCCGCGGTCAAGAAGGGCGGCGTCTCGGAAGAAGACGCCAAGAGCATGCTCGACCGCGACGGCCACAACTGGATCGACGCGCGCGGGTACTACGTCTCCAACGTCTACCTCGAGGTGCATCTCGAGTGCGTGCTGCTCCGCAACCTCTGGATGTGGCGCTTCCATCGTGAGCACAACGCGTGGGCCGACGACGACGTGCAGCCGTGTCTGCTGCTCGGTCACCTGAACTGGATCTCCGAGCGCTATCTCGGTGGACGCATCCCGGGGTGGGACTGGTACGAGGACCCAGAGCGCGGACGCACCTCGGACGAGATGTCGCGCGAACGCCGCCGCCTGCTGCGCCTCGCGCGATCGGGCGTCGCCGGCGTGCGCGCGTACCTCAAGTACCTCGCGGCCAAGCAGCAGGACCCGGCGTGGGCGCGCTCGTTCGTGAAGCACGCCGGCGAACTCGCGGGCGAGGACCTGCTGAAGAGCATGCTCGTCGTCGAGTACCTGCAGGAGCAGGGACGCTTCCGCGAGATCCTGCTGGGCACGCTGAAGAAGCCGCCGACACAGAAGACGTTCGAGACGGCGCTCGGCATGCCGCTGATCGACTTCGAGAACGGCTGGCGGGAGTGGATCCTGGCCGGCGAGCCGCCGCAGTCGCTCGTCGCGCGAATGCGAGGTGGTCCGGTCGACGAGGGAGCCTCGGGGAGTGCCGACAACGCCGTGCGCATCCTGAACCTGCTCCGCGCGATGACGCTCCCGCGCGGCGACCCGGTCGAGCTCGAGCCGTCGCTCGCGAAGGGCTGCGAGGGACACGCGCGTTACCTAGCGCTCAACCCCGATCAGGCCGCCGCGTGGCCGGCGGCGCACGAGGAGTACGTCGACCGTCCGGGCTACACGCCGGAGGGCGTGCGCGCCGCGGCGTCGTCGGTAATCGCGCCAGGACAACGCACGGCACGCGGAGCGATCGAAGCCTGGATGGCGACGTTCTATCACCGCCTACCGCTCCTCGATCCCGGCCTGATGCGCATCGGTTGGGGCCTCGAAGACAACGTCGCCGTGCTCGACTCGGCGTCGATGGTCGAGCCGACGCAGTGGCCGACGCTCGTCGTCTGGCCGCCCCACCGTGGCAAGGACATGCCCCGCCGTTTCGCGCCCGAGCTTCCGAGCCCCAAACCCGGCGAGGACCAGTCGAAGTGGGGCTACCCGATCACCGTGCAGACGTTCGGTGCGTGGGAGAACCTCGGCGACCTGACGGTCACGCTCCACGTCGGCGACGAGAACGGCCCCGAGGTCCCGTGCATCGTCTCGACGCCGTCCGAGCCGTCGAACCCGGTGCTCTCCCCCGGCGGAACGTGGTGCCTGATCCCGACCGCGCATCTCAAGTCGTCGACCGAGTACACGATCCGGATCGTCGGTCTGCCGGACGAACCCAAGACGCGCTCGACGCACACGTTCTCGACGGGACCGTAGCGGCGGACCTCCCGACGAGTCCGCGCGACGGACACGGCGTCAGCGCGGCGGGAGTCGCCACACGTGGCCGTGCTCGAGCGGGTCGTCCAGCGCCTCGATGTCCTTGAACAACGACTCCCACGGCTGGGCGCGAAGGACGAGTGCGTCGCCGTCGCGTTGGAGCACGAATGGCCGCTCCGTGTAGGGGTCGAGCGGAACGCCGTCCGGGAAGAGCGGCGCGAGCGACTCGAGCGATGTCGGCCAGGCGCCGTGGGCTTCGCGGTGCGCGTAGGCCGCGAGCGACACGCGAGCGAGTCGCGCCGACATGTCCGTCTGCACGAGCTTCGCGGCGATGCGAGGAATGAGCATCGCGAACGTGTTGTTCTCGACTCTCTCGTCGTCTCGGAAGTCCCAGACCGCCCGGGCCGAGAGCTCCGGGTCCAGGAACATGCCCAGCCCGCGCAGTCTCTCGAGCATGTCGCCCACGGTCTGAGGATGGAGCTCCCAGTCCGCACGGCCGATCCCATTGAGACGCTGGCGCCAACGCTCCCAGACGGTAGGGCGCGTCCACCCGAGTTCATCCTCGAGGTAAGTCCAGTACGAGCCATCGATGAAGAACGGCACCAGCTGGAGACCGTTGGCGCGCTCCGCGCGGATGAGTTCGGGCAGTCGCTGCGACCAGCGGTGACGAAGCTCGGCGTCCAGGGTGATCCACGCCGCGGCGGGATCGACAGATCCCGCCTCCAGCGCACGGCGGAGCATCTGGCACGCGGACACGAAGATCGTCGCGCACACGAGTTGCTCGATCGCCGTCTGCGATCGGATGCGCGTGCCGACCCGCAGCATTCCACGGATCGCGATCAGTCGATCGTCGTCGGTGGCGCCGCTGTGCGCCCGTGCCGCGAGGAGTTTGTGAAGCGTCTGCAGACTCTGGATCGGAATGCGGTACCCCACCATGTGGCCCGCCACGGTGTCGCGTGGCCCGAGCGGCCAGACGAGAGTCGATCGCGCGAGTGCGCCATCGATGCGCAGGAAGAACGGCTCGAGGTCCACGAGCAGGACCCGCAGCGCGTCCATCTGCTCCGGCGATGCCGTCTCATGCCACGGCTCCTCCAACGTGGGGTTCCACAGCCCGGCGACGCGGTGCTCCCAGGGGGCCTCCGAGTCGTCGTCTGGCTGGTGTTCCTTCCACCACGCCATCGCCGCGTCGAGCTCCGCCGCTCCGTTCTCCGCGTCCGGCGGCATCGGCGCGTCGATCTCGGCGAGCGTCACGGGCTCCCCGCGGGCGCGCAGTTCGGCGATGAGTTCCGCGAGGTGCTCCTCGGGGCCCGGCATCAGCGCAGCTACGAGACCGGAGACGACGATCAGGCCGAACACGACGAGGGCGAGTTTGCGGCGCACGCGCCCACTCTACGGGGTTGGCCCGGGCTCAGGTCGAGGCTGAGATCGGGTGTGCACTGCATCAGACGACGGCGGAGGTCTCGCGGCTCGACGCAGTCCGACGAGAGACCGCCCCCGGCTCACGGCGTTTCGAGCCATAGGATAGGAGTAGACTGTGGGACGCGGCGCGGTAACACCGCGTGCGTCGACTCGGAGAGGTCGTCATGGGTAGTGCAACACAGCAGCTGAAGCTTGGTCTCGTGGTCGCGATCTCCGCGCTGGCGCTCGTCGCGTCCGACGCGGCGGTGGCCGGATACGGCGGCGGTGGCGGCGGCGGCAACTCCGCTCCGAAGCCCAAGGTCGCGAAGCCGGCGATCTCCGCGAAGGTCAAGAACGGCGACCTCGTGATGACCGGCAACGCCGGTTCGATCACCGTGAACCTGTACCCGACGGAGACCGGGGTGCGGCTCGAAGGGCGCTCCGATACGAAGATCAACGGCAGCACCGACCCGGTGTTCCTCGACGGAATCACCGGCGACTGGAAGCTGAAGTTCCCGCGGGCGCTCGCGATCGAATTCGCGGTAGTCATCGATGACCCGAACGCGCCGCGCCCGAACCCCGTGAACGTGAAGTTCACAGGCGGCAAGCGCGCGCAGTTCGACCTGCGGGGCGTCGACATCAGCGGCGATCTCAAGGTCGACGTGCGCCGCACCCTGAACCGCCGCATCGGTCTGGCGCGGCTCGAGGACGTCACGGTCGCGGGCAACATCAAGATGACCGGCGCCTCCGATCGCACGAACCTCGAGCTCACTGACTCGACGGTCACCGGCGCGACCTCTCTCAAGGCGCGCGTCCGCTCGCGCTCCAATCGCTACACCGCGGGCATCCGGCTCACCGGGTCGAGCGTCAACTTCGTCACGCTGATCGTCGGCCGCGGCAATGCAGAACTCGTGGCCCAGAACTCGACCGTCACGAGCAGCCTCGACCTGCGCGGCGACGTCGACGTCCTCCTGCTCGACTCCGACGTCGCTGGCGACGTGAGTCTGCGATCGACGTTCGACGGACAGGCCGTCCGCATCCTCCGCTCCGATGTCACCGGCACCGTGTTCCTCGCCACCGGCGCGCAGGAGGACGAGTTCCTCCTCGACGACTGCACGATCGGGATGCTCGAGATCCACTCCGGCACCGGCAACGACGAGCTCACGACCACCGGTCTCACCACCGGCGTCGGCAGCCTCTTCGACGGGTCCGGCGGCAAGGGCGACGTCTGGCAGACGGACGGCGACCAGGCGATGCTCGACACGACCCGCGTCGAGACGGTCGGGCCCATCCCGGTCCAGTAGTCGCGAGCTGCTCGACGTCCATCCGCACCGCAGCGCGGAGGCGTTGACGGCAATCTAGTGCAACAAACGAAAAGTTCTGGTACGCATGCGAGAGGCCTCGGCCGAAGTTTGCAGTATGCGGCCAAGACTGCGCGCGTACGAGAGACAGAAGCTGGAGCGTATCCTGCGGACGCAGTCCGGAGAGACGCGCACGTACCGCCGTGCGCGCATGGTCCTGCTCGCCATCGGCGGCGACAACGTCGCTTCGATCGCGAGGGCACTTGGTACCTCACGGGCACGCGTCACGGACTGGCTGAGGCGGTTTGAGCGGGAGCGACTCGGTGGGCTCGAGGATCGGCCGCGCTCGGGAAGACCACGGGTGATCTCGGCGCTCGAGCGTCACCAGGTCATCGCCGCAGCCTGCCAATCTCCGAGGGAACTCGGCGTGGAGCGCAATGTGTGGACGCACCAGGCGCTGGCAGACGCGCTGGTGGCGTCGGGCCGCGTGCGTGCCGTCAGCGCAACGACGGCCGGGGAGATCCTGGACGAGGCCGACATCAAGCCGCACCGCGTCAAGATGTGGTGCCACAGCGACGATCCCGACTTCCAGAACAAGATGCGGGCCATCGTGCGGCTCTACGTCCGGCGTCCGAGGGGCGAGCCGGTGCTGTGCATCGACGAGAAGACAGGGATGCAGGCACTCTTGCCCGGCGCGCGCTGCAGCCCGCGCGGCCGGGCAAGCAACCACGTCAGGACTTCGAGTACCGGCGTCACGGGACGCGCTGCCTCTTCGCCTGCTTCAACACAGCAACGGGGCGGATCCTGGGCCGATGCACGGTGCGGCGCAAGCGCGAGGACTTCATCTCATTCCTGGATCTGGTCGCAGCCACGTACCGGCAGCGACGCGTGCATCTCGTGCTCGACAACCTGAACACGCACCACGACTCCAAGCGCAACACCTCCGTGAGCGACTGGAACCGGCGACACGGAGATCGCTTCCGCTTCCACTACACGCCCACGCACGGCTCGTGGCTCAACCAAGTCGAGCTGTGGTTTGGCATCGTGACCCGCCGCGTCCTGCGGCACGGGAGCTTCGCTAACACCGACGAACTGGTTGCCGCGATCGAGACCTTCATCTCGACGTGGAACGCCGAAGAGGCCCACCCTTTCCGCTGGTCGTACACGGGAAAGCCGCTGGTAGCCTGAGCAGATGAACGCCGCCATGCTTCGGGCGCACAACGCGTTGCAGGACTTGCTCGAAACCAACGCGCTCACGGGCGGGATGCAAGTGCGCGCGCGAGGCGAGAACCTGATGCTCGGTCGCGCCGAGAACGGTCCGATGGACGAACCCGTCGTCGAGGATCGCGTGCGTCTCACGCGCCTGAGCGAGGGGCACTGGGGCCTGAGCGTCAAGCGTCACACCGGGCGGTGGCAGCGCACTCCGTTTTCCGGCAGCATGCGGGAGATGCACGAGACCGTTTGCACCTTCATGCAGCACCTCGTTGCACCGTAACGCGGCGTACCAGAACTTTTCGTTTGTTGCACTAGTTAGTGGCGGCGCGTTGCGAAGCGGTGCGCGCTCAGCGCACGCGGAACACGATGTAGTGACCCGGTTCCTCTTCGATGTACGGCGCGTCGCGCTCGATCCCGACGAGTTCGACCCGACCGGACGCGACGATCGCGGCGATCGCGGCGTCGGCGTCCTCGCTCTCGTGGTAGCTGCGGCGCGTCGAGAGCACCACGAGGCCGCCGGGCTTCACCGGCGGTAGGAGGTTCTCCATCGCGGAGGGAGGCACATGCCCGCGCGTGAAGACGCCGCAGCAGACGACGGCATCGTAGGCCACCGGCGGGAGGTCCAACGGCTCCAGCAGGTCGCAGCCGCCTCGCAGGTCGCGATAGACGCCCAGCGCGCGCGCGCGCTCGACCATCGCGACACTGAGATCAACGCCATCGACCACGCGGTAGCCGCGCTCAGCGAGGAGCACACCGACCTGCCCTGTGCCGCAGGCGACGTCGAGGACGGCCAGCTCCGCGCGAGCAGCCGGATCCGGCGTGTCCGCCGAGAGGTACGCGTCGAACACCTCGGTGATGACGCCCGGCGCGACCCACGCTTCGTCCGCTAGGTCATCGTCGTACTGCGCAGCCCACGCATCGTAGAAGCCACGGAGCCGACCGATGTCACCAGCAAGTGACAGCGAGGCCGCGAGTACCTCATCGCTGGAACGCTCTTCGCTCACGGTTCACCCATCCCTGGTTTGCAGTTGCCGACGGCATCCTACATCGCGGGGAGCGCGCACATCGATCGTGCGACCGAGGATGGGGCGCGCGGTCCAGGCCCAAGCAGCCGCCTTGCCACCTCGCGCGCGGATCAGCGGTGCGTCACCGTTGCCGCCGAGACGGGGATCTCGAGCAGGCGCTCGTCATACGGCACGAGCACGGAGCGGCCGGGCCGGAGAGCGCTCACGGCCCCTGCGATCACGCGGTCCATCCGAAGCACTCGTGCTGTCGCCATCGCGCACCCTCCGCACACGCCGATCGCCCTGGGTCATGCGAACCGGACACGAAGCGCTGAGAATCTCCGCCGCTGCGCTCGAGATCACTCTCACTCCGCACCGGAGCGCAAAGCAACGCAGCCTCGCGGCCATAGGTCTGAGGCTCCCCACGAGGTGGAGCGTCTGTCCTTTGGGCGTGAAGGCGGTGGTCGTGCGAATTCAGCCGAAGCTCGGTGTCCTGATCGGTGCGGCGCTCGCCGTGTCGGTGGTCGCGGTGGTCGACATCGCCAGCGGTCCGACGGTGACGCGCATCGGTGGCAGCGGCGACGACCGCGGACACTCCGTCGTCACGCTCGCGGACGGCAGCCTGGTGATTGTCGGGCAGTCGAGTTCGAAGGACCTGGTGTCCGACGCGCCGGCCAAGGATGTCGACGCAATGATTGCCACGCTCGGGAGCGACGGCGAGACGCACATCACCCTGCTCGGTTCGTTCGGTGAGGACATCGCACACGACGTCGCGCTCGACCCGAACGACGGATACTGGGTCTGCGGCGAGACGTGGTCCTCCGGGATCCAGCCGACCGAAGGGGCTCCCGGCGAACGCAACGGCGAGTGCGACGCATTCCTCGTCCACATGAAGGGCGGCAAGGTAGCGCGCACGATCCTCTTCGGTGGTGACGGAGTCGACGCGGCCGAGTCGCTCGCGGTCGCAGCGGACGGTGCCGTCTGGATCGCCGGCCGCACGTCGAGTCAGGACCTCGGCGTCACCGATCGCAGCTCGTTCGGCGGCGGGACGTACGACGGCTTCGTCGCACGACTCGCGACGGATGGGAAGAGTTTCGACCACATCTCGTACCTCGGCGGTGAGCTCGAGGACCGCGCGCACGGCATCGCGGTCGGTCCCGACGGCGACGCGTACGTCACCGGCATGACCGGATCGACCGACATGCGGACCACCTCCGGTGTGGCGCAGGACACGCTCGGCGGCTGGGTCGACGTGTTTCTCACGCGCATCGACGCCGAGTCGCTCCAGCACGAGTACACGACGTTCTTCGGGCACTCCGGCTACGAGGCCGGCTTCGCCGTGGCCGTCGACGAGGCGGGCGCTGCCGTCGTCACCGGGTACACGACCTCCAACGGCCTGCCGACCAACAAGCACAGCTTCCAGCGTGTGAAGACTCCGTTCGACGATGTCTTCGTCGCGCGCTTCTCGGCCGACGGCAGCGAGATCGAGTACGCGACGTACCTCGGCGGCGCTGGCATGGACGAGGCGGCGGACGTGCTCCTCGGACCTGACGGTTCGGCGTACGTCTGCGGCAGCACCGGGTCGGCCGAGTTCCCGGTGACGATCGATGCACCCCAGGTCGCCTACCGCGGCGGCGGAGCCGTGTTCCAGCGCAAGGGCGACGGGTTCGTCGCTCGCATCTCACCGGATGGCGCGGAAGTGACCTACGCCACGCTCCTCGGCGGCGCAGCGATCGACGAGCTGTGTGGACTCGCGCACGTCGGCGGCGGCGAGATCGTCGGCGTCGGCACAACAGCATCGTCCACGCTCGGCCGCTTCGGAGACCACGTCGTCACCTCCGGACCGCAGGGCGGCGAAGACGTGCTCGTCGCGCGTTTGGAGCCGTTCGAGGAGCCGGTCGTTCTCACGGAGCCCGGGTCGCCGACGAGCCTGACGGTCGTCTCGGCCGACCACTCAGGGGTGGTCCTGCGTTGGGACCAGGATCTCCGTGCCCTCGAGAGGGCCACGGGACTGACGGCCTCCCGCATCGTCGTGCGGCGCAGCGACTCGATCGATGTCGAGTTCGCCGACGTGCTCGACGTCGACGCGGCCGAGTTCCCGCGCATCGGCAGGACCCGTCTGTGGGACGGCGACGTCCTCCCCGGCAAGGGCTACATCTACGAGGTCGCCGTCGTCGCGAAGGACGAATCCGGCGAGCTCGTCCGGCTGCCGACCAGCCCGGTGGTCACGGGGATCCCGGCGCAGTAGGCGCCAGCTCGGGGTCCTGCATCGCGCGCCGTCGGGTATCGTCCGCGCGTGGGGTACTTCAAGCGCAGACGGGACCGCGGACGCAGCCGCGCGTTGATCCGTCGTCTCGCACACGAGTCGGCGCTGGATCCCGATTCGCTCCCGACGTGGGAGGTCGTGCCGTCCGCCCCGCCGACGAAGCGCTGCTACTTGCGGATCGCATGTGCCGAGATCCACGAATACTCCGGACGGCGCGTCGGCATCTTCGCTGCGGCCGCGGAACTCGAAGAGAACGACGAGCTGGATGCCGACACGCGCGCGGCGCTCGACGACGTCCTCGACTGGTTCAACGAGCACCTCCCGGTCCCCACGGGCTTTGACGTGCCAGCCGCGGTGTTCCTCTTCAAGTCGTCCGCGGGCACCGTCATGAGCCGCATCTGGGAGTTGGTCCACCTGCTCGACGAGCACGGCGTGCCGTGTGAGATGCAGGTGTTCCGCGACCCGGGCCTCATCGTCTACCAGGACTGGTCACAGGTGGCCGTCGTCCCGAGTGCCGGGCCGTCGGACCTCTGACCACATGTGAACCGCAGCGCACGCTCGCCCGGTTGGCGGGTACCCTGGTCCGTGGGAATGCCGCGCGGGAGTCGGCTGTGGGAACTCGTCTGAACAGGATCGCCGCCGTGATCGCGGTCGCCGTCGTGGCGCTCGTCGCGCCATCGGCGTCGCAGCGCGCTCTCGCCGAGGACATCGGCGCGACGCCCCCGCCGCCCGCTCCGCCAACGGGCAACTCGATCATCTTCGTGAAGCATCCGCAGACGGGCACGTTCGTCGCCGCGCCAGCGGGGCCGGTCGCGGATCCGTTCCTCGTGTACCGCAACTCGATCGGGTTCCCGACGCCCGGGTTCCAGCAGCTCGGCGGCAACCTGTTCCGCTGGGATGCGAACGGCAGCGTCACGAACCTGACGAATCGCGCGGCGGGGGCCGTGCGTCACCCGGAGATCTCGTTCGACGGCACGCGCGTGCTCTTCGCGATGAAGGTCTCGCTCACCGCGAAGTGGCAGATCTACGAGATGGCGGTCGACGGGACCGGCGAACGACGCGTGAGCCGCGACGCCCAGCACAACGATCTCGATCCGGCATACCTGCCTGACGGCCGCATCGTCTTCACGTCGGATCGGCAGCGTTTCATCGACCCGTACACGCAGTGGCCATCGGCTCAGCTGCACCTCATGAGTGCCGACGGAAGTGGCGTCGTGCAGCTCTCGAGCAATCCGGGCGGTGACTTTTCCCCCAACGTGACCTCGACGGGCGGCGTGAGCTTCACGCGTTGGGACGTCAAGGTCGCCGGCATCGCGCCGCCACAGTCGCTTGCCGTGAGCCGCTTTCAGTTGTGGACGATGACGCCGGACGGTGAGAGCAACGCGCATCCGGCGTTCGGCGCGCACACGCTGTCCGACTTCGGCGGCGGCTACCTGCAGGCGCGCGACACCGGGAACGGGTCCGGACGCTTCGTCGCGACGGCGACGACGGACCCGTTCCTGAACGGCGCCGGCGCGCTGGTGATCCTCTCGACAGCGGGTGATCAGGACCTGCACGCACCCGCGTTCATCACCGACCCGCGCGCGTACACGACACTCGACCCGCTGCATCACTGGCGCGACCCATACCCGACGTCGCAGGGCGACCTGCTCGCTAGTCGAGCCGATCCGGTGTCCACGCCGTTGAGCACGGGGCTGCTCGTCGCGCCGACGCCTTCGAACTTCGCGATCGTGCGCGTGAACCTCGACGGCACGGGCGCGCGCGTGATCTACGACGACCCCGCGTTCTCGGAGTGGGAACCAGTCGAGGTCACTCCGCGCTCAGTGCCGCCCGTGATCGAGACGACGCGCGACCTCTCCGTCGAGTGGGGCATCTTGAACACGCTCGACGTGACACTTCGCGGAGCCAACCCAAGTGTCGCGTCGCCAGACCGCCAGCCAGAGATCGCGGCACAGCCCGGCCTGAAGGTGCGGATCTATCAGGGCGAGCGCCTCGGCGTCGATCGCTGGGGCATCTTCACCGGTTACCGCACACCGCTCCCCACGGTCATCGGCGACGCGCGCGTTCGTGACGACGGCTCGTTCGCAGCGCGTCTCCGCGCCAACGTCCCCATCGCGTGGGAGGTGCGCGACGCCGGCGGGCGGCTGCTCGTGCAGGACCGATTCTGGAACCAGGTTCTGCCCGGTCAAACGCAGACGTGCAACGGCTGCCACTCGCCCCACTCTGGGGAGCAGGGGCGCACGTCGAATCTCGCCCTCGCGGCGCCGACAGAGATCCTGGGCAGCGACCCGCGATTGCAGATGGCGACTGCGGCGATCGACGCGACCACCGAGGTCGTCAACGACGCTCGCACGCTCGTCGAAGAGCTGCGCGCCGCCGCGCTCTCTTCGCGCGGCATGGAGAAGCGCCTCGACGGCGTCGAGCGACTGCTGGGTCGTTCGACACGAGTCCTCGAACGCAGCCGGGAGAAGAAGGCGCTGCGCCTTGCAGAGCTCGCCGGCCGACGCGGGCTCTCGCTGCGACGCAAGGCACGCAAGAAGCTCGGCCGCGCCGACTGACCCCGCGTGTTTCTGCCGCGCGCTACTGCAGCGTGACGGTGTGTGACACGCCGACGATCTCGGCCGCCTCGTTGACGGTGATCGACGCCTCGACGCCTGGCTCGCCGAGCGTGCCGCTCGCGTCCTGGAGGTTCGGCAGCAGGTGCTCGCTCTCGGTCACGTACGTACCCGCGCCGGGGTGGCCGGCGGGGATCGTCACCAAGGAGCGCGTCGAGCCGTCGACACCGACTCTGATCGAGATCGCCGTGGTCGGCGGCAGGTCGAACTCGCGCAGCTCGGTCGTTGCCGTGGACTGCGCGATCGTGACGACCTCGGTCTCCGTCGTCGTCTGACACGCCGTGAGCAAGAGGGCGCTCACCAGCAGCGTCGCGGCCATGGATCGTTGTGACATCTACTGCCCCCCTGTGACGCGCGAGCACCTACGTGCGGCCGCGGCGTCCGTCCCGTCCCCGGCCCCGATCCTACCGGAGCCCGCCGGATCGCGTGACCGCATCCCAGCGACGGACGCAGGCGCGAGGGTTCAGTCGGAGACTGCGGGAGCGGCTGCGGGCCTCCCGAACAGCAGCCGGTTCTTCGGCGTGATCTCCTCGGGGATCGTCTGCGTCCAGACCTCGTACCCCCGCTCGCGCAGGCGTAGCGCCCGGACGACATCGATCGCCATGTCACCGTCGAGCCAGCCGTCGAGCCCACCGCGGTCGAGGTGTCGGTGACAGCTGCAGCACGGCAGCACGGCCACCTGCGCGCCCACCTCGGCGGCGCGCTCGAGAACGATGTCCGTCAGTTTCCCGCACGCGTGCGCCGAGACGATCAGATCATCGGCGCGCAGTTCGAAGCGCTCGATCTTCGACTGCACGAAGCGCACGCGACTCGCGAGGTGCGGCCACGTCTCGGCCATGCTCGCCGCGACCTTCTTCACCGACTGCGGCAGCTTGCGATCGACCCCCACGACCTCGGTCGCCCGATCGTCGAGGATCGCCATGATCTGCGCGACCAGCCCATGTCCGCACGCGAGGTCGACAATGCGCTGCCCCGTCAGTCGACGCCGCACACGGCGCGCGACCTCCCACGACTCGTAGAGTTCCTTGCGCGGCACGCACTCCGCCCGACACACGGCGCGACCGATCCGGTCGAACAGCGTCTCGCCCGCGTAGTGGCGCAAGGCCCCGACGAGCAGCTTCTTCTTCGACGCGCGGTCCCGCATCGCCCGATCGTGGGTCGCCCGCGGGCGCCACGCACGCTTTCCCCGTGGCGGTGGCGTGCCTGCGTCGGGCCTACGCGACCTGACCGGACTGAGGCTGACCGGACTGAGGCTGCCCGGACTCAGTCCTACCGAGCAGGGCCTCTCCAATCAGGCGGTCCAGCTCCGTGACGAGGGCACGAACACTCTTGAGTCGAAGCGCCAGCGCGATCGGCGCGAGGACCCGCTGCAGCCAGGCGATCAGCGAACGCGTGGCGCGCTGCTCACTCGTCCGATCAAGCAACCACCAGAGGATCACGCCGAGATGCGCGACGTAGAGCACTCGGGCGAGCGACGCGGCAACGCGCTCTGGCGGTGCGTCTCGGGCTCCATCGACGGCTCGCGCGAACGCTGCGTGGACCCGTTTGCGTGAGAACGCAGTCGCTGGGGAGAACAGCCCTTCGTCGGGGCCAGCGACAAGGGCCGGCACCAGCGCAACGAGCGTGTCTCGATGCGGACCGAGCACGTCGAGACTGGTTTTCATGACGTGGATGAAGCGCTGGCGCCACGTGCCGCGGGGCAGGTCCTCCGCGCGCGTCGCGAACTCCAACGAGAGCTCGTCGTAGAGCTCCAACACGACGGAGCGCTTACTCGGGAAGTACCGGTAGAGCAGCCCGGGGCTGACGCCGGCCGCTCGGGCGATGGATCGCAGCGTGGTGGACTCGTAACCGTCGCGTGCGAAGAGCTGCGTGGCCGCCCCGTAGAGAGCGCGACGCGTCGCCTCGCTCTGCGGCGTTGCGCCGCGAGGTCGACCACGGGGCCGCGACTCCCCAACGTCCCGATCCGAGATCTCGACATTTTCGGTGAACATGTTTAGTTATATTAGTGAGGTCGATCTGGAAGTCCAGCAGGAGGTGGCGGATGCGCATCGTGATGCCAGGTGGAACGGGACACATCGGGCGCGTCCTCGTGCCGGCTCTCCGCGCATCGGGCAACGAGGTCATCGTGCTGAGTCGACGCGCCGACGGCGGCGACGTGCTCGTCTGGGACAGCGCGACGCTCGGACCCTGGGCCGACGCCATCGACGGAGCGGACGCGGTGATCAACCTGGCCGGCCGCAGCGTCGACTGCCGGTACCACAAGCACAACCTCACCGAAATGCTGACGTCGCGCATCGACTCCACGCGAGTGATCGGTCAAGCGATCGAGCAAGCGGCACGCCCGCCGCGCGTCTGGCTGCAGGCGAGCACCGCGACGATCTACGCCCATACGTTCGATCGCGAGAACGACGAGCAGACTGGGGAGATCGGAGGCCGCGAGCACGGCGTCCCCGGGTACTGGCGGTACAGCATCGAGATCGCGCAAGCGTGGGAGCGCGAGCTCTGGGCGGCGAACACGCCGGCGACTCGACGCGTCGCTCTCCGCATGGCAATGGTCATGAGCGATGGGACCGGCGGGGTGTTCGACATCCTGCGGCGGCTGTCGGGTCTAGGCCTCGGCGGCACGTTGGCCGGCGGTCGGCAGTACATGTCATGGATCCACCACCACGACTTGGCGCGCGCTGTGAGCTGGCTCCTGAAGCACGACGAGATCGCCGGCCCGATCAACCTCGCCGCGCCACAGCCACTCCCGCAGAGGGACTTCATGCGCACTCTGCGGCGTGCGCTCCACGTGCCGTTCGGCGTTCCCGCCACGGCCTGGATGCTCGAGATCGCCGCGCTCATCCGCGGTACCGACAGCGAGTTGCTCCTGAAGAGTCGCCGCGTCGTACCGCGTCGACTCAAGGCCGGGGGCTTCGAGTTCTCCTTCCCGACGTGGGAGCATGCAGTCGACGATCTGCTCGGGCGTTCGCGCAGCGCGGGCGCCGCGTAGGGAATCCCCGAGAGCCGGGAATGGGGATGCCCGGCAGGCGCGTACGTACGATGAAGGAAGCACCCGTGCGTGAACGAGCGACGGATGCAGGAGGTCTCGATGCAGCGAACCCGAACGATCGCATTGCTCGCCGTACTGGCCGGACTCGGCGGATTGAGCGCCTGCGGCGACCCCGCGGGTCTCGGCCAGGCACAGGACGACGTCGCCGCACTCCGCGTGCAGGTCCGCGACCTCGAGGCACGGCTCGACGACGTGGAGGGTGACCTCGCGACGGAGAAACGCCGGAATGTCAGTCGGGTGCGCGATCTGGAGCAGGCGACTCGCTCGCGCGTGGCGGCGGCGGCAAGCAGCCCCGCGGCCCGCACAGCCGGCGAGCCGAACGGCGCCGCAGCGGCCCCTGGCGACGACGAAGAACGCACCGTCACTGCCGGCGAGTTCACGGAGTTCCTGTCCACGAGCGCCGGCCAGGACGTCTTCACGGCCGCGATGCGGAGCTACCAGCAGAAGCAGAGTGACGATCGGCAGCGCCGCGTCGTCGACGCGCTGGTTGAGCCATTCGCCAAGAAGGCTCAGCTCTCCGATCGCCAGAAAGAGCAGCTCTCTGACGTGCTCCTGAACGCGTCGACGCAGGTCCGCGACACGTGGGCCAGCATGCGCGACGTGGCGCCGGAGCAGCGCGGGACGCAGGTCGCAGCGAACATCCAGCGCTCGCAGGAGATCCGACGCGAATCCGACGAAGCCGTCGGCGAGTTCCTCTCCGCCACGCAGTACACGCTCTACGAGGAAGAGGCGGGGACGCTCTACGGCATGCCCCAGCGACGCCCCGGCGGCGACGGCGGCGGCGCCGGCCGGCGGTAGTCGTCCCGCGCTACCTCTCGTCGAGAACCACGGAGTGCACCGGGCGGAACCCGAGGTGCATCTCAGAGCGGCCGCGATACGTCTTGTCCGCGGCGCGGCGTTGGGCGCACCCGACGGCGCTGTGGTTGACATGCCCCCCGCGCGTGACCCGGAGGCGCGGCGGCCCCTCGCTCTGCGGAGTCTCGGACATCGTGCCCTCCGCAGGGGTGAACCGATCCGCGCAGATCTCCTGCACGTTGCCGTGCACGTCGAACAGCCCGAACGCGTTGGGGCGTAGCTCGCCCACCTCGGTCGGCCAGTACGTGATCCGCGCATAGAGGGGCAGTTCGAGTTCCGAGCTTCCGAAGCAGTACTCGGCAAACGTCCCGGCGCGGCACGCATACTCCCACTGGGCCTCGCTCGGCAGACGCAGTCGAGCGCGCTCGCAGAAGTCGTCGATCCGCTCGACGTCAACGTGCTCCACCGGATGCTGCGATCCGCCGCGGCGATCTCCGGGCAGCGCCTCCGCGCCGAGGACGCGCTCCCATACGGACCACGTGGTCTCGGTACGTGCGACCAGGAACGGGGTCTCGAAGCGCACCCACTGAGCGTCGAACTCGCCGTGCTCGTAGAACTCCTGCGCGCTGCCGAGTTGGATCAGCCCGCCCGGAACGAGTGAGAACTCGAGCCCGGAAGGTCCATGCCGGAACAGCGCGATCTCGTGCGAGACGCCACCGCACTCGAACCGTACGAGGCGCAACAGCTCGAAGTCCGGGCAGAGTTCGCCTACGCGCTCCGCGGCGCGACGCCGCTGGTCGGCGTCGGCAGCGATCCACTCGGTGAGATCGCGCAGTATCGCAACGTCGCCTCGGTCCACAGCGGCTACTGGGACTGGAGACGTTGATACCGACGGCGAGCATCCGGCGAGGGCCGCTACGAGCACGACGATCACCATCCGCGCGAGTACGGACACGTCGGGGATCTCCGCCTCAGATGTGAAGGATGCGCTCGGACTTCGTCATGCTGACGCGCTTGACGTTCGCAATCGGCACGAACTGCTTCGCCGGCTCGTTGATCGCCTTGCGGCCCGCGGGGGCGAACTCCGTGATGAGCACGATGTAGTCGCGGCCCATCCCGCTGACCTTCGCCTTGTAGAAGCCGGTCTTCAGCGCATAGCCGATCGGCGCGCCCTCGTACGACTCCGGATTGACGACCGTGACGGTCTTGCCCACGAACGACTTCAGGATGTCGTGAAAGCTGCGGTTCTCGACGCCTGGTGCGGCCTCGCTCTTGCTGATCCCGGTACTCGGTGTGGTCTCGCTCATGTCGGCTCCCCTTGGCGTCTTGGAAGCGCGAAGTATAGGAGCACCGACGTCAGGACGGCAATCGGTGCGAGGCGTGTCAGGAGAGACCGAGCTTGGGGCCTCAGCCGCTTCCTCGCGGACATAGCGCGGTACGGCGAAGCCCGGCAGTCGGCGGCGGCGACCGCGACCGGCTGTAGTGGCCGCGCGATCGAGAGGGCACCACCGCCTGCGACGCCTCGTACGTGCATCCACGGCGATCGCAGCGAGGATGTGTGGATGCGACGCGCGCGAACCGTGGCCCTGCTGGCCGTTCTGGGTATCGGCATCGGCATCGGCGCGACGATGTGCTCGCTCGCCGACCAGGATTCGGGAGCGCAACCCGCGCCTCGGTCGGGTTCGTCCATCGAGTCGGACGTCGCCGCAGTCGCAGCCCCTGACTCGGTCCGCGTTCGGCGCGAGAGCGGAGCGGAGCCCGCCCGCGACCGTGAGCTGACCGAGGACGCCGATGCCGCACTCCTAGCCGCGCAAGTCGTCCGGGTTCGGGTCGTCGACGCGCGCGGTAACCCCATTGCGCACGCCACCATCTCGATCGCAGGACCACCAGCACCTCCCCGGCTCGACGTGCTCGCCAGCACGGACCAAGGCGGACGCGCCGAGCTGCGCGTGACGGGCACCGAGCAGTTGCTCATCGCGGCGGAGGGCTACGCATCGGTCGCGTGGTCCCCCGACCGCTCCGACGGCACCGTCGAACGCGTGCTCACGCTCGAGGAGGGTCGCTCCCTGCGGGGACGGGTGATCGGCCCATCGGGTCAAGGCGTCGCCGGTGCGCGCGTGGAGTTCACGTTCCTCACCGTGGCAGCTCCGGCCATCACGGACGGCGTGGGCGGCTTCGAGTTCGACCGCACGCTGCCGATGACGGCGCTCAACGGCGCCGCGATCATCGTCACGGCAACCGGGTTCGCGCCAACAGTTCGCCCGACGTCTACGAGCACGTCACCCCTCGTCATCCGGTTGGCTCCCCCCCTCGAGCTCAGCGGCCGCGTGATCGACACCGCGGGGGTTCCTCTGGCCGGAGCTGACGTCGTGTGGGAGTCCCGGTCGACGGCGGAGGGGGATGTCGCGCGGGTCGCGAACTGGACCGTGCACGAGACGAAGTCGGACTCTCAGGGGCGGTTCTCGTTCAAGGCGCGGGCGAGAGCGGGAGGGCCGTTGAGTGCTGAGTTCACGCGCCATGACGCGGAACTCGGGCACCCGGCACGCTGGCGCGGCATACGCGAGGTCTCGGTGACGAACGTGGACAGGACGGTGGATCTCGTGGTCGAGCGTGCGCAGCACAGCTACCTGCGCGTCCGAGCGCTGTCGCCCGAGGGTGCGCCGCTCGCGAACACTCGCGTCTCGGTGCCCGGTTCGTCGAAGCCGCTGAGTGCGAACCGCCGAACGGACGCGAACGGGATCGCCATCATCGTGCTGGCCAGCCCCGCCGGCGCCCGTCACTGGGTGAATCTCGAACTGCGCGCGGGCTACGCACCGCCGAAGAGCCGATGGGTCGTCGCCATGGACGCGAGCGATGGACCTGCCACGGATCTCGTCGTCCGTCCGACATCGCGCGTCACGCTGGTGTTCGTCGGGGACGACGGCACGCCGCTCGACGGGGATCGCTGGCTCACGGAAGACACGGACGGCGGCACGTCCGGGCTGCGCGTCGAGAACGGAGTCATCGTGCGGTACGTGAACCTCGCCCAGACGGCCACGCTCTCCGGCGAGATTCCGAGTCGCGGACGCTACACGGTGACGGTCGACCCCGCGCAGGCGGCCGGCGCGCCCGTGCCGGTCTCGGTAACCCCGGGGGCGACCGTACGCGGTTCCATCTCGGTCCGTGGCGGAGGAGTGCCGGAGGGGACGGTATCGCTCACCGTGCAGGCGCAAGATGCCGAGCGGTACTTCACACGGCGCATCGCCGGGGACGGCCAGTTCCAGTTCGCGAGTGCGCTGCCCGGCACGTTCTCGTTGATGGTGCTGTCGCCCGACGGGACGATCCTCGCGATGCGCACCGGCACGCTCGACGCGCGAGAGACACTGGACCTCGGCGAGCTCTCGGCCGATCCGGCGCATTGGGTGACGACTCAGATCCTCGACGTGACGGGTCGGCCGGCATCCGGCGCCGAGGTCGAGTACCTGTACTCCCCGACGTGGGAGTCGCTCGGATGGGAGACCGCCAATGACGCGGGCGAAGTGCGTGGGCCGCCGGCTCCCGGGAGTCACGTCATCCTGCGCGTCTACGCCGGTGCGCGCGGAGTCGCGCTCGCGCAGATGGCCGAGGTGCGTGATGACGCGCAGATCCGACTGGTCCCGGCATCCGTGCTACGCGTTCGGCTGGCCGCGCCGCAGGGATCCGAACCGTGGTTGGAGGCCTGGATCCGACCGCCAGGGACCGACGCGTGGATCGAGCACCGTGAAGTGGAGTTCGGAGAAGACTACGCGGAGGGAGAAGACGACGACGTGTTCGTCGTGTGGAACCTCGCACCGGGTGACGTGCGCATCCGGATGGGTGTCGAAGACACCGAGGGAAACGAGTATCGCGCCGAGCACGAACTCACCGTTGGAACTGGTGAGAGGCGGGAGCTGGAGCTCCGCGCGAAGCGCGTCGACGACGGGGAGTAGCTGTCAGTCGATCGCGAAGCCGCTGGCGATGCCGCCCGGTTCGACGCGGTGCACCGAACGGAACCCGAGGTGAGGCTCACACCCCACGCGACGGGACTGCGACGGCGATCGACTCGATCAATTCAGGTCGAGTTTGTGCGCCTCACCCGCTGCCTCGCGCACATAGCGCGGCACGGCGAAGCCCGGCAGCCGGCGCCGGAGCGCGGCGATCAACTCGCGGCCGCGCGACTCGTCGACGTGGAAGTGCGCTGCACCGGCGACCGAATCGAGCTGGTGCAGGTAGTACGGCTGGACGCGTAGGTCGACCAGGCGTTCGCAGAGATCGGCGAGCACGGACTCGTCGTCGTTCACGCCGCGCAGGAGCACGGCCTGATTGAGGACGGGAACCCCGGCACCGACGAGCCGCGTGAGCGCGTCGGCGCAGTCGTCGGCGATCTCGGCCGGGTGATTGGCGTGGACGACGATCCACGGTGCGAGGCCGAGCGCGCGCGTCGCCCGCAGCCAGTCGAGGAGCCCCGCGTCGACGCGGCTCGGCAGGACGATCGGCAGGCGAGTGTGGACGCGCAGCCGCCGGACGTGCGGGATGGAGCCGAGACGCTCGCTCCACCGCAACAGTGACTCATCACTGAGAAGCAGGGGGTCGCCCCCGCTGAGGATCACCTCGTGGAGCGAGGGATCGGCCGCCACGTAGGCGCATGTGGCGTCGACGGCGTCGTCTCCGCGCGGCGTCGCGTCGTAGGGGAAGTGGCGCCGGAAGCAATAGCGGCAGTGGATCGCACAGGCCGGGGCCGCCACGACGAGCACGCGCCCGGCGTACTTGTGGAGGAGCCCGGGAGACTGCTCCGCGGCCAGCTCCCCCACCGGGTCGGGTCCGAATCCAGGCACCGTCTCGGTCTCGGCGTCGAGCGGCAGAACCTGTCGCAGCAGCGGGTCGTCCGGGTCACCGCGACGCATCCGCGCGAGGAAGCTGCGCGTCACCACGATCGGGAACAGACGCTGCGCCCGGTCCGCCGCGTCGGCGACGTGTCCGGGAAGGTTCAGTTCGCGAACGAGCGTGGCCGGATCGCGAATCGCCGACGCCAGCTCGCGCCGCCAGGAGCGGGGCGAGTCCGCGTTGTTTGCGGCCTGCTGGAGTTCATGCAAGATGCTCACCGACGGGGTCGATCCACCGGCGAGGCTACGTCCCGCTCCTGAGCGGCGCCGCACAAACGCGGCGGCCAGAGCCCGGTCGCGACCCCGATGGACGAGGTGGGGGGGACGGCGAGACCCGCAGGTCCCCCACGAGCAGCGAGGCAGCACAGCGATGGAATACGGCACCAGTGACTTCAAGCGCGGGTTGCGCGTCGAGATCGACGGCGAGCCCTACGTCGTCATCGAGTCGGACTTCATGAAGCCCGGCAAGGGCCAGGCGGTCTACCGGCTGAAGTGCCGCGGTCTGCTGCGCGAGAAGGTCATCGATAAGACATTCCGTTCGGGGGACAAGATCCAGGGCGCCGACGTCGTCGAGACGGCGATGGACTACAGCTACAAGACCGGCTCGGCGTACGTGTTCATGGACATGGAGTCGTTCGAGCAGCACGAGGTTCTGAACGAGACCGTGGGCGACACCGCGAACTACCTGCTCGAGGGCATGTCCTGCGACCTGGTGTTCTGGAACGGCGACATCATCGCCGTCTCGTCGCCCCGCCACGTGGACCTCGTCGTCGAATACTGCGAGCCCGCTGCGAAGGGCAACACGGCGACGAGCGTCAACAAGCCCGCCAAGATGGAGACGGGCCTCGACACCGCGGTCCCCGGGTTCATCAACATCGGCGACACGGTGAAGATCGACTCCCGCACCGGGTCGTACGTCGAGCGTGTCTCGAAGGCCTGAACCGAACGCACTGCCGTCGGCCTCCATCGAGGTCCTCCGCCGCCGCGCCGACCTGCTGACTCGGACCCGGCGCTTCTTCGCCGCGCGCAACGTACTCGAGGTCGACACCCCGCTCCTCGGAGCCGGCCTGGTCGTCGACGCCCACATCGATCCGGTCGAGTGCGCGGTTGACGGCCTCGGACGCCGCTACCTGCTCCCGTCGCCCGAGGCGCCGATGAAGCGCCTCCTCGCCGCCGGCAGCGGCCCGATCTTCCAGATCGCAAAGGCGTTCCGGCAGGGCGAGCGAGGTCGTCTGCACCAGCCCGAGTTCACGATGCTCGAGTGGTACCGACCGGGGTTCGACGAGCACGACCTGATGGACGAGGCCGGCGAACTGCTACGGGAGCTCCTCGATCTCCCCGGCTGGACGAAACGCACGTACGGAGAGGTGTTCGAGGACCTGCTCGACGTCGATCCGCACCGCGCGTCGGTCGACGTGCTTGCTGGGATCGCGAGGGCGGAGGGCGTTGCGCCCCCCGGCGACGCCGACCGCGACGGTTGGCTCGAGCTCCTGTTCGCGACCTGCATCGAGCCGCGACTCGACCCGAGCGTCGCGACCTTCGTGCGCGACTTCCCGGCGTCTCAGGCGGCCCTCGCCACCGTGCGTGACGACGATCCGCCCGTGGCCCGGCGCTTCGAATTGCTCTACGGCGGCATGGAGCTCTGCAACGGCTACCACGAGTTGCGCGATGCGGACGCCCACCGGGAGCGCTTCGACGCCGCCAACGCAGCACGCGCCGCGATAGGCAAGACGCGCATCGAGCCCGACGAGGCCCTGCTCAGCGCGGTCGAGCACGGACTACCAGCGTGCGCCGGTGTCGCCCTCGGCTTCGACCGCGTCGTCATGCTCGCGTGCGGGGCAAGTCACATCGACGACGTACTCGCGTTCCCGGCCGGCTGAGGGGCGAGCCGAGAGAGTTCCGCTGATCTAGCCCGCACTATTCACGACGACTCACACACCTGAGCGGTCCAGACCGCCGATCTCTGCGTTGCGCCTCCTCCGAGACGGAACGGCGTCGCAGTCGTCGGCGCGCCTTGATCTCGACGTTCTGTCCTGGCTCAGGACGGGCCACTCGGC
>JAJFFG010000054.1 GCA_021776825.1 Planctomycetota bacterium
GAGCACGAAGAAGAGCCACACACGCGCCGAGCCGGCTCTCTGGTCGGGTGCGCAGCGGTCGCCCGCGCCGGTGACCGGAAGAACGCCCGCACACCAATCCCCATAGCGCAGCGTTGACGACGGGCCCGCGGCTCAGTCCACTGGCTTCTTCCTGGCATCGCGCGGCGCGACACCAGGAAGAAGCCTGTTCACTGTCCCGCCTTCCGGGCATCCGTGTCATCTACTGAGAAGCCGGTGAGGCCGACGCCGTGGAGTGTCGGCTTGCGCACGGAGGGACGTGAGTTACGCTGAACTCGTGCCCAGAGAATCGAACGTCCTCGACCGCCCCGATCTCGTTGCGCTCAACGCGGCCAAGGCCGCTGCAGAAGCCATCGAGGAGACCCTGAGCGACGGCATCCCCGTCACGTACGCCGAGGACGGCATCATCTATCGCGAGCACTGCGACGGCCGTCGCGAAGTGATCGGCGCGGTTGGTGACGACGCCGACGACAGCTAAGCGGTCGAAGCGCATCCGCGTCTTTGCGGGCCCGAACGGCTCGGGCAAGACGACGATCTTCGAGTACGTCATGTCGCACGAGTCGAAGATCGAGTTCATGCGCCAGGCGAGTTCCGACGGCTACAAGTGCTACCTCTACTACATCTGCACCGAGTCGCCGCTCATCAACAAGAGCCGAGTCGAGGCGCGCGTGAAGCGCGGCGGCCACGCTGTGCCGCCGGAGAAGGTCGAGTCGCGCTACCAGCGGTCACTCGCCCTCCTTGGCGATGCGGTCGCGGAGGCCTACCGAGCGTTCCTCTTCGACAACTCGGCGAAGCCGGACACGGACATCGCCGCCAGTTACTACCTTGAGTACGAGCGCGGCAAGTTGAAGCACCAGCGGCAAGACGCGCCCCTGCCGCAGTGGATGTCGAAGCACGCACCGGGCATCGAGTAGATGTGCGTGGAAGTGCGGACACTCCGAGCTAGCCCCGTTTCGCCGCGTGGGAGCGAGACAATCTCCGAATCGGTCTGAACCGATTCGCGAGGTTCGTCCGTGTATACCGGCGAGACCATGAGTTCGTCCGCGCACCTGCCGATCGAGACGCTGCTCCAGCACAAGACCTGGATGCAGGGACTCGCTCGTCGTCTCGTGCAAGACGAGGTCGCGGCCGACGACGTCATGCAGGAGACGTGGCTCGCGTCGCTGCGCACGCCGCCGCGGCGGCTCGAGAGTGTGCGCGGATGGCTGTCGAAGGTCGTGCGCAGCAAGGCCGCGGACAGCCGGCGTGGCAAGCGCGCGATCGTCGACTCGGAACTGCTGGCCGGTCGGGCGAGCGGCGCTCCCTCGGTGGACGAGGCAGTAGCGGACGCCGAGTTGCACCGTCGCGTCTCTGAGCTCGTCCTGGGTCTCGAGCCGCTCTACCGCGACGTGCTGGTGCTGCGCTTCTTCGAGGGACTGCCGCCGCGCGACGTGGCACAACGGCTCGCGTGCCCGGTCGAGACCGTGCGGACGCGGACACGTCGCGCGCTCGATCGTCTGCGCGCGGAGCTCGACGCCGGGCACGGCGGCGACCGCCGCGCCTGGATCGCGGGTCTCGTTCCTCTGGCTCGCCTGGATCGTGGGACTACAGCGACCGCCGGCAGTGCCGCGGCCATCACGGGAGTAGCTGCCATGTCGGTGAATTCGAAGCTCGCGATCGGGGCGGCGGTAGCGCTCGTCCTGGGACTCGGGAGCGGCTGGGCCGCGCGGAGCGCGTCTGTCGAGGACGGCCGCGTCGCCGAGCTGGCGATCACGTCGGCACTCGAGGAGCGCGACGCGCAGCAGGTGCGTGCGGAGGCACTCGCGGCGGACGCGTCGGACCGCGACCGGCAGATGAGCGTGCTCACGAGCGAGTTGTCCGAAGCCCGTCAGCGCGCCGAGGAATCGGAGGCCGAGGTCGCACGGCTCGGTACCGCGCTCGAGCAGGCACTCGCGTCCGCCGAACCGACGAACGACGCCACGGCGGTCTCGTTCGCCGCGTACGACGAGGTCCTCGGGGACATCGACTGGGACTCCGTCGGGAAGAACACCGGGGAACTCGTGAAGATCCTGGTCACGCTCCGGCGCGCGATCGACGAAGGGGAGCAGCTCTCGCCCGAGACGATCACCGGGCTCCAGAACAAGAACGCGCCCCTGATCGCGGCGGCCGCGCGGATCGCGGGACACCTTCCCGGCGTCGGGACGAACGGGGGGTATGCGAGCCCGCCGTTCATGTCGAACCTGATGGCCTCGACGCTCGAAGCCGGGCACGCTGCCCTCGCACCCGATCAGCTGCGGGCGCTCCGTCAGCTCGCGAACGAACAGATCGCGCACGATCAAGAGCGGATGGCCGGCTACGACGCCTCGACACTCGAACTCCGCAAGCTCTACGACGAGGTCGTGTCACGCACGCGGTTCTTCGAGCAGGCGTCGGCTCTGCTCGACACCAAGCAGAACGAGATCCTGCGCCCGGCGGCCCTCCGCGACGTCGCGAACCTCGACCTCTTCAGCTCGGCGATCCAGTGGAGTCAGGCTGTGCGACCGATCCACCACGACGGGACACGCGAGTCGGTGGCGGCCGCAATCGGCGCGGACCTGCGGCGACAGATCCGACCCTCCGACGAGCATACGGACGAGCTGGCGACCTACGTGCGCGAGTGGGCCGACGCGTTGCCGGACGAGTTGCTCGAGAGCAAGCGAGACGCCCTCGCCAACTTGATGATGTACGACGGTGCGCAGGTCTCGCGGAGCGCGGAACACGCGCTCGAACTCTACGAACGCATCCTGCGCGGAGTGCCGCTCGATCCCGAGACGCAGGCGCGGCTCCGAGCCATCGCCGCCCCGCCCGTCCTCCTCAAGCGCTGACACGCCGGGCACGCCGGGATGCACGTCCGAACCGATGTCGAGGCGTCAACGGAACGCAGTCCTCACGCCCGACTTACCCAACGTCACCAACGCCCAGATGCCGAATGGGATGCCCAGCACCAAGCAGGGACCGATACACGGGATCACCGCCAGGATCGCGCCCGTCTTCGCGAGGCCGTACTTCCGGACTCGGAGCATCTGCACGGCGGCGATCAGGATCACCACGTTGGCCGCGAACATCGCACCGCCCCACGCGAATCGGATCCAGACTTGCGAGGACTTGCTCATGCCGGTTGATGGCTCCGGCAGGTGTTCGGTCATCCCACTGGCGAGCAAGAACGCGCTGAACGCCATCGCGAGGCCGACGCACACGAGGCAGATGCTCGCGCTGACGATCAGCCCGATCGCTGGTCCGCGCAGAAGTGCGCGAGCGACCTCTGACTGGCCGCCGTCCTGGGCGAGGGGTGATGGGGGCTGCGTCGTCATCTGTGGGAGTGGGGACCTTGAGCCGTAGCGCGGACGGCGGGCGCTACTCGTCGGACTTCTTCCGCACGGGGTAGATCGAGAAGCGAGTCAGCTTTCCGTCGGCGTAGAGCGACCTCCCGCTGGGAGCGATGACGAGGTCGGTGATTTCGGGGAGTTCCAGGTCCAGCACCAGATCAGCGTTCTCGTCGTCGTCCAACCAGACCTCGATCCGGTTCTGCGGATCGACGGCGGCCACGAGCTTCCCCGACGGATCGGACGTCAGGTGGATGCGGCTCCCGTTCTTCCGGCGCCGCTCGCGCGACGCCTCCTTCATCGCCTCGAACTCTGCGTCCGACCGCTTCCGGTCCTCCTCGAGCCTATTCCTCAGGTCGTCGAGGGTGTCGCCGGCGTCCTGGGCGTGGACGGGCGCGACTGAGGCCACGGCGAAGAGAGCGAGCGCGGCGACGGTCGCTGCAAGCAGCACGTGGGTGCGAGGTCGTGGCATGGTGACCCTCCCGGGCCACGAGCATACGGCACCGCCGGAGCCGCGCGCACCCACCGCATCCTGGGACTACGGAGACCCGTGGGTTCCTCCACCGTGCGCGGATGCTCGCCACTGCGCCGACATCTCGGAGAGGCGCCCGCGTCGATGTCGCTCGTCGCCGCGTCACGGACGGCTCATCGCACCTCGGCCGGATCTGGGAGGCCGACCTCCTCGGCAACGAGCGGAACGTCGACGAGCATCGACGCGGGCCGGGCATCGACGATCAGGCGGTAGCGTCCGGCCCGCACGCCGCCCAGAGCGACGATCGCGCGTCGCGCGCCGTCGTCGGTCGCACTTCCGAGCGCGGCGTTGGCCCAGTGACTGCGATCGATCGTGGCCGGGCCGACGCCGACGAGGTACACGCCGCACTTCGGCTTGTCGCCGAGTACCTCCTGCCATGCACGCGGGATGGACGCACTCATCCGCACCGGCACGAGCGGTGGCACGGAGCCGCGCCTCGCACTGAGCGACAGGGTCGCCGTCTCACCCGGCTCCACAACGACCGAGCCGCGCGCATACAGCTCACCGCCGACGCGTTCAGCGCCTCGACGCCACGGGCGGCGGCGGACGGTAACCGTCCATGGTCCGGCGGCGAGGCCCTCCGTGGTCCTCTCCGAAGCAGTCACGAGGCGACCGGAGAGTCCGCGGTCATGAGTCGCGATGATCTCAGGATCGTCCAGGTCACCTAGTCCGGTGACGGTCAGCGCGAGCGATCCACCCGGTGGCAGCGTGATACCGAACCGTGATACCGAACCGTGATACCGAACCGGGTCCGGTTCTTCGGGGCCGAACACTCGGACCGGGTTCCGTGTTGCCGGCTCTGCGCACCGGGCTAGCCCGGACTATTCACGACGACTCACACACCTGAGCGGTCCAGACCGCCGATCTCTGCGTTGCGCCTCCTCCGAGACGGAACGGCGTCGCAGTCGTCGGCGCGCCTTGATCTCGACGTTCTGTCCTGGCTCAGGACGGGCCACTCGGC
>JAJFFG010000055.1 GCA_021776825.1 Planctomycetota bacterium
CCGCCTCGCCGCGCTACGCCGACGTCGTCGCCCGCGCGATCCAGAACGCCGTACGGCGCGCGCTCCCAGCCCCGTCGCATCCTCTCGAGTTGCCCCGCGTCATCGCGCGATGACCCGCCGCCAACGCAACCCGGAGCCTGATACGAAGTGGAGCGATCAGCCCGCCGAATTGAACCAGGTACGGTATGGCGAGAGATATCGCGGGCCGCTACTGCGGAAAGGGAGTCTCGAAGACGGCGCGCTTCGCGATGCCGCGGTTGGTGATGAGCCAGTCGGCGCCGGCGAAGTCCTGGCGGGGCGGGTACATGTGGGTGCTCCTCCCAAAGGAGGACGCGCTCGACGGGCAGAGGTTACATCGCTGGTCAGATCGGCGGCAGACGCCGTGGGCGATCGAGCCTGAGAGAGAGTGGAGCGGTCAGACCGCCGAATTGGGCCTGGTACGGTATGGCGCGAGCCTGACACGAAGTGGAGCGGTTAGCCCGCCGAATTGGGCCTGGTACGGTATGGCGGTACGGTATGGCGAAGGAGTTAGTTGTCATGGTCTCCACTGTCCCGCCTTCCACGTCGGACATACAGTCGAACATGCACTGATCCGAGATCGATCGTGTCGGCTTCGCGAGTGTGCGAGCCCGCAACGCATTGCTCAGCTTCCAGTGCTTGCGGCGCGCCGCTCATGCTCTCGTAGTATTCGAAGCGGACGCGGATCGCCGGCACGGAGTCGAACCGAACGGCCCCGCCCTGACCAACGGTGCATCCCTTGCCGGTGGATCCAATCCCGAAAGTCAAGATCACGGATCCGTGTTCAACAGGCTCTCCCACCTCATCGACCACCTGACCGAAGATCGATATCCCCGGAAGCGACTGGATCTTCAACTCTCGCACGGGCGGGATCAACCCGCCAACCACGCACGGCATCGCGGGTCGTCCATCGCCATCGGCAGCTCCAGCCCGGATCGCCACCGAATGCGGTCGCTCATCGAGGCCTGCGAAGCAGAATCGACCAGCCTCATCGGTCTGAGCCTCCTGAAGCGGCTCAAGGATGCCCCGCTCGTCTCGACGGCCAAGCAGTGTGATGCGAACGCCGCCCGCCGGAGCGAGCGCGAGGTTGACAATCGACCCACGCAACTGACTCATGGCGAATCCCCCGCAGAGCAACGTCCATCGTACAAGCCACGGTCGGTGCTGCGCTCCGATCTCGTTGATCGGCACGCCGCCTGATGAGGGGCGATTGTCACGCAGGGAATGTACGTCGTCACGGCAGGACGCACGTGCTACGGACCTCCTTGATCGCTGGCCCGGTCATCTTTGCGATGGGATAGGCAGTCGAGCCGCAGGAGATGTGACACTCCGGGGCGTTCCACGCCCATCCAGTGGTGTACTCGACGACCTTCCCGTCGGTGAGGATCACGTGGCACCAGCACATGCACCCCTCCAGCTCTATTCGGGGCCGTCCATCGGCGATTGCGAGTGCCACCACAGCCGCGACAAGCACGAGTTCGCCTGCGATCGTGGGCTCCGCGATGGCGAATCCCGGCAGCCAGATGGGGATCGGATACGTCACAGATCCTGCCAGCGCCGGACCGACATCGTCCTCGTCTTCTCGATCTCTTGCGGTGCCCCCTTGGTCGCGAGCCCCGCATGATGGCCGCCCCGCACCGGACGGATGCTCCTCGAAGTAGGGATCGTATGCCTCCGGATCGGGCAGCTCTCCGGAGGCGTCGGGTTCATCGTCTGAGCCGCCATCCAGGTCGCCGAGGAACAGGGGGCCGCCGTCCTCCAGGCCATGCGCATCCGTGGACCGAGTTGGGCGCCCGGAGACGTACGCGAACGCATTCGGCCCATCCACGTACTCCAACGGATCCCGCTGGACAAACCGCCCCAGCTCTGCCGAATAGTGCCGCGCCCGGTAGTAGTACAGCCCCGTCTCCTCGTCCAACCGCCGCCCCGTGAACGCAAACGGATTCCCAATCTGCGTCCCTGACACGGACCCGCCATTCTTGTCCCCGATCGCAATCTCCCCATACGGCGAGTAGTCGTAGCTCTCCACCACGCTCTCGCTCGGCCCCGTCACCTGCGTGACCGACCCGATCAACTGCGTGTGGAAGAAGAACCTCAGCACCTCGGTCGTGTTCGCGTCGTCATCGACGTCCGCGACGTCCTCGGCCTCCATCATCACGACGCCGTCGATCTCGTCCGTGAACACGAACAGTCGCAACAGATCGTCCGAGCCGTCGAGTTCCTCGATCGACTGCTGCCCGGCGTAGATGAAGCGCGTGGTGTCCGAGCCCACGACCTTGTCGATCCGGCGCCCGCGCCCGACGCAGTCGTAGTCGTACTCCGCCACCGTCGAGCTGTCCGACTTCTTGACCACCTTGATCAGGTGGTTGTGGAAGTCGTACTCGTAGGTGTTCGTGCCGTCGTCGGCGAGGTTCCCGTTGGCGTCGTAGGTGTGCGTCGTTCCCCCGACGTCGGTGTACTCGTTCATGCCGTTGTTCGTGAACTCGAGCGTCACCGCCGTCCCGAGATACGGCGTCGTCACCACCGAGTCGAAGTTGTGGACGTCGTCAAGGTTCCACGCGACCTTGTCTTGGTACGCCTCGGTGCCCGGGTTGTCCGACTCGTTCTCGGGATCGACGACGTCTTCGAGCACCTGCTCGAGGCGGTTCGCCTGGTCGTAGCTGTACGTGTCGCCCTTGCCGCTCTGGTGGCTGCGCGCCTCCCAGAGCGGGTTGTCGTTCTTGTCCCACCCGTACTCGAACCCCGCGAACTCGAGCGCCGTCGAGTCCGCGTGCGCGATGTCCGTGGGGCGGCGGAAGCCGTCCCACGTGTACGTGGACGTCGTCGTGTTCCCGAAGCTGACGACCTTCCGCCGGCCGCCGGCGCCGTAGAGATCGCAGTCGACGATGTCGTTCGTGTTCTTGTCGTCGATCGCGGTCAGCCGGTTGATCGCGTCGTAGGTCCGACGGGCCTCGAAGCCCGACGGG
>JAJFFG010000056.1 GCA_021776825.1 Planctomycetota bacterium
CCGCCTCGCCGCGCTACGCCGACGTCGTCGCCCGCGCGATCCAGAACGCCGTACGGCGCGCGCTCCCAGCCCCGTCGCATCCTCTCGAGTTGCCCCGCGTCATCGCGCGATGACCCGCCGCCAACGCAACCCGGAGCCTGAGACGAAGTGGAGCGGTCAGCCCGCCGAATTGAACCAGGTACGGTATGGCGCGAGGACTGCTTCGGCATCGGCATCCTCGTGGCGACGAGCGTGGAGCGCATGCTCTCCTCATTCGCCGAGGACCTGGATGCCGGGAAGTACTTCCTGCAGCCGGAGGCACTTGAGGATGGAGAGCAGTTCCTCAATTGCAAGCCTGACATCGACCTCTTGAACTGGCCGTTGTCACCTCGCTGGGCGCACCTGCGCGATGGGGAGCGGCGATGAGTACCGCGCACGCGCCGTGGAGCGCTCTGGTCTTCAGACTGAGCCTGGTATCGCATGGCGATCTCGACCCACGGCTTCGGCGAAATCGGCGAGGGGCCGGGTAAGCCGCGGCTCCTCGAGTCGGGCCTCCGGGACTGGCGGCACTGCGTGGACGAGCGCTGAGAGTGACGGGTAGCGGACGTCAGTACTCCGCGTCCACGGAGCTCTTCCCGTCGCGGCCAAGGTGGAAGACGAACCCGCTGCACGCTGGATTGCCTCCACGTTCAAGCTCAGTACGAAGCGCGCGCGCGGCGCCCACGAGGTCCCTCACCAGCGCGAGCGGAACGTCAGCCGAGGTATCCGTCGGGTCAGAGCTTGTGCCGTAGCCAAGTTGGAGGTCAACGCGGACCTCGCTTGGAAAGCTGACTCGCAGTGTTGCCGTGCGCCACGACGGCGGAAGCGTCGCGATCACGAGGTCGGCCAGGCTCTGGATCCGCTGCCGGTACTGAGGACTCGACATGGTGGTCTCCTCGCGAGCGGGACTGCCTCCCGGTCAGGGCGGTGGTGCATGAGCGCCCTCGTTGCCCGCGACGTCCCATGATGAGGAGGCAGGCCATGTCGAGCAAGCGACCGAGGGTTCACCCGGCGTTGAGGGCACGAATGCCGGGCGGCGCGTCTGCCGAGCCGGAGCTGTCGCAAGAGTGGCTTCGGCTCGGGCACGACTGGCAGCACGGTCAGGCTCAACGCGGCCGCCAGGAGGGATTCATGCACCAACGCCGAGTCGTCCGCGTGCTGAGCTACGATGACGGGTCCACCGTCCGGACCCTCGACGACGCGAACGGCGTGACCGCGCTCTGCGCCGCGCCGCGTGGCGCGGGACTCTGGATCGGTCAGGATGGGTCGTCACCCTGTGAGAGGTACAGAGTGTCCCGCCTTCTACTCCCTCCTCAAGGCGGGAGTTGACGCGTCAGGTCCGGCGACGTCGTCACAGCGCAGCATCTCACGTATCTCACAAGGGAATGACACTGCGAATAGACGATACGCGGCGGATACGAGTCTCGCCTTCGATCGGATTCGCCCGGGTCTCGTCAAGCTTGCAATAAAATGAGGGGACGAAACGAAGCATCGCTCCGCGATGCTATTGAAGTCGTTCTCCATGCTGGTGCGGGCGTATTCATCGACGAATCCTTGCTCCCACAGCATCTCGTCCGGATCCTCAGTCCAGCCGGGAAGCTCCGCGAAGCGCTCCTCATCCCAGTCGCCCTCATAGCGAAATGAACGTGGAAGCGTGGCACGCCAGAGTTTCGCAAAATCGAGGGATGCTAGGCGGTCCGCAGCTATCTGATCGTACACCCAGCTAGAAAGTTCGTGGTGGAGCGTCTGTTCGATCGGGCTCCATAAGGAAAGGTCAGGATCGCCCGGGATACTTGTCGCGAGAAATACCTCGCCGTCACCGTCATTGGGTTCATAGAGACCAACAGCCGGGACGCCATGCACGAGAAGCACGCCAACGATCGTCACGCGCCTCAGCGTCCCACCGAACGTCTGATCCGCGTATCGCGAGAGCCCGCGCTCGGCGGCTTGCTTCGCGGCCCGTCCCGCGGCCGGCGAGGGAAGCGTCACAGCTAGGTGGCCATATTTCTGAAAGCGCTGATCGTCCGCGACAGCAAGCACCCCCACACGAACACTCCGAGCGTGATCCGTACGCGAAACTTGCGCGCCCTGCTCGTTTATCTTTGAGCGAGCCACACTAGCGGACGATACAGAATCACCGGTGTGCGTGTGCGAAGCCGCCGGCGATCCGGAGCGATCCGGGCGAGTACGAGAGATACGCTCCCGGCCGGCTGAGTCTCCAGAACAGCGCACGATCGATGTCGAGATCAGTGCAAGTAGAGCCATGGTCGCAATCGCGAGCACGATACGCTCGGCAACGCTGAGCAATCTGGCTCGGGCTAACACGCGGTCTCTCATGAACAGCCGCGCGCTGCGTCACGGCGAGCGGCGAGATGCCGTTCTCTGCTGCGCTGATGGGGACGTCTCATAGCGGCCTCCCACATTGCGGGACGCGAGGAACTCGCTCGAGCAGCCACAGGACGGTCATTCTAGCAGTGCTAGCCGACCCGCAGCACGCGAAGAGCGGCGCGTCCCACGCCAGGGATCTAGTGTACGCGTACGAACGGCTTTGGAATGCGGGATACGTTCCGTTCACATGGCGGCGCAGGGCAGCCAGCGGCAGGGGTGAGCTGGTTGTCGACGTTTCCACTGCTCCCACCTCCGCCGTGTGACGGTCCCGGCTTGCCAGTTGGGTTAGTGGAACCGTCCCCAGTTCCACAAAGTCGCGCGTACCTCAACCTTCGCGCTGTGGGGATCCGGCGCCGTCGTCGCGAGTTCCGAAGCGCGCGATGGGGCCACACCGTGGTCGTCCACGCGATCGCGCTCTCCGCTCCGCAACCGCCATTAGTCTTCGGGGCGCTTCTTGCGTCGGTCCCTCCACTTCGGGATTCGCCCGGCGGGAACCTTGCCGCCGCCGGTGCGCAGCAGGTCCTTGATCGGGTCGAACAGCGGGGGGCCGGGAGTCGGAGGGGGACTCTTGAGCTTCGGCGGCTTCCGCCGTTTGACCTTGGTGCCATCGGGGTATTCTCTGTAGGTGTCGCCGGCGGTATCCGCCCCTCCATCACCCTCTGTCCCAGGTTCATCACCTCCCGCAACGGGCTCGCCAGGCGACGAGTCGCCCGGAGGGGGCGTGCCCTCGCCCTCCGGGGGGCTGTCGCCCTCGTCGCCGCCTCCCGGATCGTCGCCGCCCTCACTCTCGGCCTGCTGGCGGCGACGGCGGTTGAGGGGTGGGTACTCTTTCGGAGCTCCGAAGTCACCGGCCTTCCAGATGCAATCTGCAAGCAGAGCGCCTGCTGCGAACCCGAGACCTCCGCAAAAGAGGTGGGGTGCTGCGGGGCCTCCGTACTTCGCACCACCTGCGGCAACTGCGAGGCCCGTACCGACCGCCGCGGCCGTCTGCACATCGTCGTCGTCCAAGCCCAGAGGGTCGACACGGCGCGTGGGGCGGTTCGTGACATATCCGAACGCATTCGGCCCATCCACATACTCGAGCGGATCCCTCTGTATGAATCGCCCCAGCTCCGCGGAGTAGTGCCGTGCCCGGTAGTAGTAGAGCCCGGTCTCTTCATCCAAGCGCCGCCCCGTGAACGTGAACGGGTTCCCGATCTGCGTCCCTGACACCGACCCGCCGTTCTTGTCCTCGATCGCGATCTCGCCGTATGGCGAGTAGTCGTAGCTCTCGACGACGTTCTGGTCCGGATCGGTGACCTGAGTGACCGACCCGATCAGCTGCGTGTGGAAGAAGAAGCGCTTGATCTCGGTCGTGTTCGCATCGTCGTCGACGTCCGCGACGTCCTCCGCCTCCATCATCACAACGCCGTCGAGCTCGTCCGTGAAGACGAACAGCCGCAAGAGCGCGTCCGACCCGTCGAGCTCCTCGATCGACTGCTGCCCGGCGTAGATGAAGCGCGTGGTGTCGCTGCCCACGACCTTGTCGATCCGGCGCCCGCGCCCGACGCAGTCGTAGTCGTACTCCGCCACCGTCGAGCTGTCCGACTTCTTGACCACCTTGATCAGGTGGTTGTGGAAGTCGTACTCGTAGGTGTTCGTGCCGTCGTCCTGGAGGTTCCCGTTCGCATCGGAGGTGTGCGTGGTCCCCCCGACGTCCGTGTACTCGTTCATGCCGTTGTTCGTGAACTCGAGCGTCACCGCCGTCCCGAGATAGGGCGTCGTCACCACCGAATCGAAGTTGTGCACGTCGTCGAGGTTCCACGCGACCTTGTCGCCGTAGACCTCGGTGCCCGGGTTGTCCGACTCGTTCTCGGGATCGACGACGTCTTGCAGCACCTGCTCGAGGCGGTTCGCCTGGTCGTAGCTGTACGTGTCGCCCTTGCCGCTCTGGTGGCTGCGGGCCTCCCAGAGCGGGTTGTCGTTCTTGTCCCAGCCGTACGCGAACCCCGCGAACTCGAGCGCCGTCGAGTCCGCGTGCGCGATGTCCGTCGGCCGGCGGAAGCCGTCCCACGTGTACGTGGACGTCGTCGTGTTCCCGAAACTGACGACCTTCCGCCGGCCGCCGGTACCGTAGAGATCGCAGTCGACGACGTCGTTCGTGTTCTTGTCGTCGATCGCCGTCAGCCGGTTGATCGCGTCGTAGGTCCGACGGGCCTCGAAGCCCGACGGGTAGTCGATCTGCGTCCGGTTGCTCTCGTCGTCGTAGGTGAAGGTCACGGTCTTCGCTTCTGTGCTGAGCGGGTTGGCGCCCTGCTTCTCC
>JAJFFG010000057.1 GCA_021776825.1 Planctomycetota bacterium
GCAAGGCTGCGACCGAGGGGCAACGCTCTCGCAGGCGAGGTGACGCAGCCGCGGAGCCGACCAACAACAATGAAGGGCGCGGCGATTGCCACATGCCCCGACGCGCGCCCACCTACGACGGGCCACGCAATCGACGTGACCTACACCTACACCTGCCCCGCCATCCAAGCCCCGAGAGACCGCCACAGACACACCTCGCCCGGCTTGTCGCGGCGGCCGTAGAACACGCGCAGGTCGCGGTCCTGCGAGATGACGAACACGATCGTGCCGGGGCGCCTGGCGCAGAGTCGATACGCCGAACGGTGCCGCGTGCCGAACTGCTGCATGTCGACCTCGGCCCGCACGCTCATCGTGCGGTGATCGGCCTCGACGCAGATGCTGTTGCGGACCGACTCCTCCGGAACGCGGATCTCGCCACCGAATCCCAGCACCTTCAAGCGGTTGTTCAGGACGACGCAGCCGTCGACGTTCGCGAGGTTGGCCAGCGCGCGCGCGGCGGAGTACATGCGCCGGCGGGATGACTCCCAGTTCGCAGTCTTGCGTTCGAGCTGCGCCGCGTCGGTGAGACGGCCGCTGTCGAAGCACGCGTGCCAGTAGGCGCGCACCGAGTTCGAGAGATCGAGGTCGGCTGCGCCGTACTTGATCGTGACGCTGGTCGTCGACTCGTCCGGCAGCACGGCGAACGCGCCGCCGTGTCCCTCGGCGATCGTGTGCGCGAGGATGTTCGACCAGACACTGTCGAACACGAGGGCCGGGTCACCGAGCGCCTCGCGTTCGCGCAGGGCCTCCGAGCCGGCCTCCTCACGAAAGCGGCGCACGAGATCCAGCGCCATCATGTTGAACCAGTCCTGGACCACGGACAGCACCGCGTAGTGCGAGACCGGCTTGACGTGGCCGTTGCGCAGCTCCCAGGTCAGGCCCTTCTCGGTCGCGCGCACCTGCCCGGGTCCGTCGACATGCGCCGTCAGGCCGGGCAGCCCGAGGCCGAACGAGACCGCCGGGCGTCCGAGCTGCGGCACGTCGTTGGCATCGCGAACGGCCATGACGCCGTCCGCGAAGAGCTGCTCGTCCTTCTCGATGACGCGGAGCGCGTGATCCGCCGGCACCGACGGAACCAGTCGACGCAGGACCTCCGGGGTCAGCTTGATCGGTGGGTGGAAGTTCGTGACGAGCTCGACGTGGTCCTCGGAGACAGGCGCCGCGACGAACAGCGCGAAGCGCGGGTGTCGCCCCTCCTCTGTCGCCAGGCTGACGCGGAAGGCGAGTTCCATGACGCGTTGCAGGCCATCGTTCGAAACGGAGCCCTCCGAGGCCTCCGCCGAGTCCCAGCGCCGGAACATCTGGATCGCACGCGCGAGGTGTTCCGGGCCGCAGAACTCCGGCGTGTCGACCGCCGTCCACGGCATCTGAGAACTCACAGGCAATCTCCGGGTTCGGTCGTCGGATCAGTCGTCGAGGTCGAGGGCGACCCCGCGCGGGGTCCTCAGCCTCAAACGATAGAGCAACGGGCCGGTGGAACCCTCACGTCCCGTCGTGCGCAGGATGTAGGTGCCGTCCTGGGGGAGCGCGATGCGAAGTTCGGCCCGACGACCGCCGCGACTGCGACGCTCGGTGGGCAGCGACAGCAGCGAGCCGTCCGGCGCCTCGATCTCGACGACCGTCGGTCGCAGGTTGGCCGGGGCGGGCGCGCGATCGAGTCGCACCTCGAGGCGCGCGCCGGCCAGTGCCTCGAACGTGACCTCGACCGGGTCAGCGCCCTCGAACACCGGTGCCTGTCCCTTGAGGCGTCGCGGCGGCTCCACGGAACGGCGTAGGTTCACGGTGCCGACGAAGTTGTCGCGAATGAGGATCAGGTGGTAGCGGCCCGTCGTCGGGGCGACGACGCCCTTCAACGTGACCTTCCGTCCGAAGGTGCGGAGCAGAGGCGTCGCCGCGGCGATCTCGACACCCGTCGCATCCAAGAACGCCACGGCCGAGGGCGTGTCGCCGAGGCCCTTGAAGACGAGCTTGAAGTCGAGGACGCTGCCGCCCAGCGCGTCGACGTAGTACCCGAAGTGCGTCCCGCCGGGAACCGCGGCGCCGCGCAGGCGGTCCGCGCGCTCCGTCAGCACGACGAGCGTCGCGGGCGGGTCGAGACTCGCACCCACGGCATCAACGCCCGTGCCGCGGACGTCGAACGCCGCCGGCGGTGTCGCGGGCCCGCTGAGGCGGAGCGTGTCACCACCCGCCAGCAGCGCCGCACCCGGAGGCTGAAGCACCGGCGTCCATGTGCTGGCCGTGCCACCGGTACCGAGCGCGACGTCGAACGGTGCGTTCGCCGCGATGCCGAGGGTTGCCGGCACTGTCAAGGGCGCGTTCACGTGGAACGGTATGGTGACGGCGGCCGTACCCGCCGGCGTCGCCGTGTCCGTGACGGTCACGTCGATGTCGTAGTCCCCGGCCGTCGCCGGCGTCCCGGTGAGTCGCGTGCCGTTCTCGGCGACGATCAGCCCGGGCACCGCCTGCTGCACGGCGAACTGGAACGGAGCCACCCCACCGGCCGCGGAGAGGTCCTCCTTGAACGGGACACCGGCCGTCCAGTCCGGCAGGGTGCCGCGCGTCACCAGGAGCGGTCGGAAGAACGAGACGCCGTACGACGCGGTGTCTCCGGCGCGCCAGCCGACGCGGACGGTGTACGTCCCTGCAGCCAACGGCGCTGCCGCTGCGATCGTCAGGCTGCTGCGGTCCGAGCCGCCGACGGTGCTGGCGAACGCGATGCTCGCGCCGAGCGGATCGAAGAGCTCGAGATCGAGGTCGGTCTCGGTCGACTGCGAGAGCGAGATCGTCAGAGCCACCGGGGCCGGCCCGGGCAGCACGACGTCGAACGTGTCGTCGTTGAACGGCGCGAGCGAGAGACCGCGCAGCGCGGTGCCGATGCCGCCCGAGAGCGTGGCCTCGTCGGCGCGGTCGTTCGGCTCGTTGGCGTCGTCGGCAAGCGTTCCGTGGTGGATGAACACGCGCGCTGTGCGTACGCGCTCGACGACGTCGCCGTCGATGCGCCAGACGTCGAAGAAGGAGCGCACGGTGAACCCGGTGGCGCCCTCGGCGAGCGCGTCGAGACGACGATCGATCGTCGCAAGTACATCGGCCGACGAGGACGGCGCGAGTCCGTTGCTCCCGGCGACCTCGTCCTCGATCTCGTCTGCGGCGTCGACGAGATCCCAGAGCGATCCAGCGACGGCGGCAGGGAAGGACGGTCCGCGCGCTCCGGCCGGCGGAGTCTCGAGATCGACCACGGTCGCCGCAGTCGCGCTCGACGTGTCCACGAGCGTGGCACGCCCCTGCACGCTGGCGGCGAACCAGTGCGCGAAGCCATCGGCGAACGCCGCCTCGGACGTGGTCGTGACGGCGAACCCGCGCGGCGTCGGCAGCGCGCCGGGATGCGCGGAGATCGTGGCGAGCACGTGCTCGGCGTAGAGGCGCAAGATCACGTCGTCGTCGTACGGATCGGGGTTGGCGAGAGCATCCGAGACGGTGCCGCGCGCGGCCGTTCCGATGCTGGCGGGCACGTAGCTCGTGCCGTTCGGGAACACCGCCCCGGAGAACCAGCTGATCGTGAGCGGGGTGAAGACCTCGGCGGTCGACTGCGGCGCGATACTCGTCGCAGCGAACGCAGCTCCGTCATCGGCGACGGCGAGCCCTCGCTGGCACGCCTGGTGGATGTTCAGTGCGCGGCGGAACGAGGGGTTCAGACCGTCGACCGCGGTGTCGAGGGTCACGATTCCGATCGCTGTCGCCGGATCGGCCGCGACGCCGGTCGTGAACCGATGGACGTACGTCACGTCGCCGGGCGCGACGACGTTGGCGGCGGTGCCGCGCGTCAGCAGATCGATCGACAGCGTGACCGGATCGTCGACGCCGCGCCCGATCAGGTCGAAGCCACCGCCGTCGTCCGTGCGTGCGACCGCCACGGTCTCGCCCGTGTCCTCGCGGATCAGCCGCACCTCGGCGCCGACAACCGGCAGACCCAGCTCTTCAGAGTTGCCGAGCCCGGAGGCATCAGCGACCGGGCGATCACGCAGGAGCTGGCCGGCGACGACGGAGATCCGGGGCGAGAAGCGCTGGTCGACGAGCGGCTGGCCCGCGTTGTCGTTATCCGTGTTCGGACCGCCAAACGCGACCGTGCCCGTGGGGTCCTCGATGCCGGCCGTGAACGAGAGTCCGTCCCAGGTCCCATCGGCGGCGTACGCCAGGACGATCTCGCCCGTGGACTCGTGCAGCTGCGCCTGGAACGACAGGTCGTTCTGGCTCGTGCCACTGAACGTGTCGATGCCGAGCCACTCGACGACGAACACGCGATCTGGAGCCGCGCCGAGCGTGAACGTCTGCACGGTTCCGGTGCCGGTCGTCAGGTCGTCCCAGAGCGGCGCGACGACCCCGTTCGGTGCCGCCGCGGAGGGCAGCGAGGGGTTGTCGCTGAGCGTCGTCGTGGACGTGCCAAAGGCCATCCAGCCGTTCGAGCAGACCGAGACCGCACTCTGGAGGCGCCCGAAGTAGGGGAACTCGAAGGGCAACTGGACCTCGACGGTGCGGTCGTCCTGCCCGGTGCTGATGGTGACCGAGGTCTGGACAGCGCCCGGGTCGAGGTACCCGCCCTCGAACTCGACGACGGTGTACTCATCGGCGTGGGCTGCGGCTGCCGCCGCAAGCAGGACCACAACGACCGGGAGCGCTCTTCGGATACCCATGCGCATACTCTAGCCCGCCTGGTTCACGATGACTCACGCACCAGAACGGTGCAGCGCACCGATCTTCGCGTCGAACCGACCCGTCACGCCGAGCGGGCCTCCCTCACTTCGACGACTCAGCTCAGGACGCCATGCGCTCGGCCCACCTTCGTGAAGGCCGCGATGCAGGCATCGATGTCGCCCTCGGAGTGCGCCGCCGAGACCTGGACGCGGATTCGAGCCTGGCCGCGCGGCACCACGGGGAAGCTGAAGCCGATCACGTAGATGCCCTCGACGAGCAGATCGTCGGCCATCCCGGTCGCCAGGCGCGCGTCGCCGAGCATCACCGGCACGATCGGATGGACACCGGGGCGGATGTCAAACCCGGCTGCGGTCATCCCCTCGCGGAAGCGCATGGTCTTTCCCTGCAGCTCCTTCACGAGGTCGCTGTTCTCCGAGAGGAGGTCGAGGCACGCGATCGACGAGCCCACGATGGCCGGGGCCACGGTGTTCGAGAACAGGTAGGGGCGCGATCGCTGACGGAGCAGGTCGACGATCTCCTGCCGCGCGGCCGTGAACCCGCCGCTGGCGCCGCCGAGCGCCTTGCCGAGCGTGCTGGTCACGATGTCGATCCGATCCTGCACACCGAGGTGCTCGTGGGTGCCGCGCCCGGTCGGCCCGAAGAACCCGGTCGCGTGGCACTCGTCGATGTGGACCATCGCGTCGTACTGGTCGGCGAGGTCGCAGATCTCGCGCAGCGGCGCGACATCCCCGTCCATCGAGTAGATCCCGTCGGTCGAGATCAGGCGCATCCGCTTGTCTTGCGTGGCCTGGAGTTTCGACTCGAGATCGGCCATGTCCATGTGCAGGAAGCGATGGCGCTCGGCCTTGCAGAGGCGGATTCCGTCGATGATCGAGGCGTGGTTCAGCGCATCGCTGATGACCGCGTCCTCCTTGCCGAGAAGCGTCTCGAAGAGCCCCCCGTTCGCGTCGAACGCGGCGGCGTAGAGGATCGAGGCCTCGGTCCCCATGAACTGCGCGATCTTCGCCTCGAGCGCCTTGTGCGCCGACTGCGTGCCGCAGATGAAGCGGACGGAGGAGAGCCCGTTGCCCCATCGGTCGAGCGCGTCCTTCGCGGCCTGGACCAGGCGGCCGTCGTTCGCGAGGCCGAGGTAGTTGTTCGCGCAGAAGTTCAGCACCCTTCCGTCGCGGCCCTCGACGCCGATCGAGGCGGCCTGCTTGGTGGTGATCACCCGCTCGGTCTTCCAGAGACCGGCCTCGCGGATCTCGTCCAGCGTGGCCTGCACATGGCCCTTTGCACTCTCGAACATCGCCGTCTCTCCTCCGTGGGGGGCACGACGATAGCAGAGGCCGATTCGATCCCCGAAGCGGCGGCCGCGCGCGTTTCAGATGCTTCAGAAACTCTCAATGTCGAGCGGGCATCCTGTGCACGTCAACCGGAGGTTCGTGATGTCGAAGTCTCTCGCGCTGCTGCTGGCCCTCGCCCTCTGCGTTCCCGCCCTCGCCCAGGAGCGCGGAGGTCGCGGCGGCCGTGGAGGTCCGGGCGGGGGCGGCGGTCCGAAGGGTCCGCTGACGGAGGTGACTCCGGGTCCCGACCAGGGCATCCAGTGGTTCGGCGTGTGGGACGACGCCAAGGCCGAGGCGAAGCGTACCGGCAAGCCGATCCTGCTGATCTCCGGCGCGCCGCACTGCCACGGCATCAGCGGCATCTGGTGACCCGGCAAGCAGAGGATGGACAGGAGTTACCTGTCCGACACGGCCGTGATCGAGGCCTCGCGCCAGTTCGTCTGCGCGCGTCTCGCGACGTACGAGGACGCGGACGAGGGCGCGTTCCTGAAGAGCGTCTTCCGGGGCCGCACCGGCGAGCTCGAGAACAGCGTCTTCGCGCTCCTGGCGCCGGACGGCAAGACGAAGCTCGCCCGCGCGGGTCGCTCGCCGGACTTCGCGTTCGAGAACTCCGCGGAGATGGCGAGCACGATGCAGACGCTCGCCGAGAAGCACGTCGCCGAGCGCGCGTCCGTGAAACAGACCGCGCCGCTCCCGGTGCTCGAGGACCTGCGCCTCGCGCTGAACGTGGCGTCGTCGGACCTGAACCCCCTCGTGGTCGTCGTCGCCAAGAGCGCGAAGGACGGCGAGAAGGCTGCGGCGCGTCTCGCCGAGCACGTCTGGGGTGAGAAGCTGATCGGCCGTGCCGAGTACGTGATCGTTACCGATGCGAAGCAGCTCACCGTCCTCGACGGCGCGAAGGCGGACGCTGGCTACCTCGTGGTCGCTCCCGACGAGTTCGGCCTGAAGGGCAAGGTGCTCGCGAGCATCCCCGCAGCGGTGAAGGACACGGAGCTCGCAGAGAAGCTCGACGCCGGCCTGAAGGAGTTCACGGCGCCGTCGAAGCGCCCGCGCGATCTGATCCGGAAGGGGCGCAGCGAGGGCGTCAACTGGGAGACCGAGATCCCGGTCACCGATCCCCACGATCCGGGCAAGAAGGACGGTGGTCGACGCGGCCCGCCGCCGGACGATCGCTGAGCGGGATCGTCCCCGGGCGGTCCGATCACCGGCATACTGAGAGTGTGCGACCAAGTGTCCTCGTCCACGTCCTCCTCGCGGTGGTCCTCGTAGCATCGTGCGCGGCGCCACAGGCGTCGTCGCCGCACGCGACCGTGGACTGGCAGGTGTTCTCGGCGGAGACGCTCCAGCGAGCTGAGGCCGAAGACCGGCTGGTGCTGCTCTCGGTCGGGACGGCGTGGTGTCACTGGTGCCACGTGATGGACGACGAGACGTTCGGCGACGCCGACGTCGCGGCGCTGATCGCGGAGCACTTCGTCGCCGTCAAGGTCGATGCCGACGCGCGACCGGACCTGGCTGAGCGCTACCGTCGCTGGGCGTGGCCGGCCACCGCTGTGCTGACACCGGATGCGCAGCCCGTCGTCACGCTGCGCGGCTACCGAGGCCCCGACGTGTTCGGCGACCTGCTGCGCGAGATCGTGGCCGACAAGCGGGCCGGACAGCCGCTGGCGCGTGAGGCACCTCCGCCGACGTCGCCGCCAACTGCATCGTTCCCACCCATCGGCCTCGCGGCAGCGCGCGACGCGGGCGAGGCGCTGCTCGACGCCGAGTGGGACGACGAGGGCGGCGGGTGGGGAACTCCGCAGAAGTACCCACGGGCGGAGCCCATCCTGCACGCGCTACAGCGCAGTCGACGGACGGGCGATCCTCTGCACGCGGAGCGAGCATTGCGCGCGCTCTCGCTGCAGCGCCAGCTCGTCGACCCGGTCTGGGGCGGCATCTACCAGTACTCCGAGCGCGGACGCTGGGATCGCCCTCACTACGAGAAGATCGCCATCGTGCAGGCCGGCGCGATGACCGCCGCTGCCGAAGGCGTGCGCATCAGCGAATTCGGTCAGCGAGAGCACCTCGCCGACATCGCGCGCTACGTCCGCGAATTTCTGACCGACGATCGCGGTGCGTTCCTGACCAGCCAAGACGCCGATGCCGGAGACATCCCCGGAGACGTCTACTACGCCGAGGACGACGCCGGACGACGCGCGCTAGGCATGCCGCGCATCGACCGAACCGCGTACGCCGATCGCAACGGCATGCTGATCTCGGCGCATCTCGAGGCCTACGGCGCGACGGGCGATCCCGCCCATCTCGCCGCAGCGCTGCGGGCGGCCGAGGCCATGTCGACGTCCCATCGCGGAGCGAGCGGCGGATGGCGGCACGACGCCGCGGACGACTCAGTTCGCTACCTCGCGGATCAAGCGTGGATGGGGACGGCGCTTCTCGCGCTCTACGAGACCACCGGCGAAGCGCGTTGGCTCGCCTCTGCGCGCGAGACCGTCCAGGTGCTGAGACACTCGCTGCGGACGGAACAGGGCGGCTTCCGCGCGCGCAGCGGGCCGCTCGCCACTGTCGGCATCTTCGCGGAGCCGCGCATCCCCACGATCGAGAACGCGGTCGCGGCGCGGTTCCTCATCCGGTTCGGGCGGCTGACCGGGGAGTCGATCTTCGTCCTCACGGGGCGCATCGCACTCCGACGCGTCTCCACTCCGGACCGCATCCGAAGCGCGGGTCGCAACGTGGGTCACGTGCTGCTCGCTCTGGAGGAGGCGCTGGCCGATCCACCGCGCGTCGTCGCGATCGGCGAGGAATCTGCACTCGCAGAGCTGCTCGCGGACGTCCGAGGTGCGTCCATCCACCACCTCCTGATCGAGCGTCGGGCGCCGGGGGAGCCGTACCCACCGGTCGAGGGCGCGGCTGTCTTCGTCTGCGCTGACGGCGCCTGCTCGCCGCCCATCTCCGATCGCGCGACGCTGGCGGTGGTGCTCGACGGGCTCGCGGTCGCACCGAAGCTGCCCGCTACGATGCGCTGATGGACGAGCGGAAAGACCAGATCGCTGCGGCCGTTGGGGGCCTTCTCGAGGACGACGAGATGTACCTCGTCTCCCAGAAGGACGGGCGCGTCCACGTCTCGGAGCACAGTGGCGCACCGACCGCCTCGCTCGCGGCGGAGGACCCCGAGCTCTACGGCTATCTCGCGACCCTGACCTCGGATCTCGACGGCGTGACGGGCTGTGGCTACATGCTGCTCTGGCTCGGGATCGCGATCGGCGCTTGCTTCGCGGCCGATCGCTTCACTCCGGAGCCGAACGACTGGCGGGCGTACAGCGCGATTCTCAGCGTCTGCCTCTACGTGTGGAACTGGACCGACGACGTGCTCACGATGCGCGTCTACCGCGCCAACCGCGACGACGTCCGCGACCGTCTGCATCGCGCCGGGATGTCGCGCGAGCGGGCCATCGGACTGATGGGCGACGACGGCGAGGTCGACACGGCGTCGAAGTACCTGAAGAAGGACAAAGGGTTTGAGTTCACGGCGATTGCGTAGCGCGTCGTAGGTGAGCGCGCGTCGACGCAGTGGTGGGGTCACGTCGATTGCTAGCGGTCGGTTGGTGACGCACATCGGGGCATGCGGCAATCGCCGCGCCTCCCATGTTTCTGGTCGGCTCCGCGGCTGCGTCACCTCTCACGCGAGAGCGGAGCGTTGTCGGTCGCAGCCTTGCGTGGCCTCATTCCCCCGCGTCACGCTGCTTGCGCTCGGGCGCAACCAGCGCGCCCCGGGCGAGGATCCGATACCCAGGAGCGCCTCGCCACTGACGCCGTAGGGGCGGGCCCCCTGGCCCGCCCGCGCCCGCTGGGGTCGCTCGCGCGATGCCCGTCCACTGGCGCTTCGCGGACGACTCGCGTCATGCGGACGGCCATCGGTCGGCGGCGTCTCGCCTCGGCGACCCGCACCACCGTGCTTCGTGCGCATCACCGTCATCGCTCGCGTGCGCCAGCCACCAACATCGCCCGCGCGACTCGCTGTCGGCGCGGGGGGGTCAGGAGACCCACCCCAACGGCGCCGTCGGCCAAGCGGATCCCACCGTACGGGCGAATCTCCTGATCCGCCCCGCCCGCTGGGGTGCGCGCGTGCGATCCGGGGGGACGGCGCTCGGCGGACGACGCCCGTGACGCGGACGGTCACCGGTCGAGGACGTCAATGCCGATTGACCGTTCAACCCCCGCGTCATCGACTGGCGACATCGATCGCCCGGGGCCGACCGATCCACCGGGGTCGCTCGCTGAGCGCCATCCACGCGGCGGGTCCGAGCGACGCTCGTCGGCGGGGCGGAGCGGGGGCTCCGCCCCTACGGGGGGTAGGCCGGATCGAACGCTTCCGGAAGTCAACGGCGTCGTACGGGCGGATCTCCTGATCCGCCCCGCCCGCTGAGGTGCGCTCGGGCGATCGGGGTGGATGGCGCCCTGCGGACCCGATCCGTGATGCGGACGGCCAGCGGTCGATTTCGTCGCCGCTCCCGCCACCTCACCCAAGACCCGGTGTCCCGTTCTCGCCTGCCGTGCCGTCTACTCTCCAGAGGCACATGACCCAGCTCGACACCGTTCCGTTCGACGAGCTCCTGCGACATCGCGCCTGGGTGCGCGCTCTCGCACGCTCGCTCGTCCGCGACGGGTCGTCGGCCGACGACGTCGAGCAGGAGGTCTGGGTTCGGGCGCTGCGTGCTCCCCCACGACACGGTTGGGCCGTCCGGTCCTGGCTGGGCCGTGTGGTGCGCAACGTCGTGCACGACCGGTTTCGGTCGGACTCTCGTCGCACGGCGCGTGAGGTCGCGCAGCCACCGCGTCCCGAGAGCGAATCGACGTTCGACGTCGTCGCGCGCACGGAGGCGCACCGCGACCTCGTGTCCGAGGTGCTGGCTCTCCCTGAGCCCTACCGCCGCGCCATCCTGATGCACTTCTTCGACGGGCTCACACCCGCCGAGATCGCGGCACGCACGGGCATCGCTCCAGAGACCGCGCGCAAGCAGGTGCAACGAGCGCGAGCGATGCTGCGCGAACGTCTCGCACGGCGACCGGGTGGTCGTTCGGCGGTGCTCCTGCCCATCCTCGGTGGGCCGGCGCTCGTGCCGCCGGGCCTCCCCGGAGCGGAGTCGCCCGTCACTGGAACTGAATGGACCGCGTCCGTCGCGGGAGGAGTCGCCGTGGGAGCGAAGAGCAAGTCCATCGTCGCCATGTTGATCGTGCTGCTCCTGCTGCTGATGGGCGGCATCGGCGCGGTCGTGCTGACGGGGGACGGGACGGACGACGACGCGACGGACGTCGCCGGCGCCGGGACGGCCGCGGGCGGCGTCGCGTTGGCAGGCATCGACGGCGCGGACGGTCTCGCCGGCCGCGACGGTGCCGATGCGAGCGGAGCGCCGGGCTCCGCCGAGGACGCGCGGAAGGAGCGGCACGCCCGCGAGCGCGTCACGCCCACGACGTCGGACGCCGATGGCGAAGACGCCACCGCGGCGCGGACCGACGGCGCCAACTCGCCGAACCCGCTGATCCAGGGCGTCGTGACCGCCGCCGACACCGGCGAGCCGATCGAGGGTGTGCCCGTCTACGTCTTCGATGTCCGCCGATCGAGCTACGGCGCCATCGCCGTCGGGCACACCGACACCGACGGCCGATTCCTGATCAACAACGTCCACGCCGGGACGTACGAGGTTCAGTTCGGGTACCGCATGTCCATGCACGAGACGTCGTTCGAGTGGGTCACGCAGCGCATCGCGGACATCACCGCAGGGGGCGACGAGATGAGCGTGAAGCTCGACCGCGGCCTCGAGATCGCGGGACGTCTCGTCGACGCCCACAACGCCATTGTCGAGGGCGACTTCACGATCCGCGTCACGGGGCGCACCCAGGCCGGCGATCGCGACCAGTCGCGCGCACGCCTCCTCCGCACGGTCGGGGACGGCACGTTCCGCATCGCGGGTCTCGAGGAGGGTCTCTACGACATCACGCTGAGCCCTGCAGACGTGCAGGAGGGCGAGGAGGCCCCGCGTCTCGGCGGAACGATGTCCGTCGAGGCGGTCACCGCGGGCACCACCGACATCGTCGTGCGGCTCGGTCGCGCCGAGACGATCTCCGGAACGCTCACCGACGAGGACGGCCAGCCGATCGCCGCGACCAAGGGCTGGATGCAGGCCGTCCCCGCGAGCGAAGTCCCCGGTGGTCCCGGCACGGTCTGGATCAAGTTCGCGGCAGACGGCACGTTCACGTCACCGCCCCTCGACGCGAACCGCAGCTACGACTTGCAGGCGGGCGGCGTCCCCGGACATCGGCTCGGACGTCTCGAGGGCATCGCGCCCGGCGCCACCGACGTCGTCGTGCGCATGCCGCGTGGGACGAGCATCTCCGGCGTCGTGAAGCAGGCCGACGGCAAGCCGGCACCGCGCGGCATCCCAGTGCTCGCGATCGCCGAGGACGTGTCGCTGGGCGGCACGCAGGGCGCCGTGGCGTTCGCGTACACCGACAAGGACGGCGCGTTCATCATCGAGGGACTCGGCGAGTTCACGTACCAGGTCGCCGCCGGTGGTGGTCAGTCGTCGTGGCGCGTCAAGATGCCGCTGCGCGGCGTGAAGTACGGCTCGAAGGGCCAGGTGCTCGAGGTGCTCCCGGGCGAGGTCTTCGCGGGCAAGCTCCTCGACGCCGACGGCAAGCCCGTCAAGGCGCCGTACCTGACGGCGACGCAGCCCGGCCTCCTCCAGCAGGAGGCCTACACCCGCGTCGAGTCCGCAGACGGCTCCTTCTCGATCCGCGGCCTGCCCCCTGGCACGTTCAACGTCGCGGTCGTCATCAACGACCAGCGCATCGAACTCGGCGCGTTCGACGTACCCGCGAAGGACGTCGAACTGCGCCTACCGAGGCGGTAGAGGGGTCACCGCGCTGGAGCGCCGGGAGGGCACGCCCGGTGACGAAGGCGCCGCTCTCGGGGATCGCTCTGTGGTCGCCACCGACCACGGAGTTCGACTGCGATCCCTGTCGCGGACGACGATCTGTGACCGCAGTCGCGGGGGCTCCGTGAGCAATGTCACTGGCCGACAAGAAGATCGAGAGATCAGCCTGGATCCGAGGTTCTAGGCGCTCCGCCACGCCACATCGACCCCTACGATTTCGACTGTCAAGTCGGAGTCCCACCATGGGGGCGTCCATGCGCAGCACTCTTCTCACCGCCATCGTCCTCGGTGCGCTCGCCACGAGCGCGAGTGCCGCTGTCGTCGCCGAGGTCGAGCCGAACGAGTCGATCGCGACCGCCCAGAACCTGGACGGGAACTTCACGACGGACTTCGTCGCAGGGATCAACAACGCCGGCGTGAACATCTCGACGACGGTGCCGCACGTGACAGTTACGAACGACTCGGTCATCTTGAACGGGCTCTCCGATGACTTCTTCTCGTTTACGGCGACCGCCGGCACGACGGGTGTCTTCGATATCGATGGCTTCTTCGTGAACGGCACCAACTCGGTCCTCACTCTCTTCGATACGCTTGGCGCACAGGTGGCAACGAACGACAACGGCACTGACGGCACCGAGGTTCTGGGCTCCGACTCGTTCCTGACGCACGCGTTCACGCAGAGCGGCACCTACACCATCCAAGTACAGGACAACGTATTCGGTCTTCGCCCGGTTAACCAACAGACGGTCTACACACTCCACATCTCGGTGCCTCTCGCTGGCGCGCCGGTCCCGGAGCCGGGCACGTGGGCGCTCTTCGGGCTCGGAGTGATCGGACTCGGTGGCTTGGTTCGGCGGCGCCGGAGGCAGCGCGCTACGGCGGCAGTGTAGTCAGCGCGCGCGCCCGTCGCCGCGGCGCAGCCTGTGAACCGCGTCGGCGGCGAATGGGCCGAAGACCTCGCGCGAGCCGTTTCCCCAGCGCACCTCGACCAGGTCGATGCGCAGCATTGGGCCGAGCCCGATGTGCACCCGCGGGTCGTTCGACGCGCAGTAACTGAACGCCGAGCGCACGTCGCGACGCAGAACGCGCGTTCCCACGGAGACGCGGACCTCGGCTCCCAGCGCCGGAGCCCCGGAGCGCTCGAGCACGTCGAGCAGCGCCCAGTGGCCACGATCGGGAACCACGTTGCGCAAGAGCCGCAGGTCGCCTCCGTTCTCCTGGACGACGATGTCGATCGCGCCGTCGCCGTCCACGTCGCCGAACGCGGCCCCGCGGCCGTTCCCGATCAACGGAGGACGGACGCCGCCCTCCGGGAGCACACGCTCGAAGCGGCCGGCGGCGCCCCCTCGGAACGCATCGTCGGGCTCGGCAAGCGGGTCCCCCTCGACGAGCGAAGGCAGTCCGTGATTCACGCGACCGTGGGCGACGTAGAGGTCCAGCAGCCCATCGGCATCGAAGTCGAGCAATCCGACCCCGAACCCCGTGCGCTGCATGCTCGGCGCCCCGATCCCCGATTGACCCGAGACGTCGCGGAAGGTGGTGCCGTCGTTGCGATACGCCGTGTCCGTCTCGCCAGCAAGGTGCGCCAGCACGAGGTCGAGGTCGTCGTCGCCGTCGATGTCCGCGGCGCTCACGCCCATGCCGGCCTCGACGGCTCCGAGCGCGTTCACCGCGCAGCCGGCGACGAGCGCCACGTCCGCGAATCGGCCCCCACCCACGTTGCGCCAGAGCTGGTTCGCCATGCCGTCGTTGGCAACGTAGACGTCGACGCGGCCGTCTCCATCGAAGTCCCCGCAGACCACGCCGAGACCGTTACCGAACGCCGTCCGGAGACCGGCGGAGAGGCTGATGTCGGTGAACGTCCCGTCGCCGTCGTTGCGATACAGCAGGTCCGATGCCGGGGCGTCGAACGCGCTCGGACCGCAGTAGTCGGGCGAGCCGTCCGCGGCATGACACTCCGGTTCCCGCTCGGGAGCCCAGACGAGATAGCGGACGACGTAGAGGTCGAGATCGCGGTCGCCGTCGATGTCCACGAACGCCGCGCTCGTGCCCCAGCCGGTGTCACCTAGCCCCGCCGCCGTCGTCGCGTCCTCGAACGTCCCGTCGCCGCGGTTGCGGTAGAGCGTGTCACGTCCGACGTTCGTGACGTAGAGGTCGACGTCGCCATCGCCGTCGACGTCTCCGGCGGCGCAGCCCATGCCGTAGCCAGTGTCGCCCACACCGGCCCTCTCGGTCACGTCGGTGAAGTGTCCCGTGCCGTCGTTCTCGAAGAGCCGATTGGACACGGGAGGACCGTCGGACGCGAGCAGGCCGCCACTCTGGATTGCGTACACGTCCAAGTCACCGTCAGCATCGACATCGAGCAATCCGACGCCACCGGCAGCGGTCTCGGGAAGCCACAGTCGCTCCTCATGGGCGCGGACGTGGACGAACACGAGCCCGCGGTCGGCGGCGCACTCCTCGAACCAGGCCGGGCCGGCATCAATTCGGGTCGCCGGTTGTGGATCGCGACCACAGCCGGTCACGAGGACGAGCGCACCGATCACCATGAGCCCTGCCGCGCGCATCAGCGAGGTGCCTCGACGACTCTCAGGATGGCCGTCACGCGCACGTCGCTCGGATGCACGGCCACGGCGCGACGTGCGACGTCACGCGCCTCCTCGATCCGGTCGAGACGCTGCAGCAGCGCGATCAGTGCCGTCCACGCGTTCACGAGTCCGGGATCGGCATCGATGGCGCTCTCGTAGAGGTCGACGGCCGGCGCGGGGCGACCGAGTTTCACGTGCAGTTCCGCCAGCGCGGCCGCCGTCGTCGCGTCGCGCGCGTCGAGCTCGTACGCGCGCTCGAGTTCGACGCGCGCGTCCTCGAACGCCTCCTGCGCGAAGTGGACCTGGGCCCACGTGACGTGCACGCGCGGATCGTCCGGGCTTGCGGCGGCCGTATCCGCCGCGATGACGGCCGCGTGCTGGAGACGTCCCGCGCGTACGAGTGCGTCGACGAGTCCGCAGCGCGCCTTGACCCGGTGGGGATCGAGTTCGATCGCGCACTCGAATGCGGCCACCGCGTCGACGGTGCGTCCCGCCGCGAGGAGCGCGCGACCGTAGGCCGCCTGGCCCGAAGCCGACGCGGGTACCTCGCGGACGTAGCCGCGCATCATCTCGAGCGCCGTACTCAGATCCCCGCGAACCCGCGCCGCGTCGGCACGCCGCGAGAGGTCGTTGAGTCCCACGCGGTATCGCTCGAGCGAGCGGCTCAGTGGGTCGGGCAACGGCGTCCGCGGGGGCGCGTCCGCCGACCGGAGGAAGGGCCGGGCCTCGTCGCCGCGGCCGAGCCGCGCCAGCGCCGTGCCGAGCAGGTAGCGCACGAGCGCATTCTCGGAGTGGGAGCGCAGCAGATCCCGCAAGACGGGCTCGGCCGCCGACGCCTGACCACGGGCGAGGAGGATGGCCATGTCCACGAGCCGCGGCTCGACCGCCGCGGGCGCGAGCCTACGTGCCTCGGCATTCGACTCTTCCGCTTCGTCGATGCGGTCGACGCGCAGGAGCAGCAAGGCGAGCCGGTGATGGGCCGCCGGGAGGTCCGGGAGGGCGCGTGCCGCGGCGCGCAATTCGGTAACCGCCTCGTCCACCGACGCGACATGCTCTGCGACGATGGCGGCGTGGAACTGCCAGAGCGGTTGCCGCGGGTCCAGCGCCGCGGCATTGCGCAGCGACGCCCGCGCTTCGGTCCACATCGAGTTCGCTTCGTAGACGAGCCCGAGATTCCCGTGCGCAACGGCGCTGTGCGGTGCCTTGCTCGCGGCGCCCAGGTGCGTCGCGATGAGGCGCGCCACTCGGGGCTCGGGCGTACGGTGCGAGAGCGGCTCGATCGGGAGGAACGCGGTGACCGTCGGTCGGAGTTTCACGACCAGGGCCAACGCAGCAGCACCGAGCACGACGGCGGCCACGAAGACACGGCGACGACGCGGCCACGCAGAGACGATCGACACGGCTAGCGGCGTCCCGCGGAGAGAGCGCGGATGCGCTCGGTCACCCGCTCGCGCTCTGCCAACGTCCGGTCGAGCTCCCGCACCGCCTCGTAGGCCGCGAGCGCCTCGTCGACCTGCGACGCGGCGTCGAGCGCCCGCGCTAGGTGAAGGCGGAAGAGCGCGCTGCTCTCCCGAAGCGTGCACGCGCGGCGGAGTGCGGCGTGCGATCTCTCGACCTTGCCGGCGCGATGCAGCGCCCAGCCGTACGTGTCGGTGATCTCCGGGTCGTCCGGTGACGCCTTCGACAGCGACTCCGCGAGCGTCACGGCCTCATCGGCGGCGTCGAGGTGCTCGGCGAGCGTCCACGCGAGGTTGTTCGCAGCGAGCGCGTACGCGCCGTCGGCAGACAGCGCGCGTCGATAGGCCTCCGCTGCCGCCGCGTGATCGCCGCGCTGCCCATGGTCGATACCGAGCGCCATCCACGCTGCGGGGTTCGCCGGCCGGGCCTCGGCCAGTTCCTGCAGGCGTTTCGCCGCGGCTCCCGCGCTGCCCGCGCGTCGTAGCGCCGTCCCGAGTTGCAGATACGCCGGTCGGTGGTCTGGATCGAACCGCACAGCCGTCTCGTATGCGCGCACGGCAGCCGGCCAGTCGCGCTCGACCGTGAGCATCTGGCCCACGGCAAACGCCAGGTCCGACGCGCTGGCCGCGTTCGCGGCGCGGGAGAACCACGAGCCACCGCCCGCGGCGAGAGCGTCGGAGAGCGTCTCGCGAACCAAGCCCTGTTCGAACGTCGTCTTCGGCGCACGCGTAGCAGCGGCGTGGAGCAGTCCATCAAGCGACGTATCGAGCGACGCGTCGCCGGCACGCCGTGAGTGGAGTTCGAGGAGTCGCGCGGCGGCAGCTCCGTTCCCGGAGTGCGCGCCCAGGGCCGCACGGAACTCGCGGTCGGCCACGGCAACATCACCGTGTGCGGCAGCGACCCGGCCACGCAGGTAGGAGTGGAGCCCGCTCGGGTCGGCGACGTCGCCTGGGATCGCGCGCGCCGCCTCTTCCACGTCGCCACGTGCGAGCGCGAACTCGACGGCGAACGTGACGACGACCGGGTCCCGGGGCGCAGCCTCCAACGCGGCGGCATAGCGCAGCGCAGCGTCGTCGAGACGGCCGCCCTGCTCGTGCACACGGGCTAGGAAGAGAGCGCCGGCGGCCGAACCGGGCGCTGCGCGCTCGAGGTGGACATACGTCGAGGCCGGAGTGCCGGCCGCAGCTCCCACGGCGACCTCCCGCGCGAGTCGCGCCGCCGCAAGCGTGTCGTAGCGGCCACCGCAGACGGCTGTCAGGAGCAACGCATGAGCCTGTGCCGGAGCATCACCAGCGCGTGCGGCATCCGACTCGGCCAACCGCAGAACGCCAAGAAGGGAGCGGAGACCACCATGGAGCGGCGCGACTCGCAGACCCTCGACGAGCGTGGTCTCGGCAGCCGCGAGATCCCCGGCATCGGCAAGCGCAGCCGCAAGACTCACGCGTGGCTGCATGGCACCTGGGTCCAGTTCCAGGGCGCGTCGCGCATGCTGGACGGCGTCATGGGGCTTGCCGCCCAGGGCTGCGACAGCGCTCCTGAGGAGCTGCGCCGCGACCTCGTCCTCCTGTCCTCGCGCGGCCAGCCACGCCTCGGCTGCGGCGCGGTCATCCAGCGTTCCGGCAGGGTGAGCGAGCAGTTCTCGTGCAGCGGCGCCCGCGATCGTCGCGACGGCCGCTCCGTCACGCACTCGCCGGAGCGCCTGAGCCGACTCCTCGTCGCGCCCCATCAGTCGCAGCACACGACCCAGGCCTAGGTGAACGCGGTCCAACTCAGCCCCCTCGGCGGAGCTCTCTGCGACACGGAGCGCGTCGAGCGCGGCAGCGGGATCGCCGCAGACAACGTTCACCGCGGCCAGCAAGCGGTGAGCGCGTGCGGCCTCCGGCCCCGTCGCGAGTTCAGGCCTGCTCGCGAGCTCGTCGAGCACGCGCCTCGCATCCTCGGGGCGTCCCGCCCGAGCCAGCGAGATCGCGCGCGCCTCCTGGATCGCGCCGACGTCTTCGCCGTCCGCCGCCGCCCGCCCGAGACGCTCGGCGTGGCGCCCCCACGCCGCGCGCATCGTCCCCGCGGCCTCTCCGTCGAACGGATCCTCGGCCAGACGCTCGCCGGCGAGCCGGGCCATGGTGGCGACGTCGCCGTCTGCGATGGCGACGCGCATCTCGATCGCCGCCAGCCTCGCCGGTGTCGAGATCCCGGCCTCGACCGCCCGCCGCTCGACCTCGTACTCGAGACGCAGAAGAGAGCGGTCGTCGGGCCAGAACAGGAGAACGGCATCGCAGGTGCGGCGGGCAGCCTCGAGGTCGCCGGACGCGAGCAGAACGCGGAGCTCGCTCGTCGCACGCGCCCGGAGTGGCGGCCCGAACTCCCGCGACTCGCGCGCGTGGACCGTCGCCGTCTCGAGGTCCCCGTGAGCCAGGTGAAGCAGAGCGCTGACGTGCAGAGCTGCCCCGCGCGCGGTGTGGACGCCGAGAGTCGCGCGCTGCGCGATCGGGCGCGCGGCCTCCGGGTTGCCATCGGACATCTCGAGCAGCGCGGCCCAGACGTCCAGGGCCGGATCGTCGTCCGTCGTGGCCGCCCGGGCAGCCGCGAGGTCAGCGCGCGCGCGGGTCGACCTCGCAGCTCGACCCGCCTCGTCTCGCACGATCGCCGACTCGAGAACCAACCACGGGAGACGCGCCCGATGCTCCACGTGAGGAGGTACTCCGCGCAGCAGACCGTGCAGCAGTTGGGCGTCGCGCGTGAAGGGGCGGGGCCTCGGAGCGGGCACGCCGTCGAGCGCGACGCGCAGCGCGTCGTCGGGATCGGTGGCAGCGATCCCGAGCGCGATCTCGGCCAGCAGCAGCGTCGGCTCTCCCGGTGTCGCCGCGGTGGCTCGGAGGTGAGTCGCGCGGGCCTGGGCGAGGTCGCCGTTCGCGAGATGCGTCAGCACGCGCAGCCCGGCCCGGAGCGGCGGCGCTCCAACGGCCTCATCCCCTTCGGCTGCGCTCCGCCCGACGAGCATCCGCGCCATCGCCGCGGTCGCTCGCGCCTCCGGGCGAGCCAGCATCTCTGGGGACACCTCGGCGGCCTCCAGCGTTGCGAGGGCCTCTGCGGGCCGACCGAGGGCGAGTTCCGCCACCGCCTGTTCGACCCGCCAGGCGAGGCCCTTGCGTGCGCGGCGCAGCGCCTCATGAAACCACCCATCCGGAATCTCACTCTGCGCGGTGAACGGGTCGGTGCGGCGGAGGAAGTCACGGATGTAGCCGGCCTCGAGACACGGCCGTGGGTCATCGGGGAGCAAGGCGGCCAACCGCTCCTGGTCCGCTGCAGCCGCGGTCGGGGCTCCGAGGCGTGTGAGAACCAGCGCGCGAATGACCAACGCAGAGGGCCGCATGCGGGAGTCGCTGAAGTCGCCCTCCAGCAGGTCGAGGCAGGCGACGAGCTCGTTGCGCTCGTAGAGGAAGCGCGCGAGTTCCAGGGCCGCGCCCGCGTGCCCAGGGGATGAGGCAAGTGCTCGTCGCGCTGCGCGCTCAGCCTCGCCGTCGTTGCCGCGTGCACGTTCGGCGACGCTGAGGGCGTGGAGTGCGTCGGCGTCGCTGGGTCGGATCGCCAGCGCGTCGTTCGCGAAGGCCCACGCGGCGTCAGCGTCCGCAACGGCGAGGCGTCCCCGGCTGAGACCGACGAGGTGAGCGCAGCGCTCCTCGGGAGTCGCGCGCAGCGAGAGAGCGACCAACCCTCCCACGCCCAGCGCGACGACGACGAGGACAGCAGGGGCCCACCGACGTAGCCGCAACCACATTGCGTACGCAGCGCGGCGGCGTCGCTCGCGCGACCTTCGCGCCTCGGTGTCGTCCTCGCGCGTCGGACTCTCGGTCATCGTGCCTCCGCGTTCGGTCGCCCAGTGGAGTCTCGCAGCGCCCCCTCGCGGTGCGCGCGCGCGACCTGTCCTATCGCATCCGGGTGCGGGCGTCGCGCGCTGCTCAGCCCCGACGCGAGAGAAGCGCTTTCCGAGTCATCGAACTCACACCGAAGTCGCGAAGATCGTGGGTGCGGACCCAGGCGAGGCCGGGGCGTTCGGGCATGGCGTCGGCCGTCGTCTCGTAGACGTGCACGGTGATACGCCGGTTCGTGATCGCGTGACGGAACGTGCGGACCGGCTCGGGGTCGAGGGAGACCGCGGAGTCGAGTGCCGCGCCGACGAGTGCTTCGAGCGACGCCAGGTCGCCACCCTCGTCCGTCGTCGGCAGTTCCCACATCTCCGACAGCAGCGCGCCCTCCGGTCGCTGCACGAGCAGGAAGTGGATGTCGTGGCGGACGACGGCCATCCGTAGCAGCACATCACGAGCGGCGGCCTTGGGCTTCTTCTTCGGGAGCTCTGCGGCCATGCCCGCTCGGTAGCCCAGACACGAGCGGCCCCAGGGGCAGTCCCCGCACTCCGGATCGCGTGGCGTGCACACGAGCGCGCCGAGTTCCATGAGCGCCTGGTTCCAGTCCCCGGCGCGCAGCCCCTCCGGCGGCGGCATCGCCTGCGGATCGTCGTCGGTCATCGCCGTCACGAGTCGGCGCGCGGCCTCGGTCAGGGTCTTCTTCCGCGCGGTGCTGGGTAGGCGCTCCTCGAGCAGGAGGCGCGACAGCACGCGCTCGACGTTGCCGTCGACGACCGGCGTCACCACGTCGTACGCGATCGACGCGATCGCCGACGCGGTGTACGGGCCCACCCCCGGCAGCTTGCGCAGTGCGACAGGGTCTGCGGGGATCACGCCACCGTGGTCGGCGACGACCGCCTGCGCGAACGCGAGCAGCGAACGCGCGCGGCGGTAGTAGCCGAGACCGGACCACTCGGCGAGCACCTCGTCCTCGGTGGCGCGGGCGAGATCCGAGACGGTGGGCCAGCGCGCGATCCAGCGCGCGAAGTAGGGCAGCACGACGTCCATCCGCGTCTGCTGCAGCATGAGCTCGGAGACGGCGACGTGGTACGGATCCCGGGAGGCGCGCCACGGCAGGTCACGCCGTTCGCGCTCGTACCAGCCGAGCAACCGTGTGCGGAGCGACAGTACACGGACCCAGGCGCCAACCAAGTCGAGCCGCGCTGCGCCCTCGGTCGTGCCGCCGTCGCTCATGGGGGCCGACTCAGCGACCCGGAAGGTGGCCGAACAGCGTCGACTTCGTCCGCTCGTACAGCACGCGGCCCGACACAATCGTCGTCTCAGCCATCAGGCGGTAGTCGAACGGGTCACCTTGGTAGATGACGATGTCGGCGTCCTTGCCGCGCTCGAGCGACCCGAGACGATCCTCGACGCCGAGCGCCTCGGCAGCGGTCAGCGTGATCGCGCGTAGGCAGGCCTCTTCGCTGGCGCCACCGCGGATGGCGAACGCGCCCTCGACGGGGTACGTCATCAGGTCGCGACCGGCAATGCCCTGTAGCGAGATGCTGCTGCCGCCGCCGCCGAAGCCGCCGGGTGCCATGAGGCAGAACGGTGCGCCCGCGCGCTCGAGGATCGATGCGCACTCGATCGTCGATCCGCTGCGATCGTCCTCGCCGGGGTTCGGCCACCGCCGCGTGCGCGGGTACACGATAGCGATGGCGCCGGACGCCGCGATCTCCTCCGGGAGCGTCCAGGCCTCGTACGCGTTGTCGATGACGAGGCGGAGATCGAACTCCTTCGCGAACTCCAACGCCTGGCGGATGTCACGCCGCGACGAGGCCGAGATGCGAACGGGCACCTTGCGCTCGAGCGCGGCGATCGTCGTCGACGACGCAGGCGCGCGGCCCTTCTTGCCGGCCTCGATCCACTTCCGCGCCTTGCGGAACGAGTCGCGCGTCGACGTCCGGTTCGAGACGGTCTGGCGACTCCACGACACCGTCAGCGCTGCGGGCTCCCTCACGATCATCAGCTCGGGAGCGCCGAAGGCGGGCTTGATGACGGCGTTCGCGTCGCTGGTCGTGCCGCGGCCGCGCGCTGCGCCGAAGTACGCGGTGATGCCCGATGCCAGCGCGAGTTCTGCGTAGAGGCTGTTCGGATCGAGGTTGTCGGCGAAGCGCTCGCCCGGACGCGGCCGACCACGGCGGATGCCGAAGTTGGCGCCCTTGGGAGCAACGAACCCGGGCAGGACGTGACGGCCCTTGGCATCGATGACGCGCGCGCCCTCGGGCACGTCGAGATCGACGCCGACGGCCTCGATCTTGCCGTTGCGACAGATCACCGTGCCGCGGCGATGCACGACGCCGGTGCCGACATGCACTTCGCCGCCGACGATGGCCAGCACGTCCTCGCCGCCGCGAGGCCGAGCGCCGTCGCGCTCTTGCGCGGTCGCCATGAACGGGAGACCGGCGACGCACGCGGCGAGCCCGACGGTCAGCAGGACCCTGCGCTTCACGGCGTCTCCTCCACCGGCACGCCGTCGATCCAGACCTGTTCGAGTCGCGACGTCGCCAGCAGGGGATCGCCCGAGTAGAGCTGCAGATCCGCGCGACGGTCCTTCGCGATCGCGCCCGTCGCGATCGCACCCGTGTCCTCGCCAGTCTTCTCGCCAGTCTTCTCGCCAGTCTTCTCGCCAGTCTTCTCGCCAGTCTTCTCGCCAGTCTTCTCGCCAGTCTTCTCGCCCGTCTTCTCGCCCGTCTTCTCGCCCGTCTTCTCGTCCGTCATCTCGCCCGTGCTCTCGCCCGTGCTCTCGCCTGTGCTCTCGCCGATGCCGAGCAGCGTCGCGGCGTCGGCGGTCGCCGCGCGGTACGCGACGTCGGCGGGCAGACCAAAGGTGACCGTGCGGGCGAGCAGGTAGCGATACCCGCGCAGACCGTTGCGCGAGTCGCTGCTCGGGCGCAGCACGACGTTCAGGCCACGCTGGTGCAGGAACACGGCCGGACAGACCGTGTCGAGCGTGTTCGGCCAGGACGTGGTTCCGACCGCGACGATGCACGTCGCGCCGAGGTCGGCAAGCTCGGACGCAGAACGGTACGCATCACCGGACAGCGATGCCACCAGGCGCAGTTTCTCACCGCGCACGCGTTCATCGGCGAGCGCCTTGCCGAGCGCCACGACGTCGGCCGAGCTGCCGACGTTGCAGTAGAGCGCGGTCTCGCCCTCGAGCACCTTGCGGTAGGCCTCCCGCGAGTCCGACTGCTTCGGCTCCTTGGGTTCCTTGGGGGCTGGCTTCTTCGCGGCAGGCTTCTTCGCAGCCTCAGCGGCCTTCTTGTCCGTCTCCCACTTCGCGTGGTCGCGCGTCCACTTCGCGTGCGCGTCGAGTTCCTTGCGCGCAGCGGCGAGCTGCGATGCGAGCGCCTTCGTGAACTTCGCTCCGGGGATCACGTCGACGCGCAGAACGGTGTCCGCCTGTCGGAGCATGCCGTCGAGGTCCTCCGCCGCCGAACGGACGGCGACGCCGCGCCCGCCCACCGTCCCGCGGCCGGGGAGCAGCCCGAGCGTCGTGAAGCCGTTCGCGGCCGACCAACGGTTCCCGGCGTTCCACGGATCGAGCTCGTGCTCGGCGGTCCGCTTCGCGTCCGTCGTCGACGTGCCGCCGCCACCCGTGCCGCGCAGACCGATGCGCGTGCCCGCGTGCACGAAGCCCGGCAGCACGACCTTGCCGGTCGCATCGACGACGGTGACGCCCTTCGGCACCTCGGTGCCGTCGCGCGGCCCGACCGCGGCGATCTTCCCGTCCTTCACGACGATGACACCGTCCGCGATCTCGTCGCCGGCGCACGTCACGACGCGACACCCGGAGAGCGCGAAGTCGCCCGACGGTGCGGCCTCGTCGGCGAACGCCGGAGCGGCGAACAGGAGGGCGGATAGCGCGAGCGCGGCGCGCATCAGAACAGCCTCCTGTCAACGCGCACGTCGTAGACGTTCTTGCCGTTGACGAGGACCAGCAGCACGGCCGACCGCGGGTCGAGCGGCGGGCCAGTGCGGACGACGATGTCGGCGTCCTTGCCGACCTCGAGCGACCCGAGGCGATCCGCCATGCCGACCTGACGCGCGGGGATGATCGACAGCGCCTCGAGCGCGGCCTTCTCGTCGAGGCCGAAGCGGACGGACATCGTCGCCTGCGTCGTCAACTCCTCGGCGGGAACGACCGGGCAGTCGGTGTTCAACGAGAGGTCCTCGCAGCCGGCGTCCTGCCACAGCTTCGGGATGCCGAGGACGCGACCGGTCTCGCGCTCGTAGTGGATGAGCCGCGGACCGATGTTCACGGGCAGCCCGCCCTCGACGATCACATCGGCCGCCTTGTACGAGTCGAACGTCGCATGCGTGATGATGACGTCGAGCCCCATCTCGTCCTTCAGGATGCGCTTCGTCGCCTCGACCCCGTTGACCCACACGGTGTGCACGATGACGGGGAAGTCCTGCGCGAACAGCCCGCGGAAGTTCTCGAGGCGCTCGTCGCGCTGCGGCTTCTCACCGACCTTCTCCTGCTCCCACTTGCGCCACTTGTCGGCGTAGTCGCGGGCCTCCTTCATGCGCTCGCGGATGAGGTAGTTCATGCCCATCCGCGAACGACCGACGTCACCGGCGCGGCGCTCGGGGTTACCGAGCTGCGCGATCTTGAGCGCGCCGGGGAAGCGGATCGTCATGTCCTCGACGGTCTTGCCGGCTGTCTTCACCAGCGTGCCGAAGCCGCTCATGTTGGTGCCGGACCCGGGGATGAAGAGCATCGTCGTCACGCCGCCGGCGCGGGCCGCCTGCAGTTGCAGGTTCTCCGGGACGATGGTGTCGAGGTTCCGCAGCTCCGGGTTCGTGGGATAGACCATGTCGTTCAGGTCGGTGCCCGCGACGTGCGCGTGCAGTTCGACCCAACCCGGCGTGACCCAGCCCTCGGGGTACTCGTGGAGCTCGTAGTCGGCGGGGATCTTGATCTCCGTCGCCTTGCCCACGCGCTCGATCTTCCCGTCGCGTACGAGGATCACGCCGTCGTCGATCGCGTCGCCCACAACAGGCAGTACCCGCTGCGCGCGGATGGCCACGCAACCCGGCGTCGTCGGTGTCTCCTGCGCGGCGTCCGACGCGACCGCGAAGGCGAGCAGCAGTGCGACAGCCAGGGTGCTAGCGCGCATCGGAGCCGACCTCCTCGCCGCCAACGAATACCGAGTGCACGGCCGATCCCGCCGCGAACGGCGGTGCCGTGAGCAGGACGAGGTCCGCGTCCTTCCCGGCGGCGAGCGTGCCCACACGCGCATCCACGCCGAGCAGCTTCGCGGCGTCGCCGGTGAGGAGCCGCACTGCCGCCGCCGGGGACAGTCCGCGGCCCACCGCGTACGCCACGACATCGCTCAGCTCGGCGCCGCCGAGGTACGCATCGCTGCCAACTGCCGCCGGCAGTCCGGACAGCGCGATCTCGCGCAGGAGGTTCACGTCACGTCCGCGTTCGGTGGTCAGGGCGCGCGGGCTGGCGACGACGCCGGCCTTCGCCTTGCGCAGCGCCTTCTGCACGCGGCGCGACTGATCGGCGCCCACGATCACGACCTTCAACTTCGCTCCGTCGACGAGTGTTCGCAGCGCGGTACGGATCTCCGCAACTGTGGCGGCCTGGACGTAGAGCGGCGCCTTGCCGTCGAGCACCGCAGCCCAGCCCTCCATCGAGGCGTCCTTCTTCGGCTTGCGGGGCTCCGTCTTCTTCTCGGCCGGCTTCTCGGCGTCCTTCTTCGCGGCGGGCTTCTTTTCCGACTTCTTCGCGTCGGCCTTCGCGTCGGCCTTCGCGTCGGCCTTCTTGGCGGGTTCCTTCGCGGCGTCCCTCTCTGGGTCGTCGCCGTCAGCGGCCTTCGAGTCGCCCTTCTTCTTCTTCTTGGCTTCCTCGGCCTTCTTCTTCTCCGCGGCCGCCTTCTTCGCCTCCTCGGCGTCGAACTTCTTCTTCCAGGCCTGGTACTCCTTCAACTCCTTCTCGTACTTCGTGAAGCCGTCGCGATACCCGCGCGCCTTCTTGATCGCAGCGGTCAGTTGGTCCGCGGCACTGCTCAGGTCCGCCTCGTCACGCAGTCGGACGACGATGCCCGCGTCCTGGCGCAGGACACGGCGACCCGGCCATGCACCGGCCGTCTTCAGCACCGACGCTCGGCCGGCGATGCGTCCGCTGCCGCCCGGCGCCGCGAGGATCGTGGTCACGCCCTGCCCCGCGAGCAACGCGAACGCCGGATCAGCGGCGTCGGCGGCCTTGGCCGCGGTCGTTGCCGTCGTCAGGTCGGCCGCGACGCTGCCGCCCGCGCCCGCGAGACCCGCGTGTGTGAAGGCGTCGATGACTCCGGGCATCACCGCGCCAGAACCGAGATCGATCACGCGCGCGCCCGGCGGAGTGCCGACCGACGGGCCGACCTCGACGATGCGGCCTTTCTCGAACGCGACCTCGCCCGGCACGAGCACGCGGCCGTCGCCGAGGTGTACCTCGGCAGCCCGTATGACCGTCGTCGTGCCGCCGGCGCGGCGCTGCCACACCGTGCGCCCGTCCACGACAGTGCGGAGCGCCACGCTGCGCAGATCCGTCGGCGGACCGGAGAGGACGACCAGGTCTCCGTCGCGACCGGCGGCGAGGGAACCGACACGCGCGTCGACGCCCAGCAGACGCGCGGGCGAGGACGTGACCGCGGCAAGTGCTGCGTCAGCGGCCAGGCCCGAGCGTGCCGCCGATGCCGCCACGAAGAGCAGGTCGTGCAACGCGTCCTCGCGCTCCGTCGTCAGCGCGAACGGGACACCTGCGTCGGCCAGCAACGCGGGATTGCGGCGGGCGCGCAGGCGAGCCGCCTCCTGCTCGGGATCGTCCGACGCCGTCACCCGGCCCGGCCGACCCGGCCACTGCAGCACGACGGAGAGGCCGGACGCGCGGACGCTATCGACGACGGCGTGGCTCTCGAGAGCGCCCACGAGCGTGGCCGTCACGCCCGACTCCGTTACGAACGCGAGCGTGGCCTCGAGGTCTCCGGCAGTGCGTGCGGAGATCCACATCGGGTCGCGCCGGCTGTCCGCCTCGAGCATGCGCCGCAGCAGCAGCAGCGAGCCGGCACGGGTTACCGGAAGCTGACGCACGTGGGGCAGCAGCGGGTCGAGCGCGGCGTCCGGTAGATCCGGCGGCTCGATCTGAGCGGGCGGCTTCTGGACCCCGTCGCCGACGCCGGCGGCCACGCCTGCGTCATCGCGCAGCAGGCGCGTGTCGCGCGACACGCCCGCCACCTTCACGACGGCGGTGCGGCCGGACACGACCTGCGTCGAACCGGGCGAGAGCATCACCGTCGTGACGCCGCCGGATAGCAATCGCGACTCGTCGGTGAGGAAGTCGTAGCCATCGATGGCCCGCACGTCGGGCGCGACGCTGGCCGGGTCGTTGCCGCCCTTGGCCAGGTGCTCGCTCCACGCCGCCACGAGGCCCGGCACGATGACCGCGCCTTCCCCCGCATCGACGCGCTCCGCGCCATCGGGCACGACGATGTCGCCGGGCGCGCCGACACCGATCACCTTGCCGGCCGAGATCGCGACCGCGCCTGGGCGATGGACGCCACCCAGGCCGTCATGCACGGTTCCCGCGGTGACGTACAGCGTGCCGTCCGTCGCATCTTGCGCAATCGCGGGATCCGGGAGCGTGCCGGCCAGCAGCGCACCGCCGACCACCAGAGGGAGCAGTCGTCGCATCAGTCGTCATCCCCAGGTCGACCGAGCGAGATGCCGTCGAGCAGCCGCTTCAGCTTGCGATCCTTCGCGCGCTCGTACACGAGCTCGCCCTCGATGTACACGTGGTCGACCCACGACGCCGGGTCGAGCGGATCGCCCGTCCAGACGACGAGGTTCGCGTCCTTCCCGGCGGTGATGGATCCAACGCGTTCGTCGACGCCCAGCAGCCGCGCCGGGTTGACCGTGACGCCGCGCAGCGCCTGCTCACGCGTGAGTCCCTGCGACACGGCGACCGCGGCCTGATACCAGAGCGAGCGCATGCCGTAGGGCGACGCCTCGTTGGCCTGGATCACGAGCGGCACACCGGCGTCGACGCACTCCTTCGCCAGGAAGCGACGCACCTCGCGGCCCGTCTCGGGATTGCTCTCGACGGGCTCGAGGTCCGCCGCCAGGACGCACGGCACGCCGCGCTTCGCGATCTCCGGCAGCGCGCGACGGGCAGCGGTGCCGAGCGAGAGGAACCCGCTCAGGCCAAACTCCTCCATCACGCGCAGAGCATTCGCCACGTCGACGGGTTCGTTGCAAGCCATCACGGCGGGGAGGGTGCCGGCGAGCAGCGCAGTGAGCGCCTCGGCTCGCGGGCTACGCGCCGTCGCGTCGGGGTCGTCGACGACCTGGCGTCCCTCGGCGGTGCGCGCGCCACGGAGCGAGCGACGCAGTTCAGCGAGTTGCGCCATGCGGCTGGTGCCCGAGCGCGGAGAGAGCGCGATCTTCAGACCGGCGCCACGGCGCACGATCATCTCCTCCGCCGTGCGCCCGATCGGCTTCAGCACGAGGCCCTGACCACCGATCAGCGTCGCGTCGCCGGGCACCACGAACACCGTCGTCACGCCGTCGCGCAGCAGGTTCTCGAAGTAGGGGCTCAGCGGATCGAGGCCGTCGAGCACGGAGACGAACGGCGTGTTGGGAGCCGTCTCGTTCGCGCGTTCCAGACCACCCTGGCTGTGCGCTTCGACCATGCCGGGCAGCAGCCACGCGTCGCCGTGCGAGCGCACCTCGGCGCCCCAGGGGTTCACGAGGCCCGGCTTGATCTCCTTGACGACGCCTCCGCTCACGAACACCGAACCGCCGTCGACGAGGACGTCGCCGTCCGCGGTCACGACCGTGCCGGCCTGGAGCACGAAGTCCTCCGCGTGCGCCGCGCTCGGCGCCACAACGGCACCGACGAGGCCCGCGAGGGCGACCATCCCGAACCTACGTGCGGACATCACTGCGCCTCTTTCCTGACGAAACCCGTCCTGTCGAAGACGACCTCGCCGTCCACGACCACCATCAGCATGCGCGACGTCGGCAGCAGCGGATGACCGCTCCAGAGAACGACATCGGCCGCGGCGCCGTCCACGATCCGACCGCGATCCGTGAGACCACAGAGATCGGCCGGGACACTGGTCATCGCCGCAAGCGCGTCGTCGCGGGAGAGTCCGTACCGCACGGCGAACATGCCCTGCTCGCGCAGCCAGCGCGCTCCCGACGTCCCCGCGCTCAGGGCCACGGTCACGCCCGCTTCGTGCAGCATCGTCGCGTTGCGCAACGCCGTGTCAGTGAAGTCGACGCCGATCCCCGTCCGGACGTCCGGGAAGGGCCCGAGCACCACCGGCACTCCTCGCTTCGCGAGGTCGTCGCGGCGCAGGTACGCCTCTTCCGCGCCGTCGAGAACGACGTTCATGCCTGCCTCGTCCGCCAGCCGTAGCGTGGCGTTCACGTCCTGCAGACGGTGGCAGTCGACCCGCAGCGGACGACGTCCGTCGAGGACGTCGCGGTACGGAGCGAGATCGGCGTCGTTCGTCGCCTTCTGCACGCCCTTCGCGCTGAGGAAGACCTGCCGCAGGAGCCAGACGACACCCATCCGCGTCGTGGGTCGACGCGCGTAGATCGAGGTCGTCGGCCCACGACGCGGCGGGAAGTTCCCGATCGACGGGGAGCGCGAGATCGCTGCGTGCAGCGACTTCGGCGCGTCGGCGATCGGCTCGGCGCGACCGGCGCGGGTCCACGCATGGAACGCCTGCGAGAGGCCGCTGACCAGGTTGCGGGGACCCGGCGCGAGCACGACGGTCGTTGTGCCCTCGAGCGCCGCCTCGCGGAACGCGCGCGCCGTCGGGTCGGCCAGGTCGCGCGCGTCGATCCACGCCGTGAGTTCGCGCGTGATCTCGGCTTCCTGGCTCACGTAGCCGAGGCGGCCGTTGGCCTCGACGAAGCCGGGCGCCAGGAACGCGCCGTCGACGTCGACCGTGCGCGCGTCGCCGACCGGAGCCAGACGCAGTCGGCCATCACTGACCGAGACCGTGGCGTCCTCGTCCACGCCGCCGAGACCGTCGAGGACGGTGACACCCGTGAAGACCAACGACTGCCGCTCGCGTTCTGCGGCGTCGCTGTGGCTCGGCGTGAGCGCGGCCGTCAGCGCCGCGGCACACGACAGGGCGCCGATCAATCCGACGAGCCGAGTGGCGCGCCTCATCGATCCGTCTCCGAAGGCGCGCAGACGATGCGACCACCCGCCACGACGAGCACGATGCGTGTGCTTGGCTCCCACGGCTCCCCGTCGAATACGACGAGATCCGCGCGCAGCCCCTCGGCGACGCGTCCGATGCGATCCGCGACACCGAGCGCGCGCGCGGCGCGCCCCGTCACGGCGGGAACCGCATGGCTCGTCGGGAGCCCACGAGCCACGGCCAGCGCCATGGCGAGACGCAACGAGTTCGGGTGGCGGGCGGGCGATCCGGAGGACAGTGTGACGTCCACTCCGGCGCGGGCAAGGCGTCCCGGCAGCTCCAGCAACGCGACCGAGTCCTCGGGGTCGAGGGCCGTGATGATGCACGGCGTCTCGAGCGCGGCGAGTGCCACTGGGTCGATGTGCCCGCGGCGCAGTCCCACGAGCGTCGGCGTCAGGCCGCGCCCGCCGATCGTCTCGACGGCGACGCGCGCCGCGGCGGCGCTGTCGGCGTGCACGAGGGCCGGACCGTCGCGCAACGCGGCCAGCATGTCGAGCGCTGCATCGCGCACCGGCGGGTCACTCTCGCCCGGCGTCCGCCAACGCCGTCCCTCGAACGCCGCGCCCAGGAGCGCTCGGGCGCCGGCCACGGTGCTCGGGACGCGCCCCGCGCTGAGGGCCGGCGGCACGAACGCGAACACCGGCGGTCCGTTTCGCTCGAGCAGTTCCCAACGCCCGTCCGCGCCCTGCACCGCCACCGCACCGCGGCCGGCCGCCACGTTGCTCGGAGACGGCGAGAGGCCGACGCAGGTCGTGCCCGCCGCCGTAGCAGCAGCGAGGTCCTTGCTGTGACCGTCGAACGCGTCGGCGGCACGGACGTCGGGCGTCAGCGCCTCGGAGGTCTCGGCCGCCCCGCCGTCGAGACCGAGCTGCGTGACGGCGTCGATGAACCCGGGGCAGCCGACGTGCTGGGAGAGATCGCGCACATTCGCACCGGCAGGCGGTGCGTCGCGACCGACCGAGACGAAGCGCCCGTCGTCGATCGCGACGACCACGTTGTGCTCTACCGTGCCGTCGCCGACGTGCAGGCGGCCGAGACGGACGAACTCGACGCCGTCAGCCGCATCGTCCGCGAGAACGGGCGCAGCGACGAGCGCGGCCAGGACGACGGCGGCGAGCGCCCTACTCGTCGGCATCGGTCACCTCGCGGCCGCCGACGAAGACGTGCTCGGCCCGCGACTCGGCCGAGAACGGGCTGACCGTCCACACGACGACGTCGGCGCGCTTGCCGACCTCGAGGGAGCCGGTGGTCGCGCCGACACCGGCCGCTTCGGCAGCCCAGATCGTCACCGCCCGCAGAGCGGCGGCACGGGTCAGGCCCGCTCCGATCTCGCGCGACGCGATGAGCCGGATGAAGCGCGAGGCGCCGGCGCCGCCGGTCCCGATGGCCGGCTTCAGGCCCGACGTCACGAGCGTCGCGACGAGCCCGGTCGGACGACGCGCGCTCGGAGTACCGCGCGCCGACCGGGTGTCGGCCAGCTCCGTGACCACCACGCGCGCTCCGGACTTCTTCAACGCGGGGGCGTGATCCCGAAGGCCGGCACCGCCGGCGATCGTGACGTCGAGGCCGTACTCGTTCGCCAGCTCGAGCGTCGCGGCGACATCGCCGTCCAACGCTGCGCGCACGAAGCACGCGCGCGTCGCCGGGGCGTCCTTCGTCCCAAGAACCGCGTCGATCGCGTCCGCACCGGGGTCGGAGGAGAGTGACTTCGGCGGGCTCGCCGGCTTCTTCGGCTTCTTGTAGCGCTTCGCGCGGCCCATCGACTTGTACGTGGCCTCACGCCACGCGGCGCGCTGCGACGGCGTCCAGAGGCGCATCCGCTCGAGGAGCTCTGGCGGGAGGAGGAGTCGCTCCTCGGCGGTCGGGCCATCCTTGAGGCGCGCGCTCTCGTACTCGGCGACGTCGCGCTGCCAGCGCTCGAGCGTCGTGCGCCGGTAGCGCGCGGACTCGAGGGTGCTTCGCACGGACTCCGCTCGCGCGGCGCCTTGCAGCCCCCCCGCAGCGCTCCGCCGCGAGAGGTTGAGGACCAACGGGCCGTCAGCGGAGATCGGCTCGGCACCCGACGTCGCGACCACGGAGGCGAGACCGCCGACGATCTGCTCGCGGTTCCCGCCGAGAACGAGGGCAGTGACCCCCTCTTGGCGTGCCGTGCGGAGCCGCGCGTCCCAGCGATCGAAGCCGTCTGACGCGCGCGTCTCCGCGCCCGGCAGCCGCGCAGAGGTATCCGCGGGATCGAGTCCGAGCCACGAGTCGGCGTCGATCAGCCCGGGCGTGATGATCTTCCCGCGACAGTCGATCGACCGAGCCCCAGCGGGCACGACGACGTCCTTGCCGACCGCCGCGATGCGGCCATCTCGCAGAAGCACGGTGCCCCCGCGGATCTCGGCGCCGACTGCCGTGCGCACGATGCCGCCGACTAGCGCGACGACCTCGCCGTCCTCGACTTGAACGCTGGCCTCGTCCTGAGCGTCGGTTCCGTCCCGACCGCTGGCCGCCTCCTGACCGTGCGCCGCGTCGGGAGCGCAGACGAGGAGCGCAGCAAGCAGCAGAAGGGGACGGCTCCGCGGGTGCATGGAGGCGAGAAGGTACCCGTCCGGTGAGGCTCACGTCACGTCTGGCACGGCTCGGAGGACGCGGAGTCGACTACTTCGCCGGAGCAATGAGCAAGACGAGGCGTGACTGCTTGCCGCCGCGGTCGAACGGGTTGGGGAGTCCGGCCAGCACCAGGACGTCGTCGTCGCCCAGCTCGACGGCGAGATCGCCCGCCACTCCGTCGACACGGGGAGCGTAGGTACGGACCTCACCAAGAGGGGTCTCGCGACGCCGTTCGCCGGGGGTCGAGACCCAGGCCAGGCGCAGGTTGACGTCGAGGACGGCACGCTGGCGCTCGGTCACGCCGAAGGGCCTCAACACGAGCAGGAAGCCCTGGTCGACCCAGCCCGTCTCCGCCCGGCCCCAGGAGGTTTCCTCGCCGGGCTCGGTGTCGAGGTCGCGGCGGAACGGTGTCCGCACGACGTGGGCGGCGGTGGCGCGCACGGTCGGTGGCGCCCCCTCCACGACGTCGACGAGCGGTGGCGCATCGCTCGCCCCGGCGAGGAGCATGCGCACGGACGCCAGCGACGACCGATCTCGCGTGACGGTCCAGGCAAACGACCGTGTGGCGTCAGCCGAGAGCGCCGGCAGCTCGTTCATCAAGGCGCGCTCGGCGTCCTTCGAGACGGCGTGCGCCGCCACTTGGAACCGTTGCACACCGCGTACAGCCGCGAGGCGATCGAGGAACGCCCGCACGCCGTCGTGCGTCTCCGGCGGGCCGACCACGAGCACGCGCTCGTCATGGACCTCCAACGAGGTCGCCGCCGTCGCGGCACGCCCGAGCCGCGCGCGGAGAGCCTCGGCGCGCGACGGGACCGGGCTTCCGGGCACGGTCATGCCACCCGGATCGATCTCGCGAAGGCGCGTGAGATGGCGCGGGAGGATGTGCTCCGCGGCGCGAAGACGCGGACCGGTCTCCGGCAGCGTCGGGCGCGTGGGGTCCGCCGCCGGAAGCGGGGCAGCACCGGGCGCATGCCCGACCCGGACGATCACGGCCAACTCGCGAGCGGGGTCCTCCGGATCGGCGAGCCCGAACACGACGAGCGCTCCGCCCCCACCGAACGGGGCCCCGACGACGGCCTCGCTCTCGAGCGCGGCCACCCCGAGACGCTCCGCGGGGAGCCACGTCGTGCGCACCCGCACGCCGGCGCCGGGATCGCCGGCGGCAACGGGCAGGATGTCGACTGCGATGGAGCGTCCAGCCGAGCCGGTCGCGAGACGGAACGGCCGAAGGTGTGGCGCCCGGAACGCTCCGCGACCGCGCACGATGCCGTCGGGGCGATCCGCCAGCAACGCAGCCGCGTCGATCGGGGAGACCACGGCGTAGCGAGCGCCATCGTGGCTGCGACGCAGCTCCAGTCCGCGAGCAGCGAGCCGTGCGGCCCAACCCTGACCGGCCTCCGAGATCACGGCTACCTCGACCTCGGCCGATGGAACCGCCGCGATCGCGGTGGCGGCGAGGCGGCCTGCGACACGCCGATGGAGCCCATCGTCCGCGACCGCCACGATCGTGGTGCCGACGCGGTCCAACGTGGCGCCGGGGGCCGAGAGCCCAGCCGTTTCGCCGCCGCGCAGCCATGCGAGAGCCAGCGGCGCGGCGCCGACGTTGCGCGTCGAGAGCGTCCAGCCTGCGGGCGGGTCCGAGACCGGGACGGGCGGGAGCGCACGACGAGAGCTCGGCAGGACGTCACGCAGGTCGTGAAAGTGCAGCGCGAGGCCGGCGGCCTTCTCCTCGCCGGCGGTCTCGAGCAGCGCGCGCAGCGCCGGGATCCAGCGGGCATCGCTGTCGGCCCGCGCCGCGGGCTCCATCGGTCGACGCGTGGCGCCGGCCGCCTCGGCCGCGCGCAGCATCCGCTCGACGTCGTCCCGCACCCGAGCTGAACCGCGGAGCTCCACCTCGCCGGACGCGATCAGCGCCAGCGCGCGCTCGAGGGGCGCGACCGACGACTCCATGTCGCCCCACTCCTGGCGTCGACGCCCCTGCTGGATGAGGTACTCCGTCTCCCGAGTCAGGCGCGCTCGACGGACCTCACGAGCCAGCGCGAGGACGTCCTTGATCCGCGCGTAGAGGTGCTCGCGATCTCCGAGCGGCACCGAGACGCGTGCGAGGAGCGCCTTGGCCTCGTGGTTCTCGGGATTCTTCGCGAGGGCGTCGAGCAACGTGGTCGTGGCGTCCTCGAAGCGGCCGTCCTGATGCAACAGGCGTGCGTACTGCGTGTAGGCGTGCGACAGGTTGCGAGCCTCACGGGCCTGCCGCTCGAGCTCGAGGCGGCGCTGGTCGAGGATCTCCTGCGCCGTGGTCGGCTCCGGCGGGGGCAGTTCGGCGCGGAGACGGTCGATCTCGCGATCGCGCTCGCGCACGTCGTTGGCGAGATCCTCGAGATTCGCCTCAGCGCCCGCCGCCCGCGTGACCGCGGACTGGAGCCGCAGTCGCAGCTGATCGCGCTCGTCCTCGAGCAACGCCACGCGCCGCGGGTCCACGCCCTCCGGCACGGGATCGACTCGCGGCGGCTCGGGGGCCTCTCGTGCGACACGTGCAAGAACGCTGAGGGCGAACTCGCGCAGCTCGTCCGAGAGCTCCGGCGCCGTGTCGCCCGTCCACCGCGCGACGATCTCCCGCGCTCGCTGATCGTCACCCGCTCGCGCCAAGCACTCCGCAGCCCGCAGCTCGGCGAGGGCTTCGCGGCCGCGGTTGGGAGCCGACCGCGCCGCCTCGAGATAGGTCGTCGCCGCGCCCTCGAGATCACCGAGGGATCGCTCCTGCACCTCCGCGCGCCGGAAGACGCGCGCATGGGAGTCGCGCGCCTCCTGGGCATGGCTCGAGCCCGTGACGAGGAGGCCCGTGACGAGCAGACCGGTGACGAGGAAGACCGTGACGGGCGCCAGTGCCGAGACCGTGGTGCGCATGGCAAGAGGTTGCCACACCTCGCGTCATGCGGGCGTCTCCCGTCCGCGGGTAGCCTGCGCCATATGAGCGAGCACATCCCCCAGTTCGCGTTGCCGGAGCTCGAGGGACGCGAGGACTCGGCGCGGCCGCGACCGGGCGCGTACGCCGTCGCGATCGATGCCGACGGCCGCGTGCTGCTCGTGCGGGCGCTGCAGGGCTGGTTCCTCCCCGGCGGCGGCGTGGAGGCCGGCGAGGAGTTCCGCGACGCTCTCGTGCGCGAAGTCCGCGAGGAGACGGGCTACGCCGCCACCGCTCTGGATGAGATCGGGCGCGCCAACCAACTGGTCTGGTCACTCGCAGGCGACGAGGTCGTCAACAAACTGGGTCGGTTCTTCCGCGTCCGGACGAACGGGCCGCCGGGTCCGCGGGAGGAGGCCGACCACGAACCCCACTGGGTCGACGGCCAGGCAGCCATCGCGCAGCTCACGGAGCAGGCGCAGGCGTGGGCGGTGGAACGAGCGCTCGGCGGACCAGACGGACGCACCGAGGAGCCCTAGCTCTCATCTGGCCGCCACGCCCTCCGGTGGCGCGCCATCGCCGCGCCGGATGCGCTCCAGACGCATCCGCTTGAGCGAGCAGATGGTCCCGAACAGGGCACCCAGGATGCCGACGAGGCTCCCGCCTCCTCCGCCCACCCAGCCGCCGACCCAGCCCTGTGCCTCCGGGTCGCCCTGCGTCGCCACGACCGCGACGCCGGCGCCGACGAAGAGCGCCACCGCTGCGGTCATCATGAGGAAGATGCCGCGCGCCATGAACCGACGGAAGCCGTCGAGCGCCGCCTCGTACGAGATCGGGTCCGCTGCGCCACCGACGTCCTGCACCCCCGTCGCCATGCGCCGCGCCCACCAGCCGTAGCCAACGAGGAACGAGAGGGCGCCGAGCGGCATCATCGTCCCGACGACCCACGTGCTGGCCGCCGCTGGCCTCGCCTCGAACAGCTGCCACGCGATCCAGCCCGTCCCCAGGCCGAGCATCGCGATCGGCACCACCCACCACCATCGCGGCAGGTAGTCGGACTCCTCGCGCGCCGTGAGTGAGGCCGCGCGGACCGTCCCCCTCTCGACCTGAGCCATAGGCGTCCCCACGACGGCGATCGGCTGTCGTGCCTCGGCCGAGTTGAGGATGGGAGCGCAGGCGAACCACCAGACGAAGTGGAACAGACCGAACCCGACGCCGCTGAGCGGCCCCGAGAGGTCCTCGGGGGGACCGAACGCGCCGGACGAGAACAGAACGAGCACGAGCACGCCGGCCAACGTCAGCCCAAAGGCGAGACGCTTCGATCGCGCGACCCGCTCTTCGGCGTCCTGCTCCTCGAGCCGCCGTCGCACCTCGTCGCGCCCCAGGTACCAGAGCAGGAACGCGAGCGGAAACAGGCCCATCCCCCACGCAGCGATCAGCATCACCGTCATTTCCGCTCCTTCGTCGCCTCGAGGTCGTCGAGGCATGCGCGCGCCGCGCGCTCCACCACCATCCGGTCCAGTCCGGCCAACCGCGCCTCGGAGAACACCTGGGCGAGCGACCGGCGCAGATCCGCCTCCGCCGCGCTGCGGTCCCCCGACACGAGATCGCTCGCCACACGCGCGCCGCGCCCCTGGCGGACCCGCACCAGCCCCTGCTCCTCGAGCTGGCGGTACGCCCGCGCCACGGTGTTCAGGTTGATGGCGAGGTCACCGGCCAACTGGCGCACGCTCGGCAGTTTGGCCCCGACGCGCAGCGCGCCGCCGGCGATGGCCCGCTGGATGCCCTGGGACACCTGCAGGTAGAGGGGGGTCGAGTCGTCGAGGTCGATCGTCAGCACGAGCCAAGTGTATCACTGTATGAGACACTTGCAACAAGCCCTGCCGTGACGAACTAACTTCCAGCCTCGACTCTCGGCGGCAATCGGCCGCGGCGCCGTTCATCCGCCGGCAGGCGCGTCGGATCATCGCTCCGCATCTCTCTCGGGCGGGCGCGGGCGGCGGGCACGGAAGCGCGTGGTGCGCCCTCGACCGCTCAGACCGCGGTGTCCCGCCTCTGATGACGCGCGCGGTCCGCCAACTCGAGGCTGCGAGTTAGTTAGTCAGGGCAGGGCTCGGCGTCAGCGGGGGCGCTGGTCGGCGTTGTGCCGTCGGCGCTGCCAGAGGAAGAGGACGCAGGTGCCGCCGAGGAACGCGAAGACCCACGCGGGCGGCGTGCGCGGACTGTCGTCCGAGCCGTCGGCCGCGCCGCCGGTGGCCTGCTCGACCGGGGACGGCTTCTTGTCCGCGGTCTCCTCGCGGCCGCCCGGCATCATCCCGGAGATGCCGTTGTAGTTCGAGGCCGCCACGTGGGCACCTGCGAGCTCATGCGCGCTCTTGACGCGGTTCACCTGGATCTCGCGGACCCGATGCGCGTCCTCGATGTAGGCCTCGACGGCGGTGCTGTCCTGGGCCACGGCCGGTACTGCCAGTGTGGCCAGTGCGAGGATCAGCAGCAGCGCAACGCGTCGCATGCCTCCTCATCGGCTGTGAGGCGGCTACGGATTACCGGCGTTCGCCGAGCGGCCGTGCCTGCGAAGGTTGCCTATGGAGCGTCGAACAGGTAGCCGACGCCGCGGACGGTGCGGATGAACTCGGGGTGGGCGGCGTCGCGCTCGACCTTCTCGCGGAGCTTCTGGATGAAGTTGTCGATGGTGCGCGGCGTGCCGTAGTAGTCGTAGCCCCAGACCCGGTTCAGGATCTGGTCCCTCGCGAGCACGCGACCGCGGTTGCGGATCAGCAGCCGGAGGAGTTCGAACTCCTTCTTGCTGGTCTCGACGAGCGCCCCGTCGATGCGCAGCGTGCGACCCTCGAAGTCCAGCTCAGCCCGGCCGAAGGTGTACGGCTCGGCCTCGCCCTCCAGCGCCCGCTTCTTGCGCAGGAGCGCCCGGACGCGCGCCAGGACCTCCTTCACGCTGAACGGCTTCGACACGTAGTCGTCGGCGCCGACGTCGAGGCCGAGGACCTTGTCGGACTCCATCCCCTTCGCCGAGAGGATCAGGATCGCGACCGCCGAGTCGTGCTTCCGCACCGAACGGCAGATCTCGTAGCCATTCAGGCCCGGCAGCATCAGATCCAGCACGATGAGGTCCGGTCGCGACTCGAAGGCGAGCTCGAGACCAGTCTCGCCATCCGGCGCCGTCAGGACAGTGAAGCCCTCGTACGCCAGGTTCTTCTCGAGGCCGAGCCGAATGGCGGGGTCGTCCTCCACGATGAGGATCGTCTCCATCAGGCTCGTCCCTCCTGCGCGGCCAGGGCCAACCTCCGGCCGACCGCGGCGTCCGGCAGCGTCAGCTCGAAGCACGCCCCGCCCAGCGTACGCGCCTCGGTCACTTCGATGCGTCCACCGTGCGCCAATGCCACGCGACGACACAGGGCCAGGCCGATGCCCGTGCCCTGCACGCTCGACGACAGCGAGTCGTCACCCCGGAAGAACTCCTCGAAGACCAACTCACGCTCCCGCTCCGGTACGCCCGGTCCATCGTCCTCGACTTCGAAGCGCACCCGCGACCCCACGCCACGCACGGAAACCCGGATGCGAACCCCCTTGTCGCCTCCGTATTTCACCGCATTGTCAAGAAGGTTGAGAAGCACCTGAATCATTGCGACGCGATCCAGGAGCACCTCGGGGAGGTGGCGCTCGATCTCGACGTCGATCCGCGCGTCGGCGCTCATGGCCCGCGACCGGAAGATCTCGAGGGCGCGTCGGACGACGATGCCGGCGTCGACGCTCTGCAGTTCGATCGGGGCGCGCCCACGGCTGAAGGCGGCGAACTGCAGAATGCGGTCGACCAGCACCGCGAGCCGGTTGGTCTCGCGCGCGATGATGTCGAGGTACTGCTGTCGCTCGGCGTCGTCGCGATAGCGCCCCTCCTGCAGCGTCTCGACGAACATTCTCAGGCTCGTCAGAGGCGTGCGGAGCTCGTGCGAGAGATTCGAGACGAAGTCGCTCTTCAGACGCGCGAGACGGACCTCGCGAAGGACGGCGCGCAGCGCGAGCAGCGCGGCGGCGATCACCGCCAGCCCCGCGCCGACCAGGATCCAGAGCCACAGTCGTCGCGCGCTCTCCGTCTCGGCCGAGAGGACAGAGGGATCGGTGACGACCACGCCGGCCCAGAGTCCGGGGAGCACGTTGCGGAACGAGATCTGCATGATGTCGCTCTCGCCGTCCGCGGGCCCCACGAGGGTTTGCCCCCCACGGTCACGCACCACGAGCGTCACACCGGCCGGCAGGTCGACACCCTGGCGGGCGGGCGCCAGGACCTCGTCACGCCAACGCTCGGCCGACGCCATGAATGCGACGGCCGATGGTCCGCCCGGGCCCTCCGCGGCCGCGGAGGGAAGCGGCAGGACGGTCAGCACGATGGCGTCCGCACCGAGCCCGGCATGTAGCCGATCGGGCTCACCGCCCTCAGCGACGCCACGCAGCGTGGAGGCCGGCACGGCCGACGCGCGATCCCAGGCCAGATCGAGCGCAGCGCACGCATCGAGTTCCGCGCGTAGCTGCCGCACGGCCTCCGGCGGCAGGTGGATGGAGACGTCGTCGACGAGGTCGCGACAGGCCGCCGTCTCGAACGCGTACGAGTCGGGCGTCAGGGCCCAACGGAGTCGCTGCGCGAGGCGTCGACGGTGTCGCACTGCGTCGACGAACGACCCGGCGTCCGGATCGGAGTCACGCTGCACGGCGCGCTGCAGGATGTCGCAGATCGCAGCGGCGGCGCCGAGTCCGAAGGGCACCGACTCGCCGGACGGGCCGCGGTTGTCCACGACGTTCGGATGCTCACGCAGGACGCGCTCGGCGAGTCCGAGTGCCTGCTGGTCTGCCGACAGCCGCAACGCGGCGCGCCAACCCGCTTGCAGCGCCAGCGCGGACGCCACGCGATCGTCCGACGCGTCGGCGACGGCCTCGCACGCCCGCACGACTCCGGCCGAATCGCTGCGCTCGCGATCCATCAACCCCGCAACCCGCCGACGGGCCTTCTCGTCGAATGGCGTCTGATCCGCGATCGCGAGCGGCGGACGCCGTACCTCGGAGAGCCGCGGCACGCCGTCGCGGCCCAGGTCGAGGAGGAACGCGTGCGCGTACAGGTCGGTCCGATCGAGCACTCCGAGCACGCGTGCCATGAGCGGGCGGTCCTCGGTCTCGAGGTCGCGCTGTAGGGACTGTTCCAGTGCGGTGACCCGGGCGGCCCCGGCGTTGACCACGGAGCGCTCGACCGTGCGGCGGGAGCGCTGTCGCAGCTCCGCGACGAGTTCCGTCCGGCGTTCGTCCTCGCCGCGCAGGCCGACCGTCGCCAGCACGCCGACCTGAACGAGCGCGGCGCCGAGCACGACGGCCGCGACCTTGGTCTCCGGGGGGATGCGTTGCCAGAAGAGACGCATCAGATCAGACGAACCTCACGGGCATGCTCGGCGCGCACGCGGACGTGGGAACCGTCCGCCAGCCGGAGCAGGAGACCATCGGCGGCGCCGAGATCGGCAACATGCCCGGTCAGTCGCGTCGCACCGTCGAGCAGCGACACCCGCTGCCCGAGCACGGAGGACCGTGAGCGGTAGACCTCCTCGAGCGCCTCGGCTCGTCCAGCCAACGCGACGTCGATCCAGGGTTCGAGCGCGGTCAGCACCGCTCGCAGCACCGCGGAGCGATCGAGACGATCTCCGGTCTCGACCGCCAGGCTCGTCGCCACGCCCTCGAGCTCCGGCGGGAAGTCGACGGCCGAGTGGTTGACGTTGACGCCAAAACCGGCGACGAGGACCGGCTGCGTCGGGCGATAGCCGCGCGACTCGACCAGCACGCCGGCGATCTTCTTCCGTCCGATCCAGACGTCGTTCGGCCACTTCACCTCGGCTCGCACATCGGCGATCTGCTCGATCCCCTCGGCGATCCCGACGCCGATCGCGGCGATGACGAGCGTCGGCGAGACGAGCTCGCGCTCACCGCGGAGCACGAGCGACGTGTAGAGGCCGAGGCCGGGCGGCGAGTGCCATCCGCGGCCACGCTGCCCGCGTCCCCGAAGCTGCTGATCCGCGACGACGGCCGTCCCGTGCGGCGCCCCGGCGTCGGCCCGGTCGAGCGCGAGGTCGTTCGTGCTGCCGACGTCGGCGTGCATGTGGAGCCGCCGGCCGAGCGCGGCTGTCGTCAAGCCGCGAAGCACGGCCGGGCCGGTGAGGTCGCCGGTCATCCGGCCCTGGGCTCGTGGGAATTGCGCTCATGGGTGCTGCCCTCATGGGTGAGGAGCAGGCTGACGTCGAGGGCGCGCACCGAGTGAGTGAGCGCCCCGACCGAGATCCGCTCGACGCCGGCGGCGGCGAAGTCACGCACGGTCTCGAACGTGATGCCGCCCGAGGCCTCGATCGACGGGCCGTCGCCGGCGGGGAACGCAGCGTCGCGGCGCTCGACGGCCTGCGCGCAGAGCTCCGGCGTGAAGTTGTCGACGAGAACGACGGCCACGCCGGGAGCGAGCGCGGCTTCGAGCTCGTCGAGATCCGTGACCTCGATCCCGATCGGCACCCGCGCGCCCTGTCGACGTGGCCCATCAGCCCCCGTCAGCCGAGCCACCACCTGCGCGACGGCGGCAGCGCCGCGTCGTCCGGCGAACGCGGTGATGTGGTTCTCCTTCACCAGGACACGATCGGCGAGCGAGAGCCGGTGGACATCTCCCCCACCCGCACGGACCGCCGCCACGTCGAGGTCCCGCAGCCCGGGACCGGTCTTGCGCGTCGCGAGGATCACCGTGCTCGTCCCGGCGACAGCCGCGACGTACCGTGCCGTCGCCGTCGCGATCCCACCGGACCGTTGGAGGAGGTTCAGCGCGATCCGTTCGGCCGCGAGCAGCGCGCGGCAGTCGCCGCGCGCGCGCAGCAATACGGTGCCGGGCGCCACGCGGTCGCCGTCGGCGACGAGCTGCTCGAACTCGGTGACCCCGGCAGCGACGAACACGGCCCAGGCCGCCTCGAGCCCGGCGACGACACCGGCCTCCTTGGCGCGTACCACGGCCTCAGCAGCGAGCCCGGCCGGAACGAGCGCCAGCGCGGTCACATCATCCGCCGCACGGTCCTCGCGCAACCAGGCGCGGGCCCGATCGAGAAGATCCGCCGACGGGGCATCGCGCTCGCCCATGCGCGGATCATCGCCCGCGGGAGGGCTCCGGTGGTGAGGATTCGTCGGTGGGCACCGGGGTTTCGAGAGGGCGGAATCGAACGTGCGGGGCCAGACGGGACACGGTCGCCGGACCAATCCCGTGCACGCGCAGCAGATCCTGCTGGGTCGTGAAGGGAGCGCGGTCGCGCTCGGCGGCGATGCGGTCGGCGAGAACCGGACCGACCCCGGGCAGGACCCGCAGCTCACCCGGTGGCGCGTGGTTCACGTCGACGACGTGGGCTCGGACCGGTGGCATGGTCGGGGTGTCGCGGCGCCCGGTCCACCCCGTCGACGGCAGATCCAGGATCGGTCCGATGGAGAGCGCCAGCAGCAGAACGAGGGCGAGCGCCAGGTCGGCGTCGCCCTGCATGGGTGGCGCGGGCGGGGTGGGCGGGGAGTTGTCGGATCGCACTGGAAGAGAGACGTCCGACGATGCCCGGAGGTGACGTCGGCCCCGTAGAGACGGTAGAACCGGGCCATGCTCCGTGCGATCGCCGCCGTTGCGCTGGCCCTAGCGGGCGGCCTCACCGTGCGTGAAGCCGACGCGATCCGCGCCACTCCGCGCGCCCCGCCGGGTCCGGCGTCGGTGCTCGGCGGCCTCAGCGCCCTGGCCGTCCAGATCTCGTGGATCCGCGCCGACGACGCGCTGCGCCGCGGCGACCACGCAGAGGGCCTGCTGCACCTCGACTTGATCCACACGCTCGAGCCGCACCTCGTGGCGGGTGCAGGGAGCATCGCGCATCGGATCGGCGTCGAGGTCGCGGGCGAGACGCCGGACCCGGAGACCCGCTGGGGGCTCGTGCGTGAAGGACTCGCCGTCCTCGACCGCACCGTGGCGCAGAACCCGGGGCTCGCGGAGGCGCTCACGACGCGCGGGACGTACACCCTCCAGCGGTTCACGCTGCCGCCGGCACGCATCGCTCGCTTCACGCGCGAGATCGGCCACTCGCCCTACGAGGCGGCACTCGAGGACTTCCGTACCGCCGTCGCCTTGGAGCCCGAGGACCTCGGCGCACTCGACGGGCTCGGCGCCGCCGCGCTCTACGCCGGTCGTGACCAGTTCATCGCGGGCGAGCCCGAGACCGCCGCGGAGCGCCTCGCCGAGGCGATCCACGCCTTCCGCGTCTCCCTCGACATCTATCGCGCCGGCGGACTCGAGGAGATGGACTCGAAGCAGTGGGCTCTGGCCGCGACCGAGGGGCTCCACCACGTGTGCACCGTCGCCGCTGTCGACCGGGCGACCGTCTACCGGCGGTACTGGGATCGCTTCGGCGGCCCCCAAGGCCTCCCGGGACTACCGCCCCCGGCGCCCCGTTGAGCCCTCCCCGAAGGCCCGGATATCCGAGGGCGCGACCCGTTGACGCGGGTAGCCTCCCGGGATTCACCGCCCAGGGGTGCTGATTCCATGGATCCACTGGTCGACCAGGTCGCTCTGCTGCTGGAGGAACAGATGAACAATTGGCTGTTCGCCGTGATTGGCGTGGGCGTGATCGCCCTCGTGTTCAGCTTCATTCTGCAGGGCAAGATCCAGGCGAAGGACGCCGGGTCCGAGAAGATGCGCAAGCTCGCGGACGCCATTCAGGACGGCGCGATGGCGTATCTGCGCACGCAGTACTCGATCCTGGCCGCCTTCGCGATCGTGCTCGCGATCGTGCTCGCGGTCGCCCTCGACAAGCCGGACACCCTCGACGTCAACGAGGGCGTGATCACGTCAATCTGCTTCATCGTGGGTTGCCTGACCTCGGGCCTCGCCGGGTTCCTCGGCATGCGGACCGCCACGATGGCGAACGTCCGGACGACGCAGGCCGCCGCCACGACGGGCGTCGGCGCGGCGCTCCAGGTCGCGTTCGGCTCGGGCGCGGTGATGGGCTTCATGGTCGTCGGCTTCGGCATCGTCGGCGTCGCCAGCCTCTACCTCTGGCAGGGCGGCGACCCGAACTCGATCTTCGGCTTCTCGCTCGGCGCCTCGTCGATCGCGCTGTTCGCGCGCGTCGGCGGCGGCATCTTCACGAAGGCTGCTGACGTCGGCGCCGACCTCGTGGGCAAGGTCGAGGCGGGCATCCCCGAGGACGACCCCCGCAACCCCGCGACGATCGCCGACAACGTCGGTGACAACGTGGGCGACGTCGCGGGCATGGGTGCCGACCTGTTCGAGAGCTACGTCGGCGCGACGATCGCCGCCATGGCGCTCGGTTGGGTGGTCGTCGAGGGCGCGAAGACCGCCGAGAACACGGTGCACGCCGAGACGTTCGCGGGTGTGGCCGGCGACCTTGGCGGCGGCATCCTGATGCTCTTCCCGCTCCTGCTCTGCGCAGTCGGGATCATCGCTTCGATGGTGGGCTTCTTCACCGTCAAGACGGATAACGAGCGGAAGATCATCAGCGCTCTGTTCCGCGGTCTGACCGTCGGCTCGGTCCTCTTCGCCGGAGCGGCCATCGCGCTGACGTTCGCGTTCGACCTGATGGACAAGGAGGTCACCGCCGCGCTGACCGCCAACAACGGTGGCTGGGCCTTCGAGGGTCCGGGCGGCGTGCTGTGGGCGATCCTCGCCGGCCTCGTCATGGGCGTCGCGGTCGGACGCGTCACCGAGTACTACACGTCCGAGCAGAAGCCGCACGCCCGCGAGATTGCGAAGCAGTCCGAGACGGGCGCCGCGACGAACATCATCCACGGCCTGGCCGTGGGCATGCAGTCGTGCGCCTGGCCGACCTTGATGATCGTGGCCTGCATCGGCGTCGCGTTCTGGTGCGCCGGCATCTACGGCCTCGCCATCGCCGCCGTCGGCATGCTGTCGACGCTCGGCATCTCGCTCGCCGTCGACGCGTACGGCCCGGTGGCCGACAACGCCGGCGGCATCGCCGAGATGGCCGGACTGCCGTCCGAGGTGCGCGATCGCACCGACGCTCTCGATGCAGCCGGCAACACGACCGCTGCCATCGGCAAAGGCTTCGCGATCGGCTCGGCCGCGCTCACGGCGCTGGCCCTCTTCACAACGTTCAAGCAGACGGCCGCGGCGGCCGCAACCGATGGCAAGTTCGTCCTCGATATCGGCAACGTCCAGGTGACGATGGGCCTTCTGATCGGCGCCATGCTGCCGTTCCTCTTCTCCTCCTTCGCGATGAAGGCCGTCGGCAAGGCCGCCGGCGAGATGGTCGAGGAGGTGCGCCGCCAGTTCCGCGAGATCACCGGGATCATGGAGGGCACGGGCGAGCCCGACTACGCGCGTTGCGTGGCGATCGCCACGAAGGGCGCGCTGCGGCAGATGGTCATGCCCGGCATGCTCGCCATCCTCGCGCCGATCGCGACCGGCTGGATACTGGGCCCCGAGGCTCTCGGCGGCCTGCTCGCCGGTGCGCTGGCTTCCGGCGTCATGATGGCGATCTTCCAGTCCAACGCCGGTGGCGCGTGGGACAACGCGAAGAAGTACATCGAGAGCGGCGCCCACGGCGGCAAGGGCTCGGACGCGCACAAGGCTGCGGTCACGGGCGACACGGTCGGTGATCCCTTCAAGGACACTTCCGGCCCGAGCATCAACATCCTGGTCAAGCTCATGAGCGTGGTGGCACTCATCTTCCTGCCGCTGTTCCTGTAGAGGGAACCGGAGGACACTCGTGGTCGAAGAGCAGCAGCAGACGAAGGGGACGGAGACGGTCGACGAGCGCTGGGACAGCCTGGAGCTCGCGCGGCGCATCGCCGATTTCGCCGACGACAAGAAGGCGATCGACACCGTCATCCTGCACGTCGAGGAAGAGCTGCAGTTCGCGGACTACTTCTTGATCACGGAGGGTCGCAACAAGCGGCACCTCTCCGCGATCGCCGAGAACGTCGCGAAGGAGCTCAAGCGCCACGGCATCTACCGGCTCGCCGGCACGCCGTTCAACGACGAGAACTGGGTCGTGATCGACTTCGGCTCCGTGGTGGTGCACGTCTTCTCGACCGACGGCCGCGAGTTCTACGACCTCGAGAACCTCTGGGGCGACTGCACGAAGATGGAGTGGACGCCCAAGCCCGCTCCTGGCGCGCCGCCGCGTGAGCCCGCCTCGGACGACTAGCGCGGGCGGTCTCCGCAGCCGTGGGCAACGACCTGTCCGTCGCTGACGCCGGTCCTCACGCTGTTCTCCCCTCCAGGCCCACGGCTGTGGGCTGTGGGCTGTGGGCTGTGGGCTGTGGGCTGTGGGCTGTGGGCTGTGGGCTGTGGGCTGTGGGCTGTGGGCTGTGGGCTGTGGGCTGTGGGGTCTCGGACCGCCGGGCGCGGCCGTCCACAGAGTTTCGGGCGGATTCAGCCTCTCGATCCGACGCGCGCGGCAACTTGGAACCGCTCCGCCAGCCGCCAGCCGCCAGCCGCCAGCCGCCAGCCGCCAGCCTCCTCGCCTCCTCGCCGTGTCGATCCTTGCCGACGGACACCGACCTGTCGGCTTGCTCGGGACACGTCAACGGCGGCGTTAGCGCTGGGTAGACGTTCTGACGTCATGACGTTACGCTGTCCCCATGGCGACCACAAAGCGAGCGACGGTCTACCTGGAACCTGAACTGCATCGAGCGCTGCGGTTGAAGGCCGCCGACACCGACTGCTCGGTCTCCGAGCTCGTCAACGACGCGATTCGCTCCAGCCTGCGCGAAGACGCCGACGACCTCGCCGCCATCGCGGACCGCGTGAGCGAGCCGACGCGATCGTTCGAGACGTTCGTCGCGGAGCTGCGCGAACGTGGCGATCTCTAGCGTCCAGATCCGGCGTTCGGCCGAGAAGGAGATCGCGCGGCTCCCGCTGCGTGATCGACAACGCATTGTGGAACGCATCGCGGGGCTCGCTGTCGACCCGCGCCCGCCGGGGTGCACGAAGCTGTCGGGGCAGGACAAGTACCGCGTCCGCCAAGGCGCGTACCGCGTCGTCTACACGATCGACGACGCGGTTGTGACCGTGATCGTCGTGCGCGTGGCGCACCGGCGCGACGTCTACCGCTGACGGCTCTCGCGGCTTCCTCGGGACACGTCGACGGCTGTGGGCTCTGGGCTGCGGGCACCAGCCTCCAGCCTCCAGCCTCCAGCCCCCTCCGGCCTGCCGACGCGAAACGGCGCTCACCGATCGGCGCGGCTGCGCGTCATGCGGTGGTTCCAGCCGCGCAGCACGAGACCCGCGTCGGGATGCTCGTTGTCGGCCTCGACAGCGTCGTCGCCGGCGTAGAGCTGCACCAGCACCGTCTTCCGCGTGCGATCGCTGCCATTCGGCGCGGAGCCGTGCAGCGTGAAGCAGTGGAAGAAGAGGACGTCGCCAGGCTCGGCCTCGAGCGGGATCGCATCTGCGAGGGCGTACTGATCCAGCACGCCGGACGGCCCCTGTCCCGACGTGCCGTCGATCCGGCCGAGCCGGTGCGAACCCGGGACGACGCGCAGGCAGCCCATCGCGTCGGTCGACGGCGAGACGTGGATGACCGCGGCGAGCATCGAGTCGCGCTCGGTCGGGAAGTACGTCCAGTCCTGGTGGAGCGGGAACGGCGCCCCGGTCAGCGGCGGCTTCTCGAACAGCTTGCTGTGATGCAGAACGATGTCCGGTCCGATCAGGGCCTCGGCGGCGCCGAGGAGGGCGTCGTCGGAGAGAGCCGCGCGCCACGCGGCGGAGTACCGCTGCACGTTGTGCGTGTGGACGACCTCGGTGTCCTCGGCGCCAAGGTCGTCCATGCGAGGACCGCCCCAGCGCGCGTTCACCGGCTCGCCGCTGGCTCGGAGCTGCCCGACGATCCGATCGAAGTCCGCCTCCAGGGCGACCAGGCGCTCCGCGGAGATCAGTCCACGTGCGAGTGCGTACCCGTGGTCACGGAAGTGGACGGCGAGAGCGGTCGGATCGACCATGCGCCGGAGGCTACGCCATGCCACCGCTCACGCTGCGACTCCTGACCGACGACCTCGTCATCTGCCGCCTGCCGGCAGGCGCCGCCGTCGAGACCTCACCGACCGAGTCGTCGCTCTGGTCGCTGACACGAACGGCGGGCGAGACCTCGCTCGTCTGTGCCGCCGCCGACGCGCCGGCGGGCTCGACGGTCGAGGCCGGTTGGGCCGCGCTCGCCGTCGACGGGCCGCTCGACTTCGGGCTCACGGGCGTGATCGCCGAGCTGACGGTGCCGCTGGCGGACGCCGGCATCAGCGTCTTTGTCATCTCGACGTACGACACGGACCTCGTGCTCGTGCGGTCGCGCGACCTGGATCGCGCGGTCAGCGTGCTGCGGAGCGCGGGAGTCGTCGTCGCAGCGACGTAGCGTCGTTCAGATCCGCCCGGGCTACCCGCCCGAGGCGGAGAACTTCGGCGCGATCGGGAAGCTCACGTTGTCGAGTGCCGGGTCGATCCCGAGCATCCGCATCACGTTGCGCTCCGTGCTGTCCGCCGGCATCGACTCGACCCGCATGGTGTCGCGGTGGGCCTTCGCCTCGGCGCCGGTGTAGTGGTAGTAGCGATGCGCCGAGCCGTACTGATCGATGAAGCCGAGCTCGTTCAGATCGAGGTCGAGTACGTACTTCCAGCGGTAGGCCGGGCCGCCCGCCTGGCGCACGTTGTAGACCTTCATGTAGCCGACCTTGCCCTGGTACTCGGAGTACACGAGGTGGTACGAGGCCAGCTCACGCTCCATGAGTTTGCCGTCGTTCACCTGCTTGAGGCGCTTGGGTGTGACCGTCGTGCGACACGCGGTACCGACGACGAGGATCGCGGCAGCTGCGGCCACAAGAGCGGCCAGGACGGTGAATCGGCGCATGGAGTCCCTCCGGGAAGCCAGGGATGCTAGCCCCCGCCGCTCGCCCCCGTCCAGCGAATCGGGGATCCCCGGCCACCGAGTTCAAGGGGCTGACGTCCGACCGGGCCGTACCCGCCCCCATCTCGTCGTGTCGACGCGAACGATGCGGGCCCGTAGGGGGCAGCCGACCGGTACGATCGGCGCCGAATGGACGCACTCGAGATCCTGGGACCTACCGGCGTAGTGGCTGGTCGATTGGCCCACTACGAGGAGCGTCCGGAGCAGGCTGAGCTGGCGGGTGCCGTCGATCGCGTCATGCGGGAGGGCGGCCGCCTCATGGCCGAGGCCGGCACCGGCGTCGGCAAGTCGTTCGCCTACCTGGTTCCGGCCATCATCGCGGCGGCCGAGCGCAACGAGCGGGTGGTCATCGCCACGCACACGATCGCCCTCCAAGAGCAGCTCCTGGGCCAGGACGTGCCCTTCCTCTCCGGCATCCTCCCGGCCGAGTTCAGCGTGGTGCTCGCGAAGGGTCGCGGGAACTTCCTCTGCCAGCGGCGCATGCACATGGCTCGGAGGACCGGGAAACAGCTCTTCGACGGTCGCGGCCACGACGAGCAGCTCGAGCGGATCATCGCGTGGTCAAAAACCACCGACGACGGGTCGCTGCAGGGGCTCGACTTCGTCGCCGATCGCGAGGTCTGGTCGAAGGTCAACGCTGAGGCCGGGAACTGCCTCGGGCGTGCTTGCGACTTCTACGACCGCTGCTTCTACCAAGAGGGCCGGCGGCGCATCCGGAACGCGAACATCATCGTCGCCAACCACCACTTCCTCTTCGCCGACATGGCGCTGCGGAAGGTCGGCTGGAACCTGCTCCCCGACTACCAGCATCTCGTCCTCGACGAGGGGCACGCGATCGAGGACGTCGCCGGCGACTACCTCGGCCTTCGCGTCTCGCGCGGAATGGTCTTCCACGTCCTGCGGCAGCTCGCGTCGCGGCAGGGCAAGGGCGTGCTCCACACGACGCCCGACGCGGGCCTGGCGATCCGGCGCGTGCAGGAAGCGCGCGAGATCGCGTCGTTCTTCTTCGACGAAGTGCTCGCGTGGCACGACGCGAAGCGCCCCCCGAACCATCGCCTGACCACCCCCGGCCGATTCAACCTCGACCTCGCGCGCGCGCTGGACGACGTCGCCTCGTCGGTCTCCCAGCTCGCTGATGGTGAAGAGTCGAAGGAGAAGCGTCAGGAGCTCCAGGCCCGCGGGACCCGCTGCGAGGCGATCGCGAACGAGGTCGAGGCGCTCGTGATGATGGCGCGACCAGGGCACGTCTACTGGGCGGAGCGCGACGGTCGGCGCGACAACGTCGCCCTGCGCAGCGCACCCGTCGATGTCGGCCCCGAGCTCGGGGAGCACCTCTGGGAGCGCCTGAAGAGTCTGACCATCACGAGCGCCACGCTCTCGGCCGGCGGAGAGGAGGGCTTCACCCACCTGGCCGCGCGCATCGGTCTGAACGAGTCGCGCACGCTGATGGCCGGCTCGCCGTTCGACTACCGGAGCCAGGCGCGGCTGATCGTCGACGGTCGCGTGCCGGACCCGCGTGAGGGCGACGCCTACGAAGACGCGCTGCCCGACGCCGTCCTGCATCACGTCGGCCGCTCCGAGGGCGGCACGTTCGTCCTGTTCACGAGCTACCAGAGCCTCGACCGCTGCCACGACGCCTGCGCCTCGGCGCTCCGCAACCAGGGCTACACCGTCTTCAAACAGGGCGACGGGCTACCCCGCGCCGCGATGCTGCAGCAGTTCAAGGAGGCGCACGACGCCGTGCTCTTCGGCACCGACTCGTTCTGGCAGGGCGTCGACGTCCCGGGTGACGACCTGGCGACGGTCATCATCACGCGACTGCCGTTCGCCGTGCCGACGCACCCGTTGCAGGAGGCGCGCACGCAGGCGATCGAGCGCGGCGGCGGCAACGCCTTCGGCGACTTCTCCCTCCCCCAGGCCATCCTGAAGTTCAAGCAGGGCTTCGGCCGCCTGATCCGGTCGAAGCGGGATCGCGGTGTGGTGGTGATCCTGGATCAGCGGGTGGTGACAAAGCGGTACGGGCGGCGGTTCCTGGCGGCGTTGCCGGATCTGGATGTGGAAGTGCTCGAGCCGGATCGTCGGTGAGGCACGGGCGAGGGTCCCCGATCACGCGGTACGGGCGGATCTCCTGATCCGCCCCGCCGACACGCGATGCTCGGTCCTGGCGGGTGGATGGCGGTCCGCGAACGACGCGGGTATTGGGATCGGCCGGGGGCGACACACGTGGCACCCGCACCGAGACGCCGCTGCGTTCGACGGCGGCAGCGACGTCACCCGCCGATGGCCGTGCGCATCACGGAGATCGTCCGACGCGCGCCACCGGACCCGATCGCGCGCGTGAGACCCTGCGGGCGGGGCGGATCAGGAGATCCGCCCGTACGAACGCCATGCGGTGGCGGCCCAGGGACGCGAGCAATCCCCCCACCCGTCGTAGGGGTGGATATCCTGATCCACCCGTGCCGACAACGATTCGCGCGCGCCCGGCCGGTGGCTGGCGCTCCGCGAACGACCACGGTGGATCGGACGGCCACGGGCGATCGACGTCGCCGTTCGATGACACCCAACGTCGCACGGTCGATGGGCGTTGACGGCCCCCGTCCGCTGGCCGAACGCATCACGCGAATCGTTCGCGGTGCGCCATCGGACCCGGATCGCGCGTGCCACCCCAGCGGGCGGGGTGGACCAGGGGGTCCGCCCCTACGACCGTCTCGACGTACAACCCGGTGCGAGATGCCGTCGCGGCGTTGTCCGCCGACAGCCCGTCGCCGATGACCCTCAGATCGTCGCGTTCAGGCGCCGTCGCGAGTTCCATCGTCAGGCTGGTGTTCGTCGTCCACGTCCTCCGGTCGCCGCGTGGACAGCAGAACCTGAACGCCCGAGAACGCGAGCGCCGTGGCGGCGATCAGGAGCAGGACGAAGCCCGTCGTGCGTTGCACGATGCTCCCGACGAAGCGCAGTTCGAAGTCACGCCAGAGCGAGCGCAACGTGGAGCCGCGAGGCACGCGAACGCTGCTCTCCTCCACGAGCTCGCGCGACCGCACGGCGACGATCTTGATGTCGACGTGATCGGCGTGGAGGCTGGGCGCGAGGCGAGTCCCGGACGCCGCACCCAGAGCGCCGTCAGGAGCGGTCGCCGCGACGCGGAGTATCAGGAACGGCCCGCTCGGCAGCGGCTCACGGGACCGCTGAGTCCCACCGAGGTCCGGTATGGACTGAGAGAGGGACGCAGATGCGACCAACCGGCACTCGTTGTGTCGCAGCCGCGCTTCCTCGGGAAACGTCAAGACGGAGCGCACGCGGTCATGCTCCTCCCAAGGAGGTGTCTCTCCATCCGCGGGGAGGAACACAACGTCGTCCCCGTGCGCCGCGACCACCTCGGCCATCGGCGCGACGGGCTGGCCGTATCCCCCGGTCACGCCGAAGACGAACGTCAGGTCCACGTCCCCGCGCTCATCGAGCACCTCGAAGACGCGTTCGAGAGTCGCGTGGTCCCCGTTCAGCGGGCCGACCAGCACGACCGTGAACGGCGCGAACGGCTCGTCGTTGCCGACTTCCATCTCGACCGGAACCGGCGCCTCGGCGACGACCGCCGGCAACCGCGTCGGAAACGTCCGCGCGTGCGACGCGACGAGCGCCAGCCCGACACCGAGCGCAATCAGCAGCAGACCTCCGAGACGTCGCACGATCCGAACCTCCCATGGGCGCGGGCCCGGGGCAAGCCCCGGACCCGCTGGGTGCGATCCCCGGCTCTCCCTGGCGGAGAGCGAAAGGCCCGTCGATCGAACGCTACTTCGCGATGCTCTCGGCATCGTCCGCAGCGTCCACGCCCGCATCTGGCCGGGTGTCCACGGCGGCGTCCGGCGGCCGGCACTGGAAGCCGACCACTCCGTCCATCCACCAGACCACGCGGTCCAGCTCAGCGAAGTCGTGCGCACGCTCACGGTCCGCCGCGAGGAACGTGCGTCCCTCGAACGTCCCGGCGATCACCGAGTGACCGAGGCGACGCAGGCGGTCGACGACGAGGTTGTCGTCGCCGAAGCGGCGGACCAGCTTGCGCAGGCCCTTCGGGTCGACGCGGGCGTCGTAGTAGCCCTCGTCGTGGAACGGCGCGTCACAGCGCGTGACCTCGCCGGGGTCGCTGGACGCATCCGGATCTCCGCGGCGCGGCCGCAGGCCCTGTGTGCCGATCATGCGGAAGTCGAGCATGGGGATCGTGACGGTCCCGTCGGGCCCGCCGGCGAACGTGGCGTCGAGGTCCATGTGACCGAGGAAGCCACCGACGGGAGTCGTCCCGTTCGGACCGGTGTCGCGGATCCAGCGGGTGGTCGTCGCCACGGCACTGAAGGTGACGTCGCGACCACCGAAGGCGCGCTCGAGCACCTCGTCGCAGTCCGTGACGTCCACGTCGGTGTCGGCCTGGATCGACCGCACGACGTGATAGACCTCCGGGGTGCCGTCCGGCCCGAGGGGTGGACAGCGGTAGGAGTACGAGGCGAGCACCTTGGCCTCGCCGTCAAAGTCCATCGAGTTCACGCGGATTCCGTAGAACGGACCGCGCTTTCGGTGCAACGGACGCCGGTTGTCGACGTCGCTCGTGTAGTCGCCTCGGCCCGGTCGGGCGTCGGCATCGTCCGTCAGGACGAAGGGTGCGGCGGCGGTTCCGCCGACCAAGACGGCAGCCACTGCCATCGAACGGGCGGTGGACTGCATCGACTGCGTGAAACGCATCTCAGCTCCTCTCTCACGGCGTACGGGGAGCCTGGGCTGCGTCATCGGTCCCCGTCTCGCCGCATGGATCGTTGGCGATCTCACCACTTCCTCAAACCCGCCTCCCCGCGCGTTACGGCAGGATGTGAACGTGAGGCCCACCGCACGTCCGCGATCCCCATCTCTCTGGCTCGTGCTGCTGCCTGCAGCCGTGCTGGCGGCGGTCGGCGTGCGGGCGGTGCTGGCGGAGCGTGATCGGGCTCGGGATGACGCCCGTGACCGGGCGCGCGTCGCCGCCGAACGAGTGGCCCGCGCGTTCGAGCAGCTCGTGCAGGAATCGATGGATCCATTGCCGTTTTTCGACGAGTACGTCGACGAGGCGCAGGCGCTCGACGCCGTACGGCACCTGAGTCCGCGGTGGGCGATCGCGGAGGACGGGAGCACGCGGTTCCTCTCCCCGCGCGATGCGAACGCCGGCGGCTCCGACGCCATCACCCAGGACGTGCTCCGGGCGGTCTCCGCTCGGCTCGGCGACGGCCAGCCTCACGCCGCCGCCGCGCTCGCCGCGGCCACGGCGGAGAGCGTGGAGTCGATTGCCGTTGCTGCGCACCTGCATCTCATGGCCGCGCGCCTCGATGCCCAGAACGGCGACGTGTCGAGCGCACTGCGCCAGCTCGGCCGCATCCTGGTGGCGTCGCCGAGCGACGTCGATCCGACGTGGTCGCGTTCCGCGACGAGTCGCGCGCAGGATGGCCGTCGCGTGTACCTGGACGCGCTGGAGCTCGCGACCGAGATCGTCCCCCCGTACCAGGAGGAGGGCGGCACGACGCCGGAGTGGCTTCTCGTGGCACACCGACAGGCGTTGCGAGATCCGTGGGGACTCGGTCGCGCGCGTAGCGACGGCGTGACGGCACGGCTTCGCGACGCAATGGGCGCGGACCGCGACTTGGCCGCGAGTGAGGCAGCCAGGTGGCGCTCCGTCCGCGATGCTCCGCGGGACTGGGCCCGCAGTACGTCGGACTCTCGACTGGCCGTGGCTGCGCGGGGAGACGCCCCCGACGGGCGTGGGCTGGTGATCGAGCGCTTCGTGAATCTCGGCGCGCCGTCCGATCACGAGCCAGTCTGGCTCGGTGGGGAGATTCCGGCGTCGCTGCTGAGGTCGCGGCTCTCCGACGAGATGCGCGCTGCCATCGATGACGCGAACGTGAGTTTCATGCAGATCGGAGACGCAGAGGATGCGGTGCTGATCGAGCACGTCGGCGACATGGAGGCATCGATCGACCTCCAGCTATTCGTCTCCGTCCCGGCGCTGAGCGAACCCACCCTCGGCCGCCGCGGCGTCAGGCCGAACACGTGGATCGTCCAGGCAATGGCCCGCGAACCCACCGGGGTCCCTCCCCTCGCCATACTCCTCGGCCTCGCCGTCGGGATCACGACGCTCGCGCTCGTCGGCGGCGCGGTCGCCCTCAAGCGCTCCGCCGACCGCAACGCGCAACTCGCCGAGGACCGGCGATCGTTCCTCGACCATGTCGCGCATGAGATCCGCACGCCCGCAGCCGCGGTGCTCGCCCTCTCGGAGGAACTCGAGCGTGGCCATGTGATGGACGAACGGCAGGGCGAGTACCACGAGCACCTGAGGCGCGAGTCGCAGCGACTCGCCGACTTGGTCGAGGAGACTCTCGATCTCACACGCCTCGAGTCCGGTCGACTGGCCGTGCGTCGAGAGCCAGCCGACTTGGTCGCCATCGTGCGCGACGCCGTCGCCGACGCGCGCGCTGCGGCAAGTGGCGACGTGGAGGTCGAGACCGACGAGTCCACGCTGGACGTCTCGGTCGACCGGGGCGCCGTACGCCGCGCGATCCGCAACCTCGTGACGAATGCACTCCGGCACGGTGCGGCCGGCACGGCTCCGCGAGTCACGGCCACGCGTGATGCTGTCAACGTGAACGTCACGGTCGCTGACGACGGGCCGGGCATCGATCCGGCACAGCACGAACGCATCTTCGAGCGCTTCTTCCGTGTGCCGTCAGAGACGCACGACGTGAAGGGTGTCGGCCTCGGTCTCGCGCTCTGCCGCGAGGTGGCACGCGGACACGGCGGCGACGTGACGGTCGAGAGCGCTCCGGGCAAGGGAGCGACGTTCACGCTGCGGCTGCCGCCTGGAGACGAGGCGTGAGCGACGGAGCGCACCTCGTCGTCGTCGAAGACGAACCCGGCATCAGCCTGCCGCTGACGGACCGGCTGCGGCGCGAGGGGTACCGCGTCGAGCGCGCCGAGGACGGCGTGCGCGGCCTAGAGCTGGCGCGCGCCGACGGCGTCGACCTCGTGCTGCTCGACCTGATGCTCCCGCGCCTGAACGGCTCGGACGTGCTGCGCTCGCTCCGCGAGTCGGGCAACGAGGTCCCCGTCATCTGCCTGACCGCACGGACGGCCGAGGACGATCGCGTCGGTCATCTCGTCGCGGGCGCCGACGACTACGTCACGAAGCCGTTCTCGATGGACGAGCTCGTGGCGCGCGTGCGCGCCGTGCTGAAGCGCACGGTGCGCACGGGGCGCGCGGCTCCGGCGGCCGACGCTGCTCCCGCCGTCGTCGAGATGGACGGCGTCCGCATCGATCTCGACGGGCACACGGTCGAACGTGGCGGCGTGCGCGAGAAGCTCTCGTCGCTCGAGTCCGCCATCCTGCGTTGTCTCGTCGAGCGGCGCGGGCGGGCGACCTCGCGCACACAGATTCTGCGCTCGGTCTGGGGTCCGTACGCAGCGGTCACCGACCGCACCGTGGACTTCCACGTGAAGAACCTGCGCCGCAAACTCGAGCCCGATCCGACGACACCGCGACTCCTGCTGACGGATCACGGCGTCGGGTACCGCATCGCCTGAGCGGGGGAACCGAGGGGACGGTTCTCACACGCCCCTCACAACACGCCTCGGGTCGCGGGATACGCTGCCTCCTAGTCACAAGGAGGTCCGCATGTCGTCGATCCGTCTTCTGCCCCTGCTCCTCGCCGGCTCACTCGCCCTCGGTTGCAGCACCGCTACCGCCCAGGACAAGCCTCCCGAGCACGATGTTCGCTCCGATGCCGATCGCGAGCGCGAACTGAAGCGGGTCCAACAGGAGATGCAGGAGTACCTGCACCGGATGCACGAGCACCGGCGCGAGATCGACTCGCTCGACCGCAAGCGCGCGACGCTGCGTGATCTCCGCGCATCCGAGTTGCACTCGCGAGTCGCTCGTCAGACCGACGAGATCGAGACGCGCATCGCGGACCTCGAGCACGAACTGATCGATCTGCGCACGATTCAGGTGAAGGGGGACCGGCACCCGCATGTCCAGGCGGTGATCGCCAAGATCGAGAGCGAGAAGAGGCGCCTCGACGAAGCGCGGGAGCGTATCGACGTGGCGGTGAGCGAGCAGACCGACGTCCACAACGCGATCGAGCGCGAGATCGAGCAGCACCGGGTGGCGATGAAGGACATCGACGCGCGCGTCGCTGAGCTGCGCAAGCGCCTGCGCCCCGGCGAGCGCGTCACCCTTCCCCGCCCCAAGAGCTTCGGCGCCCCGGTCGTCGAGCAGCGCGTCGCGCAGCTCGAGCGGGCCGTCACCGAGCTCCGCGAGATCCTCGCCCGGCACGGGATCTCGGGCGCACGGCGCGATCATGCCATGCGCGAGATCGAGCGGCGGCGGCGGATGGGATCCGAGTGGCCCAAGCCTCGTGAGCGCGACCCTGTGCGGAACGACCCTGCGCGGAACGACCCTGCGCGGAACGACCCGCGTACCGGCCATGAGTGGGACGATCGCCGCTTGCCAGACGAGACCGAGTGGGACCGCGCCGCGCGGCCGCCGACCGGCGGAGCGCTGCGCGCCGAGATCGACGAGCTGAAGAACGCGCTACAGCGGGCTCGCGCGGAGAACGACGAGCTGCGCCAGCGGGCCGAGCAGGCGCTCGCCGCCACCCAGGAGATGCACACGCAGGCCGCGGCGGCACGCGATCAGCTGAGCGCGATGCAGGCCCACATCAATGACGCGCTCGCCCGGGCAGCCGCAGAGCGGAGCGAGATCGAGGAGCACAAGGGCACACTCTCGATCGCGAACGAGGAGCTCCGGCGCAAGCTCAGCGACGCGCTCGAGCGCCTCACGAACGGCGAGTCGGGGGAGGACCCCAAGTAGTCCGGGGTCCAGTGAGCGCTCCGCACGACCGATGAGCGATGCGGAGCGACATGCCGAAACCAACCCCGTCCGATACCACGACGAGCGACGACGCGGTCCTGCCACCGCCCGAGCCGGTGCGTTTCTTGGAGCAGGGACCGCTCCGCCTCGCCGGCGCTCTCATGGTCATCTTCGTCATCCCGTTCCTGTGGTTCCTCTACTTCGATCCTCCGACGCTCGCCTTCGGAGTCAGCGGCCTCCGCTTCTCGGCGGCTCTCTGCACACTGGGCGCGATCAGTTGCACGTACCGCCGCGAGACGGACTGCGATCCGGTCAAGGCCCGCTTCCAACACCGCCTGAGCGTGCTCGCGCTCCCGGTCTGGGCGCGTCGCGCGAGGTTCGAGGAGATCAAGGCGGTCGAGATCGCGCTCGAGACGACCTGGGGCGACGAGGGCGGACTCGATGCGCCGCGCCTCGTCCTGCGCGTGACGCACACGCTCACCGTCGTGACGGCGGATCGCCGACTGCGTTTCCGCCGCGGCTGGGTGGAGGCCACGCAGCCGATGGAGGGGGAGCAGCTCCTCGCTTGGCTCGAGGATCACGACGCTCTCGACTTCCTGTGGGACGCACGTCGTCTCGCCAAGGTGATCGGGTGCCGCGTCACCGCGGTCGGTGGCGGCTGGGACCACCTGAACCCCGCGAACGTGAAGCTCGAGAGCCTCCACGAGCTGTCCGCCCGGTCGCGCGGGAAGCGCGTGAAGCAGCGCCGCCGGCGGGCGGCTCCCCAGCCGTCGTAGCCGCCTTCGCCACGGCGCTCGCAGCAGGCGTCCCATCGGCGCTCGTGCGGGGCTGTCGGTCCTGCCGTCGTGGACGGTTACCCTCCCGGTTCGGCCGGAAACCCCGCGCCGAGGAGGGTGCGACATGCGCAACTGGGTAACAGGACTGCTTCTCGTCCCCGTGCTGGCAGCCGCGGCCGCGGCGCAGGACTACACGAAGAGCCCGAGCACCGAGGACTACGTGGACGTGCCGCTGGGCTCCACGTCGCTCTCGATCACCGGCGCAGGCGCGGACACGGAGACGGTCGAGCTGCCGTTCGGTTTCACGTACTACGGTCGCGAATACGACCGCATCCACGTCTGCCGCGCGGGCTGGATCATGTTCAACCCGACCACCACGCCCCCGAATGGCGTCAACGCGTCCGTCGCACGGGCCTACCCCCAGGCCACCGAGTACGACGGGATCGTCGGGCCGCGTTGGGGTCAGTACCACTTCTTCGGCGTGCCAACCTTCGGTGAGCGCATCGTCGCGTTCACCGATGGCGTCGCACCGGACCGACGGTTCATCGTCGCGTGGGATCGCATCCCCAGCTCGACGTCGACGAGCAACGAGGGCCAGTGCGGGTTCTCGTTCCAAGTGCAGCTGCACGAGGCGACCGGCGAGGTGCACTTCATCCGTGAGTTGCTCCTGAACACGTGCACGAAGGGGAGCTTCTACGGCTCGGGCATCGACTCGTTCGGAGACGACCGTTTCGTCGTCACGGTGAACAACAACACGAGCAACAACGACGGCCTGCCGCCGGAGACGAAGTTCACGCCGACGAAGGCGACGTTCACCGGAACGGTCCGCTTCGATCGCATCGTCTCGGATGCGGACGGCGTCGGCGACACAGTGCTGGAGGGCCAGCCGCTCGGCGCCCACCGTGTGCAGTTGCGTCGCGACGGGTTCGTGGTCGCATCGGCGCCGACCGCGACCGACGGCTCGTACTCGCTCGACGTGTTCGCCGTCCCGGCCGCCACGACGGGTGAGCTGTGGGTCGTCGCCGAGAACGACGCGTGCACGGTCGTCGCCAATCAATCGGCCCCGACCTACGAGTGGCGCGCGCAGTCGAGTGTGTCGCTGAACACGACGGCCGACCTGGGTGCGCTGACGCTCGACGGCACGACCGCGGCCGATCTCGAGCTGCGCGCCGCGATGAACTTGGCCCGCGTCATCAAGGAGACGCGCGACTGGGCGACACCGCTGACGACGGCGCCGATCGATCCGGTCCTGGCGGTCTTCGACGACCAAGGCGGTCTGCAGACGGCGTACGCAGGGTCGGCGGCGCTCGTCATCAAACAGGTGATCGTCGCTGGCGTGACGACGGGCAACCCGGACCCGTGGGACGACGGCATCGTCACGCGCACCTACGCGCGACACCTCCTGGCTGCGATCGCCGCCAACCCCTCCACCGCCGAGGACCACACCCTCGACTCGGCGACCGACACGGAGAACGCGTTCGCCGAGGCCTTCGGCGTCTACGTCTGGGCGGCGCGCACGGGTGCCGACACGCTCGTCGACGGCGTCAACGCGACGACGGCGAACGTGCTCGACCTGGAGGACCCGGAGCGCACGCTCGTGCCTTCGGGTGGCGACATCGCGATCAACGTCATCCCGGCTCTCTTCGACCTGACCGACGGCGCGAACGAAGCGCTCGATGTGATCGACGGGACGACCGCACCGGAGCGCGCGTTCGAGGTCATCGACACGCTGGTCGTGCCGGTCACTGTCGAGGGCTTCCTGCAGGCGTGGTCCGACGCGGGCGACGACGCGACCGCACTGACACGCGACCTCATCGGGAACCGCGCCGTCGTCGACGATGACAGCGAACTCAACGACGACGCCGGCGAGGCGATGTCGCTCGGCGCCGTCAGCGTGAAGATCCAGGACCGCATCCTCCAGCGCTTCACCGAGGACTGGTACGAGGTCACGCTCGGCAACCCCGTGGACACGTTCCAGGTCGAGCTCAGCTACAACCGCGTGGGCCTTGACTCGGAGCTCGCGCTCGACGTCCTCTCGAGCGTCGGCACACTGATCGCGCAGGCGGCGCCTCGAGGCAACGCCGGTCCGTTCCGCGCTGACACCGGCCCGCTCGAGACCGGCACGTACCGACTGCGCATCCGACACGTCTCGGGTGTGCGCGTGCCCGACTACGACCTGCAGGCGTTCGTTCCGCTCGACGTGCCGGAGACGCCGCTGGCTCACTGGACGGCCGGGCGCGAGTACGACGATGCGTTCGGGATCACGGGTGGTGTGCCGCCGTACGTCATCGACATGCCGACGCTGCCGACTGGGTTCCTCCTCGATCTGCTGAACGCGCGCCTCGCCGGTACCCCCACGGTGCCGGGTACGTTTCCGCTGACGATCAACGTGACGGATGACGGCGACCCCACCCACAGCGTGCAGCGGATCCAGACGCTCGTGGTCGCCGAAGCGCTCGCCATCGGCATCGAGGACGTCTTCGGCTTCGCGCTCGACAAGGCAATCGACGGTCCGCTGCCGTTCGTCGGCGGCACCTCGCCGATCGTGTTCGACTCGCCCGCCGGCGGGCTCCCGCCGGGTCTGGCGCGGCGTCCCGGCACGCTGGAGGTGTTCGGTACACCGACGACTCCGGGGAGCACGCCGCTGTCGCTGCACGGCATCGACGTGGCCGGTTCGGAGAGCGACATCGCCACGCTCGGCGTCGTGTGCGTGCCAGTCCCCAAGAAGTCGAACGCCGCGCCTCTCGCGGCGGGCGACGGCGCTGCCGGCTGGTTCGTCGACGCGCTCCGCGGATCGACGCTGACGTTCAAGGTGAAGACCTCGAAGAAGCGCGCGAAGCGCCTGCTCGTCCCCACCGTGATCGGCCCCGACGGCCGCGCCGTCGTCGACGGCAAGCAGAGGGGCGGAAAGGGCAAGGCGTCCTATGCGAAGGTGCCCTGCACGACGACCGGTCGCTACTACGTGATCGCGTCCTCGGACGCCGGGGACGAGACCGAACTGCTAGGTACGCCGAAGTTGGCGCTCCCGAAGAAAGAGAAGCTGCGCGTCGAGGAGTTCGGCATCGGGAGCATCGTCGACGTCGAGTTCGGCGCGCTGGCTGGATCGACGCTCAAGCTCTCGGCCAAGGTCGACAAACGCTCGGGTGCCGCGGTGCAGATCCAGGCGCTGATCGATCCGGATGGCCTCGCGGTGGCCGTGGGCGAGTTCGTCGTCACGAAGGGCACGAAGCAGTCGCTGACGTTCGAGACCGCGAAGGCCGGGACCTGGCGCGTGCGCCTGCTCGGCTCGGCGGCCAACGGCGGCCGGCTCGATGTCGCGTACGCGCTGAAGCACCCGAAGGACGGCGCGTTCGTCGTTGACTAGCGAGCAGCCTGTCGGCGTTGCGGCCTCGCCGGGTGGGCGACCGACGGTGCGACAGGCTGCTCGTTAGAGCGGCCGGCGGGTAGCGGAGCGTCACCGTCGTGGACCGTGCTCTGGACGCGGCGCACAGCCTGCTGAGGCTGCCCGGTGTGGGGACATGAGCAGCCGTCTCAGACCGGAGTTGGCGACGGATCCGCTCCATCGCGCCCGCGTCGGCGCCGGACGCCGCCGCCCCGGCCGCACCGCTCTTCGCCGCCGCTCGCCACCCCGTCGACCTATAGCTAGCAGGCTGTCCCGCCAACTGGCGTAGCGCTTCGAGGCCGACACTCCGACAGCCAGCTAGTTGCGGATGAAGAACTGCTCACCGCGAAACGTCACCTCGACGTCGGTTCCATCGGGGGTCGGCGCCTCCGATGGATGGCGCGCGCGGACGATGACGGCGGGGTGCGCGAGGAGCGCGTAGGCGTCGATCGAGTACGGCGCGAGGATCAGCACCTCCCGTCCGTCGAAGTCGACGAGGCTCGCGGCCTGCGGATCCATACCGTCACGCTGACCGGGGCCCAGCGCCACCTGCTCGTCGACGGACACGAGGGCGATGCGTTCCGCTGCCGACGCGACATCGAGCCGACGGTCCTCCGCGGGATCGAGCGTCGCCGTGATCCACGTCAGGGCGAGCACGGCGATCGCGCCGAGCCCGATCAGGTCCTCAGTCAGGCCAACTCGCGAGCGCTCGTGACGGAGCGCGCGCGCGGCTGACGCGGCGGCGCCCGCCAGTGCCGCACAGACTAGGGCGACCGGCGCGTACGCGTACCACGGGCTCCACACGGGCGCGAGCAGCGCGGGGACGCCGACGAGGACGCACCACGACACGCCGATCACGGCGGGCGCACCGAGCAGCGACTGCGGCCAACGGAAACGGCGGACTCGCGCGAGTGCGGGCGCCGCGACGGCGAGCGCGAGCAGCCCGAGCAGCATTTCGGGCGCGATCCATCCCATCACGTTCGCGGCGGAGGACGTGCCGACGTGCGACTCGACGGTCCGCGCCAGGAATGCGACCACTCCCCCTTCGCCGCCGGCCGCACCGGCGTACCCGCCGGTCCCCACCAGGATCTCGGATCGTGCAGCGACGTACGGGATCGCACCCGCGGCCAGCCAGATCGCCGTGCGGAGCCGGAGAGATTCGTCGCGCAGACTCCGGTGCAGGAGTGGCACGGCGAACAGCAGCCCAGTCTCTTTGCCGAGCGCGGCGAGCACGATGAGCAGGGCGGCCAGGCCGGGGCGCCGTCGCTCGCCCGCGACAAGTGCGGCGAGTCCGAAGACGAGCGCAATCACGTCGCCGCGTCGAGCGATGTACGCCAGCGTCTCGACATGGGCGGGATGAACCGCGAAGAGCGCGGCGGCCAGCGCCACCGGAGCCAACGACCCGAACAGGTCGCGCAGCCAGACGCCCAACAGCGTCGCGGCCGTCGCGTGCAGCAGCAGCGTGGTGACGTGATAGCCGGTGGCATTGAGCCCGTACAGGGCGTGGTCGAGCGCGAGTGAGAGGGCCGTCAGGGGGCGGTAGAACGAGGCCGTCGGATGCAGTCCGTCCATGAACGGCTCGGTGAACACGCCGACGAGATCGCTCCACGACGTGATCCGGCTGCCCGCGATCGCGGGGTACGCATCCCAGCCAAGCAGAGCCTGCCGCAGCGTCGGGTACGCCGCGAGCGCCGTCGCGACGACAGAGACGCCGACGAGGACCCATAGGTCGCGGCGGCCGTCCCGTCCCTCGGTCATGGCGCCATTCGACCCGACCGGCACCCGTTCGACCGCTCCTATACTCGCCCCGCCGTGGAGACCACCCCGTCGCGCCGCCGTCGCTTCCGCCCGTTCGCGGCGCTGCTGCCGCTCCTCGTGCTGCTGCTTCTCGAGGGCGGGCTACGCCTCGGCGGGTTCCGGCACCGCCTCGATCCGCCCGTCTACCGCTTCTCCAACCCGGAGGGCGGCCGCTACCTGGCCGACGAAGACGGCGTGATCGTCCGCGACGAGCGGCTGTTCTGGCGCATGCGCGCGGGGTGGACCAGTCCGGACGGCATCGATCGCATCAACGATCGTGGCTTCCGCACGCGCACATGGACCGAGCCGAAGCCGGAGGGCGTGACGCGCATCGTCTGTCTCGGCGACTCGGTCACCTTCGGTCTGCAGGTGACGCGCGATGAGGCCTGGCCCGCCGTGCTCGGTGCCCGGCTACGAACGTCGCGGCGTGATCCGTCGATCGAGGTCGTGAACCTCGGCACCCCGGGCTACACGTCGTACCAGGCGCGGCTGCTCGTCGAGGACCGGCTCAAGGCCCTCGAGCCGGATGTCGTCGTGGTGGCGTTCGGCGTGTTCAACGACTGGGTACCGGCTCGCGGACGGACCGACGCGGAGCAGCGACCGGCGGCCGCCTGGAGGTCCGTGCGCGTGGTCGAGCTCGCGGCAGCGATGGTCGGCGTCGAAGGGGCGGAGGACCTGCCTATGGAGCCGGCGCTGAAGCTGAAGGAGCTCGATACCCGGGGCGTGACCGCGCCGCGTCGTGTGCCGCCGGACGCCTTCGAGGAGAACCTCCACGCGATTGCGGAGCGTGCGAAGGCCCTCGGCGCGCCAACGGTGTTCGTCGCGCCGGCGTTGCCCGCCGCCACCGTGGAGCGCAACCCGATCGCCCGCACGTACGCGGCCGCGACTCGGAACGTCGCCGGGGAGCTGGGCCTTCCGGCGGTGGACGTGGGCACGGTCTACGCAGCGAGCGGGCTCGACGAACCGGCGCTCTTCCATGACTTCTGCCACCCGTCCATCCGCGGCCACGAGACGCTGGCCGACGCGGTGGTACCGGTGGTGGCGGGGGTGTTGGACGGGGAGTAGACGGGGGTCGGCAAGTCCATGCCCCGTACGGGCGGATCTCCTGATCCGCCCCGCCGACTCGCACGGCTCGGTCGGCGCCGGTGGACGGCGCTGAGCGGGCGACATCCGTGGATCGAACGGCGGCTGGCGACCGCTATCCCCACGAGCACTGCGGGGTTCTCGCGCGGCACGCCACACCGTCGACCGACGGCCGTCCGCATGACAGGCGTCGTTCGCGGAGCGCCATCGATCCCATCATGATCGCGCAACGCCAGCGGGCGGGGCGGATCAGGAGATCCGCCCGTACGACGTCATTGAAGTGGTGACCACATCGTCGAGCGGCGGCCCTGCCCCCCAGCTACTAGTCGCGCGAGATGAACAAGCGCAGGACGTACCAGAACATCAGCGCGACCGAGGCGAAGAGCCCCAGTGCGGCACCGACGTAGCGGTCTTCCGGATAGTGATGCAACACGTTCGAGGTGTCATAGAGGATCGCGGCTCCGGCGAACGCGATCATCGCCACGGAGAACCAGACCCCGAGCTGGAAGCCGAAGATGAACGACGCGATGATCGCGACGAACGCCATCGCGCCGCCCCAGAACAGCACGGTGCGCAGGAACGAGAAGTCCTTCCGCGTCATGAAGGCGATCGCCGTCAGGAGCCCGAACCCGAGCAGGGTCACCGTCGCCGCGCTCTCGATGGCGCCCGGCGCCTGGACGGCCGCATACGCGAGCAGCGGCAGGAAGATGACGGCCTCCATCACCACGAACGCGAACAGCGCGAGATACTGCACACCCTTCGACTTCGCGCTGTGGGCCGCTCGCGAGGCGACCCAGCTCACGAGCATGAACGCACCGAGGATCGCCATCCACGGGAGACCGAGGACGACGCCGAGGACGCTCTCGCCGATCGGCGTCGACATCAGGAACCACTCGATGGCCGTGAACAGCGCGATCGCGCCGAACAGGTGCCCGTACGTCCGCGCGATGAACTGCGCGCGCACGTTCACGTCACGCTGGGCGACGGGCATGTGGAAGACGTCGGTCATGGGGGCGACTGCGGGCATCAGGATCTCCTCGGGGAACGCTCGTCAGAGTAGACGGACGCCGAGCCGTTAGGGAGAACGTGAGCAGCACGACGTTCTCAGCAAGGCGGAATCGAACGGCCCGCGTCGGCGGGAGCCGACGCGGGCCGTGAACACCTCGAACGGCGAGCCTGACTAGAGCTCAGCGCCCCCGCTGTCCTGCTTGCGACGGCCCTCGGCCAGGATCTGCTGGGCCAGGACGAACGCGGCCTGGCTGGTCGGGATCTGCTGCTCGTCGGCCGTGCGGACGATGTCCTTGATGGCGGTGGCGATGTTGTGCACCCGCTTCAGAGACTCTTCCTCGTTGTAGCCATCGGGCATGAACTCGACGGACACGTTGATGATGCCGCCGGCATTCAGGACGAAGTCAGGCGCGTAGAGGATGCCCTTCTCCACCAGGGCTTCGCCGTGGCGATCCTCGGCGAGTTGGTTGTTGGCGCCACCGGCGACCACCTTGCACTTGAGCTGCGGCAGCGTGCGGTCGTTGATCACCGCGCCGAGAGCGCAGGGGGCGAAGACGTCGGCGTCGACGGCGTAGATCTCGTTCGGTCCAACGACCGTCGCTCCCAGCTCGCTCGCAGCCTCCTGGAGGCGCTGCTCGTGGACATCGGTGATCGTCAGGCGCGCGCCGGCTTCCTTGAGCTGCTTCGCCAGGCCGTAGCCGACGTTGCCGATGCCCTGGACCGAGACATGCAGACCCGAGAGGTCGCTCGTGCCGAGGCGAGCCTCGACGGCGGCCTTCAGGCCGAGAAAGACGCCGAGCGCCGTGTACGGGGAGGGATCACCGGAGCCACCCTTGATGCGCGGGAGGCCGCTCACGTACGGCGTGACCTCGCGCAGGTTGAGCATGTCGGCTTCGTTGGTGCCGACGTCCTCAGCCGTGGTGTAGCGCCCGCCCAGCGTGTGGACGAAGCGGCCCATGGCCCGAAAGAGCTCCTCGGTCTTCTCGGTCTTCGGATCGCCGATGATGACGGCCTTGCCGCCACCGAGACCGGTGCGCGCCACTGCGCTCTTGAACGTCATGCCGCGGGAGAGGCGTAACACGTCCGTGACGGCATCCTCTTCCCGGGAGTAGTGCCACATGCGGCAGCCACCGAGGGCCGGACCGAGCGTGGTGTCGTGGACAGCCACGAACGCGGTCAGGCCCGCACCGGGATCTGTGGCCTTGTAGACCTCCTCGTACCCCTCGACCGGAAGCCGGGTGATCTCCATCAAGTCGTCTCCTTCTTCGGGCGTCCGAGGACTTCCCACGGCCACCTCTGCCCAAGACGGCCAACTCTAGCCAAGAGGGGGTCCTCAGGCCCGTTTTCGCGGGGCCCTGTTCCCCTGCCGAACGGGGCCCCACGACCCTATCCTGGCGGGTCATGGAGCCTGTTCCGAGCCTGCGCCCGCGCACTGTCGGAGAGTTGCTGGACGGCTCGTTCGTCCTGTATCGGCGCCACTTCGGGAAGCTGCTCCTCGTGGCGACGCTCGTGAGCCTGCCGGCGCTCGTGGTGGCCGGGGTGACGGCCGAGGAGTCGACGGCCGTCCTGAGCAACGTCCTCTACGACACATTGGAGTCCGCACGCCGCAATCAAGGCAACCTGCTGCAGCACCTGCGCGACTCGCTCCAATCGGCCGAGGGCCTGGAGCGCCTGAGCGTGATCTCGGCCTTGATCCAGGCGGTCTCCCGGGGCGGGGCCGCCGCGGCGATGGCCGTCGTCGTCGGCGCGGTTGCCGCGGGCCAAGCGCCTCCCGGATGGTGGCAGATCCTGCGACGGTCGCTGCCTCGCATGCACGCGGCCATCCTGGCCCAAGCGATCCTGGGGCTGCTGACGGGCGTGTTCTGCTGCTGCCTGCCGCTCGGGATCCTCGCCAATGTCATCAGCATGCCGTTCGCTGCGATCGCCGTCCTCGAGCGGGGCCGCGTGGAGACCCGGGTCACGAATGCGCTGACGGGGCGCGGCACGCCAGGCTGGCTCGCGAGCCTGCTCGCCGCGCCGGCCGTCCTCGTCGATGCGACGGCCCGCTGCTTCGCGCTGTCCTGGCACCCGATGACGATCGGGCGCGGCACGATCTACGTCGGCTTCCTGATGCTCTTCGTGAGCGTATTCGTCAGCGCGGTCTCGGTGGCGCTGGCGCTGCTGATCGACTCCGTTGCGGCGGTGTACTGGGTCCAGCACTACGCGGAGGTGCTCTTCCTCCCGATCAGCGGCATCGGCGCGGCGCTCTGGTACATCGACCTTCGCGTCCGCCGCGAGGCACTCGACCTGCTCCCGGCTGAGACGTTCGCATGACGCCCGACCGTCAGGCGATCCTCGAGGCGCGCGACGAGGTGTTCGCGCGATCCGAGTTCGAGTTGGCCGAGGAGAGCACGACCGGCGGCCTGCTCGACGCCTTCACGACGTTCCGCGACTCGGTCGTCGCGTTCCGCGAGCAGCAGCCGATCGCGTTCCTCGTGGTGATGATCGCCCTGCTCCTGACCGTGATCGTGCTCGTGATCCACATGGTGTGGACCGTCCGGATCGCACGCCGCGCCGCCTTCGACGACCTTGAGACCGACCTCTCTGGCGGAGGGCTCGACCGGACTCCCCCAGAGGCATTCCGCTCGCGTGCTCTCGATCACGCCGCGGCCGGACGCCTCGACGAAGCCGTGCGCGATCTCTGGGCCGCGCTCCTCGTCGCTCTCGATCGGCGCGGCTTCGTTCGCTGGGCGCGGCACAAGGCCCTGCTCGACTATCGGCTCGAGGCGCGCGACCCACTGGCGCGGAAGGCGCTCGAGCGCTTCGCGCGGAGTTACCACCCCACCTCGTTCGGCCGCCGACCGCTCCCGCAGGCGCGCTTCGACGACCTGTTGGCGACTCTCGACGAGGTGCTCGCGTGAACCGCGCGACCATCGAGGGTGTCGCGGCCCTGGCCTTGGGTGCTGTTCTGGTCGCGGTCGGCTCGCTCGTCACGAATCCGCAATCCGTGACGCCCGATCTGCGGGCGTCGACATACGTCTCGGAGCGCGCGGGCGTGCGCGGGCTGTTCGAGGTGCTCGCGGGCACGGGCGCGCAGCCATCGCGCCTCGTCGACCGTCCGCCCGCCGGGCTGCGCACCGATGCGACGCTGGTCATCGCGGCGCCTTCGCAGCCGATCCTCTCCAAAGACGTCGACGCACTGCTGGACTGGACCGCGCGCGGCGGCCGTCTGGTGCTCATCGCGCCCGGACCATCGGCAGCGACGCCGATCGTCCACCACACGGAGCTCCTCGCCCGGCTGGGGCTCGCGCTGCGGCTGCGCCGGATCGGATCACGAGCGGTCCGTGTCTCCGAAGGCAGCGGGCTCGATTCCCAGGCGACGATCGAGTGGACGCCCCACAGCTCGCTGCGCAAGCAGGTCGACATCGGGGACCCGCGGCTGGGTGGGGCCGAACCGCTCGTCGAGACCCGCTCAGCGCTACTGGCCGTCCGCGTGCCGTACGGCGACCGAGACGGAGACGGAGATGAGCCGGCCGGCGAGGTGGTGGTGCTCTCGGACGAGCTCCTGTTCAACAACGAGCACCTGCGCCGCGCGGACAACTCGGTGCTCGCCGTCGGCCTCCTCACGGCCCGGACGAGCGACGACGGACGGGTGGTCTTTGACGAGTTCCACCACGGGTTCCGCGTCGGCGGTGAGCGCCCGGGCATCGTCGCGACGCTCCTCCCGTTGATCGTGACGTCGTGGCCCGGACGCGCGCTGCTCGTCGCGCTCGGGGCTTGGGTCGTCTATCTGCTCGGCGTCGGGCGGCGCCTCGGCAGCCCACTCCCGGACGTCGCCACGCCGCGCCGCGCGCTGTCCGAGCACGCGGAGGCGCTCGGGCGCCTGCTCGAGAACGCGCAGGCCGGAAGCGCGACGCTGCAGGTCCTGGCCGCCGGAACTCGGCGGGTCGTGGGGCAACGGTCGGGCCTCTCGCCTACCCTGAGCGCCGCGGAATTCCAGCGGCGGCTGGCCGCCTCGACCGTGCCGGGTGCTCACGAGTTGGCGCTCGCTCTGCAGCGCGCGGACATGGCGGGAGAGGTCAGGCACGCGGAGGTGGCGCGACTCGCGCGCCAACTGGCGCGCGCACGGCGGAGGTATCTGTATGGCCGGTGATCAGGGCCTCGGTGATGAGGGCAGGACGCCGAGCGACGGCGCTGCGGTGAGCGCGCTCGGTGAGCGGCTGCGCGCCGAGGTCGCCAAGGTGATCGTCGGCCAGAATCGAGCCGTCCACGACGTGATCGTCGGTCTGTTCGCCGGCGGCCACCTGCTGCTCGAGGGCGTGCCGGGGACGGGCAAGACGCTCCTCGTGCGCGCGCTCTCGCTCGCGCTCTCCGCCGGCTTCCGCCGCATTCAGTTCACTCCGGATCTCATGCCATCGGACCTGGTCGGCGTGTCTGTGTGGAGTCAGCGCGACGACACATTCGAGTTCCGCCCGGGCCCGGTCTTCGCCGACCTCCTCCTGGCCGACGAGATCAACCGCGCGCCCGCCAAGACGCAGGCCGCGCTGCTCGAGGCGATGTCCGAGCGCGCCGTCACGGTGGACGGGAGGCGTCATCCGCTCCCGTCATTGTTCACGGTGCTCGCCACCCAGAACCCCGTCGAGTTCGAGGGCACCTACCCCCTGCCCGAGGCCGAACTCGATCGGTTCATGATGAAGGTGGTCGTGCCCTACCCGGAGCGCGATGACGAACAGGGCATCCTCGATCGCTACGCCGCTGGGTTCGACGCCGAGCGCGACGAGACGTTCGGGATCGAGAGAGTCGCCTCCGTGGACGAGATCGTGGCCGTGCGCCGCGGCCTCGATGCCGTCATCGCCGAGCCGCGAGTACTCGGCTACGTCACGGATGTCGTCCGCGCCACGCGCGAGACTCCGTCGCTCCTGCTCGGCGCCAGCCCGCGCGCGGGCGTGTCCCTGTTCCAGTGCGCTCGGGCTACGGCCGCTCTCGACGGACGCGACTTCGTGACGCCCGACGACGTCAAGGCGATGGCGCCGGCTGTGCTGCGCCACCGGGTCGTGGTCAGTCCGGAGCTCGAGGTCGAGGGCGGCACCGCGGACGACGCACTTGCCGCCGTGCTCGAGCGCGTCGAGGTCCCGCGTTGACGATCGCCGCGGCGCCGCCGCGGCCGACGGAGCGCACGAGCCCCACCACCGCACATCCGGTGCACGGAACCGCGGTCTCCGTGATCCCGTACCCGACGTCGCGAGGCGCCGCACTCGTCGCGGGAACAGCGGCCCTGACCGCGCTCGGAGCGTGGCAGCCGTGGCTCGGGTGGACTGGGCTCCTGCTCGCGATCGTCGCCGTGACGCTCATCGTCGTGGACGCGCGCGGCGCACCGGAGCCATCGGATCTCTCCTGCCTGCGGCTGGGCCGCCCCGTGCTTCCCCTGGGCACGGAGCACGACGTCGAGATCGAGATCCGCGCGCGCTACGACGGCATCCGCTCCGCGACCACTCACCGACTGCGTGTCGTCGACGACCTGCATCCGGGGATCGCGCGCATTCGCGACCCGGAGCCCGTCCTTCTGCCGGCCGACGTGGCGATCCGCGTCGCGACGCGGATCCGCGCCACGCGCCGCGGCGCGTTCACGTTATCGACGGTGCACGCCCGACTCGGCGGGCCCCTCGGTCTGGCCGAGCGCGCGGTCCGGTTCGAGGGTGCGCTCGACGTGCGCGTCCTCCCGGGGCTCGGGGAGATCGCCAACGTCGCCAGCGTGCTTCGCGAGAGCGCCCGACGCGAGGCAGGACTGCGACGAGCGCGGCTACGCGGACACGGGACGGCGTTCGAGTCCCTACGCGAGTACGTTCGCGGTGACGACCCCCGCCACGTGGACTGGAAGGCCTCGGCGCGCCACGAGAAGCTGATCTGCCGCAACTTCGAGGTCGAACGCAGCCAGACGATCATGCTGCTCATCGACGCCGGCCGCTGGATGACCAGCGAGGTCGACGGACTGACGCGACTGGATCGCGTGCTGAACGCCTGCCTCTTGTTGGCCCATGTCGCGTCGCGCCGCGACGACCGCATCGGCGCGCTCGTGTTCAGCGATCACATCGAGCGCTTCGTCCCGCCGGCGAAGGGCCGCGGGGCGGTGGATCGCATCCTCAACGCGGTGTACGACGTCGACGCGCGGCTGGTCGAGTCGGACTACCGCCGTGCCTTCGCGTACCTCGGCGCGCACCACCGCAAACGCTCGCTGCTCGTGCTCTTCACGGACGTCCTGAGCCGCGACCAGAGCCGACTGGTGATCGAGGAGTGCACGCGCAGCGTCGGCCGTCACCTGCCGCTCGCCGTGACGCTGCGCGACGTCGGTCTCGACGACCTCGCGACCGGAATCCCTCAGAACGCCGCCGGCGCGTACCGCCAGGCCGCGGCGGAGGAGCTGCTGCTCGAGCGTGAGCAAGCGCTCGCGACGATGCGCCAGAGCGGCGTCCACGTCCTTGACGTCCCGCCGAGCCGACTAGCGCCCGCGGTGGTCGATCGCTACCTGGAGCTGAAGGCCCGGATGTTGATCTGACCCAACGTCAGCAGCGGTACTCGTCGACAGAGTCGGTTCACCACGGCGGCCCGGTCGCAGGCGACGCCGGCCGGGTTTCGGCCCGCCCTTCCCTCAGAGTTCGAACTCCGAACGGACGAAGGGGCGCGCGCTGCAACCGCGCAGCCCATCGTCTCAGCCGCTGTGAATCGCCGGGTCGCTGTGCCGCCGTGGTGAGAACGCGCTCAAGCAGAGGCGTCGCTGGTCGACGATCGCCCCGCTCGCAACAGGTACCAGCCGAGCGCGATCGCCGTCGCCAGCCCGACGCACCACTTCGCCGGCGGCGGTAGGTCGGACGGAGAGACGAAGCCCTCGAGGAGTCCGGCGATCACGAGCAGAACGGCGACGCCGCCGAGCAACGCCACCGACTCGCGCCCGCGGGAGACGAGCGCTGCCCAGCGCGACAGCCGCCCGGGCATGAGCGGGGCCAGCCCGACCCGCACGCCCGCCCCGGTCGCAATGAACACCCCGGTCAGCTCGAGCGGACCGTGCGCCGCGACGAACGTGAGCAGCACCTCGGCGACCCCTTCGTCGGCGAAGATCCCGAGCGCGCCGCCGATCGACACCCCGTTGAGGAGCAGCACGCCGACGCCACCGATCGCGCCGACGCTGCCCAGTGCGAATGCCATCAGCGCCACGTTCATGTTGTGGGCCATCAGGCCCCAGCTCGCGAAGGGTCGCAGCAGGCCGGGGATGTCGACGTAGCGGTTGGCCGCGTCGGCCCGGGCGATGGCTGCGTGCGCCCGCGAGCGCATCCCCGGACCGAGCGTCGCGTCCGCCAACTCGGGGTCGTCGCGGAACACGAAGAACGCCGCGGTCGCGGCGACGAGGAACAGCCCGGCGGCAACGAGGTGGTACGGCGCCGTCCTCCGGACGAGGGACGGGAAGCCACGTCGCAGGAACGTCAGCGCACGACCGACGCCACCGGCTGTGCGGCCGGCGTAGATGAGGTCGTGAGACGACGCGCACAGCCGATTGAGATGCGCCTGAGTCTCCGACGTCAGTCCGTGAGTGCGCGCCGTGGCCAGGTCGGCGGTGGCCTGACGGTACAACGCCCCCAGGCGCCGCACGCGATCCCCCCCGAGCGAGCGCAGGCCCGAGCCATGAGCCAAGTTGACGAGATCGCGCAGTTCCTCCCAGGACGTCACGCGCGCGTGGACGAACCGCTCCTCGTTCACGAGTCCGGTGCGTCCAGCCGGGGTCCGGCGAGGTCGCGCACCTCGGTTGCCGAGCGACCGGCAGCCAGCAGCGCCAACAACTCCTCGTCGTCGCCGGCCGGCAGTTCCAGTCGCTCCCGCAGAGGCGCGGCAAGCCGCGCGGCGACCTCCACGCGATGGATCGGTCGCAGTTCGTTGCGGCGATCCAGGAAGCGCCGGACGAGCGTGCGTTCCTCGCTCGAGAGGCGTCCGGGGTCGGCCGACGGCGCACCGGGCAGTCGGTCCAGGTTCAACGCGATCTCGCGTTCCTGCACCACGACCGTGCCGGCCACCATGTCGCCGAGGCGCTTCGAACGACTGCTCGCGAACATCACCACGCCGCCCAGGACGTGGACGAGGCCGAGCGGAATGCAATCCACGACGCGCAGCACGTTGCGCACGAACAGGGCCGACGCCGGCGCGGGGCCACCCTGCTCGGAGACGACCCGCAGCTTCATCAAGCGCTTACCCGGCGTCTGCCCGCCCATCGTCAGCTCGCAGAGCAGGTAGTACGCCCAGACGACAGCGAGGCCGGCGCCCATGAAGGCGAGCAGGATGAACTGACCGTCGTCCGTCGTCGCGATCCCGAAGAGGTTCGCGAACACCGCCACGAGGAAGAGCGCGAACAGGACGACGAAGAGCAGGCAGAAGTCGATCGTGCCGGCGGCGAAGCGGCTGCCAATGCCCGCCAGTTCGTAGCGGATCCGCACGCGCTCGGGCGTCTCGATGTCGAGTGTCTGCTCGAAGGGCGAGGCGGTGGGATCGCTCATGAGGGGGTCATCTCTTGGCGGGGGTCTTCTCTTGGCTGTCATTCTCTCCGGCGCCAGTCGATCGCCCAGCGGAAGGTCACACGGGATCCATCGACCGCCACGTCGGATATCGGCAACGGCGGTAGGTCGGCGCCCTCCTTCGGCTCCGCGATCGTGCCGTGCACGGTGCACGACGGCTCGCCGGTGATCGGATGGAAGCGGTAGACGCCGTCGTTCGGGCAGACGGGCTTCCAGCCGAGCCAGACGAAGCATCGCTCGGCGACGTCGGCGGCGTTCCGCTCGACGAGACCGAGCGGGATCAAGCGCGCCGCGTTGCCGCGGCAGGCGTCGCTGGCGACGTCGGCGGAGACACCCGTCTCGCGAACATCACGCGCGATCTGGTCAGCCGCGTCCGTCGTGCGGCACGAGATCGTCACGGCCAGCCCCTCGGCGTCGGTCGTCACGACGATCCATCGCACCGGTGGCAGTTCGCGTTCTGAGGGCCCGTTCCCCCAGACGGACGGACGCTCCCGCCCACACCAGGCGTCGGACAGCCGGGACTGCCCCTGGTGATCGAGACCGCCGATCCGCAGCCACGACGACGCACGATCAGGGACGAGTGCCACCAGCGCCGTCGACCGCTCGACCAGGTACGGGGCCACCTCGGACATCGCTGCGTGCTCCGACCAGCGCGCGCTCTCTCCGAGCGTCGCCTGCAACGTGCTCTCATCGGTGGCGACGACCTCGACGTCGCCGAGCACGCGGCGCGCGTTGCGGCGTTCGCGACGCTCGGGGAACGGATCGTCGTCGGGGCGCCAGAGGTGATCCGGCTGTGCCTCGAGTGCCAGGCCGGCCTGAACGTGCTGGTGATGGAGCTCGGGGTCGGTGACACGCAGCAGCGCCAGCGGTCTCAGGTGGCCTCGCGCCGGCGCAGGCGGAAGGACGATCGCGCACTCGGAGACTCCCTTCTCGCCACCGGGATTCGTCGCCCAGATCGTCGGCAGCGCCAAGTGATGCAAGGCCATGCGGAGCGTGCCCTCGTCGTGCGCACCGCCGGCGCCGTCGCCGAGCAGCCGGGACGCCAGTCGATCGCCGAGGTTCGCGAGTCGGTACGCCGTGTCGACGCTGCGAACCCGAATGACGATGTGATCTGCCGGAGCCCATCCGAACAGGGAGGTGCCCTCGGCGGGCGGGTCGGCGTCCGGCCACTGGATCGGCGGCCGGGGGGCGAACGACGGGAGCGGCTCCGGTTCGTAGAGCGCTGAGCGGTAGAACGCGATCGGGTGCACGACGTCGGATCGGCTCGGTTGATGCAATCCGCCGATCGGCGAGTGACGGCGCTGTTCGCCCTCCACCAGCGTCGTCAGTTCCGATCGGAACCGCGTCTCCAGTCCGTCCCCGACCGACCTGACGTCGCACTCGTGCTCGACGAACGCGCCCTCCGCATCGCGGGTCCAGACCGAGGCCTCCCCCGGGTCCCGCAGCCGCCCCACGAGCGTGCCGTCGATCCCGCGCACGAGGCAGCGCACGTTGTCGCCGGGGTACCAGTCCCCCTCGACCGGCGCGGCGCTGACGAACCACTCGTCATCGTCGACCTGCAGCGTCGGCCCGGTCGCGCCACCGCACGCTGCCAGCAGCGTCAGGGCGACGACGAGGCCGAGCGCGCTACTCCTCACGCGGCGGCGGCTCCCTGTCCTCGGGAAGCCTGTCGTCGGGAAGCCTGTCCTCGGGAAGCGCATCCTCGGGGAGCGGAGCCTCGCGGTCCTCCGTCGGTGGCGGGAGCGGACGATGGACGCCCGGCGTCGGCAGCGGCGCGCCGCCATCGCCGCGGACCACGGCCGGTCCCGGATCACGTCGACGCGAGAGATCGTGCAGCGTGCGCAGGGCGAGCATCGTCGTCGGGCCGTGCCACGCCGGGCCGCGGACCTCGCCGGACTGCTCGGTCACCGTCCAGGCGTGGAACGGCCGTGCCGAGTCGAGGGCCGCTTCGGCCTGTTCCACTATGGGCGCGAGCAGCTCTCCGTCGATCCCCGGCAGCGGCAACGCGAGCGTGCCGGTGGCGTAGGCGCGCAGCCAACGCACGTGCGACGCACCGCCCGCCACGGGCTTGGCGCCGGGCACGAGGTCGTCGGCCACGACGTCGCTCTCGGGACGAACGACGACGGAGAACGGTGGCTGACCGGTCGAGACCTCGAGTCTCGCGATGCACGCGGCGGCTTCGCCGTCATCGAGCAGAACGACGGCATCGGCGTGACCAGGCGTCGGATCAAGATCGACGATCCACGCCGGCGGAGGCGCCGGCAGCAGGGGCGAGTCCTCGGGCTCGACGGTCGCGACCGCGACGACGACGCGCGGTCCGTCCGGGACGTGAGCGACCAGCGGAACGTCGTTCGGGGCCTTCCACGACACCGACTCGCGATCGCCGTACATCCACCCCGTCCAGCGCTCTTTGCCCCGGCCGTAGCGCACCTCGAGGCGCTTCTCGCCGGGACCCTTCGGCTCGCCGGCCGACTCGAGGCCTCGGAACAGGAGCCCCAGCGCAAGAGGGTGATCCGCGACGGCGACGAGCCCGTCCTGGACCGAGATGTAGAGACGTCCCTCGGGCCGCGTCAGCACCGTGACGGGTCGCGACTGCACCTGCTCCTGGCGCGGCACGCCTGAGTAGAGTCCGGCGAGCCCACCCTCGAGCACGCCGAGGAGCGCCTTACGGAGTTCCGACTCCCGCCGGGAGCTGCGCAGCGCGAGTAGCGTGGCGCGCGAGGGCCCTCCGATCGGCGGCAGGCGTAACGAGGCGACAAGAGCCTCGCCGTCGGCCGCGCGGAGCAGAGCCTCGCCCCCATCGACCAGCCGCTCCGGCGAGCCCGATGCCGCCCCCCAGTGCTCGAGCTGCGCGCGGAACGCGGCGGCCCACAACTCGTCGCCACCGATGCCGGCAGCGTCGGTGGAGGCCAGGAGCGCCGGCAAATCCGGGGTGTGGACCAGCAGGTCCGCGCGATCCGGCATCGCGGCCAAGAGCAACTCGCCCGTGGCCGCCGGCAGCGGAGCCGGAGCGGAATCCTGGGCGACGGCGACGGCAGCGATCGTGAGGAGAGCGAGGACGGTCTTTGAGGCACGCATGTGGAGGCCGAGAGTAGGGGTCGGCCGGGATCGGGCTCCGGATTTGGCCAGCGCTGGGCTCGGTCAGGCTCGATCGAGCAGCCACATCCGGGCGCCTGGCCCTCCTCTATCGACGGGACGCGGTACCCTGTTGGCGGGGAACAGGTGGGCGCTCGTGTGCGCGCGCGGGCTCGTCCGGGCCAGTAGCGTGCGCGCGATGGTAGATTCAGGGGTCTCTTCCGGCGCTCCGCGCCAGCAGCCTGCGGAACGCACCCGAGAACCACCATGCACGCACCCCGTACCAGCCGCTCCCTCCCTGCCGTCCTGGCCCTCCTGTCTGGCCTGGCGCTCGTCACGCTCTCCGCCGCCCCGGCCGCCGCTCAAGAGCGGTTGCCGGTTCAGACCGGCGAGAGTTCGAAGATCTCCGGCCCGATCCTGCCCGAGTTCGACGAGGACTCCTTCGCGCTCGATCTACTCGTCGGCGACGTCGTGACGGTCTCCGTGAAGGACGTCGGCCCCACATTCGGGCTGTTGTCGACATTGGAACTGCTCGACCCGCTCGGCGCTGACACCGGAGTCGCGATCCCCGGGAACGGGACCACGCGCCCGTCCTTGACGTTCACGGCCCAGCGCTCCGGCACGCACGTGCTCACGCTGCGCGGGAACCAGGACGGCCTCATCGGCGACCAGGGCTACTACTCGATCCAGACCAAGATCCAGCGCCTCAAGCCGCAGAAGGTCACGCTGACCGACCCCGCTGGTGGCGCCATCGACGTCCGCTTCGGCGTGCAGACGGACGCCCAGATCAGCGTGACCGTCGCCGGGAGCTCGTCGAACTTCGAGCTGACGGAACTGCGGCGGCCCGACGCCACTGCCGAGCCGACGTTCAACGCGGCTCTGAAGGTGAAGGGCAAGGGGAAGAAGGCCCAGCTGAAGAAGTTCACCGTCACCGGCGGGACAGGCGTCTACGCACTGCGCGGCACGTACGACGCGGGCACGACGCTGAAGATCAAGGTCAAGATCAAGGCCGGCTTGAAGAAGGTCAACACGAGGCTCGACATCGAGGAGCCGGTGTTCGACGCGCTCGTGCCGCCGTTCCCCTCCCGCGGGATCGCAGGAACCGTGGTGACGGTCTTCGGTCGCAACTTCACCGTCCAGACACGCAAGAAGAAGTCGCCGATCGTGCCCGAGTTCCGGATCGGCGCTCTGCGCGTCGACCCCGACGGGATCGAGATCATTCGCGAGCAGGTGCTTCGGTTCCCGATCCCGGCCGGACTGACTCCCGGCGTGACGTACGACCTCACGATGACGAACGCCGACGGACAGCGCTCCGTCGTCCGCGACGCGTTCACGCACGCGGTGCTGCCCCAGCTCCAGACGCTCAGCATCGCCGACGGCGGCCCGGGTGGCGGACGCGCCGTGCGCCTGACCGGCAGCGGCCTGAACGACGTCTCCGTGGTGCTCTTCGGTGACACCGTCGCCGACGCGCAGATCGTGACCGAGGATCGAGTCGACGTCGTCTCTCCACGCCACGCGGTCGGCCTCGTCTCCGTCACGGTGCGCGACGAGCACGGTCAGACGTCGACGCTCGAGGACGCCTTCACCTTCCTGGACGTCGGGACGAACGAGATCACCTCCGTGGCACCCGCGCGCGTCCAGGGCCTCGGCGGCGAGACTGTGGTGGTCACCGGAGTCGACTTCGCTGCTGACACCGTGCTCACGCTCGGCGGCGCTGACGTCGGGGCCACGCTCGAGTCCCCCACCGAGATGCGCTTCGTCGCGCCGACGCGGCCGGGCGGCATCCTGGCCGTGCGTATCGAGGACCAGTACGGGCAGAACGACTCGGCCGACGTGACGATCCTCGGCTTCCCGGACATCTCGAGTTCGGCCGTTCCGACTCCGAACACGGGGACGAACGTCGCCGACGGCTGGCGCGCGACGCGCATCCTCTCTGGCCTGATCAACGACGATCTCGTCACGGACCTGGTGCTCCTGCGCCCGGCAGCCGCGTTCGGCGGTGACGCGGATCGGTCGCGCGTGCGCATCTTCCTCGGCGACGGGAGCGGCGGCTACACGGACGGCACGGCGGGCATCCCCGCAGTGACGGCGACCGACGACTGGCGTGCGAACGACGGCGTGCTGATCGACGTCGACGGCGACGACGACCTCGACCTCGCCATCGTGACGACCGAACTGCTCGACGGCGGGAACCGATCGAGTCTGCGCGTGCTCCTGAACGACGGCGACGGCGCGTTCACGGACGACACGGACAACGCGATGCCCGTCACGACGGCGGCCAACGACGCGAACCAGGGCGTGGCGCTCGCCGTCGCGTTCCTCGACGCCGGCACCGAGCCGGATCTCATCGTGACGCACTCGACCTCGTTCATCGAGATCCAGGACAACACGCCGCCCATCGTCGACCCTGAGAACCCGCCGGAGCCGGTCATCGACCGCTTCGACTTCGCGGGCACGCGCGTCCTGCTCAACACGTCCGGCGTGTTCGCTCGCGACGACGACGCGCTTCCGGCCGTCGACGAGAACGACATCTTCCGCTTCGAGGGCGACGCGATGGTCGCCGGCGACATCGACAAGGACACGGACGTCGACATCGTCGTGACGCACACGACGCTGACGGAGGACCCGGACAACCCCGGGACGTTCCTCCGCAGCGCGATCGTGCTGCGCAACGACGGCACGGGGACGTTCACGGACGAGTCGGCGTTGCTGCTCCCCGCGGCCGGCGATCCCGAGTACCTCCAGGGCGACGGACTCGTGCTTGCCGATCTCGACGGCGACAGCGCTCCCGAGCTGCTCATCCGTCGAGTTCGTCCGATCGTGAGTCCCGTGAGCGGCTTGACGTCGGCGGACCCGGCGTTGCGGCTGTTCTCGAACAGCGGCGCCGGCGTGTTCACCGCCACGACCGGCGTGTTTCCGGACGCGCTCTCGAGCGACCTGCTGCAGGCGATGTCGATCGCGGTCGGCGACCTAACCGGGAACGGCTCCGCCGACATCGTGCTCGCCTCCAGCCGCCCGCCCAACCTCGGGGGGCGCGGCCTGCGCGTACTCGTGAACGACGGCACCAACACGTTCTCGCGTGGTTCGACGGCGTTCCCCAACCCGGTCGTCGAGGACGACGGTCGCGGGGCGGTGGTCTCGCTCGTGGACACGGATGGCGACGGCGATCTCGACATCGTCCTCTCACGCGACGAGGCCGACGAGACCGCCCGCAACACGCGCATTTTCGAGAACCCGAGGCCCTAGCCCGGCCTAGCCCGGGTCGCCATCGCATGCATGACGTGAAGCGGCTGCCGCGCGCCGTCCTGCCCGTGCTGCTCGCACTGGTGGCGACGGCGGCCTACGCCGACCCGTGGGGCGTCCCCCTGGACCGCCGCGCCGTTCGCTCGGAGATCTCACCAGCCGGGGATCGCGATGCGTTCCTCGTCGAGGCCCCGATCGGGGCCCGGATCGACGTGCGCGTCGCGCTGCCAAAGAGTTCCGGTCTGCTCGCGACCGCCCAACTGATCGGTCCGTCAGGGCCCGTGGCGGACGCCATCTTCGCGCCGGCAGGACGGGGCCTCCGCCTCAAGCGCTTCACCGCTCCCGAGACCGGGCGGTACGAGATCCGGGTCGAGGGCGAGCAGGGCACCGCCGGCGCGTTCCGCGTCTCGGCCAAAGTGCGCGGCAGCGGCGATCTCTCACTTCGGGACCTCAGCATCGGCTCCGGTCAGGAGGGGCGACTGCACTTCGCGGCCGGCGGCGGCGCCCGCGTGAGCTTCTCGGTCCGAGGTGGCCTGACCGCCCCGACATTCGTGCGCATCGAGTCCCCGATCGGCACGATCGTTCCCATCGCCGAGGGAGCCGTCAGCACGCGCGTCGGCATCCTGCGCGGCAAGAAGATCACACTGCCGGATGCGCTCCCGTACGGCCGCTACGCTCTCGTCCTCAGCTCACCGAGCGGCGCTCTTCAGGGGATGCGCGCTCGCGTCCGCGTGAAGGGCGGCGGGTTGGACGGACACCGCGGAGCGCTTGCCGGCGCGGAGCCCGTCATCACCGCGGTCACGCCGCAAGAGGCCGGAGACGGCACGATCGTGCGACTCGTCGGACGCGGCTTCGTCCTTGACCCGAAGCGGCCGATCCGCGTCTTCTTCGGCGGTGTGGAAGCTCAGAGTCCGACGTTCGACGACGCCATGTCGCTCCGAGCCTCGTTCCCTCCAGATCTGTCGGGCCGGGTCGACGTCGCGCTCCTGAACGGCGACGGCCACGCCGTGGTCGTCGAGGACGCCGTACTCGCAGTGCTTCCGCCGCGGCCGACGCGCATCGAACCCAGCCGCGGGCCGGGCCTCGGCGGCACGGTGACCGAGGTGCACGGATCGCAGTTCCGCGAGGGCGTGGCGGTGACGGTCGCCGGAACACCGTTTCCCGAGAACACCGAGTTCGTGAGCGAGACGCTCCTCCTGTTCACGACCCCGCCGTTCGCCGGCGGTGTACAGGCCATCGGCGTGCGCGACCCGACTGACCAGACCGGCAGCATCACCGCCGGCTTCGACTTCGTGCCGCCGCCGCTGATCCTCGAGATGCGTCCGCCCCTCGTACCGGCCGTGGCCGGCGCGGAGGTTCGGCTCGTCGGCGGTGACCTCTCGCCGTTGCACGACGTGACGATCGGCGGGCTCGCCCCCACCGCGATCGGGTGGCTTCCTCCGCTGTCGGCCGACCTGACTCTCCCCCTGCTCGTTCCAGGTCACCACGACGTCGCCGTCGAGGACGCCTTCGGTCAGCGCGCGCTGCTGCCGAACGGTCTCACCGTGTTCACGTACGCGGCCGGACCCGGGCTCGCCGACACGGGGGGCGCGGCCCCCGTCGACCTGGCGCTCGCGGACTTCGACGCCGACGGCGATCTCGACGCCTTCTGCGTCTCACCCGGTGGCGCCACTCTCTCGGCGGAGCCACTGCTGCGGGTGCTGCGCAACGACGGCGAGCAGGGATGGACCGACGTCAGCGCCGACGTGCTACCGGCGATCACCGTCGATGACTGGCGCGCGAGCACAATCGCGTTCGGCGATGTCGCGGCCGACGTCGGCGAGACGCCGCCGGACTCCTGGCCGGACATCGTGATCGGTTCGCTCGACGACAGTGTGCTCCCGGATGGGCGCAGCCGTGTGCGCGTCCTCGCGAACCGTGCCGCGATCGGCGGTGGACGTCACTTCGTGGACCGCACCGAGATCCTGATGGCAGCGACGACGCAGCACGACGAGTGGCGCGCCGAGGATCTCTGGATCGGCGACATCGATGGCGACGGCGGCGTCGATGACATCCTGGCGACGCATGACGAGATCCCGTTCGGTGAGTCGCCGCTCGCGCCGTACTACGTCTACCACCTGTCCGGCACGCGCATGTTCTCGTTCGCACTCGACGAGGTCGGCACGTACGGGCGCTTCGGGTGGCGGTCGAAGCGCTTCCCGCAGGTCATCGGCACGCGTCAGGTCGTGCCGAACATACCGACGTGCGTCGGGAACGAGTGCGCCGACGACTACACGCCGTTCCGCGGCACGTCGCTGGCGGTGGACGACTTTGACGGCGACGGACGCATGGACGTCGCCGTAACGCGCCCCGAGGCGCTGGACGTTCAGGGACGGCGCGTCGCGTCCACGCAGCTCGCTCGCAACATCGAAGTCCAGGGCGTCGCTTCGTTCGAGGATCGCAGCGGCGACTTCAGCGTCGCGATCCAGTCGCTTGCCGGAGACATCATCCTCTCGGGCGACGTCGCCGGATCGCCGGACCCCGACCTCGTCATCGTGTCGCGAACGACGAGCGGCGCGGGCATCGCGGTCTCGATCGCGCAATTCCGTGGGTTCGGTCAGGCGTGGGGCGATCCGAGCGACGAGCTTCTGCCGGCGGCTGCGGGCGCGGAGCGGCTCCAGGCCGACGCAGCACAGTTGGTCGACGTCGATGGCGACGGCGATCTCGACATCGTCCTGTTGACCTCGAGCGCGCCCGGCGGGGTCGGTCGTGGCTTGCGGATCCTTCGCAATCGTGGAGAACGAGGCTTCGATCGCGTCCTCGAGGACTTGCTCCCGGCAGCCACGGCACAGGAGCCGTTCACGGGCGCCGCTCTGGCACTCGGCGATCTGGACGACGACGGCGGATTTGACATCGTCCTCGCCCGCGATGGCGGCGCGACCGGCACACCGGCGCTGAGCACGGTGAAGCGCGACACGGGAGGCGAGTGACCATGTCCGTCACACGGATCACGGCGGCACGGTCTCGGTCCTCGGCCCTTCTCCCGATCCTTCTCGCACCGGCCATTCTGACACTCGTCGGATGCACCGCCGATCCATTGGCCGATGCACCGGAGGTCCGCGACGCGATCTCCCGCGCCGAGACGAACTACCCCGACGCGCGGACGCGCAAGGTGGTGCTGCTCGGCTTCGACTCGTGCGATCCCGATCTGGTCGATCGATTGATCCGCGAGGGCAAGCTCCCGAACTTCGCGCGCATCCGACGCGAGGGCGCCCACGGCGATCTGCTGTCTCTCACGCCGCTACTCTCGCCCGTGATCTGGACCACCATCGCAACCGGCATGTCGCCCGAACGTCATGGCATCCTCGACTTCGTCACGGAGACGCCGAAGGGCTCACGTCCCGTCTCGTCGCGCATGCGTCAGGCAGACACAGTCTGGGAGCTCGTCGCGCGCGCCGGGGAGCCAGTGGGTGTCGTCGGCTGGCTCGTCTCGTGGCCGGCGGACGAGATCAACGGCTACCTCGTCTCGGATCGCCTCGGGCGTCTTGCCTTCGAGGGCGAGCGCGGCGCGGGGCCCGCCGAAGCGCAGGCCGCGTGGCCGCCAGGCCTGGCCGCGGAGCTGGCGCCGGACCGCGTCACGATCGACGACGTCCCGCTGTCGCGGCTGCGCGCGTTCGTGGACGTGACGGAGGAGGAGTACGCGGACGCGTACACCAACTCGTTCTCGGACGACACGAACCTGCTCGGCGGCCTGCGGCTGATCATGGCCGACGCGTTCACGTTCCGGAACGTGTCGACGCGGCTGAAGCGCGAGAAGGACCCGCGCCTGTTTGTCGCGTACTTCAACGCGATGGATGCTCTGTCCCACTACTTCATGCCGTTTGCGCCGCCGAAGATGCCGCAGATCCCGGCGGACGAATACATGAAGTTCAAGGATGTCATCGAGGCCAACTACCGCTGGCACGATGCCGTCCTCGGCGAGTACCTGCGCATGGCGGAGGAGGACGGCAACACGACCGTCATGGTGGTGAGCGACCACGGCTTCAAGCACGGCTCCTTGCGCATGCCGGAATCGAGCCAGTTCAAGGCGAAGACGGGCGCGATGTGGCATCGGCGCTACGGCGTCATCTACGCGTGGGGCGGCGGCGTCGCTGCCGGCGAACGCATCGCGGGCGCGTCGGTCTACGACGTCGCGCCGACGATCCTGGCGGCCATGGGCTATCCCGTCCCGGACGACATGCCGGGTCGCGTGCTCGAGGATCTGTACGACGAGGGCCTGCCGCACGAGACCGTGCCGACGTGGTTCGGGGAGTCTCGGCGGCTCGAGATCGCCGCGGACTCCGCAACGGTCGCCGGGGTCGAGGCCGCCGAGGTCTCGCCGGAGGATCGCGAGGAGCTCGCGAAGCTCGAGTCGCTGGGATACAGGGGCGGCGAGCGCTCCGACTCCGCCAGCGGCACGTTGAACCTCGCCGCGCGCTTCCTCGCGAAGGGCCAGGTGAAGCGCGCGCTCCAGGAGTACGAGGCGCTGCTCGCGATGCCGATGTGGATCGAGAACGGCGACGGGACACGCCGACTGCGCTACGACCCCGTTCGCGTGCGCCTCGCCGCCGCGGACGCCCACGTGCGCTTCGCCGAAGGCCTGCGTCCACGCAAGGGCGACGCCGCGGCGGACGAGCAGCTCGACAAGGCGGACGCCTACGTCCACGAGGTCGTCACCATGGGTGGCGACGAGATGGCCCTGCTGCTCGTCGGCTGCAAGATCGCGCGCGAACGCGGTGACCTCCCTCGCGCCGAGGCGATGGCGCGTCGCGCCGTCGAACTCAAGCCATGGAACGCAAGTGGCCACAACGTCCTCGCGAGCGTGCTCCGCATTCGCATGGAGGCCGCGACGGAGGCGGGAGACGAAGCGGAGGCGCGACGCTTCCGCCGTGACGCGATCGATGCACTGCGCGCTGCCCTCGAACGTGAGCCACGGCAGTGGCACGCGCTGAACGAGCTCGCCCACATGCTCCTCGGCGACGAGGAGGCGGACATCCGCAAGCAGGCAGAGGAGGCGCTGAAGCAGCTCGAGCGCGCACTCGAGCTCATTCCGAAGAGCCCGAAGGCCCTCAACAACAGCGCGATCGCGCTGCTCCGGATCGCCATCACCGCCGAGGATCAGGCCGAGCGCACGGAGCGTCTCGACGAGGCGCTCGCAGCAGCCGACGCCGCGCTCGCCGTGAAAGAGGCGTACCCGCTCGGCTGGGCGAACCGGGCCTACGTCCTCTGGCAGATGGACCTGTTGGACGAGGCCCGCGAGGCCGCGCTACGTGGTCGCGAGTTCGACCCGGCGTACCGCTTCAACGCGTTCTTCCTCGACGCCCTGGCGAAGTTCGGCGAGGCATTGCCGCCGCCGGAGGCGCCGAAGCCCGATCCGCCGAGTCCGGACGACGACTAGTCGCCTCGGCGCGGCGGGTTAGGACGCCGCCGCACCCGCGTCGTCGTCGCTGTTGCGGAGCAGCACCACCAGGCCCTCGTACATGATCGCGAGCGCCAGGAGCAGCAGCAGGATCGACGGGACCAGGACGGCCATCCGCGTCGCCTCGGCACCGAACTCGTTCACGATCAGTCGGCCGAGTCCCGACACGGTGATGACCGCGAGAACGATGCCGGGAATGCCGGTGAACCAGAGCGGCTTCCCGCGCTTCTTCAGCCAAACGGTCACCATCAGCAGCGTCAGCGCGCCGAGCATCTGGTTCGACGATCCGAACACCGGCCAGATGTGTCGCCACAGAGGCGTGCCGTCGCCCGTCTCGACGACGAGTGCGAGCGGCGTGAACGCGGCGATGGCGCTCGCCACGTAGCGGTTCGACAGCGGGCCGATCTTCCAGGCGCGGCCGAGCTCCCCCAGGCAGTAGCGCTGGATGCGGCACGCCGTGTCGAGCGTGGTCGCCGCGAACGAGATCACGATGACCGCGACGATCGTCCGCGCGACGTCCGTCGAGATGCCGCTGAACGCGCTCTGCAGCAGGTTGGAGGTCCCTTCGACGAACGCGACGATCGGACCGCCGGACTCATTCAGAGCCGCCCTCGACGCGTAGTGGTCGTGCCACCCGGCCTCGGAGAAGCCCGCGGCCACGGCGACCGTCGCCGCGACGGCGAGACAGCCCTCACCGAGCATGCTGCCGTACCCGATCGGCTTCGCGTGCCGCAGCGAGGTGATCTGCTTCGAGGTCGTCCCGCTCGCGACGAGCGAGTGGAACCCGCTGATGGCACCGCACGCGACGGTGACGAAGAGCATCGGGAAGATCGGCCCGAAGGTCTCGGAGCCCTCGGCGTGAATCATCGGCGCGGTGAGGACCGGGTTGGCGATGAACACGGCCAGGTAGATCGCGGCGAGCCCCACGAAGAGCTGGTGGCTGTTGATGAAGTCGCGCGGCTGGAGCAGCACCCAGACCGGGAGCAGGCACGTCACGAACGAGTACGCAAGCAGCAGCCCGACCCAGAGTTGCCCCGGTGTGAACCCGGCGATCCCCTCGGCGGGGAACGCCCACTGCAGCGACGCGTGCTCGGCCGCGAAGAAGACCGAGCCCCACATGAGCCCGAGAGCGATCAGGCTCGGGATCAGGATGCCGCCCCTCTTGCGGTAGTACCACCAGCCCACAGCGACGGCGAGCGGGATCTCCAGGTTGATGGGCACCACGCTGGCGGGCACCTTGACGAACAGCGAGGCGATGATCGACGCGAAGGCTGCCAGGACCAGCCACGTCAGAATCACGATCAGGCAGAGGAAGAGCGTGCGAGGTCGTTCGCCGATCAGCTCGCCGGCGATGTCGCCGACGCTCTTGCCCGAGTGACGTACGGACATGACCAACGCGCTGAAGTCGTGCATCGCCCCGATGAACACGACGCCGACGATGATCCAGAGCAGCGCTGGTCCCCAGCCCCACCCGCACGCCACGGCGGGCCCGACGATCGGCGCGGCGCCCGCGATGCTGGTGAAGTGGTGGCCGAGAACCACGTGCTTGTTCGTCGGCACGAAGTCGATGCCGTCTTCCATCGTGACGGCCGGCGTCGGCGTGTCATCCGCGTCGCACTCGAGGATGAAGCGATCGAGAAAGCGCGCGTAGAAGCGATACGCGAGAGCGAAGCAGACGAGCGCTACGCACACCCAGAACGACGCGTACTGGAACATGGCGAGGATTGTGCGTCACGAGGGGGACCGACGTCACGCGTGGGGCTACCAGCCTGTCGGAGTTTCGGCGTCGCCGGGTGCGAGACCGCTGGTGCGACAGGCTGCTAGCAGGCTGTCGCGCCAACGTGCGTGGCACGGCGAGGCCGTAACTCCGACAGCCTGCTAGTCAGACGGCGTGGCCGAGCTTGCGGAGCTTCTTCTCGACGCGCCCCCAGGCCTTCGTTCCGAGCCGGAAACGCAGTTCGTCGGCCTGCTCGACGATGACCGCCCGCCCCACGCCCTTCGGCGGATGCAGGCAGTCGAAGCTGCGGATGTCGTCCGCCTCGTCGGGGTCGGCCTCGAGCATGTACGGGCTGGCATAGCTCGTCACGAGCGTCTCGTCGCCGCACTCGACGACGTAGATCGGGAAGAGACAGCACGTCTCGGGCTTGTAGTCGCGGAACTCCTCGCCGTGGTTCGCGGCCCACTCGTGGATCGTACACCACGGGCGCTCGCCCTTCGCGGCGGACAGGAAGATGCAGGCGCCGCTCGGCCGGTCCTCGAGCCAGAGCGTGCCGTCGTCGACCTTCCACCAGCCGCCGGCCTTCTCGATGGCCCGACCGACGTCGCGGATCTGGGCGACCTCCTCGACGACGCGCGAGATGCGCTCGACATCCACGCGCTCGATCGGAACGCGGAACGTCGTGCAGCAGGTCTTGCCGGCGAGCTTGCGCCCACGACGGTTCTGCATGCACAGCCCGTCGGAACACGCGACCTTGCGTTCGACTGCGCCCTTCACATCGACGTGGATCTTCCCCACCGAGACGATGTTCGGGTCCTTCTTGAACCGCTTGAACATCCGGCCGATGCGGCGGTCGTCGTCGTCTGTCTCGTCGTGCTGATTCTTGCCCACGTCGGTCGTCTCCCGTTCAACGAGCGGGGAATGTACTGCGCGGAACCGACCCTCCGGCGCTGCATTGTCGGCGCAGGTTGTGCGAACCTCGCCGGCACGTGATGAACGTCACCACGACGACGCCGCCCCCCTCCGATGCCGATGCAGCGCGGCTGCTCGCAGGAGCGCTCACGCCCGACGAGAACGTGCTCTGGGCGGGCCGCCCAGATGTGAGGCGCACGTCAAGAGTGGACGGTCGCCTGGTGGGTCTCGGACTGTTCTGGACCGCGGTGGCCGGCGCCGGCTTCTGGGGTTTCACGACCACGCTGCTGTCGGCCGAGTACGACGGTATCTCGACCGCCGCGCGCGTGGTGTTCCTCTCCGTTGCGGCCGCACCGTTCGTCGCCGTCGCCGCGTACTGCCTCGGCGGCCACGTGTGGGCGCGACGGCGTCGACGCGCGCGCACGGCGTACGCGATCACCACAACGCGCGTGCTCGCGGCGACACCGGCACTGTGGTTCCTCGGGGCGCTACGCGTACGCGAGCTTGCACGCAGTTCACTCGGCGAGGTCGTCGTGGACGCCGGACGTCATGATGTCGGCGACGTCGAGTTTCACGACGCAGGGAGCGCTTCGCCGCCGATCGCGTTCCAGAGCGTGCGCGGGATCGAGGACGTCGCGGCGCTGGCGCGCGTCAGCGAACCGGCAAGACCCACGCCTGCATGATCCGGCTCCAGACGAGATCGCCCTCGACCGAGTCCCGCCAGTGACGGAGCCAGCCGTGCGGCGTCACGCCGATCCCCGCCTCGGCGCCGATCGCGTCGCCGACGTCGAAGCCGAGCAATCCCTCGAGTGCGGCGTTCGCCGGTACGAGGCGACAGCAGTTCGACGCCAGCTCGCCCATCCAGAAGTCGAACGTCTCGCGCTCACTGCCGAACGTCAGCTGCGCACCGCTCAGATTGTCGACCCACCGGTAGCGCCCGGTGGAGATGGCGTCCCACGTCGACGTGCGCGCTTCGGACTGCCCCGCACGAGCGAGTTCGGCGAGCGCCTCGTGCGCACGCCCCGCGTTGCGCGCCGCGAACTGCGTCTCCAGGAACTCGCGCACGCGTGGATCGGCGACTTCGCCGAGGGCCTCCAAGGGGAAGTTCTCGTAGCCGTCGATCACGCGCAGGAGGGCGTCGACCACGCGCCCATCGCGAAGTTCGGCCAGGGCCTCGGGGAAGTCCGCGGGCACGAGATGCTTGCCGAGCGCGGTCGCGACCGGGCTCGGCAGACCGGCGCACTCGGCCAGCGCAGCGCGCAGCCCCTCCGACACATCGCCGCCGTCCAGCCGCGCCACTAGCCAGGCGCGCGACTCCTCCGAACGAAGCGCCCCGACGGCGCGGACCTCGGACTCGAGCGGGGGCCGGACGAGCGCGTCGAGCGACGTGAGGATCGCGGTGACGTCGGCGGGGTCGGCCAGACGCAGCAGGAGCTGTCGTGCCAGCTGATGATCGGTGTCGAACTCGTCGGCGTCATCTAGTCGCGCTCGCAGAGCGGCCGTGAACTCGTCGTGCGCGCCGACTTCGAGGAACGCAAACGCGTCCCAGATGACGTCCGCCGGCTGCGCGCTCAGCATCAGGAAGACGAGACCTCCCGGGCGGTCGAGCGCCGCGCTCGCTCGGCGTGCGGCAGCGACCGTGCGGAACTCGGGCAGGCGGGCTCCGAGGACCGCGAGGCGTTCTGGGTCCGCCAGATCGGAGGCGAGCATCCGTCGGGCGATCTCCGCGAGTCGCGGGCGATCCCAACTGACGCGCACCCAGTGGCGCTCGTTCTCAGCGACGAGCAACGACTTCGCAAAGCGCCCGAACGCCTCTGGATCCGGATCGAGAAGTCGGTCGAGCATGAGGCCCCGAACGAAGTCGTCGGCGACGTCGGCGTCGCGCTGCTCGAGCAGGTACACAAGGGCCATCGACTGCTCGTCGACGCCGAACCGCTGGACGAGTCGGTGGGCGACCGTCGCGTCACCGCGCCGCAGCAGCGCACTCGCGGCGGCCTCTTCCGATCGCGACCCCAGCTCGAGCGCCGCGCGCAGGTACCCCTCGGTCGCGTCGTCGCTCAGCGCGCCCATCGCCCGGACGACCGCCGTCCACGCCATCTCGTACGGCGAGTCGTGGAGTTTCCCGCGCGCCGCCAGTTCCGTCGCCAGTTCGACGAGGAACGGAGCATCCGCCGTCGTTGGCGTCGCGTCGCCGAGCCAACGGAGGACCCAGTCGTCATGCCCGCGCTGATTGCGCTCAGCGTAGCCCTCCTCCGCCAGGATCGCGCGGAGCGCGCCGCGTAGCGCGGCGGGCAGGCCACCACCCGGGTCGGTTTCGGCGTCGAGGTGGTGCAGGAACGCCGCGGCGAGCTCCTCGCGGTGGTCGTCCGTGTAGCGGCTGAGGGTTCCCAGCTCGTCGAACGCCGACTGCGCGGTCAACTCGTTCGACGAGAACACGAGGCGCGCGACCTGCGGCAGGTGCTCTGAACGGACCTGCCGGTGCACGTCCGGGAGCATCCAGTGCACCTCCTCGAACTCCGGGTCGCGATCGAGCATGTCGAGCAGCCGCGGGATCTCGGTGCTGCCGAGGACGCCGCGGAACGCCTCGAAGTCGACGACGTCGTCGCGGCGAGTGACGTACGGGAACAGAAGATCGATGACACGGCGCGACTCCCATGCGTCGAGCTGCTGCCACTCGAGCAGCCGGGCGGCGGCCACAGCCGCATCCCCGTCGAGCCGCAGTGCCGTACGTAGCACGGTCACGCGCTCCTCGGCGCCCAGACCCTCGAGCACACGAGCCGGGTCGACGCCCTCCTCACCCAGGTGACGGGCGAGGGCGACGTGCTGGGCGGTCGGTTCGAACGTGTCGTTCGCGCGGGCCGGAGCCTCGACGCGCTCGGGATCGGCGTGCCGCCGTCCGGGACTCTCCCGAGAGACCGGTGGCGCGGCCGGACGCGTCTCCGCGGATGACGTCTCAGCCGACTCGCCATCGCACGTGGCGAGGAGCAGGAGAGCGAGGAGGAGGGGCCTGGCGTTCATCGAGGACCGTCGAGCCTACCCGCAGATGGCGCCGCTGAAACGCAGTGCGCCCGCCTCCGCGAGGAGACGGGCGCCGATTGCGTTCGTGGATCGTGGTCGATCGCTAGCCCGGCCTGTTCCGGGCTAGGGGACCTGCTGCCCGGTGGAGAGATCGAAGCGGATCGGGCCGTATGCCGTCCCGCCACGCGTCCCGGAGACCGTCACGATCGACGTTCCGTTGTACGTGCGCGTCGACGACTCGTTGATCGGCGTGCCGGTGATCGACAGCGCGTCCGACATCGTGCCCGTGGGCCAGGTGCGCGGAGCGGTGACGAAGTTGGTCGCCGACGAGGAGGAGGTCACGAGCGTTCCCGTGAACGACTCGCTGCCGTTCAGGGTCTGGGCGCCGTTCGTCCCGTTGATGGCAAGGGTCCAGTTGCCCGCCTGGCTCCAGTTGCCGAGGCCCGTGATCGAGCCGCTGCCGCTGGTCGTCCAGGCGACGGTGACGTTGCCGCCGAGCGACATCGGAGCGACCACCGCGGTCCCGTTCACGAGGAACTGAACGGTGACCGTGAACGTGCCGCTCGCGAACAGGCCGTTGTTCGAGAGGGTGTAGACATACGTGGGATTGGTCGTCGCGTTCTGGAGCTGGAAGGTGCTCACGACAGACGCAGGCGAGGGCATTCCGGTCGGCGGAAGTCCGCCACCCGCGAACGCGCCGCCGCCTGCACCGCCACCAGTTCCTCCGCCGCCGCCGCCGCCACCAAAGGCGCCGCCGCCGCCGAAGCCACCACCAGCACCGCCGCCGCCCGCTCCGCCGGCGCCGCCACCTGCGCCGCCACCAAAACCGGGGAGACCAGCGCCCGGCCAGCCGCCGCCGAACGCGTTGCCACCCGGTAGACCACCCGGGAAACCGCCTCCGCCGCCACCGCCGAGGCCACCACCACCGCCGAGGCCACCACCGCCGCCGCCTGCGCCGCCACCGCCGCCGCCGGCACCACCACCGGCACCACCACCGCCAGCACCACCGCCAGCACCACCGCCGGGACCACCGCCGCCGCCGCCAGGATCTCCGCCTCCGCCGGGACCGCCGCCACCCCCACCGGGGTCGCCACCGCCTCCGCCGGGACCGCCGCCGCCGCCGCCCGGATCATCGGGGCCGCCGCCGGGGTCGGTAGGCGGCTCGAACGGCGGGAAGCCGTTGCCGCCACCGCCCGTGTCATCGCCGCCCGTGTCATCGCCGCCGAAGTCATCCGCGCCGCCGCCGCCACCCCAGCCAGGAGGTCCGCCGCCGAAGCCGCCGAAGTCCCAGCCGCCGTCACCGCCATCGGTGTCGTCGCCGCCGAAGCCCCAGCCTCCCCAGCCACCGCCACTTCCGCCTCCGCCACTGCCGGAGTCCGCGCCGTCGTCCTCGTCGAACCAGCCGCCCCACCAGGCGCTGCCGCCGTCATCGTCCGCGCCGTCGGAGGGATCGGTCGGCTCGTTCCAGCCCGGAGGAGGCCCACCGGCCCCGTTCGGGTTGTTCACCGGCGTTGCGACCTGCTCGTCCGGATCAGGAAGGGTGTGGCCCCAGTTCGGGGCGGGCTGCCAACCACTGTTCGGAGCCCAGATCGGGTTCCGGAAGACCTCGCCCGTCAGCGTCGGGAACTGCTCGGTGCGCCGGAAGCCGTGCTCGGGGGCGTGGACGCGGACGCGGACCTGCGTGCCGTCCTCCGACGACGCGAAGCCGTACTCGCCGCCACGCGGCGTCGTGAGTCCGACGTCGCGCATCGCGGTCATCAGGGGGTCGTCGGCCGTGAGCTCCGTTGTGGGCTCTCCCGGCAACGTGATCCGTAGCGCCTTCGCGTTGGCCTGGCGGAAGTCGACCTCGACCCGCGCTCCGGCTGCCGCGGAGGCCACATCCGAGCTCGCGCGCTTGCCGAGCTTCAGCGTCGTACGGCGCTTGCGCTTGACGCGCGTCTGCACCTCGTACGCGCCCTCCCACATCGAGGACGTGCCGATCTCGATCCGGTAGATGCCGGACTTCCGCACCTTGAAGGGGCCGACCGTCACCCTGCGACCGAGCCTCGGGTGCTTGACCCGCGCCTCGCGATTGGCATTGAACCCGTCGGGATCCACGACCTGCACCTCGGGGAGCAGGTTGCTGCCCTTAGCCGGCGTGATGCGCATCCGGAAGCGCTCGCCGCGCGTCAGCTCGACGAGGAACACGTGCGTGTCCCCCTCGCGGAGCGTGCCCTGGACCGAGTCGCCCGCGCGGACCGCCATGGCCGCCTCTTCCGCGTGCGCGATCGGCGCAGCCGTCATGACGAACATGCCGGCCACCAGTACGAGCACTCCACTCAACTTCCAGCTCGACGGCATGCATCACCCCTTCGTGCGTACGCGTCCCTTGGCGTACGTCCCCATCTCGCAGCGGCGGAAGACCGGAGTGTAGGGCCACCCGTCCCCGCAACAAGCCCCGCGATCGGCGGCAGAGCCGACGGAGAGGGCTACGATGAGAGATCGCAACCGAGGAGAGGACCCACCCCGATGCCCCGAGCCCCCCGAACCCAGCTGATCACGCTCGCTGCGAGCCTGACGATCTGCGGCCTCGCGCTGTCCAATCTGGCGCTGGCGTTCGTGGATTCGCACCTGAACGAGATCAGCGTCCCGGTCGAGGACTACGCCGACGGCCGCGCGACGCTGCTCGAGGTTCAGGTGAGCCTGACGAAGGCCGAGAAGAAGGAGTTGAAGCTCCTACGCAAGCTCGAAGGCAAGCTCGCCAAGCCCGCGAAGGGGCTGAAGAGCGACTTCAAGGAGCTGCTCCTGGGCGCGAAGACGTCGAAGAAACTCAAGGCCGCGGGCGTCCCGATGCAGACGGCGCTCGACGAGGCGTTCGGGCTGGCCGAGCTCGCCCTGGGTGAGCGGCGCGAGTTCGTCCAGGACCACCTGGACCTGATCGTGAACCTGAAGACGCGCGGCAAGGTGCAGCGCGACATCGACAAGTACGTCGCCGCGCGCAACGGCGCAGATCTCGACGTCACCAACGATCAGCGCGCGAAGTTGCTCGGCAAGGCGGAGGTATCCATCACCAAGGCGCTGAAGCGAGCCGAGAAGGAGGCGCAGAAGGTCGTCACGGTCTCCGGAGGCGCGCTCTCGATGCCGCTCGTGCGGCTGCGTTCCGGCGACAACGTCGGCGCCGGCGGAGCACGTATTGCCATCGCTGCCGAGAGCGACTCACCTCTCGCCGGCGCGTCGGTGATCATCCCGCCCTCGGCGATCGGCGTGGCGGGCGGAGTCCGCATCACGATCGAAGCGGCAGACGACTTCGTCGCCGGGCGCGACGAACGCAAGGGCGCAGCGTTCACGCTGCTCCCATCGGACCTCCAGTTGAACGCGCCCGTACAGGTCTTCGCGCCGTTCGAGCTCGAGACCGGTGACGACGTCGACGCCCTCGCCCTGTTCCGCGACACCGGCGCGGAGCCCGAGGCGACGCTCGACGTGACCCGCAATCCCAACGGCACGGTGTCCGCGGAGTTCACCTCGTTCGGGACGTTCCAGTCCGGCCTGCTCGCGCCGCCGGAGGGCGCGCCGAGCGGCTCGTATCACGTCGAGATGTTCACCGTCGTGCACAGCGTCGAGACGAGCGGCGTGAGCGCCTCCCAGGAGCGCATCGGCATCATTGAGCAGGACTACAACTTCCGCGCCGACCGCACGGGTCGCACGACGAGTGGCATCGCCCCGATCATCTTCCGGTCGACCTCCGCTGGGACACCGCATCACCTCGACGGCTTCTCCAGTTCGCTGGTCGGCTCCGTGGACTTCACCTGGGACCCGACGACGTTCGGCGCGTTCGACGTCTCGCTGCCGATCCAGGGCACGCCCGTGACCGCGTCCGGCATCATCTCGACCGACGGCAACGTGCTGTCGTTCTCCGGAGTCGGCAGCGACTTCGAGTTCTTCGCGATCGGCGTTCGCACCGAGGCCGCGAACGCCGTCGCCGCCGACCTCGACGGACGCTGGCTCGCCATCGAGCTCGGCGCGCACATGCAGGACGCGCAGGCCACGCCGTTCACGACGGAGTACTTCTCGAGCTTCACCGGCTTCGACGCTGACTCCGGGCTGGCGACGCTCGCCTACCACGGCAGCGGCGAGACGTTCGAGACGGACCGCACGTTCTCAACGAACGCCGTCGAGGCGCTCCACGGTGTCTCCGACACGTCGACGGTCGAGACGCGCAGCGAGGACTTCCTCGTGTTCCCGAGCGGGCAGATCCAGGCGGACTCACAGCGTCGTCGTGGTTGGCTCAACCGCGAGGCCGGCATCCTGATCTCCAGCCACTCCGACCTGACGACCCGTCGCGTCTCGCTGCAGATCGCGGTTCGGCAGCCGGCGACGAACGACCACACCGGTTTCACCGGACCGTTCCGTCTGTCGCGTATCGACCTCTTCGCGTTCGAGGACTCGCCGCAGGGACCGCGCTCGTTCCTCGATGTCGACGTCGGCACGGGCACGTTCGTCGGAGCCGCACTCGACGCGACGGTCACGATGTCGAACGTCGATCGCGCGACGTACGAACTGTTCGGTCCGCCGCCGATCACGAGCATCGCATGGACGTCGTCCGTGCTCCTCACGACGCCAACCCCGGCGCCCTTCGCATTCACGTTGGGGCTGGACACTGCCGGCAATCACCGGCCCGGCAATGTGGACCGCTGGTACGGCGTCTCCGGCAACGGCAACGTGATCCTCACCTCGACGCCGGGACTCGGCGGCCGCGAGATGCGCGGCATCGGCATCGGGCTGCGCTAGGAGCCCGTCCGAGTTACCAGAGTTTCCACCACGCCCGACGGCGCGGAGGAGCGGCGGCGCCGCGCTTCGACTCGGGGCGGAGGATCTCGCCGTCATCGGCGCTGACGTCGAAGAAGCCGACACCGTGCCGGATCGCCAGGCGACGCGTCGTCGCGCGCGCCTCGTCGGCGTGGGACCACGCGAACCCGACGTAGATGAGTGACTGTCCGATGCTGTAGTCGCTGCCATGCGGGTTGTCGATCTCGTCGGTCGCGAACCGACCGTTGAGCGGCGGGAACTCGCGGATGATGTCGCGAAACCAGTCACGTAGAGCGGGCGATGCGACCTTCGGATCGTCGTAGCCGTGGCTCTCGGTCCACGCAGTCTGGGCCTCGTACCATCGCATGAACCCGACACGGTCCGTCGGCGCGTCGGCGGTCTCGAAGACCATCAGGTCGTAGCTCACTCGTTCCCTCGTCCCGCGCATCGACGGCTTCCCGCCGGTGATCCTGGAGGCCAGGGTAGCGTCACGGCCATCGCCGCGGGTTGACTCGCGCACGCGGCCCGGGTGAGAGTGCAGGCGGCGAATTCGCGCCACGTGCCCCGAACGGCGCCGCGACGTAGGCCAGGAGGCATCGACATGCTCGTTGGCATCATCGTGTTCTGCATCGCATTCAGCATCTCGATGGGCATCACGATGATCGCAATGTGGATCGTGAGCCGCTTCTGCAATCTCACGATCCCCGACCTGCCCGAGTGGGCCTTGAAGGTCGCGGGATTGAGCCTAGTGTCCGCGCTGCTGGACCGCGTCCCAACGATCGGGTGGCTTTTCTCGATCTTTGCGTTCCTCTACCTCCTGCATCGGTGGTTCGACGTCGACGTCCTTGCGAGCGTCTACGTCGTCGCGATTCGGTTCGCGATCGGCCTCTATCTCCAGTGGACGATCGTCGCGCTGGTCCTGAAGGCGTTGGACTAGCGCTCCGGCCACGCGCCATCCGACGGCCTCGGCGGCCGATCTAGAGGGAGACGGTCTGAGGTTCCCGATCCGCCGCTCGCCTCGGCGCGGTCGCGTCCGCGTGGACGTCCTCTCCACACCATCGCCGAGACCATGACGACCTCCCCCTCGCCCACTGATCGCGCGACGCGCGTACGCGGACCCGCATGGATGGTGTTCGCCGTCACGATGGCGCCGATCGCGGCGATCTGGGTCTACGCGACGTGGATCGAGCCGCGACCGTTCTGGGGCTACTTCTACGACCCCGAGGGCATCTACTTCTTCGAGGGTCTGCGGCTGCTCACGGGCCATGCACCGCTGAACGTCGACAACCCCGGCACGCCGGTGCAGTTCCTGTCGGCGGTGGCCGCACTTTTCACGGACCGGTCGCCGGCGGCATTCGACACGGTTCGACAGGCCGGCTACACGATCGCGTTCGGTCTCGCGGCGGTCGCGGTCCTCGTGTTCCAACGAACGGTTCTCCGTGGCCTTCCGACGTTCGCCGTCATCGCGAGCTGCTGGCTGGTCTTCGCCGCCCCGCAGGCTCTGCAGCGCTTCCACATCTGGTCGCCCGAGGCGCTGGTCCCGGCGGTCGGTCTGTTCGCTCTCGCCGCGCTGTGGCGCGCCCTCGAGAGGCCGGACTCGTCACGCCGGGCCATGCTTGCCGGGCTCGCGGTCGGGCTCTGCTGCTCCGTGAAGTTCACGTTTGCCGGATGGGCGCCGGCGGCCATCGCCGCCGTCATCGTCGCCACTCCGCGCGGAGCGGGGCGTCTGCGCAACGCGCTGCAGGTCGGCGGAGGCGTCGCGGCCGGGTTCGTGCTCGGCACGTTGCCCGCCGTCACTCGCCTTCCCGACATGTTCCTGCGACTCGTCACCGTCTCGGACACGGAGGGCCGTGGGCCATCCGGAGGCTTCGCCGCAATCCTCCACATGATGGGCTCGTCGCGGGCGTGGCACGCTGGCCTGGCGCTACTGCTCCTCGGCACCGGCCTGACACTCTGGCGCCGGCGACGGACGCGGGAGGACGCCGACCCCGTCACTCGCGGCGCCATCGTCTTCGCGTCGGTCGCGCTGATTGCCGGGTACGCGATGAGCTCGCGCTCGCCCAACCTGCGCTACCTGCTGCCCACGTCGACGGCGGCGCTGTTGCTCCTCGTCGTGTGCGTTCGGACGTACGCGGACACGTGGATCGGACGCTGGCTGGCCCCGACGTGCGTCATGCTGCTGTTCGCTCGCGCCGTGGTGGTGGACGTCCCCGGGCATCATGCGCTCGTCGCCGACACGCGTCTCGACCGCGACGCTCTCGCGGTGGCGATCGAGCGACTCGCGCCACCGGGCCAGCCGCCGGTGGTCGTCTACGGCGGGCGCGCTCCTCACCCGGCGATCGCTCTGCTCATGTTCGCCCAAACGGACGAGCAGCGGGCGGCGATCGGCGCGGAGTACCCCCTCGCCGGGCTCTATCGCAGCGGCTCGCGCGCTCCGGTCATCCCGGGCACGACGCGGCCGTGGGATCTGGTCGCCCTCGACGCCCACGAATTGGCGGACTTCCCGGATGCGACGGGTGACGTCCTCGCAGTCATCCCCTCGGAACGGAAAGACGCGCCACCGCTGCTCATCGCCGGTCGCCCCTGACGCCCCCTGGCGCCGCTCCGGATCGGGGGCCACGATCCCGCGCCATACGTCGGTCGCCACGGCCGATCTAAGGGCAGAGGCCTGGAGTCCCGCTCATCTCGATCACGTTCCTGCTCTCGACAATCGCGCCCGCCGTCTTGGTGACGCTCGCCGCATGGCGTGCGCTGTCGCGGCGTGAGCGCGGCCGGCTACCACGCGAGCTCGTCTTCGTCGCGGGACTGACCGCGCTCGCCCTGGCAGATCGTTGGCTGCTGGGCTTCTCGTCGAAGGACCTGCTCTTCCTCCAGTCCGAGTTCGCGGCCGAGATGGCGCTCGGCGGCGGAGGCGATCCGCTCGTCTCGACGGCGACCGGTCTCGGTCGACCGATCCTTGGGCACCCACTGTCCGCGCTGCTGACCCCGTTCTCGTGCGCCCTCCTGCTTCCCGCCACAGCGCTCGCGGTGCACCTGTTCGTCGCACTGCACGTCGCGTGGGGCGCGCTCTGGTGGACGCTGCTCCTACGTCGAGCGCCGCACGCCGCCCGCGATGGCGCCTGGTGGGCCCGCGGCGGTGCCGTGCTCGCGACGCTGAACGGCTTCGCTCTCGCCCGGATCGGCGGGGAACAGGGCATCGAGTACGCGCTCGCCGCAGCGTGGTTGCCGTGCGTGCTCTACGGCGTGCACGAGCTCGTTCGCAGGCGACGCCCCCCGCTGGCTCCCGCTGTCCTGGTCGGCCTTGGCGGTTCGGCCATGGTGACGCTCTGTCCCAATCTCGCGGTGGCCGGTGCACTGACTGCGGCCGTGTTCGCACTCGTGTGTCTCGCGCCGAGGTGGCGGCAGGGCGTCGCCGCGCCGGCTCTGGCATTGGGCGCTGCCGGTGGCCTGGCGCTCGTCATGGCGCTGCCGGAGCTGCTCGCGGCGCTGGAGACGCTCTCGTCGAACGACCACTTCACGTACCGCTTCGTCGAGGGCAACTACCGCTTCCGTCCGTACGACACGGAGGACTTCCTGCGAGTGTTCGCCGGACTCGGAGAGCCCGAGTTCGGCCGCACCCGCGTGTTCGGTGTGCTGTCGCTGCTCGTGCTCACGGTAGCGATCGCACTCGGCAGACGTGTGCGAGCCCTTCCCGTCGCGGGCGCGGTCGTCCTCCTCATGACCGCAGCCGACTGGGCCGCGCATGGACTCGGCTTCAGCGTGCTCGCCGCAGCGTTCGAGGGCGTGCGCGAGATCAGCATCGCCCCCACCGTCGATGCGCCTCTGATGTGGGGCATCGTCGGTCTCTATGCGGCACTGTCGGGGCCGACTCGCCGTGGCCTCGTCGCGATCGGACTGGTCGCGGCCCTCGTCGTCTCTCTCGGCTACGAGACGCGTTGGTTCCGCGGTCAACCCGGGCTGGACATCACGTCCGAGATCGATCACTGGGCGTGGACGGCCGACCTCCCAGACGGGGCGCTCGTCGCCGACGTGCAACCCCTGAGCGAGCGTGCGTACCTCATCCCGGATCCCATCGCGCGCGAGCGGGGCATCCGCACGCTCAGCGAGGACTGGTACGCGGCGCTGCCGCGTCCGTTCTACGAGGCGCTCCCGGATCGCCGCCGCGACGCCGCAGCGCTGCGGGAACTCGGCGCGAGCGCCATCGTCACGATGGAGCGAGAGGAGCCCGACGCGGCCGACTGGCGACTGCGATCCGAGCACGACGCGATTGCCTTGGCGAGCGCGTCGACCGCTGACGGAACGTTGTTCAAACTGTGCGTCGCGATGATGCGCGAGGAGCGCTCGGACTGGGATGGCACCGTGCGGGTCTACGTCCCGACGCGCCCGTTCCCACGACCGTTCCTCGCACCCACGCCGAACGTGGCGACGCCGCAATCATGGGTTGTGACTCAGTGGATTTGGCCCGCGCTTCTGCTTGCGCTTGGCGCGGGCCTAGTCCTGAAGAGGTGAGGCGGGAATGGCCTCGGGGAACTGTCTCTCTCATTCCCTTCGTCTCGGGTCGTCCGGCTAGCTCGGCCTATTCATGAGGCTCGCGCACTCCGTGACGACCGTCGTCCGGGAGGGCAGGAGCCACCTGGGTGCGGGGGCCACGGTCCGCGCCGCGAGGCCCGTCCTGAGCGAGGACAGCCCCTCCTTGATCAAAGACAGGCCGTCGAGCTCAAGGCGCGCCGACGACTGCGACGTCGTTCCGTCTCGGAGGAGGCGCAACGAAGAGATCGGCGGTCTGGACCGCTCAGGTGCGTGAGTCGTCATGAATGGTCCGGGCTAGGGCTGAGGCCGGAACTGGATCGCCGAGAGTTTCGGGTTCTCGATGCCGGCCACCGACGTGATCGTCAGTGCGCCGTCGCTGACGGTCACGGTGAACGACTTCACCAGTGCGGTCAGCGGACCGACCTCCGCCGAGATGTCGACATCGGCGACGAAGATCGAGCCCTCTGTCGCGAAGGACGCAACGCGGGAGCCCGGGTCGAACGTGCCGGTGTAGATCTCGGCGAAGTGGAGCTGTACGAGGTACGTGCCGTCCGGCACGGCGAACTCGTAACTGAAACTGCCGTAGCGCTCTGTCTGATAGAGCGCGTCCTCGTCGGTGCCGTCGATGCCGGCGCTGGTCGAGAACATCGCTCCGTCGAAGAAGCCTTGATCGGCGAGCCAGGTTTGGCCGAGACCGTCCACGTGCGTGTTGCCACCGCAGTTGACGCGCGTCGGCGCCCCCACCGGAGCCCCCTTGTAGAACGACCAGGACAGCACACCGACGTTGCCGCCCGCGTCGCTGGCCTCGATGCGCAGCGTGTGCGCGCCGTCGGCGAGAGCGTGGAAGTCGTCGTCGTCCGGAGTGAACGCGACACCGGTCACGAAGGGCTGGCCGATCCCGGACAACAGGACGTGCGTCGCGCCATCGTCGAAGCGATACGTGACGTCGGAGAGGAGCACGTCGTCGACCACGCTCAGCGTCAGCTCCGGCGCGTGCTCGAAGCCCTGATCCGGCGCCTCGGCGAGCGACACTGTCGGCGGCACCAGGTCACCGGAGCCCTCGGGGTGGAACACCTCGAGCACGCCCGAGAGGGCAAACCCGGTGAAGAGACCACCGCCGGCCACGTACACGTTGCCGTCGCCCGCCCGGACTGGCATCGCGCCGTGACGCGGCGTGGGCATCTCCACGAGGTTGCGCCAAGTGTTGGTGAACGGGTCGAGCTCCTCCACGTAGGGGAACACTCCGTTCACGGGACCGCCGCCTTCGCCGCCCATGACGAGGAGCCGGCCGTTGACCTCAACTGCGGCACCGATCGAGGCGCGCGCTGTCGGCATCACGTAGGTCGTGGTGTCCCACGAGTCGGACGCCGGATCGTAGACCTGGACCTTGTCGGAACCGTCGTGCGGGAAGTCGAAGCCGAAGCGTCCCCCGAAGACCCAGAGCTTGCCGCCGAAGCCCACACCACCCGCGTGGTTGAGGGGGTCGGGCAGGTTCGGAACCTCCGTCCACGTGTCGGTCGCGGTGTCGTAGCAGAGCGTCGCGTTCGACGTGTCCGAGAACGACTCGAAGCCGCCGGCGACGTAGATCTTCGTGCCGATCACGCCCACCGCCGCCCCGCCGAGTGCATAGGTCTGACCGTTGCGCTGGATCGACGTGAGTTCTGTCCACTCACCCGTGTCAGGCGAGTACGAGTGCACGGCCGCTGTCATCGGTGAGACGCCGCCGAGCACGTACAGCTTGCCGTTGACGGCCGCCATCATGACGTGGTTCGAACCAGGGAACGTCCCGGGGAGGTTCGGGGTGTCCGTGTGCCACGCGCTGGCATCGATGTCGTACGTGACGACGTTGTTGCCGCTGCCCGACATGGTGAAGATCTCGTCGCCGATCGTCGCGGCGGAGGTCTCGCCCATCTCGAACGGAAGATCGGGACCGGTCTCCCAGGTGCCGCCGGGAGTTCCGGTGGCTGCGCCGACGTAGCGGAAGCCCTTCGAGAAGGTCTTCGTCGTGCCGCCAGTCGTGATGACGACATCCACCGCACCGGCCCCTGCGCCCGCCGGCAGGAGGCCGGTGATCTCGGTGGGCGTCACGAGCGTCAGCGTCATCTCTTGGCCGCCGATCAGGACGGTCGTCCCGCCGATCGCGCCGAAGCCGACACCCGTGATCTTCTGCGTCGTGCCGCCCGCGACGGAGCCGCTGTTCGGGAACGTGTCGCGGATCGCGAACGTCACCGGAGCCGGCTCGTTGGGCGTGTAGCGCAGCACCTTGTTGCCGCCGTAGTCGGCGACGTAGATCCCGCCGCGCGGGCCCTGCGTCACGTCGAGGCCGCCACCGCCGAGCACGTGCTCGTCGTCGATGCCGTCACCGCCGGCCGAGAGCTCGTAGCGACGCAGCACCTGGTTGAACTGCACGATCAGCAGGTCGCCGCGCATCTGTCCGCCGAACGTGTTCGCGGTGTACTCCGCGATGCCGTTCGAGGATGAGGGGATGCTCGCGATCGGCTGCGTGTAGCCGGCACCGGGCGAGGCCTCGGCCGAACGGAAGACGCACTGTCGGGAGTCCGTGCGACCGCGGTTGCGGTTCGGATGGCCGTAGTACTCGTCCTGGCGCACGCGGTTCAGTTCGTCCGATGTGAAGGGCGAGGGGCCCTCGAGACCGCAGTCCGTCGACGAGGCGCCGAACCCGAGGTTCGGGCCGTTGTCGGTGGCGTAGATCTCGCCGTTGGAGTGGAAGACCAGGTCATACGGGTTGCGCATCCCCGGGGCGAACACCTCGACGTCGAGGCCGCCGATCTGGTTCGCGGTTCCCGGGGTGATCGTCTGGTCGTACGACACGAAGCCGTTGAACCCCGGTCGCTCGAGATGCGCCACAAGCACGGCGCCGGAGAGCGCCGCTTCGTCGCGCAGACCGAACGAGGAGTGCGGCACGCCGGCGTTCGTGTTGCCGCCCTGGGAGATGTACATCTCGCCGAGCGGACCGAACGCGAGACCGTTCGTCGCGTGATCGTGATCCGAGGCGGGCAGGCCGGTGACCAGATCCTCGACCGTCGAGTAGGCCGGGCCGCGCACGACCGAGACCTTGCCGGGATAGAGCTGCGAACCGTCGAAGAGCTTCGAGTGCGAGACGTAGATCGCCGGGTACGGACCGGACTCGGAGGGGTTGAACGCGATCGCCAGGATCACGCGTCCCTCGCCGAGCGCCTGGATCGCTGAGTACGTGCTCGTCGCGACGACGTCGCCCGAGTCGTTCAGCGTGTACGCCTTGACCTCGCCCGAGATCGTGCCGACGTAGAGCCGCCCGTCCGGACCGAAGGCGAGCGTCGTGGGCTGACCGACGTCGATCAGATCGCTGACGTCGAAGCTCACTGGCGACGCGACGTCATCGCCGTAGCGGAACTCGATCGAGCCGCTCGTGCCGTGCGCATTGCTGACGTGCAGATCGACGATGCCGGAGCCCGGAGGCGACAGCACCTCGATCGTGTCGAACGACTGCGTGGCAAACTGCGACGACGGGATCTCCGTCGGGCCGAAGTGCACGACGACGGGCTCGTCGAGGAAGCCGAGGCCGGTGAGCATGATCAGTTCGCCGCCCTGCTCGGCCGACTCGGCCGGGGCGATCGACGAGAGCGAAGGCGGCGTGCCGAGCTCCATGTGCGAGAGCACGCTCGCTGGGATGATCTCCTTCGTTCCGCCCGGCGGCTGCCAGCGAACGATGAGGCCCATGCCGAAGCCCTGCTGCATGTACTCGATCACGATGTCGTGGCGGCCGGCGTCGAGGTGGATCGTGCCCTGGCGCTCGTCCATGTCGTGGAGGCCGTCGTTCGTGACGAGTTCCTGGCCATCGACGTAGAGCTTCGAGCCGTCGTCACTCTCGGTGAAGAAGTCGTACGAGCCGGTGACGGGCGCGTCGATCGAGCCACTGAAGCGAGCAACGAAGTTCTCGATCGAGGGGACGCCCAGGAACGACGTGTGGTTCTTCGGGACGTTCAGCTCGGACACGATCTCCGTATACGTGACGGTCAGCGTGTCGAAGTCCGGCAGGAACGAGAACGAGACGCCCTCGGCGTAGTTCGCAAGCAGCCCGGGGACGTGCGATGGATCGACCACCGTGACGACCGTCGTGTCGGAGTGGGTCTTGCCGTCAAGGTCCGTGATCGTCAGCTCGATCGTGTGGACACCCGTCGTGAACGTCACGTCGGGCGTGACGCCGGACGCGATGATCTGGCCGCCTTCGCGCCAGAAGTAGGACTCGAGGGACATGCCCTGCTCGTGTGTGTGCGAACCGGCCGCGTTCAGCGTGACGATCTCGACACCGTTCTCGTCCGCGTCCGTGACGGTCTGATGCGGCCCCGCGACCGCGTGCATGAACCCGTGCGTGTCCACGGTCACGCCGTGGCCGTGGATGGGTACGACGACATCTCCGCTGGAACCGCTGTTGACGAGACGCACCTGGGCCGAGCGGTGCTCTTCGCCATTCGGCGTGAAGATCACGTCGAACGTGACGGTCGCGCCGGGCAGCAGCGCATATGACGAACTGGCGGTCGTGGAGAAATCGAGCGCGTGCGCCCCCTCGACCGTGATGCTCGTGACGTCGACTTCGGCAGTGCCCTGATTGGAGAGCGTCAGCGTCTGTGGTGGCGACGCCGTGAGAAGCACAGTGTCGTCGAACTCGAGCGAGAATGGCGCCACGCTCAGGATGCCGGAGCCGCCAGTGCCGCCCGTGCGCACGACCTCGATTGCGCTGAGCTTGGCGTTGTCCACACCGGTCACCAGAGTCAGCGAGAGCACGTCGTCGGAGACAGTCACCTCGCGAGTCAGCGTGTACTTGGTCGCCGTACCGGCCGCTGCCACGAGGTCGAGGTCGTCGGCGATGGTCACGCCCTCGGCCTTGACGTCGAACACGCGGCTACCCGTAGTGGTCCAGTAGATCTCCGCGAAGTGCAGCGTCACGTCGAACGTGCCGTTGCCCGTCGGCACGCCGTAGGCGAAGTCACCGTAGCGCTCGCTCTGGTAGAGCGCGTCGTCCTCGGTGCCGGCGATGGCAATGGAGCTGTTGAACGTCGCTCCGCCGGAGAAGTGGTCATCAGGCGTCCATGCGCGACCGCCGAGGTCCGTGAAGTCGGAGCCGCCGACGTTGATGCGGAACGCGGCGTTCGGGGCAGAGATGCCCTGCCCGGTCAGGGATACGAGAAGGTCGCCATCGGGATCGGTGCTGCCGATGCGCAGCGTCGCGGAATGCGCGCGCGCATCCTGCGGAGTGAAGAGCACGGAGACCGTGGTACTGGACCCCACGGGCAGCGACTGCGGCGCAGTGCCGGCGATGGAGAACGTCGCGGCATCCGGTCCCTCGACCGCGAGTGACGTGACCTCGACGGACCCCGTCCCCGTGCTGTCGAGTCGGACGAAGAGTTCCGTGCTCGCAATGCCCGTCTGGATCGATCCGAAGTCGAGCGCGGTCGGAGTCGCCTCGAGTCCCGGCGTCTGCGGCAGGACCGCTGTGCCGATCAGCCCGACGCTGACGATGCCCGCACCGCCGGCGTTGCTCAGGATCGAGACCTGCGCCTGCTTGTCGCCGGTGCTCGTCGGAGAGAACTGCACGCTGACGCCGCGACTCTCGCCGGGACCGATCAGGTACGAGCTCTCCGCGATCAGGTCGTAATGCGCGGCGTCGACACCGAGCAGGTTGACGCCCGAGACGGTGAGCAGCGCATCGCCCGTGTTGGTCATCGAGAACGTCTGGGTCGCACTCGACTCGGAGACGTTCACGAGGCCGAAGTCGAGGTTCTCCGGTGTCAGTGCGATCGACGGACCGGTCCCACCGGTCTCGACGGGTAGGACCTCGATCGCGGCGATCTTGGCGTTGTCGAGTCCCGTGTCGAGCACGATCGTGAGTGCGCCGTCCGTGACGGTCGCGGTGTGCATCACGTCGAGTGCGTGCAACGCGCCGACCGTGGCCACGAGATCGAGGTCAGCGAGGATCTTCTCGCCCTCGACGGTCACGTCGAACAGACGCTGCCCGGGCTGGAACCAGTAGATCTCCGCGAAGCGCAGGTTGACCGCGTACTCACCATCCGGAAGCGGGATCGCGTACGTCGAGTTGCCGTAACGCTCCGATAGGTACAGCGGATCATCGAGGGTCCCGCCGATCTCACCGGACGACCGGAAGTACGGCGTGCCGCCGGTGAAGTGGGCGTCGGCCTCCCACTGCGCGCCCTGCGCGTCCAGATAGGTGCCGCCACCACAGTTGATCCGCACTGGGTGCACGTGCGCCTCGTCTGCGCGAACGCGCGTCGGAGCGACACTCAGCAAAGTTGCGGCAAGTCCTGCCGCCACGGCGATGTGCAATTTTCTCATCACGCGGGTCCTCGATTCCCGATGTGAGAAGCAAAGGCCGGACCACCGGGCTCAAGTTGCGCCAGACGTTCTCAATTCGAGGCCGGGACGGCGCGGCACGGGCCTTGTGCCTGTCGACCGTCGCGATGGATCTTCGTTCAGGTGTCTGAACGGTTCCGCCGCGGCGCCGACATACCGCGACAGCGCGGAGGAGCCGTCCGATGAAGCTCTCGATCGTCATCCCCGTCTACAACGAGGAAGCCACCATCCGCTCGGTGCTCGAGCGTGTGCGCCGCGTTCCGCTTTCCGAAATCGGCGTCGAGCGCGAGATCATCGTCGTCGACGACTGCTCACAGGATGGCACGCGGGAGCGCCTCGAGAAGCTCGGTCACCTCGCGGACGTCATCCGCTTCCACGACGTGAACAAGGGCAAGGGCGCCGCGCTCCGCACAGGCTTCGAGGCCGCGACGGGTGATCTCGTCGTCGTGCAGGACGCCGACCGCGAGTACGACCCGATGGACTACCTGAAGCTGCTACCGCCCATCCTGGATGGCCGCGCTGACGTCGTCTACGGCTCGCGCTTCCGCGGTGGCGAGGCCGGTCGCGTCCTCTACTTCTGGCACTACGTCGGAAACCGGGCGCTGACCATGATCAGCAACATGACGACCAACCTGAACCTCACGGACATGGAGACTTGCTACAAGATGTTCCGCCGTGAGTGCCTGGCGAGCGTGTCGCTCGAGCAGAACCGCTTCGGGTTCGAGCCCGAGTTCACCGCGAAGCTCGCGAAGGGCGGCTGGCGCTTCTACGAGGTCGGCATCGGCTACGACGGCCGCACCTACGCCGAGGGCAAGAAGATCGGCTGGAAGGACGGCGTCGTCGCCCTGGCGTGCATCCTGCGCTACGGCCTGTTCATCAAGCGCGGCCTGCACAGCGCCGGCGGAGCCGGAAGCAACATCGAGACCGCGGTCTGGGCCGACGCCCTCCCGGCGACAGCAGAGGCAGAGGTCGCCGTCGCCGAAGAGTCAACGGTCGCCGAGACCGTCTGACGCGTCTGGTTTCCGGCTCCACGCGCTAGCCTCGCAGCGTGTACACAGTCGCCGTGCTTCCGCCGCCCGAGGCGCTCGGAGAGGTCGAGCAGTTTCGCCGGCTGCACGATCCGGCGTTTCATCGTGCGCCGCCGCACGTCGCGCTACTGCCGCCGTTCGAACCGATCCGGCGTGACTTCATCGAGCGCTTCGACGGGATCTCGCACGCCGCGTTCTCGATGTGCCTCGGCGCTCCCGTCGCGGCGGAGATGACGCTCGGCCTCGGCATCACTGAGGGCGAGGGGCACGTGCGGCGACTACGCGCTGCCGTGGTCGACGCGCTCCTCGACCCGCCCGCGCCGCGCCCGTCCGGAGCGCCGTTCCTGCGGGTCGGCGTGTTCGGCACACTTCCCGAGCTCGAGCTCGCGCGCCGCAGCCTCTCGACGGTCGACGCGCTTCCTGCGTTTCGCGTCGCACGCGTGACGCTCCTGCTCGAAGACGTCCGTGGGCTGTGGCACGCCGTCCGCGACTGCGAGCTCTGCTGACGCGGGCGATGTCACCAACGGAGCCCCGCCGCAGCGCGTCTCGCGCGGCAGGGGCGGATCAGGAGATCCGCCCGTACGGGTGGGTCTCCTGACCCACCCCGCCGTCTCGGCAACCGGTCGAGTGGAGCACAGCGCCCCGATGGCGGCGACGTCGGCTAGCCGGCAGCGACGGTCAGACCGTCGATGCGGGTCGTCGGGGCGGCGGTCGAGCCGTGCCACGTGAGGTCGTTCGCGGTCTCGGCGACGCCCTTGAGCATCGTGCGCAGATCGCCAGCGACGGTCAGTTCCTGTACCGGGTACGAGAGCTTCCCGTCTTCGATCCAGAGTCCGCCGCCGCCGCGGCTCCACGATCCGGCCGCGAGGTTCACACCCATGCCGAACAGTTCGGTGATGTAGAGCCCCTGCGGGACGTCGCCGATGACCTGCTCCGGCGTGCGGTCACCCGCGGCGAGCACGAGGTTCGACGTGCCGACTCCGGGCGAACCGGTCGTGCCACGTGACGCGTTGCCCGTGGTGGACGATTCGGTGCGGCGCCCGGAGTAGGAGTCCGCGAGCCAACTCGCGAGACGTCCGGCATCGAAGAGCACCGTGCGGCGCGAACGCACGCCCTCACCGTCGAACGCGCGACTGCCCTGCCGACGCGGGAGCGTGCCGTCGTCCACCAGCGTCAGCGCAGACGAGCCGACGGTCTCGCCGAGTGAGTCGGCCAGGAACGTGCCGCGCCGGAACACGGCTGCAGCGGACACGGCGTCCGCCAGCGTGTGCGCGAAATCGCGGGCGACGTCGGGCGAGAGGATCACGGGGAACGCGCCCGTGGGCGGTTTGCGATACCCGCAGCGCTGGATCGCGCGGCGGGCTGCCTCGCGCCCGACGTCGCCGGCACTCTCGAGGTCGCTCAGGTGCGCGGCGGCCGACGAGTAGCCATCGCGCTGGCGCTCGCCCTTCTCCCCCGTCGCGAACACGGAGACGTAGACGTAGCAGTCGGTCCGCGAGCGCTCCCCGGCGAAGCCGGCGCTGTTCGCAATCGCGATATGCGACGTCACACCACCGGCGCGAGCCCCCTCGCTCTGCGTGATCCGCTCGTCGGCACGCGCCGCGGACTCGGCCGCCAGGCCCAACTCGCGCCAGGCATCTGCCGTCCATGCAGCGGCGCCGGCATCGACGACGTCGAGCTCGGCGTCGAGCGAACCCAGCTCGGACGGATCGGGAAGACCCGCGTTCGGATCGTCGGCGGAAACCTCGGCCAACGCCGCTGCACGGCGCGCTGCGATGCGGACGGCGCCCTCGGTCGCGTCGTTCGTGTACGCGATGCCGACGCGCCCATCGACGAACGCGCGCACGCCGAGCGAGCGCGAGTGGGAGTCCTGCACCTTCTCCGTCTCGCCGTCGCGCACGCGCACGGACGTCCCGCGGCTCTCCACAAGGAGCGCGTCCGCACTCGTCGCTCCTGCGTCGACGGCAGATCGCACGGCGATCTGTGCCAGATCGAGATCGCTGCTCACGCCGTCCCCCCAACCGTCACGCTGGACAGACGCACACTCGGCATACCCACACCCACCGGAACGGACTGACCGTCCTTGCCGCACATCCACATGCCCTCGGAGATGCGGTAGTCGGTGCCGACCATGTCGACGCGCGACATCACCTCCGGACCGTTGCCGATGAGGGTGACGTCGCGCAGCGGCGCGGTGATCTTGCCGTCCTCGATCAGGTAAGCCTCGGTCGCCGCGAAGACGAAGTCGCCCTTGCCGATCTCGACCTGTCCCCCACCAAACTGGACCGCATAGACGCCGCGCTCGACCGACCGGATGATCTCCTCGGGGTCGTGCGTTCCGGCCGGCATGAACGTGTTCGTCATCCGCGGCATGGGCGCGCAACGGAAGCTCTCGCGGCGACCGTTGCCGGTGGCATCGGCGTCCATCAGTCGGGCCGAGAGCCGATCGTGGAGGTAGCCCTTCAGGATGCCGTTCTCGATGAGGACGGTCGACCCCGACGGACGCCCCTCGTCGTCGACGTTGATGCTCCCGCGCTCGGAGAGCATCGTGCCGTCGTCGATCACCGTCACGAGCGGCGACGCGACCTGCTGGCCGACCTGGTCGGAGTAGCGGCTGAAGCCCTTCCGGTTGAAGTCGGCCTCGAGGCCATGTCCGACGGCCTCGTGGAGGAGCACGCCGCTATAGGCGTTCCCGAGCACGACGGTCTGCGGGCCGGCCGGAGCCGGACGGGCCGAGAGGTTGCGAACGGCCTGCTCGGCTGCGCGGCGGCCGAGGACCTCGGCGAGATCGCCGTCGAGCATCTCGAGGCCGCGCCGCGCGCCATCGCCCGAGAAGCCGGTCGTACGTCGATCGCCGTCCTCGGCCACGCAACCGACGCGCAGCATGAGCATCGGCTGGACGTCCTCGACGACCACGCCGGCAGACACTGCGACCGCGACGCGGCGCACCTCTTCGGACAGAGAGACCGTCACGCGCACCACGCGCGGGTCCACCGCCCGTGCCGCACGATCGGCCCGCTCGAGCATCTCGACCTTCGAGCGCGGCGGCGCCACGACGAGCGGCTTCTCGGCGCGATAGAGATCGCGACGCGAACCGGGCGTGACGGCAACGGCCGGGACCTCACGGGCATCGTCGGCGATGGCGGCGGCCGTCTGGGCCGCCCGCCGCACCGCCTCGGGCGTGCTCTGCTCCGTGTAGGCGTAGCCGGTCCGTTCGCCGGCCAAGACGCGCACGCCGACGCCGGCCACGTCCCCCGCCGCAGCCGAACGCACGACACCGTCCTCGAGGGACATGGAGCTCTCCGAGCGCTGCTCGAAGAATAGGTCGGCGTAGTCTCCGCCGCGCCCCATCGCCTCGGCCAAGATGCGGCCAAGAAGGGCGTCGTCGAACTCACCGAGGATGCTGCTGGGATCCATACTGGCCTCACGACCGCGCGGCGCGCGCGGGCCGGAGAGTGTGCTGGATGCCCTGGAGGCGGGCCAGGGATCGCGGACGGCCGGGGGGTTGGCCCGGCCCGAGCGGGCTGGTACCGTGTCAGTCTCGCCAGGTCGAAAAGCGGTTCCTCCCCGCATCGCCGCGAGAAACACACCCATGAGCGCCCGTACCACGTTCCGATTCGAAGCGGCTGGCATCTCATTCGAACTGAGTGGCAGCACTGAGTTCGTCCGAAGACATCTCGAGACGTTCCTCCCCTTCGTCAATCGCGTTGCCGGGACCTCCGGTTCGAAGGGCGACGCAGGGACACGCACAGGCTCGCGGCCGGTCGATCTGGGCTCGTGGTACACGCAGCACGTCCCGGATGGCGTGCGGCTCACCATGCAGGACAACATCCTGGTGTTCGCGCTCTGGATGCGTTCGTTCAAGAAGTACATCTTCACGTCGGAAGACATCCGACGCGGCTTCGCGGACGTTGGCCAGCCGGAGCCCAAGAGCCTGCTACAGATCCTGGGCACGCTGAAGCGGGATCACAACCTGATCCTCGGTACGGATCGCCGCGGCGAGTACATGCTGAACACCACGGGCATCGACCGAGCTCGCAAGTTGCTCGGCATTCCGGTCTCGAAGCCGAAGGAGCGCCCGAGCCAGCCTGAGGCACCGTCGGGAGACGCGGACATCGCGTCCGCACGGGCGGCCCTGGGGCTGTGATGGACCGGGCTATGAGGGACGTGCTGTGAGGGACGTGCTGTGAGGGACGATGCGAACGTGAGCGACGAAGGACCGCCGGTCAACGGTGGCGACAGCGGCCTGTTCCGTTTCAAGAGCCCGGGGCTCGAGGTCGAGTTCGCCGGACCGGAGGAGTTCGTCGAGGCCCAGATCGCCCATCTGCGCAAGCGGATGCTGCGCGAGATGGGCCTGGGAGCACGCGCCACACCGGCTCCCGAGACGTCCTCCGCGAAGCCGTCGCTGGAGGACTTCTACCGCCGAGCTCGCAGCCGCGAGGGTCGCGGTGCCCTGCAGGAGACGATCCTGATCTTCGCGTACTTCGTCCGCGAGTACCGCAGCAAGGACGAGTTCAGCATCGAGAACCTGAACGGCTGCTTCAGCCTCGTCGGTGTCACGCCGCCGAAGAGCCTCGCGAACACGCTCGGGATCATGAAGCGGTCGCAGCGCTTCTTCGCTGCGGGCTCCCAGCGCGGTCACTACGCGCTCACCGAGAAGGGCGTGGCCTACGTGCGGCGCCTCATCGGCGCTCAGTAGCCGGTCTAGATTCCGTCCCGCTTCTGTTCAGATTCCGTGCCGCTTCTGTTCAGATTCCGTGCAGGCGGGCTGCGGCGGTCGCGGCCTCCCGCCCCTTGTCGGTGACGGCATAGAGTTCACCGCGCTCCTCGATCCAGCCACGCGACACCGCTCGGTCGAGCAGTTCCTCGGCCGTAGCGCCCGACGGCGCGACGACGGCCGCCTCCGCGACCTCGTCACGGCGGAACGACTCGTCGAGTGCCATCTTCTGCACGAGGGACGCGAGGGCCGGCTCATCCTCTGGGGGACCCTGGTGCGCTCGCGGGCGAGCCCACGGTCGGATCCCGAACGTGTTCAGGACGGCCACGACCAGGAACGCCAGCAACGCGACCGGCAGGAGCACAATCAGCAGCAGGCAGCCGATCGGACCCGGAATGCGGGAGATCTTGCCCAGCATGGGCCAGGCGCGGGGGTCAGGGGGCCAGCTGGAGCTCATAGCGCGTGGGGAGGATACGGGTTTCCGCGGAGTCGGCGACGCGTCTCCGGTGCGTGAGGTCCAACCGGGATCCCCGGGCGACGTTCTCCAGGGCGTTGCGTTGACCACGGGATCACGCGCGGGGACGGGGCGTGTGTGGTGCGTCGTCGCGCCGACGGTACCCTACGAACGTGCTGCCTCCCGAGCTCGCCGACTTCGCCTTCCGCCGCGACGACGCGGGCTCCGACACGGCGCTGGCAGCGCGCGTCCGGGCCTCGACCGGGGGCAAGCGCGTCTGTCTGCTGGGCGCAGGCCGTATCGGCCTCTTGCGGGCCCTGACCGAGATGGGGCTCGGCGTCGTGGTCGTCGACTCCGCGCGATCTGTGCTGCTGCGCGTGCGCGCCGAGCTCGGAGACGAGGCGGACTCGTACACGCTTCTCGCCCAGGACCCACGAGAGTTGGAGATCCCTGGTGGCGTGGACGCCGTGCTCGTCACGTCGGTCGTGTGGCGCGCGGTGATCCTGCCCGAGGATCGGGTCCACGTGGCGCGCGCGATCGCCAAGAACCTCGATCAGGACGGCGTCCTCTGCATGGACGTCGAACGCGTGCCGGAGGCGCCGATCGGTCAGCCGGAAACGCTCCGCGAGGAGGAAGGGCGACGCATTACGTGGTGCCGCCCGTCGCGTGAGTGGGACCTGATCTCGATCCGCTCGTCTCCGCTGGACGACCCGGAGCTCTCCGTGCCGCTGGACCTGGCGGGCGCCTCGCCCGAGCGCTGCATGGGTGAGCTCCATCGCGCGGGGCTGGTCGTGCACCAGATGACGAACGCGGTCGACGGAAGCGATGTCGACCCGACCACCGAGCGCCTCTGGGTCGTCGCGCGCCGCTCTCCCCTAGCCCGGACTATTCATGACGACTCACGCACCTGAGCGGTCCAGACCGCCGATCTCTTCGTTGCGCCTCCTCCGAGACGGAACGACGTCGCAGTCGTCGGCGCGCCTCGATCTCGACGGCCTGTCCCTGATTAACGAGGGGCTGTCCTCGCTCAGGACGGGCCTCTCGGCGCGGACCGTGGCCCCCGCACCCAGACAGCTCCTGCCCTCCCGGGCAAAGGTCGTCACGGAGTGCGCGAGCCTCATGAATGGGCCGGGCTAGCGGTCGCTGTAACCGTGCAACGTCCCGTGGTCGCCGTGGTGTACGCCGAGCTGGCTACGCCGGTGGTGCGCGCGCAGTCGTTCCCGTTGCTGGCCGCGCTGCGCGAACGCGGGCGCAAGGTGGACCTGGTCGCGTTCGCCTCGCCCCGTCGCTTCGTTTCGCTCGCGTTGCGGCGAGGCATCGCACGCGCCGCACGAGGGGTCCAGGCCGCGACAGGTCGCCCGCCGGAGGTGTTGACGTACCGACCGCGCACGACGTCATTCCGCGGTGCCGGCCGGCGCCTCGCGCGGGTCCTGCGCGACAGCCAGATGCACGACGCGCTCCTGCTCTGTCGTCAGCCGCGTGCGACGCTGATCGCCGCGGCCGCGCGCGACGAGCTCACGCAGGCAGGGAGATCGGCGCCGCGCGTGATCCTCGATCTGCGCGGACTGCGTGACGTGGAGTACCTGCACTCGCTCGAGAAGAGCGAGGAGCAGCTGGACCCGGCCGAAGCGGCCGCGCTCGCCGGCTACCGGGATCGCGAGGCCGCCGCGTGCCGTGCGGCGGACGGCATCGTCTGCGTGAGCCGCGGCATGATGACGGAGCTGCGGAGGCGCCATCCGGATCTCGCGGCACCCGTCGCCCACGTCCCCAATCACGCTGAGTCCGTCTCGGACCCCGAAGAGCTGCGCAGGGCGGCACGTGCGCGTCTGCGCGTCGCCGACGACGCCGTGCTGATCGCCTACCTCGGCGGCATGTCCGCATGGCAGATGGCCGAGGAGTCCGCGCTGCTTGTCCGGGCGCTCGCTGAAGCGCAGCCGGGGCTCCGCGCGCTCTTCCTCACGCACGAAGCCGACGCAGCGCGCGCGATCCTGAAGCGCGTCGACGCAACCGACGTGCTGGTTCGAAGCGCTCCATCCGGCGACGCGCACCTCACGCTCGCCGCAGCCGACTACGGTCTGCTGCTGCGCCGCAACGATCCGGTCAACCGGGTCGCCTGCCCCGTCAAGTTCGGGGAGTACCTCGCCTGCGGGGTCCGTCCCGTGCTGACACCGAACGTCGGCGACCAGAGCGACCTGGTCATGGGCAGCGATCTCGGCCTGGTCGTCGGCCTCGCCGACGTCGGCGCGGCGGTGCGCAAGATCATCGTCGACGCAGCGCGCCCCGGCACGATCGACCTGGACGGTCGCGAGAAGCGTCGCGCGTGGGCACGCGAGAACATCTCCGCGACCCGCGCCGCCGAGAGACTCACCGAGTTGCTCGAACAGCTCGAGTAGCTAACAGCCTGTCGGAGTTTCGGCGTCGCCGGGTGCGAGACCGCCGGCGCGACAGGCTGCTAGTTAGCAGCCAGGAACTCGGCGACGCGGTCGGTGACCTGCGGGCCGGTGATCCCGAAGTGCTCAAAGGCTGCCGGCGAGGGCGCCGAGACGCCGAAGTCGGTCAGGCCGATCACGAGGCCGTCGCGACCAACGAAGCGGTACCAGCCGTCCGGGCGACCGGCCTCGATGACCACGCGGGCCGGTCCCTCGGGCAGCACGGACGTCGTCCAGGCGTCGTCCTGGCGATCGAAGAGTTCGACGCTCGGCATCGACACCACGCGCGCGGCGATCCCGAGCGCAGCGAGGCCGTCGCGTGCATCCAGAGCGACGGAGACCTCGGAGCCAGTCGCGATCAAGATGACGTCGGCGTCTCCTGCCGCATCCACGACGACGTAGCCGCCGCGCAGGAGATCGGCGTTGTCGAAGTCAGCCGCGCGCGGCAACGCGGGCAGTCCCTGTCGTGTCAGGATGAGGGCCGTCGGTCCGTCGCGGCGCGTGATCGCGTCGGCCCACGCCGCCGCGGTCTCGAGGCCGTCGGCCGGACGATGCATCGTGACGCCGGGCGTCATGCGCAGGCCCCAGAGATGCTCGATGGGCTGATGCGTCGGGCCATCCTCGCCACAGCCGATCGAGTCGTGCGTGTAGACGAAGATCGAGCCGTGGTGCGAGAGCGAGGCGAGCCGCACCGGCGGGCGCATGTAGTCGAAGAACGCGAGGAACGTCGCGCAGAACGGGATGAACGCGCCGTGCGCCGCGAGCCCGTTGACGATCGAGCCCATCGCGTGCTCGCGGACCCCGAAGTGGATGTTCGAGCCGCTGAAGGAGAGGCCCTCGCCGTCGCCGAGGAAGTCGGAGCCCTTGATCGTGCTGCAGTTCGAGCCGGCGAGATCCGCCGATCCACCGACCAGGTTGGGGACGAGCTCCGCGACCTTCTGGAGGACGGCGCCCGAGTGTTTGCGCGACGCGGCCTTGGCCGGCTCCCAACCGTCGACGAGCTGCGCGAGCAGGTCCTCGGTGGACGGTAGCTCGGTCGTCCAGTGCGACTCCCACGCGGCGTGGACTTCGGGGCGCTCGGTGGCGAGTCGCGCGATGTCGGTATCCCAGGCCGCGTGCGCAGCGGCGCCCTCGACAGCGCGCTCGTCGAAGCGGGCGTAGACCTCGGACGGCACGAGGAACGTCGACTCGTGCGGCCAGCCGTAGACGTCCTTCGTGAGCGCCGTCTCCTCCGCACCGAGCGCGGCGCCGTGCGACGACGACTTGCCGCCGCGGTTCGGCGAGCCCTTGCCGATGATCGTGCGACACACGACGAGCGACGGACGCCCGGTGTCGGCGAGCGCACCCTCGATCGCGGCGGCCAGCGCGTCGCGGTCGTGACCGTCACACTCGAGCACCTGCCAGCCGTACGCGGCGAAGCGAGCACCGACGTCTTCCGTGAAGGAGAGGTCGGTCGCGCCGTCGATCGTGATCGAGTTCGCGTCGTAGAGGTACACGACGTTGCCGAGCCCGAGGTGTCCGGCGAGCGAGGCGGCCTCGGCCGCGACGCCCTCCTGCAGGTCACCGTCGCTGACGATCGCGAACGTGCGATGCGTCGTCACCGGCAGCTCCGGCGTACCGAAGCGCTCGGCGAGCATGCGCTGCCCGAGTGCGATGCCGATCCCGTTGGCGAACCCCTGTCCGAGCGGTCCGGTCGTGACCTCGACACCCGGCGTGATCCCGCGCTCGGGGTGACCGGGCGTCCGCGAACCGAGCTTGCGGAACGCGCGCAGTTCGTCGAGCGACAGGTCGTAGCCAGACAGGTGGAGCAGCGCGTAGAGCAGCGCCGAACCGTGACCCGCCGAGAGGACGAAGCGATCCCGATCGCGCCAGGAGGGTGCCGCCGGATCGTGGCGTAGGAAGCGCGTCCAGAGCACGTACGCCATGTCGGCGGTGCCCATCGGCATCCCCGGGTGACCGGAGTTCGCCGCGTTCACCATGTCGACCGCAAGCATGCGGATCGTGTCGACACACAGCTGGTCGAGGTCGCGCGGACGGATGCCCATCTCGTCGGCCGAGAGGGTGCTGGCGGGAGACGTCATGGTGGTGCTCATGGAACGATTGTCACGAGAGGAGGGACACACTCCGCGGCGGCGTTGCGTCGGAACCGATGATCTTCGGCTTGCTCGGTCGGGCGCTCACGGAATCCCGCGGCGTCAGGAGCCGGAGACGCGCTCGCCGAGACGGGCCAGATCGACGGCCGGGTCGTCGAGTCGCAGGCGCACGACGGTCAGCGCTCGCGCACGGAGCGCCCGCACGTCCCCTTCCGCCTGAGCCTGGAACAAGCGACCGAAGGTGTACGGACGACCCGGGACCGGCAGGTCCACGCCCTCGCCGGTGGCGTCCGGCCCCTCCAGCACGACGAACGTGCCGACGGGCGGCCCGCCCTTGTGCAGTTGCCCAGTCGAGTGGAGGTACCGCGGCCCTTGCCCGATCGTGACCGGAGCGCCCGTGCGCTCCGCCAACTCCGTCCGCAGCGCCTCGAGTCCCGCGTCGACGTCCGCATCTGGCGTGAGATACGAGAGCAGGGCGACGTAGCCGCCCGGGGCAATGGCGCCGAGAGCCGCGTCGAGGGCGCCGGCGCTGTCCGGAGCCCCACGCCGCTCGTCGTCCTCGAGAACGGCGCGCGTGGCCACCTTCGCGCTCTCGACGTCGGGCTGGTCGAACGGGTTGATCCCGAGCGGCGCGCACGTGAGCGCGGTGAGGGCCTCGAGGTCCCACATCAACGCGGCGAGCGTGAGAAGTCCCACGCCTGGAGGAGCGGCAGAGAGGTCTGGTGGAGCCTCGGACGGCGACGGCTCCGGCACGGGCAGAACACCGACCGGACCGTCCGGACTCGCCTTGCCGGTGCTCTCGGCGACCAGTTGTTCGGCCCACGCCTGGAGCGGTCGGTGCGGGAAGTCGAGCATCTGGATCGCCAGCCCACGTCGCGCGCTCTCCGCCAGAGCCGTCGCCCGCGATACCAGCTCGCCGTCGATCTCCTCCGCGGTGTGACGGAGCTGCAGCAGCACGGCCGGGTCGTGTCCGAGGAGCGCCGCCGGCACGAGACCGAAGAGGCTGAGCGCCGAAAACCGCCCGCCGATGTCGGCTGGGTTCTCGAACACGGCCCGCCAGCCCTCGGCCCGCGCCGCCGCGCCGAGGTCGGAGCCAGGATCGGTGATCGCGACGAGATGCACCGACGGCTCCTCGCCACCGGTCGCGAGACGCGCCGTGTAGTGCCGTCGCAGAGCGTCGGTCTCGACCGTGGACCCACTCTTCGATGCCACGATGAACAGAGTCCGCGCGAGGTGGAGCTCCGCATCGAGGGCGCGGATGCGTCGGGGGTCCGTCGTGTCGAGTGCGGTCAGGCGCGGCGAGCCCTCGGTCGGGCCGAGCACCTCGGCGAACACCTCGGCCGCCAGGCTCGAGCCACCCATTCCGCAGAGCACGACATGCGTGATGCCGTCCGCACGCGCGGTCTCGGCGAGCTCACGCGCCTGAGCCAGCCCATCCTCGAGCCCGTGCGGCAGATGCACCCAGCCGAGTCGATCCGCGATCTCCGCCTGCACGGCCGGGTCGTCGGTCCAAAGTGACGGGTCCCCGGCCAGCAGCCGCGCTCCCGCGTCCGCCGGAAACGTCTCAGCCGCGTCGCTCACGCGCCGGGAACTCGGGCGGAAGGCGCGGGGGCGGTCGCCTCTGTGGCGGTTTCGTCCGTGGCGGAGTCGTCCGCGGCGGTTGCCGTCGCGGTGGTGGCGTCCGCGGCGGCTCCGTCCACGGCAGTGACCGACGTCGCCGCGCGGCGACGCGCCTCCACGGCCGCGAGCAGCTCGTCGAACGAGTCGGCGAACGACTTGACTCCAGCGGCCAGCAGGTCCTCGCAGACGCCGTCGATCGCGATGCCGTGACGCTCGATCGCATCCAGCGTCACGCCGGCCTCGGCCATGCCGTCCATGATCGTCGCGGCGGCCGTGCCATGGTCGTTGAATGCGGCCAGCGTCTTCGGCGGGATCGTGTTGACCGTGTCGCGACCGATGAGCGTATCGACGTACAGCGTGTCGGGATACGACGGGTCCTTCGTGCTCGTGCTCGCCCAGAGCGGCCGCTGCACGGAGGCTCCCTTCTCCGACAGCGCGTCGAACCGCGGCGCCCCGAACTCCTGACCGAACAGCTCGTAGGCGAGCTTCGCATTGGCGACGGCCGCGCGGCCCTTGAGCCCGGTGACCTCGTCGGCCACATCCGGCTGGTCGGCCGCGATCTGATCCAGTGCGGCGTCCACGGCCGAGTCGACGCGGGAGACGAAGAACGACGCCACCGACTGGATGCCCGCCAGCGGCTCGCCACGCCCAGCGCGATCCTCGAGACCGCTCATGTAGGCGTCAATGACGCGTGCGTACATCTCGCGCGAGAAGATCAGCGTGACGTTGATGCTCAGCCCAGCGCTGATGAGCGACCGGATCGCGGGGATGCCCTCGGGCGTCGCCGGCACCTTGATCATCAGGTTGGGTCGATCGACCCAGGCGGCGAGACGAAGTGCATCCGCCACGGTGCCGTCGGTGTCATGGGCGAGGGCCGGCGACACCTCGAGGCTGACAAAGCCGTCCTTGCCCTCGGTACCGTCGAACACCTCGCGGAGCAGGTCGCACGCCGTGCGGATGTCCTCGACAGCGAGCGTCTCGTAGATCTCGGTCGCGGACTTGCCCTCGCGCGCCAGTGCATCGAACTCCGGCGCGTAGAGCGGCGAGGTCGTCATCGCCTTCTTGAAGATCGCGGGGTTGGACGTCACGCCTCGGACGCCCTGGTCCTCGACCAGGCTGCGCATCTCCCCACTCGCGAACAGATCACGGCTGAGGTTGTCGTACCAGATGCTCTGGCCGAGTTCGGCGACTCGGGCGGCGGGAAGGGACATCGTGCTCTCCTGTGGGTCCGACGCGACGAGGGCGTCGCCGCGGCCGCTGATGGTAGCGGCAGGCGGGGTCCCGATTCTCCGCCCCGCCGCGGGGGCGCGCCCCCAAAGGCCGCCCCCCCCGGCCCCGCCCCCCAAACCCCCCGCTAAAGATGGGGGTGCATAGGCGTAAAA
>JAJFFG010000058.1 GCA_021776825.1 Planctomycetota bacterium
CTCAACTCCGCTGTGCGACAGCGCATCAGGCGCACCGGCGAGTTCATGTTCAGCCGGTCGAACATCGGCGACGACGTTATCCTGCGACCCGTCATCTCCAACCCGAAGATAACGAGAGCGACTCTCGACGGACTGATCGCGGAGGTCCTACGCGTCGGCGCCGAGGTCGTCGTCGGCCTCCCAAGCGCCGGCCGCTGCGTCACCGCAGGGCGCGGCGACTGACCCGGCCTCGCGCGCGTCCACGACCGAGGCCGCTGGGGCTGGGGCTGGGGACCGTGGAGACTTCGACGACTACCGGGCCTGGGCGACTCGCCCCAGCACCGAGTTAGTTGTCGTAGTTGCCACGGTCCCGCCTTCGGCCAGCAACCCCATGACTGCTTCGGCTATGGCTCACGAGCAACCCGGAAACCGATCTCATCCGAGTCCGAATCGGGCCCTTGACCACTTCGCTCCGTCGCCGTGAGATCGTCCAGGCTCATCCACCATGAGCCACCGCGAAACACTCTGAACTCGCCAGTGTCCGGGCCGCGCGGGTCCGTGATGGGATCTGCGCTCGCCGGGTAAGGGCCGAGCCAGTCCGAGCACCACTCCTCCACGTTCCCGAGCATGTCGTGCACGCCCCACGGGTTGGGCTCCTTGAGGCCGACCGGGACCGGGCTGTACTTCGCGGTCGCCGTCGGTCCCCGTTCGCGTCCACGCGCGTGCCAGTACGCGACGGTCTGATCGTAAGACCACGCAAGGCTCGGCGGAGTCTCCGGCCCCTCCGCCGACTCACCGGCGCGACACACGTACTCCCACTCAGCTTCCGTGGGCAGTCGCGTCTGCGTCTCTCGCAGGAACTCCTGGATCTGGTTCCACGAGACGTTGTTCACCGGGTGGGCTCCACCCGTTGCGTGTCGGCTTGGGTTGGAGTCCATGAACCGAAGCCACTGCTCCTGAGTGACCTCGTACTTTCCGATGTAGAACGGCGATGTGATCGTGACGGACTGCAACGAGCGCGAGCCATCAGGCTCGGCCCTCAAGCTGTCCGCTTCGCCGACTCGGAAGAAGGTCCCTGGACGAACAAGCACGAAGCGGATGCCGGTTCGCGCGCACGTCACTTCCTCAGGCAGCCCGAGCGACGGGTCAACCGTGGCATCGGCCTCATGTTCTGCCCAATCTGGAACGACATGTGTGACCGGAGTGTGCGAACCGCAAGCTGCCGCGAGGAGTGACACGATCGTCAGCGCTGCCAGTTTCACGGGGCGCTCCTGACCGGGATCTCACGTCGGACGGCGACAGTGCGCAGCGCGTCGGCTGCCATCCAGTCGTAGACGCCAACGAGCGTGATGCGTGGTCGACCGTTGCGGCCGAGTACGCGGATGAACGGCACCGTCTCTGCGGGTGTCCCGGCCGAGATGGCGCCGCCGGCGGCGCGACCGACGAGTCCCCCGGCGATCTCGGAGATGCCTGGGAGGAACGCGATGCCGGCGGAGACTCCGAGCGCCGCTGCGTTCTGCGATTCGAGGGCGCGGATCTCGACGCACGCGACGTCTTCCCACGTGAGGTCGAAGCGACGCACCGGCGTGCGCAGACGAACCCCACGCTCCGACACCGTCAGCCGCGACCACAGGAACTCCAGCCGGAGCAGGAGGAAGAAGAGGAACAGGTTCAGGAGCCCGACCGTGATGGGCGCCGCTCGTGGCGACTTCTCGTCCTCGAGGAAGATCGGCGTCAGGAAGACGACGATCGCGGCGAAGACGAGCGTGGCGAGGCTCCAGAAGGCCTTGCGTCCAGCGGGTGGCCGGAACGTGCGCTCGGTGGTGTCAGGGGGCATGAGCCGATCGCTCACGGTCGGATCCTAGCGACGGAAGGTGGGGACTCGCTCCACGAATCGACGACCCACCGTGAGTGCGTCGGTGAGACGCGAGCACGACGCCGGTCCGCTGACACCTCGACGGATGTCGACTCGCACGGAGATGCGAGAGGGTTCGCACGCCGGAGGGCAGCGGTGGCAATGGGCCTCGGGACAGTGGAAGCGAGAACAACCTCCAAGCCTGAGCGACCCGCGCTACCACCGAGCTAGTTGTCACACCAAGACCCCGACACGCCGCACCGGGGCGAGCGACTACTCGATCAGATCGATCGTCTGCACGCCTCCGTGGAGGAACGGTCGCTCCGAGTCCCGGAAGTAGACTCCCCCAAATGGATGATTCGACCAGGTGTCGCTCGCCAGCGAGAGCGTGAGGTGCAGGTCGCCGTCCGCGAGTACGGCCACCGCGAGGTGGAACCCGCTCTCGCCGTGTGGGAGGACCACCGACTTGTAGCCCTGCGTTCGCGGCCCCTTGCCGGTGCCGGTGCTGCTGAGAGCGAGGCGTGCGCCATCCTGCCATACGACACGCGCGCGGCCCGCTCAGCAGGTGGAGTGAGCGATGAGGAGCACCGGGACGCCCTCGTCCTTCGACTGGTTGAAGAGGTCGAAGGCCTCCGGAGTCGTGAGGATCCGGACGTCAACGCCGTCGATCTCCCGCACGCCGGGCTCGACGGTCACCGCGTCGTGCCAACCGATCCCGATGATGACGCGCCGCACGTCGGGGCTCAGGTGTGAGCGGACTTCCTCCTCCGTGACGACGTGGCTCTTGTCGCGGAACCAGAGGACTCCCGAGGTGCCGACGACGACGTCGAGGACGGGGACCGGGACGAACCCGTAGACGGTGAGGCCGAAGCTGGCATGCGTCACGCGCCCGGGCGCGCGGAGGGAGACCGCAGGGATCACCATCAGGATGAAGAGGAGCAGAACGGCAGCACGGGCGCGACCGCTGGTTCCCGCGAACTTGCGGACGATGCGGAACGCGAGCGTCGCTGCGATCGCCCCGCCGACCAGGGCCGCGGCGGCGACGCTCAGCCGGAGCGCGCCATACTCCGTCATGTAGAGGACGGGAAGCGTCGCAAGGACGACAGCCGCGGCCGTGATGACGGCAGCCCAGACGAGTCCGGCGATGGCTCCAGGACCTCTCACGCTCGACTCCTCCTCCGAGTTCTCTTCCGGCCCTCTTCCGGCCCTCTTTCAGGCCCTCTTCCGGCTCAGCGGCGTTCGCCCCTCTGCGCGCTGGGGAACCAGTGTCGTGTCCGGTTGGCGAACCGCACCAGCGAGAGCATCACCGGCACCTCGATCAGCACGCCAACGACGGTGGCCAGGGCAGCACCTGAACCGAGGCCGAAGAGGCTGATGGCAACGGCAACGGCGAGCTCGAAGAAGTTCGAGGTCCCGATCATGGCGGCCGGAGCTGCTACCGCGTGCGGCAGCTTCATCACCTTCGCGAGGCCGTATGCGATGGCGAAGATCCCGTAGCTCTGGAGCGCCAACGGTGTCGCGATCAGAAGCACGCGCGTCGGCTGCTCGACGATCGTCTCGGCCTGGAAGCCGAACAGCAGGACGACGGTGAGCAGCAGGCCGATGATCGACGTCGGCTTGAGCTTCGCGGCGAGACGCTCGATCGCTTCGTTGCCGCCGCGGCGCTTCAGGCGGTGGTGTGTCGCCATGCCCGCGGCCAGCGGGACGACGACGAACACGGCCACGGATGCCACCAACGTCTCCCATGGCACCTGCAGGTCCGTGACTCCGAGGAGGAGCCCTGCGAGCGGTGCGAACGCGAACACCAGGATCAGGTCGTTCACGGAGACCTGCACGAGTGTGTAGTTCGCATCGCCGTCGGTGAGATGACTCCAGACGAACACCATCGCCGTGCACGGTGCGACACCGAGCAGGATCATCCCGGCGATGTACTGGTCCGCGTCTGCCGGCGACACCAAGTCCGCAAACACGAACCGGAAGAACAAGACCCCGAGGGCTGCCATGGTGAACGGCTTGATCAGCCAGTTCACGACGAGCGTGAGCGCCAGACCCCGTGGCTTGCGGCCCACCTCCTTGAGGCAGGCCGGCTCGACCTTGAGCATCATCGGGTAGATCATCAGCCAGATGAGGACGGCGATGACGAGGTTGACGTTCGCCCACTCGACGGCGGCGACGAACTCGAAGAGTGAAGGCGCCGCGAGTCCCAGCGCAACGCCGACGGCGATCGCGAGCGCGACCCAGATCGACAGCAGCCGCTCGAAGATACCCATCCGTCAGCCCCCCGCTTCTTCGTCGACGTACGCGCCGAGGGAACCGAGGAGCGCGCTCACGCGACTTCCGATGTCGTCGCGTACGCGGCGTGGATCTCGGCGGCGGGCGTCGATCCAGCCGTTCCGACGACAACCCGACTCCCGCCCAGGTGCGTCGTGAGCGCTGCCGCCATCTGCGAGCGACCCGCGTTGTGGACGCGGACGAGGAACATGGCCGGCCGGTCCTGGGGCTCAGGCTCGCCGTTGCGCGAGCGTTCCCCGAGCATCTGGCGCTCGTACCGGGAGACGCACCTGGGCAAGTGGTGTTCGAGCTGGGAGTCGGCGAACCCCTCTCGAGCCGCGTCGACGTCATTGGCGCCAGCGCGTGGCGCCGCTCGTCGGCAAGCTGCATAGACCGATGTCGATCTCGTGTCCAAAAAGAGAGAGACGCACCTCACGGGGTCGCCGTCGCGGTCGCGTGCCCGGGCACGACGAGATCGACGGCCCTCCTCAACGCCTCGATACCCCGGACATCGAGTGCGTAGTACGCCCAAGTCCCGCGTCGGGTCACGCCCACCAGGCCCGCCTTGCGCAGCACGCGCAAGTGGTGCGAGATCGTGGGCTGCTTCAGATCGAAGTGGGCCACGACGTCGCAGACACAGATGGCATCCGGACGCGACGCGATCAGCGCCAGGATCTCCACGCGGGTGGGATCGCTGAGAGCTCGGAAGAGCGGTACGGCCTGCCGGCGGCTCGAGCCGCCGGCAGGCCGCGGAACGACCCCAGGGGCGCAGCAGTC
>JAJFFG010000059.1 GCA_021776825.1 Planctomycetota bacterium
ACCGCCGATCTCTGCGTTGCGCCTCCTCCGAGACGGAACGGCGTCGCAGTCGTCGGCGCGCCTTGATCTCGACGTTCTGTCCTCGCTCAGGACGGGCCACTCGGCGCGTGGCGTCGCCCCCGCATCCAGGCGGCTCCTCGATTCCTGGACGATGGTCGTCACGGAGTGCGCGAGCCTCATGAATAGTCCGGACTAGCGGCCTGTCGGAGTGTCCGCGTCGCCGTGCGAGCGACCGCCGGCGCGACAGGCCGCTAGTTAGAGCTTCCGGGGGTCGTGGCAGCCTTCACGAAGCCGCGACGGAGGATCTGTCAGCCGCTCGGCGGCGGCAGCTCTGGGCTGCGAAGCGTGAGAGCGACTACCCACGGCGCTGCGGCGATGGAGAGCGCGAGCGCGCCCATCAACGCGGCGCGGGCAGTTCCCATACAAGTGACCCGGCGCGGCGATGATCGGGGGTCCATGGACTCTGAGACGTCCGAGGCGGGCGTCAGGAACGAGGAGTCGTCTCGCTCATTCCGTCGTGAACGTCTCTTCCCGACTGACGGTGCGTTCGATCTCGTTGGCGCGCAGATCGCGCTCGACGAACGCCGCGTAGGAGTGGACAGAGAAGCGACGCGAGATCACTCGCCAGGCATAGGTCCGCCCGGAGCGCAATCCGCCTTCGGGCAGGTCCGGCAGTGTCACGCGCGGTGTCGCCGCGACGGCCGTCAGGTGCCACGTCTCCCCCGACTCCACGTCGCGCATCTCGATCTCGACGATGTCGGCCTTCAACGTCGGCTCGAACTCGAGCAGGAGCTGATTCGGCGACACCGTCGCTCCCTCGATCGGCGCGAGCGGTGCGCCAGGGACCGGGAGCTCGATCTCGTCATCCACGCGGATGTCGGTCGCCGCGCCGCGCAGCACGAGGCGACTGGAACGACCGAGTGAGTCGGTAGCGGTCACGGCGAGGCGCGCGATGCCGCCCCCGAGCGCGGCTGTCCAGGCGTGCTCGCTCGGCGCGTCCGGATCGACGGCGCTCTCCCCCACCACGACCCAGCCCTCGCCGATCGTCGCGAGCTCGGTGAATGCACGCACCTCGGCATCGGCACCGAGTCGCGACGCAGGCAGCACGACCTCGAGCGAACGTGTGACGGGATCGACCTCGGGCGCCACCACGGCGAGGTCGATGTCGATCGCATCGCCGTCGCGTGGCGGCGTGACGCTGCCGACCGCGATGTGCGTCGGCCGACCGTCGATGTCCGTCACGAACGCGCTGACGGAGAACGTCTCGACCGTCCGCGGCACGATGACCTCGACCGTCTGCGTCGGACTCTGGTTCCACGCCGCACGCACGCGCGTCGAGCCGACGTGCACGACGACGTCCCGCGCTCCGCCTTCCAGACCGCTCACGCGCACCGTCACGGTCACCGTGCCGGGATCGCCTGCTGGGACGAGTCCGAACGCCTGGTACTGCGAGTTCGACGCGGCACGCGTGCGCGGCTCGTAGCCAGCGGCGACGACCGTGATCACGAGCGCGCCCTCGAACACTCCTGCGAACACGGCGCGCCCCTGAAGGTCGGACTGCGCGACGAGGCCGCCGTCGGCCAGGTACACGCGCGCTCCGGCGATCGGCAGACCCGTGACCCGGTCGTAGACCCGTACGGCCACGGCGCCGTCGATGGGTCCACCTCCGACCCCGTCGAACGCGAAGCGCGCGTCACGCCGGAGCAGCGGCACGTCGATGCCGTCGTGATCGAGATCGGTCACCACGATGCCGAGGCGCTCGGGCCGCTCCAGCAACGGCCACTCGCCCTCGAACTCGTCAACGCGATCGATGGCGAGATCGAGATCGAGATCGGCGCCGGCCACGATGCGGTACTGCCCAAGCGGCACGTTCGGGAGTACGTACTCCCAGTCGTCGTCCTCGCTCGTCTGCGTCTGCGCGCGCACGATGCCCAACGCATCGATGGCCGATACGCGAACACGTTCGAGTCGGGGTGGGTTCGTCCGAATCACACGCACCGGGATGGTCATCGCCCCCGCGGTCGTCAGGACCTCGACGGAGCTCTCGAAGATCCCCGTGCCGAGCTGCTCGTGATCCACGTGGACGTGCACCACGGCAGGCGTCTGGTCGTCGTCTGTATCGACGCTGAGCCACGGAGCTCCGGTCGGCGACGCGATCACGTTGCGGATGAGCACGCGGCCCTCATCGACATCGCGAACGATCACGTCGAGCGCGTTCGCGAGCCGCCCGAACTCGAGCGAGGGCGGGGTGGCCGCGAGTGCCGAGCCCGCGGGGGGGATCGACGCCACGACGCGCAGCGCCGCGTACGCGTCGACCGCGCCGTAGCCGTACTGGTCATCGAAGCCCGGAGGCCCGAGATCGATCGCCGTCGTCTCCAAGATGCCCGTGACCTGGACGGGAGTGAGCGACCGATCGGCGGTGCGCAGCAGCGCCATCACTCCGGCAACATGCGGGCACGCCATCGACGTGCCCTGTAGGTAGGCGTACGACGCATTGCGCGACGAGTCCACGTACGTGCTCAAGATGCCCGGCAGTCCTGCGTTCATGTCGCCACCCGGCGCACCCACCGAGAGCGAACTGCCGTAGTTGCTGTAGCTCGCCCACTTGTAGTTCACGTCCAAGGCGTACACGGACACAACGGGCGGATACGCCGCGGGGTAGTACGGGGCCGACGTCGCAGCATTGCCCGCCGCCGCCACCAGCGCGACGCCGTTCTCGAACGCCGCATCGACCGCGCTGCTCACGACCGTTGCAGGTGACCTGCTGACGAGGCTCATGTTGATGACTTCGGCCGGCGACGTGTTGATCGGCGCCCCCGTCACCGCCAGACCGGCGGCCCAGCGGATGCCCGCCGCGAGATCGAAGTCCGTGCCGCCGCCCTTACCGAGTACGCGTACGGGGAGCACGGTCGAGCCCCACGCGACGCCCGCGACGCCGATGCCGTTGTTCGTCGACGCCGCCGCGATCCCGGCGACGTGTGTGCCGTGGTAATCCAACGCCGAGTCCGTCGGGTCGGAGTCCCAACCGTCGAAATCGAATGAGCGCTGTCGGTCCGAGACGAAGTCGAAGCCGGGCAGCATGACGTCATCGAGATCGGGATGCGGCCACGTGCCGGTATCCAGGACTGCGATGACGATCGACGAGTCGCCGCGCGTGATCTCCCAGGCACGATCCAGGCTCATCTGCGTCAACGGGTACTGATCGCGGTAGCCGGGATCGTCCGGGAAGCGGGCGGCGCGGCAGATGTGGTTCGGCTCCGCCCAGGCGACGACGCCGGAGTCGGCGAGCGCATCGATGACCGCGACGGTCTGAGCGCGCCGTCGCGCGTCGTCGCCGACACCCGCGAGGTGCGCGATCGAGACGAGGTGCGGACCCTCCGGCGTCAGCGAGCGCTCCACGATGAAGCGGGTTCCGGCCACGGCATCGTCGAGGCGCTCCGCGAGGTCACGCACGGCCACGCCGGGCGCAGTGCCGATCACCAGTTCGCCGACGGCGAGATCGGGCGCCGGCGTACCGCCAGTGCCCTTGGCGCTCGCGTCGCGCGACGAACGGACGACGTTCCCAGCGATGACGATGCGTCCACTCACGGTCCCCGCGGCGTGGAACGTGCGAATGTCGGCGGGCTCCTTCGGGGCCTTCGTCCGCTTGACCCGGAGCCGATAGCGAACCTCTCCGCGCGTGCTGACGCGACCGCCGACCTCGAACCGCTGGGTCCCGGCGACGCCGATCGGCAGCGCGGGTGAGCGCTTGGGCTCCTGCAGATCCGTGACGATCTCCGCAGCATCGACGAAGCGGCGGATGATCGGCAGGACGGGGCTCTTCGGTCCCTTGCGAACGCGCAGTCGCGCCGTGTCCCCCGGTCGGGCGTCGAACGGGATCGCGACGTCCCCGTCTTCGATGACCACGCTACCGCTCACGCTGCGCGGCATGCGTCCGGTCGTGCGCAGGTCGAAGCCGCCGGTGGTTCCGAACACGCCCTCGATGGCGAGCTCGTAGAGGCCGGTCTGCTCGAGCGTCAGTCTGCGCAGTGTGACGCGACGGCCGCCGTGGCTCTCGCGCGTCACCGTGCTCAGCGGCACCGCCACGCCGTCGGGATCGACGAGCGAGAGCGCGGGCAGGAGGTCGCTGCCTCGGAACGCGCGAGCGCGCACCGTGAGTTCCATCCCCGCGAGGCCATCGAGCACCACGGTGAGGCGCTCTTGCGGGCCGACCTCACCCCAAAGGCGCTGCCCGGGGAGGACGGCTGGGACCTCGCGTGCCGTCGCGATCGTGGGCGCCAAAGCCACGCATGCGAACGTGAGCACGGCGGTATCCAGAAGGCGACGCAGTCTTCCGCGTCGTGAGGTCATCCCCTCTCCCTCCTCCCACTGAGCCCCAGCATACCCGGCCGCGGGCTCTAGGGGACCTGGTGGTCTACCCTCTCGCTCTCAGCACCGGAGGAGCCCCTGATGTCCGCTCGCCTGTTCACTGCCTCGCTCGCCACGCTCGCTCTCCTCACCGTCAGCCTGAGCGCGACCGCGCAGGAGCAGCGCGGGATGACGCTCGAGGATGTCGCCGCGCTCCGCAGCGTGGGCTCCGCGGCGATCGCCCCCGACGGGCAACACATCGCCTACACGCTGAACATCCCCCGCGACCTGCGTAGTCAGGACGACGGACCACAGTGGACCGAGCTCCATGTCATCGGTCCGGACGGCAGCAGCCGAGCCTACGTCTCCGGCAAGGTCAACGTCGGCGACGTCCAGTGGGCGGGCGACAGCGAGCGCATCTCGTTCCTGACCAAGCGCAAGGGTGACGAGCACCGTTCGCTCTACGTCATCGATCTCGTGGGCGGAGAGGCCCGTCGACTGCTGACGTTCGAGGGCGGCATCGGAGAGCTCGCGTGGAAGCCGGGAGGCGGTGAGATCGCCTTCGTCTCCACCGGTCCGGAGCCGAAAGAACTCAAGGAGCGGAAGAAGAAGGGCTTCTCGCAGGAGATCTTCGAGGAGGACCGCCTCCCGCCGGCGCTCTGGATCGCGCGCCTCGACGACCCCGACGCGAAGCCGCGCCGCGTGACGCTCGATGGGTTCCCATCCGACCCGGTGTGGAGCCCCGACGGCAAGCGTCTCGCCGTAGCGCTCGCCCCGACGCCCCACATCGACGATCACTACATGCGGCGCCGCTGGAACGTCGTCGACGCCGGCACGGGCGCCACGCAGTCCACGTTCGGGACGACGGGGAAGATCGGTCCGCTGGCGTGGAGTCCCGACGGGGAACGCGTGGCGATCATCGCCTCCGAGACACTGCACGATCCCGCGGCCGGCCGCCTGTACGTCGCCTCAGCCGCGGGCGGTGACTTGGACGATCTCCTGCCCAAGTTCCTGGGGCACGTCCGCGACGTTCGTTGGACGACGCCGACTGACCTGCGGGCGCTCATCGATATCGACGTCACCACGCATCTGGCCGACTTCGACATCTCGGGCGATCCCCACGAGGGCGACACACAGATCCGTTGGAAGGCCACCGGCTCGGTGGCGGTCACCGGACTCTCGCTCTCGACCGACGGTTCGCGCATGGCGCTCCTCGGCAGCACGGCGGCGCACCCGAACGAGGTCTTCGCCGCCGCTCCCGGCGATGCTCCCCCGCAGCGCCTGACCGATAGCAACCCGTCGCTGGCTGACCTACGGCTGGCGAAGCAGGAAGTCGTGACGTACTCCGCGCGCGACGGACTGTCGCTGCAGGGTCTCTTGATCCGGCCACTCGACGAGAGCCCCGACGGCGCCCACCCGCTCGTGGTGGTGGTGCACGGCGGGCCCGAGTCGCACTTCCGCGACAGCTGGGTCACGTGGTACGCGAGCGGCGGTCAGGCCCTCGCCGCGCAGGGCTTCGCCGTCTTCTACCCCAACTACCGCGCGAGCACGGGCCGCGGCGTCGAGTTCTCGATGCTCGACCACCGCGACATGGGCGGGAAGGAGTTCGATGACATCGTCGACGGCGTCGAGCACCTCGCAGAAACCGGTCTCATCGACCGCAAGAAAGTCGGCGTCACCGGCGGCTCGTACGGCGGCTACGCCTCCGCGTGGTGCGCGACCGCGCTGACCGAGCACTTCGCGGCGGCGGTCATGTCGGTCGGCATCTCGGACCAGGTCTCGTTCGCGGGGACCACCGAGATCCCGAACGAGATGACCCTTGTGCACTACCGCGTGCTGCCGTGGGAGGACTGGGACTTCTACCGCGAGCGGAGCCCGATCTACCACACGCCGAAGGCGCGGACGCCGATCCTGATCCTGCACGGCAAGGAGGACTCGCGTGTCCACCCGAGCCAGTCGATGGAGCTCTATCGTTACCTGAAGATGCTCGACAAGACGCCCGTGCGGCTCGTGCTCTACCCCGGCGAGGGTCACGGCAACCGTCGCGCCGCGTCGCGTTATGACTACAGCCTGCGGCTGATGCGCTGGATGAAGCACTACCTGACGGGTCCCGGCGGCGCGCCGCCGCCGTATCCACTCGAGTACGGCTTGGACGACGACTAGCTCGTCGAAGGACGCCGTGCCGCACACTCCGTGGGATCGGCGACGCCCGACCGGGCGAACTGCGGGACGCGTTCGCCCCCACCGTACCTTCTCCCCTACGTGACGCCCGTCGACGACGCCGAAACCCCAGCACCGATCCGCCTGCGCGGGGTGCGGCAGAACAACCTGCGCGGGATCGACGTGGATCTGCCCTACGACCAGATGACGGTCGTGACCGGCGTCAGCGGCAGCGGCAAGAGCTCGCTGGTCATGAACACGCTTTCGCGGGCTGTCGCCCGCAAGCTGAATTTGAACACAGACCCTCCCGGACCACACAGGAAACTACTTGGCATTGAGCATTTGTCGAAGATC
>JAJFFG010000060.1 GCA_021776825.1 Planctomycetota bacterium
GCGCGGCAAGGCCGCTGGCGCTCCGATCGCCTTCGACATTCTGTGCTCGACGCCGCACGGCCACGTCGCCGCGGTGCTCGGCATGCTTCGGGTCCTGGGGCTCGACCAAGTGCTGCGTGTACGCCCCTCTCGCGAGCGCCAAATCGTCTCGGCGATGATCGCTGCGCGCATCCTCTTCCCCGGCTCCAAGTTGGCGACGGCGCGCGGGCTCACCGCCGAGGCGCCCGACTCAAGTCTGCCGGAGATGCTCGATCTCGGTGACGTCTCCGAGGACGAGATCTACTCCGCGATGGACTGGCTGCTCACGCGCCAGAGCGCGATCGAGAAGAAGCTCGCCGAGCGCCATCTCGAGGACGGCTCCGTCGTGCTCTACGACCTCTCAAGCAGCTACTTCGAGGGACGCAAGTGCCCGCTCGCCAAGATCGGCTACTCGCGAGATGGCAAGCGCGGCACGCTCCAGATCGTCTACGGGCTCTTGACCGACAAGGACGGTCGACCCGTGGCGGTGGAGGTCTTCGAGGGCAATACCGGCGACCCCGCCACGTTGGCAAGCCAGGTTGAGAAACTCATGACGCGCTTCTCACTCGCCCGCGTGGTACTCGTCGGGGACCGCGGCATGATCACCGAGGCGCGCGTCGAGGAGTTGCGCGCGACGCGTGGTGTGGATTGGGTCACGGCGTTGCGGGCGCCGCAGATCCAGCGGCTCCACGGTGCGGGCTTGATCCAGCTCTCGCTCTTCGACGAGCGTGACCTGATGGAGGTCAGCTCTCCCGACTTCCCCGACGAGCGACTTGTCGTCTGCCGCAATCCGTTGCTCGCCGAGGAGCGCGCGCGCAAGCGACGCGCGCTGATGGCGTGTACGCAGACGGAGCTCGAGACGGTCCAGCGCATGGTCGAGCGCGGCCGTCTCCGCGACCCCGCCAAGATCGGCCTGCGGGTGGGACGGAAACTCAACCGCTTCAAGATGGCGAAGCACTTCGAGATCACGATCCGCGAGGGCCACCTGTCCTGGTCCGTCAACGAGTCGACCGTCGAGCGCGAGTCCGCGCTCGACGGCATCTACGTGCTGCGTACCAGCGTCTCCGAGGAGCGCATGCCGCGCGACGATGTCGTGCGCACCTACAAGTCACTCTCCCGCGTGGAGCGTGCGTTTCGCTCGCTCAAGACGGTTGATCTGAAGGTGCGGCCGATCTTCCACCGACGGGCCGACCGCGTGCGCGCGCACGTCTTCCTGTGCATGCTGGCGTACTACGTCGAGTGGCACATGCGCGAGCGCCTGGTGTCGTTGCTCTTCGACGACGAGGAGCGTGAGGCGGCTGAGGCGAAGCGGGACTCGATGGTCGCACCCGCGAAGCGCTCCGATGCTGCGCTGCGCAAGGCGAGTGGCGGGCGCACCGCCGACGGCACGCTACCGGTGCAGAGTTTCCAGGGGCTCCTACGCAAGCTCGGCACGATCGCGCGCAACGTCGTGCAGCCTCAGGTCGAGAACGCCCCCAGTTTCGTCAAGACCACTCGACCCAACCCGCTGCAGCAACGCGCCCTCGACCTGCTCGGCGTCACCGTGTAGCCAGCCCGTGACTCGCGCCGCGAGGCGCATCCTCTTCATTCGCAGAGAGTTACGTCGCTTCAGGCTCTGGAACTTCCGACTAGGAGACTGTCCGGTCGAGTCTGCTCTCCGGCCGACGGGGTCCTCGGACAGGCTCCTAGCTAGACGATGCCGAGCACCTGATCCCCGGGGATCGTCTCCGGGAAGATGCCGGCCACGTCTGCCGCGCCCATGTGGCCCGTCAGGATCTCCTTGTAGACCGAGCGGAAGTCCACGGCGTGGGTGGGGAAGTTCGCGGTGATGTCGGTCTCGACGAGATCGGGTCCGTAGACACCGCCCTGCACGCCGCCGCCGATGATCAGCTCGGCGTACGCGTGGCCGTGGTCGGTGCCGGACGAGCCGTTCACGAAGTTGCGCCGGCCGAACTCTGTCATCACGCAGATGACGAGGTCGTTCCACTGGCCCATGTCCTTCATGTCCTGTGCGAACGAGCCGATGGCATCGTCGAGCTGGAGCATGAGACTCGCGTGGCGCGTCAACTGATCGCCGTGCGTGTCGAAGCCGCCGTATCCGGTGAAGAACAGGCTGCTGTCGAAGCCCGCCTGCACCATGATCGCGATGTCCTTCAGCTGGCGGCTGATGCGCGCGGTCGTGTACGTCGCCGTGCTCGTGTAGTCGGCAACGGCCAACTGGACCTGATCGGTCAGCGTGTGCGCCTGCTCGAGCGCGTTCCGCGCGTCGTCCGAGTTGCCCGTGCCCGCGAAACTCTCGATGATGCGCTTCGCGGTCTCGAGGCGGTGGAGGTGGCTGTTGCCGGTGCCGCCGACGAGGTTGAACGACGAGAGGCTCTGCACGAGGAACGGGTTGGCCTGGCCGCCGACGAAGTCGCGCGGACGACCGACACCGACGGAGACGGCGCTGAGGGCGTTGCCGCCGTTGCGGTCCGCGTAGCGCGCGATCCAGCCGCTCTCGGGAATCCCCGTCGGGAACTCGCCGCGGAAGCCGTTGCTGTAGATGTCCTGGCTCGTGAAGTGGCTCAGGTTCGGTGCCGGGTAGCCGACGCGGTGGATGATCGCCGCGTCGCCGTCGTTCCACATCTGCCGGATGCTCGAGAGCTGCGGGTGCAGAGAGTACGTCGCGTTCGGGTTCGCACCCTGGTTCAGCGACAGCGCATCGTCCGCTTCGACCGCCAGTCCCGGGCGCCGGTCGTAGTACGGCTGCAGCGCGTGGGGAATGACCATGTTCATGCTGTCGTTGCCGCCGAACAGGTTCAGCACGACGAAGCGTTTGCGGTTCACCGGCGAGCCGTGCGCGAGCGGCAGTGCGCCGCGCCACGGGCCCAGCAGCGAGATGCCCGCTGCGAGCGCGCCGAACTTCAGGATGTCACGACGCGACGTGCCCTTCGGCAGGTGTCGGTGGGTGCCCTTGCAGTTGCACATATGAGCTGTCCTCCGTCCGCTACCGGATCTGATACGTGGGGTGCTGGGCCAGGATGTAGAGCAGTCCGCGGACGCGCTCATCCATGTTGAGGTCCGTCAACAGCGACACGGTCGTCGACCCGTCGCTGTTCCGGAGCGAGACCATGTAGGCAATCATCTCGTCGCGCTCTGCGTCGGTGATCTCCACCTGCATGAGCGCGGCCAGCGCGTCGACGATCTCGGTGGCTGAGCGCTCGCCCGGGGGCGGGATGATGTCGAGCACGTTGATGCCCGCATCCTCCTGCCGGTTCTCGTCCTCGATCACCGTGAAGGCCAGGTTGGTCCGGTCGACCATCGCCTGGGCCGAGAGCCAGAGCGGGCCGGTCGGCCAACCGTCGACGACGGGCGGCTGCGACGGGCGCTGACCCAGGATGTTCAGTCGCGAGTCGAGATCGCGCGAACGGATGCGGAGACCCGTCGTGCGGATGAACCCGACGCCGAACTCCACGGGGTTCTTCACGAAGTTCTCGCGGCCTCGCTGGGCGTAGAACGCCTCCGAGAGGAAGAGCGTCTTGAAGACGGGTTTCAGCTCCCAGCCGCCGTCGCGCAGCACCGCGGCCAGCGCGTCGACGAGCTGCTCCGGCGGGTTGTCGAACGCGAAGTGCTCGACGATCTTCCGGCAGATGAAATGGTCCGGATCGCGCTGCGACAGCGTGATGTCGATGACCGCCTCGAAGTCGTCAGCCGCGTCCTGCGCGGGCACCGTGATGTCGAGGACCGTCTTCTCACCGCCGTCGTGGCGGTTGACGTCGAACTCCATGAAGAACTGCGTCGTGTTCTGCCCGACCTGCGGGTAGTCGACGAGTTGGCGGTTGCGCTCGCGCCAGCCGGTGAAGGCGATCGAGGAGAGCTCGATGTCCTCCTGGTCGTAGCCGTTGTCGACGCCGAGCGTGAACAGCTCCCAGAACTCGCGAGCGAAGTTCTCGTTCGGGGCGCTGTCGCGGTTGTTGTAGCTGTCGAGGTAGCGCAGCATCGCCTCGTTGCGCGACATGTCGACGAGCAGGTCGCGGTAGTTGCCCGTGCCCTTGCTGCGCCACAGGTTGATGTAGTCGATCATGTAGGCGGGACGCGTGTTGCCGCCGAGGTCCTGCGAGCCGACCGCGAAGTGGTCATGCCAGAAGAACGCGAGCACCTCCTGGAAGGGGTTCTCGCTCGTCATCATCATCTGCGCCCACCAGCGGGCGATGTCGGTCGTGCTCGGGACGATCCCCAGAGGGTCGTTGTTCACGTCGACGAACTCGGCGTTGCGAGCGTCGATCTCCCAGCTCGTGTCGAGCTGGAAGTCCATCATCTCGTCGATGAACGCGTCGAGGCCGTCGTCCTGAATCGCCGCGATGTCGGCGTCGTCCACGCCGAACTGCGTGCGGTTCAGGAAGTGCCGAATGTCCGCGGTGCTGAGGTTCGGCTGCGCGGCCAGCGAGAACGCGCGGTTCTGGCGGACCTCGATCGTGACGGTCGCGGAGTCCGTGCCGGCGAAGTTGGTCGCCGTGACGGTGTAGTCCCTCGGTGGCTGCACGCTCACGGGTGTGCCGGAGATGACGCCCGTGAACGTGTCGATGTCCAGGCCGGTCGGAAGGTTCGGGAGGACATCGAAGCGGTCGATCGGGTCGCCGCCGGCCGCCGGTGCGTTGGCGACGATGGCATCCTCGGTCTCGTAGAGGGGCGTGCCGTCGGCGTACGCCAGATTGCGCGGCGACAGCACGGTGTCGACGTTGATCACGTCCTCACCGGTCTTGGCGCCGTACCCCTTGGCGGTCCACGTCAGCAGCGAACTGCCCTCGACGTGGTCACCGGCGCCAGTGAACTTGAAGGCGCCACGCTTGCCCCCCTTGAACGACAGCTTGAACGTCTTGCCATCCTTGCCACTCGCCTTGAGGACGATGGCGCGGCCGCAGACGCGCACGGTGCCTTCGCCGGACAGCTTGCCCTTCTTGCCGAACTCGACGACGGCGTCGATCTCGGCGACCTGGGGCTGTGCGGTGCCGACGTCGATCGAGAACGCGTTGGTCCCCGCGGCGACCGCACCCTTGCCCTTGGCCTCGCCGTCGAAACTGCTCACGCCCACGAGGTTGCCGCGGAACGAGATGCTGTTCTTCTTGCCGGCGCGCGCCGTCAGCTTCACCGAGTGGCCCGTCGTGCGGTACTTCGCCTTGCCCTTGACCTTGAACGTCTGGCCGCCGAGGTCGAGCGTGCCGCTCAACTTCCCGGAGACGTCCGTCGTGACGGTCAGCGAGCCCTGCTCGGCGCCGACGGTGACGTCGAACGTCCCGTCGAGGCAGACCGGGGCGAGCTGGACCTCGAACTGATACCCCTCGCTGGGGTTGTCAGCGGCGAGTGCCGCGGGACACGCGGCGACGATCAGAGCGAACGCGGCGGCGCGAACGGTGCTCCGGGTGCTGCCCGAGCGGCGTTGACTGCCGCGATGCGATGGACGCGTCATTCCTGTCCTCCCGACGAGACCCTTCCCAGAACCTGAGACGGTCGTCCCACAGTGTACCCCCGGACGGAGGAGGCGCTCGTTACACGGAAGTGAGAATTGGCGCCCATGACACCCCTGACTGATGTTCGAGTGCATGCGGGCAGTGCGCAGTGGCGGTTCGTCAGTAGCGGCGGATGCGCCAGATCTCCGTGAACGTCGAGATCAGGAGCGATCCGTCGAGGGCCTCAACGGCGTCGAGGGGCTTGTGTGCGATGCCCTGCTCGTTCTCGAAGTGGGCGAAGGGCCGCTCGTCGTCGAGATCGGTGCGCAACGGTCCCGAGAGGCGCATCCGCCGGATGTCGGCCTCGTCGTAGCCGAGGACGATCAGATCGTCGTCGAACTCAGGGCCGAAGGCGCCGTCGGCGAGGAACAGCACCCCCGTGGGCACGATGACGGGGGTCCAGTCCATGAGCAGGAGTCCGCGTTGGAACTGCGGCAGATCCGGCGGCGCGGGGCCCCACTCGAAGTTCTTGTCCCGCTGGATGAAGTTCAACTCGTCGTGCGCGGTGGGACCGTTCTCCGACGCGAACAGTCCGCCTGTGATGGGATGGAACACCAGATCGAACGAGTTGCGGAGTCCACGGCACCACTCCGGGTCGCCGGCGATCGGGTTGTCGGCCGGGATGCCGCCGGAGGGCGTGAAGCGCAGGATGCGTCCCGCACGCGACCCGTCGGTCTGCGAGAGCGTCTCGTCTGTCGTGTCGCCGACGCTCACGTAGAGCATCCCGTCCGGGCCGAACTGCAGGTCGCCGCCGTTCTGGATCACGCCGGCGGGCAGGTCATCGACGATCACCGTTGGATCGGTCCCGACGTCGCCGATCGCCGTGAAGCGCACGACCTGGCCGCGGTCGAGCTGAGGACCGCTCGCGGGCGTGATGGCGTAGACGAACACGTGGCCTGAGGTGGCGAAGTCGGGAGCGAGGACCAGGCCGATGAGGCCGCGCTCGCCGCCGGTCAGCACGTCGACATGCGCGAACGGCATCGGTCGGAGTATCCCGTCCGCGCCGATGACGCGCGTGTCGCCGGTGACCAGCTCGTTGAAGAACAGACGACCGTCCGGAGCCTGCGCGAGCTTGACCGGCACGGTGAGCCCGTCGTGCAGTACCTCGGCGGCGAACCCGGCTTCGAGCTCGAGCAACGCCTCCGGTAGCTCGGGCGTGACCTGCAGGTCGATCGTGGTCTGCGCGCTGCCGCTCTCGTTGGTGGCCGTGACCGTGAACGTCGCCGTGGGGGATTCCGCGAGCGGTGTGCCCGCGACGTCGCCGGAGGCCGTGTCCAGACTCAGTCCGGCGGGCAGGGGCGGGGAGACCGCGAAACTCACGGATGGACCGGCGTCGTCCACGGTCGGCGCGTTCGCCGCCGCCGTCTCGCCGACGCGATAGGAGGGTGTCGCATCGGCGAACGTCAGGTTCGACGGCGGGCGCGTCGGCGCGAGCGGACCGTCGAGCGCCGCGGGGTCTCCGCGGTTGACGATGGTCGTGGTGCGGACGATGCCACAGGCCGTCGCGGTGACGACGATGCGCCCGGCGTCGGGGCCGAGGAGCAGATCGACGCGGTCGCCGTCGATCGTCGCGGTTTGGGCGAGGACCGTGCCGTCACCGAACGAGTCGATCGTGACCTGCGTCGCGTCCGGGCAGGCGACACCGCCGCCGTCCAGCCCCGAGGCCAGCCGGAGGCGAACGCGAGAGCCCGCCGCCCGGATGGGATCGCGCCCGCGCGGCTTCTCGCGCAGCGTCGCTCCGCTGGTCGGATGCCCGCGGAGGAACCGCAGCGCACGCAGCGTCGTGCGGGTGGCGCTCTCGAGCTCGGCGACGAGAACAGTCCGTTCGGCCTCCGCGTCGTCGAGAAGCGCTCTGGTCGCGGCCAGCTTCTCCTCCAGCCGCGCGAAGCGTCGATCGACGCGCCGCGCGCGCCGGCCGAGCATCGTGCGCACGTCGACATCGGTCATCAGCGCCGCGGCAGCAGCAAGAGCCGCTTCCGCTCGCGTCACGTCGTCGCCCACCGCGCGGCGCTCGTCGGAGAGAACGCCGGACGTCGCATCGGCCAGCCGCTCGAGGCACGCGGTGGCCCGGACCTCGACCTCGCCGACGTCGGCGGCGGACGCCGACGGGCACATAGCCAGAGCGGCGAGCAACGTCAGCAGAACGCGCGCGTTCCCCATGAAGGCAGGGTGCCCCCTCCCGGAGGGTCCGTCAACGTGAGCGGACGCATCGGCGATCGGAGAAGGACGATAGGCTGGCGGCCATGCGATGGTCCTGGAGCTCCTTTGTCAGCGGCGTGACCGCCGGCGCGATCGTCGTTGCGCTGCTCTGGCTCGCGATGGGGGAACCTCTCGACGCGCCGCTCGATCGAGTCGCCGAGGCCGATCTGGATGGCATGGCGGAGGACGGGAGCGCCGCCACGACGGAGACCTTCGATCTACCCGGGCGCGACGCCGGGGATGAGACGACGGGTGCGGAGAACGTCGAGGGCGTGCGGCCCGGACGCCGTCCCCGGACCCACGTGACTCCGGAGCCGGGCGGTGTCGTCGCGGGCGGTGTCGGCTCGGGCGGGGGCACTCCCGTCGCTAGCGGCACGATCCTCGACAGCTCTGGATTCCAGGTTGCGGCCGATCAGATCCAGGTGGTCTCGCGGGACGGGCGCGGGATGACGCTCCGTATGTCGTCCGGGAGCAGTCTCGAACTCATCAACCTCTACCGTCGCGGGATGACGCGCAGCTCGCGCTACGTGGCTCCGCAGGCTCTCGAGCGCGCCCGCGCGGCCGCCGCCGCGTCCGGGAGCGCAGGCGGCGAGTCCGCCGCGCGGCTTCTCGATTCAGACGGCTACGAACCGCGCGAGATGGGGCTCGGCCTCGCGCTCGCCGCCGAGCCGCCGCGGGTCGATCTGCTCCTCGATGCCGTGGACGACGCCGAGTACCCCGCGCTGCGCGGTGCCGCGTTGCTCGCCGCGTTCGAGGCCGCCCCGTCCGACCCAGCCGTGATCGCGGCCGTGCTTCGTTCAGCTCGCGCCGGTGATCCGGATCTGCGGCAGGCCGCCATCGGCCTGTTCCCGGACATCGGCGAGCCGGCCGCAGACCTCGCGCTCGAGATGCTCAGGACCGGCGACTATGTCGAGGACGTCCTCGAGCCGCTCGCCGAGACGGTCGCCACGACGGGGCGGGCGGGCGACCTCCTGGGATCACAGCCACCGCCGGCGGCTGCTCTGCGCGTCGTCCGCGAGATGCTCATCCTCGACGATCCTCAGATCGTCGCCAGCATCCCGAACCTCCTTCGTCCGCTGCTGGTGACCTCGGAGGTGATCGCCGTCGCCCCCGAGATCTTCGGCGCGCTCTCTCCGCTGTACCCGGGGTTCCTGCGCGACGTCGTCACCTCGTCCTCGCTGGCGCAGGGGGTGCGACTCGCCGCGCTCAAGGCCCTGCTCCAGGGGGAGGGACTGCGCGCGGAGGGCGTCCAAGCGGCCACCGCCGTCATCTCCGACTTCCGTGCTCCGGTTCCGCTCGTCCGAGCCGTCATCGGCAGGCTGTCGAGCGAGGACCTCGACGAGGGAGCCGCGGCCGGTGCCCTCTGGACCGCCGCCGAGTCCCATCCCAGCGCATGGGTTCGTGACGACGCGCTCGCCAAGCTGCGAGCGGCGGGGCGGACCGGCTACTACGTTCTCGAGATCCACAGCGCGACCTACGGCAAGGGCAGCCACACCATCGACGTCACCGAGGCCGTTCGGTCGCGCGTCTCCGGTGGCGCGCTCCGTTTCCAGGTCGGAAACGATCTCGGCGGCGACCCAATCTCGGGCACGGTCAAGGAGCTCCGCGTCGAGTACACCCTGCGTGTCAAGCGCCTCGTTCGCGTCGTGAACGAGTTCGAGACGCTCGTCCTCCCGTGACCGTCCTTCGTGCGCGACGATCCGGTTATGGTGGGTGCGCGCGCTGCGTGGTGTGGCGTCGAGGGAGGGCGACGTGCCGGCACGTGAAGAGCACGCCGACCACTTGAAGCGCCAGATCGAGCGCACGCGCGGCACGTACCTGATGATGCGCGAAGCCGGGTACGAGAAGGACCGGCACGTGCGCCTGCGTTTCGCGTACCGCGGTGCCCCGAAGGAGCGCGCCGACGAACTCGCCGAGTACCTGCGCAAGCAGACGAAGTACCGCGTCGAGGTCGAGAGCGACGACGAGGTGAACTTCATCGTCCACGGCGCGACGCAGCCGACGAAGCTGAACGCCGCGAGCCTCGGTCGCTGGGTCTACTGGATGTACCGCGCCGGCTATCGCTACGACTGCGTCTTCGACGGTTGGGGCGCGAAGGTCTAGCCCGACCTTCTCCCCACGTCCGACGTCCCCGACGGAACACGGACGTTCCGATCCGGTGACGCCCGCCGCCAGCCCTCCGAGCGGTCTGGATCGCCCGCGGTACGCACGCTGTGGCTCTCCGCGCATCGTCGTGCCGCGAACGGCACTCCGATTGCGCTCTCCCTCTCAGCGCGCGGGACGCACGCAAGGGCAAGGAGAACCACCCGATGCGACCCGCTCAGACCACGTTTCTCGCGACGGCACTTCTCGTCACCGCACCCTTTCTGATCAGCGATGCGCTCGCCCACGGCGGCGCCTACCGCGGACCGGCCGGTGAAGTTCCCGACGGGTCCCGCGAGCCCTCCGATCCGCCACCTCCGCCTGAGGGCGGTGGACCCGTCACGCCCGGTGGCGAGACCGGTACGCCCGGCACCGGCGGCGGTGACGTCGGCGGCCCCGGCACCCCGAGCGGCGACACGCCGACGCCTGGCTCCGGCGGCAGCGGTAGCGGACCGTCCGTCGGTGGCGACGGTCCCTCCGGACCGATCACTGGCAAAGGCGCCGGCCGCGCGCCCGGAAGCGCCAAGGGACCCGGCTACGCCGGCTGGTCCTTCTGGTGGAACTACAACAAGGACGATGTGCTCGCCGACCGTCGGAGCGTCCGTAACCGGACGTCGACCGGTCAGGGCCCGCACACGTTCTCGCGTCGTCGCGCGGAACACGGCGTGATCTCGCCGACGACCGCGGCCGTCAACAACCGCATCGTCCCGGCGCTGCGCGACCTACTCGCGCAGGACGATCTGCACTTCGACATCCGTTCGGCGGCGGCGATTGCCCTGGCGAAGGCCGGCGACGCGTCGATCGTCCCCGATCTCGAGCGCATGGCGCGCAACGAGGGCAGTCGCTACCACCGCGTGGTCGAGGAGTCGGCCGCGTTGGCGTTCGGTCTGTTGGGCGAAGGCACGGATGACGTCCGCGCGACGCTCGTGGAACTGATGCAGGATGACCAGCGCAACGCGTCGTACGTGCGTCCGTTCGCAGCGGTGTCGCTCGGCCTGCTCGGAGCCGATCAGGACGGGACCGCACAGGCGGCGCTGTTCGCGGTGCTCTACGCCGACGAGGCGAAGAGCGAGGTCAAGCCAGCCGCGCTCGTCGCCCTGGGTCTGCTCGATGACGAGCGTGCCGTCGCTCCGCTCCTGCACGTGCTGCAGAAGCGCCGCGTGGATCGCAAGGGCGCGGCCGAGTTGTCGGACGCCGAGATGCCCTTCGTCGTGGCGGCGCTCGGTCGCATCGGCGCGGCCGGCGTGAACGGCGACGACACCGCGGTGTTCGACGCGGTCTCCCGTCTGCTCACAATCGGCAAGCGCAAGGGCGCTGCGGTCAACATGCGCCGGAGTGCGGCCATCGCGCTCGGTCAGCTGTCGGTCGACGCAGACGCTCGTCTGCAGCGCAAGGCGTTCCGCGCCCTGCGCGACGCTGCCAAGGACGACAAGGACGCGTCCGTGCGCAACTTCGCCATGGTCGCCGTGGGTCGCCTGACCTCGTCGGACACGGTGGATGCAGAGTTGCGGAGCGACGCCGTCAGCATGCTCGGCCACTACCTCGAGCGCGGCCGGCCGAGCGCGAGTGCCCAGCCGTTCGCCGGTCTGTCGATGGCTCTGATCGGTCGCGCCGTGGTGAAGCAGGGTCGCGCCCCGGAAGAGGACATCCGCAAGCCGCTGCGCGAGAAGTTCGCCGACGCGGCGCGCGGCGATCCCAAGGTGCGCGGGGCGTACGCCATCGCGTCCGGTCTCGTCCGCGATCCGTTCGCGGTCGAGTCGCTGTCGGAGGCGCTCCTGGACCGCGGGCTCCAGGCCGGGCTGCGCGGGCAGACCGCCATCGCGCTCGGGCTGATCGGCGACCACTCGACGCAAGAGGCCGTTCGCACGGTGCTCCGCGACGAGACGGATCGGGAGTTGCGCGTCCGCGCCGCTGTCGGCGCCGGCCTCATGGGCGACGCCCGGGCCGTCGGGGAACTCGTGAAGATCCTCGAGGAGGAGCGGGGCAGCCAGTACGTGCTCGGTTCGGTGGCGCTGGCCCTCGGCCAGATCGGCGATGAGCGGGCGATCGACCCGCTGCTGGCCATCGTCACGGACGAGGAGAACGTGCACCCGGAGATCACACGGGCGCTGGCGACTGTGGCCCTCGGCCAGATCGCCGATCGCGATCCGACCCCGGAGCTGGCGCGCGTCTCGCGCGACGTCAACTACCGGGCCATCGGCGTCTCGAAGGCGCTCGTCGAGCTGCTGACGATCCTCTGATCGCACGAGTCACGAGTGGGCCTCGGCACATCGCCGGGGCCCGCTGCACGTTTCATGGAATGCGGCACGCTACGCTCTGCGCGTGACTCGCCGTCTGCGCCTCCGTCTCGTCTTCGCGGCACTCGCCGTGGCCGTCGTCGTGGGCTGGATCGCGCTGCGCTCGGATGGGACGCTACCGGTCGACGAACCCGTCGGCGAACGCGTCGACCTCTACGGCGATCCGTTGCCCCCGGGAGCTCTCGCGCGACTCGGGACGCTGCGGTACCGCGGCGGTGCGCACGCGGCGTGTGATCTCGTGTTCGACGACGACGGCCGCACGCTCTGGACGCCGTTCAACGATCGTCGCGTGATGGCGATGGACCTGGAGACCGGCGAGCGACTTCGCCTGCTGCGCGGGCACCGCGAACGAGTTCGCGTCCCCGGCCGCTACCCGGACTGGGAGGACATCCTGAAGGGGCGGCCTCGGCGGGACATCGTGGACGATGCCCTGCACGTGATGTTCCGGGACGTGCGAGGCGGTGGCCTGCTCAGCGTCGGTCGCACGCTCCGCCGCATCGACCTGGAGACGGGCGACTCGGAGATCCTCCACACGTGGCCGACGTGGGTCTACTCGCCGACGCTGTCGCACGACGGGCGGTGGCTGGCGGTTCGAACTCAGAGTGAGATTCTCGTCCACGATCTCGAGACCGGCGGCGTGTCGGTACTACACCGCTTCGGGTTCCCGTCGACGCCGCAGCAGATGATGTTCGCGCCGGACTCGCCGCGCCTGGCTTGGACGGAAAGATCGGCCGCGGGCAGCGGCATCGACGTCCACATCGTGGATCTCGACGACGACGACGCGGACGACGTGCATATCGAGTTGACCGATCCGAACGAGGCGTGGCCGGTGTTCAGGTTCAGTCTCTGGGGACCGGACAATCGGCTCTGGTTCCGGTCAGCTGAACGGGTCCGGTTCGTTCACGGGTCGGGTTCCCCCGAGTGGGGCGCGCTGCCCACGCCGCCCGCCAGCGCCGAGCGACCTCCCCCGCGATACCCGCTGGGACCGCCCGCTCTGTCTCCCGACGACCGGCTCCTCGTCGTGCCGTGGGGCTCTGGCCTCGAGATCTGGGATCTGGAGACGAACGCGTTCCTGCGCGTCATCCGCACGCCGGAGACTGGGATCTTCCGGCTAGGTTCTCCGAGGACGCTCGGCGGCTGGTCGTGCGCGGAGTCGGCGGAGTCATCCGCGTCTTCGACGTCGCCACCTGGTCGGAGGTCTCTCCGGATCACGGACACGGCGGCCTGATCGTCGACCTTCGGGTCTCTCGCGACGGCCGCACAGCGACGACCGCCGCGCAGGGCACGATCCGACAGTGGGATCTGTCCGACGGGCGCCAGCAACATCGGCTCGACGTCGCGCGCCCCCGAGCGGTCGGAGTCGACGACGCCAGCGGCGACGTCCTCGCCATCGACGGCGAACAGGTCGCACGTTGGAAGCGCGATGGCTCGGAGAGTCCGCGCGTCCTGACGGAGGTTCGGGCTCTCAGCGGCGACGGTCGGCTCGCCATGCGCCAGCAGCGCCCGTCCGATGACGACCCGCATCCGATGGTCCACATCGTCGACGTCGAGATGGGTGCCACGCTCCTCGAATACCCCCCGAACTCCCCGTACGTCCAGGCGGCGTTCGCCGACGCCGCGCCGGTCGTCGTCCTCCGGGACGGCGACGCGCAGCAGAACCTCGTCGTCACGAACATCGGTACCGACGTCACGTGGACCGCGGAGGGGACGCGTCCGACGAACGTACTCGCGATCTCAGCAACATCCCCCAAGCCCTGCCCCAACTAACTGACCGCGGGCCTCAACTCTCGTTGCGTCATGCCGTTCGCCTCCGGCCCCGCCGCACGAGGATGCCGGACTCGCACGTTCGGCCGGTGCTGCCGGGCCGGACTCGGCTCTCCGAGAGTCGAGGCTGGAACTTAGTTAGTTGGGGCAGGGCTGGAACGGAACTGGGCTCGAAGGGAACTGGCGGGCGGGGAGTGCATCGAAACGTCCAACGAACCGGAGGTCCTCATGCGTCTCGTCACCCGATCCCTTCCAGTCTTGGTCGTCGCCGGCCTGCTTGGCTGCTCGCAGACCGAGCCGTTCCACCCCCGCGTAGACGACGCCGACATCGGGCGAATCGAGATGCCCGCTGAGCTCGACGGTCACGACGTCGAGACACGGGCGGACGGGGCCTGGTCGTATCGCTCGACGACGAGCGCGGCGGTGGCGGGCAGCAAGATCAGACGTGAACTCCGTACGCGCTCCGGGGCGGCTGCGCTCGGCGCTCCGGCTCCACGACCCGCCAAGGCTGACGGGGACTTCCGCGCTCGCGCGGAGCACTCGTTCGACAGCGGCGACGAGGCCGGGAGCGATGGGCTCCACTCGGAGATCTCGTCCGAGAGGATGGACGAGGCCAGGGTCGCCGCGCATCGCGCGGCGCCCGCCCCGTCGGAGGGGTCCGAAGTCGAGGCGGAGCCCACCGCTGACCCCTCCACCTACGCCGAGGACATCGCCGGCCCCACCACGAAGAAGGCCAAGGACCGCCGCCGCGGCGAGGTCATGCCGCGTCCGTCACCCGCCGCGCAGACCGCGCGCACGCTGAAGGCCGGCTCGACGGACGACAACGCCGACTACGCGAAGTACCTGGAGTTCCTCGACACGTGGGTCCAGAAGAAGGAGATCCACGAGCTCTTCCAGCCGATGGACGTGAGCGGCCGCCGCTGGCTGCGCGTCGTCGACGTCAACGGTGATCCCGTGCCCGGCGCGGTGGTCACGGTCGTCGACGAAGCCGGCGACCGCGTTCTCTACTCCGGCCGTACGTACGGCGATGGACGCGCGGCGTTCTACCCGAACCTCGAGGCGCCGCCGGTGCGTGCGGGCGACGGTCCCGGCACGCTGGTCGTCGAGGCCCACTTGGCCGATGACGAGGGCGACACGGTCTACACGCGGATCGAGTGGGACGGCGCGGGCGACGAGCTCGAACTGGCCCTCGACGTGCCGACCGCGATCGCCGATCCGGTGCCGCTCGACGTCTGCTTCCTGATCGACACGACGGGCTCGATGGGCGACGAGATCGCCAGCATCAAGGGCGCGCTGCTCGCGATGACCGAGAAGCTGCGCGGCATGGAGCGCGAGTTCGACCTGCGCTACAGCGCCGTGCTCTACCGCGACATCGGCGACGAGTACCTGACGGCGCGCCATCCGTTCACGAACGACATCGAGGCCTTCGACGAGGCGCTGCGGGCCGTGCAGGCCAACGGCGGCGGCGACGGTCCCGAGTCCCTCAACCAAGGTCTCGCCGAGGCCGTGGATCGTGTCGACTGGCGTCCCGACGCCGCGAAGGTGATGTTCCTGATCGCCGATGCACAGCCGCACATGGACTACCCCGGCGACGTGCCCTACGGCGAGAGCCTGAAGGCCGCGGTCGGCAAGGGCATCCGCATCCACTCCGTGGCCGCGAGCGGGCTGAACCCGGTCGGCACGCTGGTCTTCCGCCAGATCGCGCAGATGACGCGCGGCAAGTTCATCTTCATCGAGTACGGATCGACGGCCGCCTCGGCGAAGTCGCACGGCGTGACCGGCAACGTGAAGAGCAACAACCTCGAGGACATCCTCTTCGAGCAGATCCAGGCCGAACTCGCGACGTACGGGCGCTCGGTCGAGTAGGCCAGTCGAAGTAGGCCCCGCGCGTCCCATTCGTCGTGAGGACGACGAGTGGGACGGCCGCTACGGGGAGCGCCCGGCGGGGCCGGTCTCTTCGGGGCCGGTCTCTTCGGGGCTGGGCTCTACGGGGCTGGTCTCTTCCGGGCTGGTCTCTTCCGGGCTGGCGCTACTTGCCCACGATGAAGACGATGTCGTCGCGGATCTCGATGTCCACGCCGCTGAGCTTCGCCGACAGGTTCAGGATGGTGCGGGCCGAGGCCGGGTCGTCGAGCTGGAGCGAGATGCCGTCCTCGGGGAGCGGCTTCCCGGGCGTCGACACGAGAACGATGTTGGCCCCGCTGATCCTGCCGAGGTAGTCGGCGATGTCGCTCAGCGGAGTCTCGGCGAAGTTCACCGTCGTCTTCGCCGCGAGCTTCTTCGCGAACGCCTCGCTCTCGACGTCCCAGCCCTCCGGCGGTGCGTCGCCGTCGGCTGCCGACGTGATGGTGACCGCGTTGTCCTCGACCTGCACCCCGGTCCCCGTCAGTCGGGCGAGTGTTCGCAGCGCTGCGCCGATGGAGGCCTCCGTCAGCTTCACGGTGATCGCCGTCTTCGCGACCCTCTCGGCGACGTCGGGGTCGACGACCACGTTCACGCCCTGGCTCTGGCGGATGTAGTTGAGCGCGTCCGTGGCGCTGGCTCCGACGAACTGGAAACTCACGGGCTCCGCGAGCTTCTTCTCGAACTCCGTCAGTTCAGCCGGATTCGGCGGCTCCACGACGGGTTCTGGCGCAGGCTCGTTGTCGATCGCCGGCGCGACCGTCGGCGCGGGGTCGACCGGCGTGTCCCCACAGCCGCCCACTACCAGCGCGCCGATCGCGCTCAATGCGAATCCCGTGTTCCTGATCGCTGACTTCATGCCCACCTCCCAGTGCCACTATCGCAGTGCCAGTATCGCCGATCACGCCGCTTCCGTCCGCCCCTGATTGGACGAGCCCTCCCGTACCCGGAGGAGCCAGGCTCTGCTCGGCTGAGTCGGCCCCGCGTTGGATGAGCCAGCCCCTGCTTGGATGAACGACGGGGCGTCGCTGTGCGAGGATCGGCCCGTGCCCGACCTCTCTCCCAGCGCCACGATGCTCGCCAACCGCCTGCGCAAGCGCGCGCGGCACGTGCGCAAGTGGGCGCGACGGACCGGCACGACCTGCTATCGCCTCTACGAGCGCGACATGCCCGACCAGCCGCTCGTGGTGGACTGGATCGACGGCGACGTCGTCGTCTGGGCGTACGACCGCACGCGCGACGACACGCCCGAGGCCGATCGCGCGTGGATCGACGAGGTGATCGTCGCCGTCCGTCGGGGGCTCGACGTCGAGAGCGACGCCATCTTCGTGAAGCGACGCATGAAGCAGCGCGGTCGTCACGAAGGAGCCGGGCAGTACGAGCCCATCGGTCGCCAGCGCGCGGTCAAGGTCGTGAAGGAGCAGGGGCTGCGCTTCGAGGTGAACCTCTCGGACTACCTCGACATCGGGCTGTTCCTCGATCACCGGCCCACGCGCAAGATGATCCGCGAGCAGACCATCACGAAGCACGTGCTGAACCTCTTCGCGTACACGGGCTCGTTCACGTGCTACGCCGCGGCGGGTGGAGCCGCCAGCACCGTGAGCGTCGACCTCAGCCGCACGTACTGCGCGTGGACCGAGCGCAACCTCGAACTCAACGGCCTGGCGCGGGGCGATCAGCACCGGATCATCCAGGCCGACGTGCTGGGCTGGCTCCAGGAGCGCGGGGCCGAGGGCGACCGGTACGACCTGATCATCTGCGACCCGCCGACGTTCTCGACCTCGAAGCGCTTCGAGGGCACGTTCGACATCGCGCGCGACCACCCCTGGCTGCTGACGCTCTGCCTGGGGGTGCTGGCGCCGCGCGGGTCGATCCTCTTCAGCAGCAACGCCCACGGCTTCGAGCTGAACCTGACCGAGCTGCCGGCTGTCGACGCCGAGGACCTCACCGAGGACACCGTCCCCGAGGACTTCCGGAACCGTCGCGCGCACCGCTGCTGGCGCCTCACCGCCCGCTAACCCGACCTCGGTTGACGGGAACCCGATTGCGGAGACCTTCGTTGAAGGGTTCGCCGCGCAGGCGCTGTCGTTCTACGAGGACGGCGCAATGGCGCGTCCGACGCAGGGGATCGCGTCGGAGGATCATGGAGCTACGAAGAGCGGAGTTCCGCAACCTGTTCGATGCCGAGCGCGACTCGCTCTACCGGTACCTGTATCGGTTGACGGGCTCGCGTGAGGACGCCGAGGACCTCCTGCAGGACGCGTTCGTCGCCGTCTGGCGGAAGCGCGGGCAGTTCGAGGGGCGTGGCAGCCTCGCGGGCTACCTCCGCACCACCGCCTTCCGTCTGTTCCTGAACCAGTGGAAGAGGGGCAAGCGACGCACCGAGCTCGCGCCACCTCCCGGTCCGCCGCGGACCACGCCGCCCGCCGATGGCGAGGTGATCACGCGTGATCTGCACGCGTTCCTGCTCTCGCAGGTGCGCGACGCGCTCGGGGGGTTGCCGGAGGACTCGCGGCATGCGTTCGAGTTGTTCCGCTTCCACGGGCTCACTGCGCGAGAGATCGCGGAGGCCACCGGGACGCCCGTGAAGACCGTGGAGACCCGCGTCCGGCGGGCCACGCGGTTCCTCGCAGAGCGCCTCGAACAGCACCGCCATCAGCTACGGGCCGGGTGAACACCATGCACGACGCAACCAGCACTGACGGACCCGACGAGGGCGCCTGGATGGACCGGGTGCACGATCTCGTCGAAGGACGACTCGACGCCGAGGGCGCCGCCGCGCTCGCGGCCGCCGCTGCGGCCGATCCCGACTTGGCTGCGCTCCTGGAGGCGTACCGCGACGTTCACACCGCGACGTCCGGTGCCGAGGTGGAGCCGCCGCCCTGCCGCGTCACGTTCGCCGACGTCGAGCGCCGGATCGATCGCACGATCGATTGGACGGGACCCGCCGGCCTGCTGCGCCGACTGCCAGTGCGTCTCGCGGCGGCAGCCGTGCTCGTCGCCGGAGTCGGACTGGCCTGGTCCGCGGCGCACACGTCCGTCGGTCCCGCTGAGCCTGTGATCGACCCGGTCGTGCATCTGACGGCGATCCCCGCCGAGCACCAGGTGCTGGCCGAGACCGGCATCGAGGACATGGCGTCGACCCTGGCGGCGTTCCGGCCGGTCGTCGATGGACAGCCCGGCTGGTTGTCCGACTTCGACGGCGGACTCGCGATCGCCCGCGCAACCGGGCGACCGGTGCTGCTCTTCATCTACCACCCGACCTGCCCGGCGTGCGTCCAGCTCCGCTCCGACTCGTTCCCGGACGAGGAGGTGCTCGGGCTGCTCGGCGAGTTCGTTCCGGTGCACGTCGACATCACCGTCGCGTCCGAGAAGGTCGGGAGTCTGACGCAGCAGGGCTGGCCGTTCCTGGGCGCGTTCGCTCCGGACGGCACCCAGCTCGCGGCGTTCCCCGGGTTCCTCTCGTCGGAGCAGCTGCAGACGAATCTGCGCGACGCGGTCGAGAAGGCCGAGCTCGGCGGAGCGGTGCCGTGGACGCGTGCGCGGGCGCTGGCCGCTCGGCTCGACGTCGGGGTCGCTGCGTTCGATGGAGGCGAGCTGGGCAAGGCGTATCGCGAGTACGCGGCGCTCGTCACAGACGACGCGGATGGCGCGTTCGGTGCCGCAGCTTCGCGCGGGATGATCGCGATCGGGGCCGCTGCCCGGGTGTCGTTGATGGAGGCCAGAGAGCTCTCGACGGAGGCGGCCGCGGCCCGTCTCGATGACGACGCAGCGCGATTTGCGGACACGCCATTTGCGGCCGACCTGTCGGCCGTGCGGGAGGCCCTCCGAACGTCGGGGCGCTTCCCGCAGCTCGATCCGCCTCTCTCTGAGGGGCGGTGACGGCCGAGGGGTCGCACAAATAGCGGGGGAGCCAGGACGGCGTCGAGACCAATGAACAAAGGTCCGCTCGATCCGTACGGCGTTGAGACCAGCTCTCCCGCGCACCCGTTTCGCTGAGTTACACGGCTGCGAGTTCCGCTGCTCCGAGCTACACAGCTCCGGGTCACACCGGGCCGATCGAGGGATACCACCCCGGCGAGCGCATGCTCCGTGGCCGGGTTCTGCGAGTTGACCTCGCGCGCCCGCCGGTGGGTGGTCGACGCGGGCTCTTCGCCGCGCCTGAGGAGTGCGATCCCCTCGCGCCCTGAACCCGCCCCCGCGACCCGGGTTTCGCGGCACGCCGAGATTCACCCTGGCGATACCGTGTCGCCATGCGCACGCGTCTCATCGAGTCCACGAGCCACGATCCCTGGTTGAACCTCGCGCTCGAGGAGCGGCTGTTCGCGTCCGCGGCGGACGACGAGGTGGTCCTCTACCTGTGGCGGAACGCGTCGACGGTCGTGATCGGTCGTCACCAGAACCCGTGGGTCGAGTGTCGGCTCGACGACATGGCACGCGATGGGGTTCGACTCGCTCGCCGAACATCGGGCGGTGGCGCGGTGTTCCACGATCTCGGCAACACCAACTTCACGTTCGTGATGCGGCGCGAGCACTACAGCGTGCCGCGTCAGATCGGGGTCGTCACCGCAGCGGTCGCGGCGATGGGCGCGGCCACGGAGTTCTCCGGCCGGAACGACGTAGTTGTCGATGGCCGCAAGGTCTCGGGCAGCGCGTTCCTCGGTCGCGGCGATCGCTGGATGCACCACGGGACGCTCCTGCTCGATGCGGATCTCGGTCGGCTCGCCCACTACCTGAAGCCCGATCCGGCGAAGATCCGGTCGAAGGGCGTGGCGTCCGTGCGGGCGCGCGTCGCGAACCTCGCGGAGTTTGTCGACGGTGCCGACCACGAGATGGCGAGCGCCGCCCTGGTCGCTGCGTTCGCGTCCGAGTACGGGGGCGCGCCGCAGGCTCAGCGCGTGGACCCGCGCGAACTGGCCGCCGCCGACCCAGAGCTGCGCGAGTGGACGGAGCGCCACGCGGACGACGCCTGGCGCTTCGGTCGGACGCCGCGCTTCTCGCACCACCTACGTCACCGCTTCCCCTGGGGCGGCATCGACCTGCACCTCGATGTCGCGAAGGGTCTCGTCACCGACGTCGAAGTCTTCTCCGATGCGCTGGACGTCACGTTGATCGACGACCTCGTGGCTGCGCTGCGCGGCGCCCGCTACCGGCGCGACGACGTCGCGGATCGCATCGACGAGCGCGTGGGCAGCGACGCCGCGCACGGCGATCAGGCGCGCGACGTGGCCGCGTGGCTGCGGACGGCCCTAGGTTCGTCGGCCGCCTGATCTGGGGACGTACTGACTAGCCGACGACGGCGTCGTCGAGGTCCACGCCGATGGGGCAGTGGTCGGAGCCCATCACGTCCGCATGGATGAACGCACCGGTGACGTGCTCCATCGCGGCAGGCGAGGCGAGTACGTAGTCGATACGCCACCCGACGTTGCGCTCGCGCACGCCGAAGCGCTGGCTCCACCACGTGTAGCGCTCGCCCTCGGTCTCGAACGCGCGGAACGTGTCGACCCACCCCGCGTCGATCCAGCGATCGAGCTCGGCGCGCTCCTCCGGTCGGAAGCCACTCGTCTTCACGTTCGCCTTCGGTCGGGCGAGATCGATCTCACGATGCGCCGTGTTGAAGTCGCCCATCACGAGGACCGGCGCGCCGTCGGCGACCGCCGGTGCCAGCACGTCGAAGACGCGCGCGTAGAAGTCGAGCTTGTACGGAATGCGCGACTGGTCGCGGTTGCGACCCGAGCCGTTGGGGAAGTAGACGTTCGCCACGAGCAGTCGCCCGAAGCGCGCCAGATGGAAGCGTCCCTCCCGGTCGAACTCGGAACGGTCGAACTCCGGACGATCGAGGGAGGTCTCGACAGAGTCGGGAGCGGAGCGGCTGTAGATGCCGACGCCGCTGTACCCCTTCTTCTCGGCCGGGTGGAACGCGGCGTGCCAGCCCTCCGGCTCCCGCAGGTCGTCGCTGAGCTGCTCCGGAAGTGCGCGCACCTCCTGCACGCCGACGATGTCGCCGCCGCACGTCGAGAGCCAATCGCCGAAGCCGCGCTTCGCCACCGCGCGCAGACCGTTCACGTTCCAGGAGAGGACTCGCATCTCGGCGTCTTACACTCTGCCCATGCACATGCGGCGCATTCGCGGAGCGTGGTTGATGGACACGGCGCGTGTCCTCGGCGACGTCACTCTCGGGGAAGACGTGAACCTCTGGTGCGGCGCGGCCGTACGCGGGGACGTGGCGCCGGTCCGCATCGGCGCGCGCTGCAATCTGCAGGACAACGTTGTCGTGCACTGCGATGCCGGCATCCCGAACGAGATCGGCGACGACGTCTCGATCGGGCATTCCGCCGTCGTACACGGTGTGCGGGTGGGGGATGGAACGCTGATCGGAGTCGGTGCGCACGTGCTGGCCGACACCGTCATCGGGAGCGGCTGCATCGTCGCGGCCGGGGCGCTGCTGCCGCCCGGCATGCGCGTGCCCGACGGCATGGTCGCGATGGGGTCTCCGGCGCGCATCGTGCGCGAGGTGCGCGACGAAGAGCGCGCCTACATCCGCGACATCCCGCCCCGTTACGTCGAGTTGGCGCGTCTGCACTGCGAACACCCCGAAGATCCGCGCGTCCGCGCCTATCGCTAGCAGCCTGTCGGAGTTTGGGCGTCGCCGTGAGTGAGACCGTCTGGGCGGCAGGCTGCTAGTTAGACCCCCGCGGGGCACCAGAGCGTCGTCGCCGTGGACGATGATCTGGGCATGAGTGAGACGGTGTTTCGTCCGTGGGAACTGGGTCAGGTCTGGCTCCTCCTGCCGTCGGTGAGGGACTTCGTCCCCGACGGCCACCTGTCGCACTTCGCGCGCATCACGGTGCGCAACGACTCGAGACTGGCCGCCGCGACGGCGTGAGCCGCCGTTTCGAGCCGGATTCGGCGAGGGATACCGGTCCACAACGCCCACGTCGACGCGGAACGCCGCAGGAGGCCCGGCCGCGCCGCAATTCGCCTCCGCTCGCCGGCCAGCGGCCTATAGCTAGCAGGCTGTCACGCCAACCTGCGTGGCCCGTCGAGGCCGACTCTCCGACAGGCTGCTAGCGTGGGAACGTGCGGTTCGGCGGCGGGCACTCGTCGATGTTTCGGACGCGCGAGTGATCCGTGAGCCACTCGGTGATCTCGTAGCCGATGCCGGCGAAGCGTCTTCCGACGAGGACGCCCGTCTCCGAGTCGTAGTAGCACTCGGTCGAGTCGTCATCGAGCACGCGGTAGGTGTCCCACGAGTCCTGCCAGCGCTGTTCGCCCCGCACCATCCACGTGTTGATGTAGGAGCGGCCGACGACTCCGTTGCGTGGTCCGTAGAACGGCACTTGGTCGCCTTCGCGTGCGGGCAGACGCATGTCGCTGAACGTCGAGCGCGACGCCGAGATCCAGATGCCATCGTCAGGATCGAAGATGCCGACGTCTTCGGTCAGGACGTCCGCCGTGTCCGCACCCGCCATCAGCGTGGCAGCGCGGACGCGCATGTTCCCGTCCGAGAGCTCGTCGAAGTGATAGGTGATCAGCCCGGCCGGGCCATCCGAGTTCTCGAAGAAGTAGGTCATGGTGCCGCCGCTGCGAATCGGGCACGCCGGCGCGCCGATGCTCGACCCGCGACCGACCGACGAGGCGAGTGTGTACGTGCCCCAGGCGCCGCCCGCCACAAGCAGGGCGCATCCGGCGGCGCAGAGACCGAGCGTCAACGACATCTTCTGAGCGGTCTGGGTTGCGCGCGTCGACGCCGAGAACCACGCGAGGCGCTGTGAGCCCTGCCGATAGACGCGACCGAGGATGTGACTCTGCACGAGCAGAACGTAGAGCAGCACCGGCCACTGCAGGAAGGTCGTGACCACCCACGCGATGATGCGCGGTCCGTCGACGGCGAGGATCGCGTCGACGGTCGGCGGGCCGACCGTCATCGTCACGGCGAGCCAGAACACCGACATGGTGAAGGCGTAGGCCACCCAGAGGACGGAGATCGCGCAGAACGCGACCAGGTAGTCCGGGAAGATGCGCCCGACGGAGCCGAGGAGGAACTTGGGGTTCGCTGCCGGGAGGACCTCTTTCAGGAGGCCGCGGATCATCAGCGTCATCGGGAAGGCAAAGAACCCCAGGACGAACGCCATCAGCGCGAGAGGAACACCGAACGCGGGCGGGAGCGTGCCACTCGCCGTGAGCGACGCAACTCCGATGAACGGCAGGAACGCGCAGAGACCGCACGTCATGTACGCGAAGAACGGGAACACCATGCTGTCGAGCAGCGACAGCACCTCGGGGAAGTCCGGCGGCGACTTCTTACCGGCACCGCTGCTGCCGATCACGTCGAACTGGTAGCAGGCGACGTAGCCCCACATGCAGAGGAACACCAACCAGCCGATGACGTTGACCTGCGCGATGATGTCGGCGACCGCGAAGAAGATGGACGCGGCGAAGAGGACGCCCTTGCCGCGTCCGGCGAACGGGTAGGTGAGCACACCGCCGAGGTCGCTCCAGAAGGGCGCGTCCTCTGCGAACGGTCGACGCCGCGGGTGCTCGACGATGACGTCGCCGCCGGTCTCGCCCGTTGCGGCTGCCTGGCGGCGCAGCGCCTTCAGCCGCGCTGCGGCCTCGAGGTGGTCGGGCGCGATCGAGACGCACTCGCGAAAGTGATCGATCGCCTCCAACGTGAGTCCGAGGGTGTCCGCCGTCTCCCCCGACTCCAGATGGAGCGCGAGGTTCGACTCACCGCCGTCGAGGCGACGCCGGAGATCGGTGTACTTTGCGAAGTAGACCTGCCGCTTCAGCGGACTCAGCGAGACGCCTCCGCCCTCGCGAGAGGAACCGGAGTTGACGCGCGCCGAGACCTTGCACGGGTTGCAGATCAGGGCGTCTGCGCCGGAGTTGCCGTTTGGATCGGCAGCGAGTTGACCCGCAGCAAAGATCCCCTGACAGCGCGCACACTGGTTGAGTGCGCGCTCAGGCGTTGAGCGAGTTCCGGTGCCGAAGTGGGGATCCATGAATCTGTCTCGCGGCACCGTCTGGCTCGATCGACGGCGCGCGCGGCCGGTCGCGCCTCGCGGGCGACCCGGTTTCCCATCGGCATCCCCGCCGTCCGGGTGAAGTGGCCCGGCTCGGATGCGGAGGTCTCGCTCGGGTGAAGGGGTCGCCGTTCCGTTGGGTCGGTCCCAGTCCGGGTGAGGAGGCACCAGCGCGAGCGCAGCGATCATCGGGCGCCCCGGGATGGCATGGCAGACCGACCCGAATCCGGCAGGATCGAGTTCGTGGACGAGAACCCGCCGCCGCCGATCTCACCCGAGCCGGAGCCCTCGGTCGCGTCGACGACCGAGACCGACTCGGCGCCACTGCCGGCGACGGCTGGTGGTGGGGCCTGGATCGGCACGCTGGTCGCGATCTACGCCAGCCTGGCGATCGCGCAGAGGGTGGCGATGCTCACCGTCGTCACGTTGGTTCGACCGTCGATGGATGCGGTCGCTCGCATGCTCTCGGTGGACGCGGAGCGTCGCGACATGCCCGATCTCGGTGGTGACGTCGCTCGCGCGGTGCTCGAGAGCTGGTCCACGTTCGAGGCGCCACTCGTGATCGACGGCGTTCTCGGGCTCACGGTGTTGCTGGGAGTCTTCGTCGCCTCGCTCATGCTCGTCGCCGGGTCCGAGCTCGGCCGACGTGCGGTGCGGCTCGCCCTATTCGCTGATGCCGCGGTGATCGTGGGGTGGGGGCTCTACTTCTCGCTCGCCATCGTGGGGCAGTTGCGCACGTGGCTGGTGGACTTCGAGCGCGCGTGGGTCGAACTCCAGCGCGCCATGGGCGAGCAGACGACGGCGCAGGGCATGGCCGAGCAGATCGGGGTGTCGATCTCCGGCGGCGTGACGTGGCTCCTGATCGCCATCCACGTCGGCATCGTGCTCGTGCTGTTCGTCAGCGCGGGCAGTCAGGTCGCGCGGCGCTGGTGTTCGATTCGGTCTGGCTCGATTCGGTCTGGTTCGACTCGAACCGGCTCAGATTGAACGCGGCGGGGCGCGTCGGTTGCGCCGTGAGGCGTAGGCGGCGTGACGCGCGGGGGATGAGGCCACGCAAGGGTGCGGGCGACACGGGGGCTCCCGAGTGAGAGCCCTCGCACCCGCGGAGCCGACCAGAGAGCACAGAGGGCGCGGCGATTGCCTCATGCCCCTCAAGACGCCCACCAACGCACGACCCGCAATCGCCGTGACGCGGCTCAGGTTGACTCGGCGCGGGTCGAGTTGACGACGCCGGAATCAGCGAACCCGGATCGAGCGAGGCTCTTCCGATCCGAGGGTGGGGCCGATCCGAGCGTGGACACGTAGCGCGCGTAGCGCTACTTGTTCACGGCGACGTCGTTCCAGCCGCGTCGGTTCTCCGCGCGGTCCTGGAGTGCGGAATGAACCAGCACGGCGATATCCGTGCAGTTGTCAGCAGGGCAATACGTCTTGCCCCCGAGGAGGATCGGATCCGTCGTCAGGGCGTGCGTGGGGCAGCGCCACCACGTTCCCTTCAGGTCCTTGTCCTCGGGGTGCGTCAGCACCCGCTCGCGCTTTCTCTTTCGTGGCATGTGGTTTCTCGCGATCTGTCTCGCCGCTCTTCGGTGCGAACAGATCTGGCTCCCTGCGCGCCCTACACCTCGTATGGACGCCTGAGACCTGCACTTGGTTCCTAGATTCTCAATTTGAGTTGAAAAATGCTTGCATTCCAAATCGAGGACCGCCTTCGACGTCGCCTCGGGCAGCACTTGTCTCACGGCAGCTCGATGCTCTTGAATGCGGGCTGCTGACCTGGCCTCCAACGAACGGGACGACATGCTGAACGAACGAGCACGAGACGCGTACGAGGTGCAGCAGTACGGCGCTGTGCCCAGCATCGACGGCGTTGAACTGGTGAGCCTGCGCCGCTTCAACGACGACGGAGGCTCGATGACCGAGCTCGGCCGGTTGACCGACGGGGCCCACGCGGGCGTCGACGGGTTCGTCGTCCGACAGGTCAACTACAGCGAGATGGAGCCCGGGGCCATCAAGGCGTTCCACCTCCACAATCGACAGACGGATGTCTGGTTCGTGCCTCCTGGAAGCAAGATGCTCGTCGTCCTCGGCGACGCCCGAGAGGGCTCGTCTTCGGAGGGCGTGGTCCGGCGCTACGTGCTCGGCGACGGCAACTCGAGGCTGCTGCGCATCCCGCCCGGCGTGGCGCACGGTGCCCGCAACCTGGCGCCCGACCGAGGCCAGATCATCTACTTCGTCGACGTCCACTTCGATGCGGATCCCGCCGGCTGCGACGAAGGACGCCTCCCTTGGGACCACTTCGGCGCTGACGTCTGGGACGTCATCAAGGGCTGAGTTCTCGGGGGCCGTCGACGGGCGGTTCACCACGGAGGCACGGAGGCACGGCGGACACGGCGGACACGGCGATGGTCGCGGCGCGCGATGTGACCGCCAGAATGGACGCACGGCTCGGCCCCGGGTCGCAGGCTCAAACGTCCGCCGAGCCGGGCTTCCGAACGAGAAGACGTCGTGCGGTCACGGATGGCTCCCGCGAGGGAGGGAGCGCTCTCGGGCAGCGCCGGAGCGGTTCTGTTGGAGCCTGCGACCGGGTTCGCGGAGGCGCTGCGCGCGAGCCGAGTGTCGTCGCCCACGAGCCCGCTCGCCGTGTTCCGTCGTGCCGCCGTGTCGCTGTGGTGAACTCGGAGGCGTCTCCCGCTTCGACGCTGACTAGGCCTGCGATGCGGCGATCAGGTTGAGCGCCGAGCCGGCCTGGAACCACTCGATCTGGTCCGCGGTCAGCGTGTGGCGGGTCGGGAACGCGTGGCTCGTCCCGTCCGCATGCGTGAGCTCGACGGTGACGTGGCTACCGGGGGCGAGCTCGGTCACGCCGCGGAGCGCGATCACGTCGTCCTCGCGGAAGTGCTCGTAGTCGGTCGGATCGACGAACACCAGCGGCAGGACACCCTGCTTCTTCAGGTTCGTCTCCGCGATCCGGGCGAAGCTCCGGACGACGATGGCCCGGGCGCCGAGGTGGCGCGGCTCCATCGCGGCATGCTCACGACTCGAGCCCTCGCCGTAGTTCTCGTCCCCGACGGCGACCCAGCCGACCCCGCGCTCCTTGTAGCGCCGCGCGAGCGCCGAGCAGGCGACGCCCTGGTCTCCTGTCACGACGTCGGTCGCGGTACCCGGCTCGCCGCCGAAGCGGTTGACGGCTCCCGAGAACAGGTTGTCGCTGATGTTGTCGAGGTGGCCTCGGAAGCGTAGCCACGGCCCGGCCGGGCTGATGTGGTCGGTCGTGCACTTGCCCTGGGCCTGGACCAGCAGCCGGAGACCCTCCAGATCCGTCCCCTCCCACGCGACGAACGGCGTGAGCTCCTGGAGACGCTTCGAGTCCGGGGCGATCACGACGGACACCGAGTCGGGATCGTCCGACGGTTCGATGTAGCCGTCGCGGCCGTCTTCGAACCCGTTCGCCGGCAGCTCGCGGCCGACGGGGGGCTGCAGACGCACCTCGGTACCTTCGTCGGTCGTGATCGCGTCCGTCTGAGGGTCGAAGCCCAGGCTGCCCGACAGCGCGTACGCGACGACCATCTCCGGGCTCGTGATGAACGAGAGCGTGGTGGCGTTGCCGTCGTTGCGCTTCCGGAAGTTGCGATTGAAACTGCTGACGATGGAGTTGGGCGTCCCGGCAGCGGCGTCCTCGCGCTTCCACTGACCGATGCACGGTCCGCAGGCATTGGCGAGCACGGTCGCGCCGATCGCCTCCAAAGCGGCCATCTGGCCGTCGCGGCGGATGGTCGCATCGACCTTGTCCGAGCCCGGAGTGACCAACAGGGGCGTCTTCAGGCGCAGGCCGGCTGCGCTCGCCTGCTGCGCCACGGACGCCGCGCGCTCCATGTCCTCGTACGACGAGTTCGTGCACGAGCCGATCAGTGCGAACGAGATGGCGTCGGGGTAGTTCTCGGCCGCCACCGCGTCGTCCATATCGGAGACGAGACGGGCGAGGTCGGGCGTGTGCGGTCCGACCACGATCGGCTCGAGCGTCGCGAGATCGATCTCGATGACGCGGTCGTAGTACCGCTCGGGGTCCTCGTGGACTTCGGGGTCCGCCATGAGCACGCTCTTGTGCTGCTCGGCGAGCGTCGCCACGTCCGCGCGGTCCGTGGCGCGCAGATACGTCGCCATGCGGTCGTCGTACGGGAAGACCGAGGTCGTGGCGCCGTGCTCGGCGCCCATGTTGCAGATCGTGGCCTTGCCGGTGCACGACAGCGCGGCTGTGCCGGGACCGAAGAACTCGACGATGTGGTTGGTGCCGCCCTTGACGGTGAGCACCTCCATGAGCTTCAGGATGACGTCCTTGGGGGAGCACCAACCGGACAGGCGACCGGTGAGTCGCACGCCGATGACGCCCGGCCAGAGCAGGCCGAAGGGCTCGCCGACCATCACGTCGACCGCGTCGGCACCGCCGACGCCGATCGCGACCATCCCCAGTCCGCCGGCGTTCGGCGTGTGGGAGTCGGTACCGATCATCATGCCGCCGGGGAACGCGTAGTTCTCGAGGACGACCTGATGGATGATCCCGGCGCCCGGCTTCCAGAAGCCCATGCCGTACTTCGAGCACGCGGTGCGGAGGAAGTCGTAGACCTCGGCGTTGGTTGTCAGAGCCGAGTCCATGTCCTCGGTGGCACCGCGCCGAGCCTGGATCAGGTGATCGCAGTGTGCCGTCGTCGGCACAGCCACCTCGCGGCGGCCCGACCGCATGAACTGCAGCACGGCCATCTGCGCCGTCGCATCCTGCATGGCCACGCGATCCGGCTGGAAGTCGCACGTCGTCTTCTGCCGCTCCGGCGCCGCCTCGAGCGAGTCCAGGTCACGCAGGTGTGCGACGAGGATCTTCTCGGCGAGAGTGAGCGGCCGGCCGAACAGCTCGCGGCCCTTCGCATGGCGTTCGGCAGCGCCCTCGTAGACGCGTCGGGCGAGCTCGGCGGGAGTGACTTCCTGCGGCATCCTGGGGAACCTCATGGGTTTCGGCTCTCAGAAGCCGATGAGAATATCCGGGGCTCCGTTCGAGACCACGAGATGGCGGAGCGGACCTACCCGAGTCAGGAACTGCGGCGAACGACCAGGATGGATAGGAGCCACGCGAGACGATGAGCGCTCTACGAGGACGCGTGCTGTGGCCCATCTCGCCCGATCGGGCGGTGATGCTGCCCGACGGCGTCGTCGAGCCGGGTCTCCTGACCCCGCGACCCGCTGGAACCGGCGACCCCGATCCCGTCGAGGGCACGATCGTGCCGGCGTTCTCCGACTGGCACTTCCACTGGGTGCAGCTCGGCCTTCCCCCTGCCGACGGCAAGCGTCTGCTGACGTGGCTCCGCGAGAGCGCCTGGCCCGCCGAGGAGCGCTTCTCCGACGTCCACCATGCCGCGGCAGAGGCTCCGGCCGCCATCGAACGCCTCTACGCGGCAGGCACCGTCGCGGGCGCGGCCTATGGCAGCCCGCACGTGGAGTCGGCGGATGCGTTCCTCCGCGCGGCGCCCCCGTCGTTCATCTGCGGCCCGGCCCTGATGACGGACGGGGAGCCCGACGCGCTGCGACAGCCCTTGCCGCACGCCGTCGCGGGACTGCGCCGTCTCGTCACGCGTCACCCGCGCCGGACCGTGGTCTCGCCGCGTTTCGGGCCGTCCGTGCGGCCGGAGGCCATGGCGGCCCTCGGTCAGTTCGCGCGCAGCGCCGGGCTCTTCATCCAGGCACACCTGGCCGAGACTCCGGACGAGATCGTCCAGGCGCTCGGTCTCCACCCGGACGCCGGCGACTACACGGCGATCTACGAGAACGCTGGTCTGATCGGTTCGCGGACGCTGCTCGGTCACGCCATTCACGTGAGCGACGACGAGCTGCGTCGCATCGCCGCCGCTCGCGGCATCGTCGTCCACTGCCCGAGCAGCAACGGCGCGCTGGGTTCAGGCCGCATGCCGCTCGAGCGGCTCCGCGCCGCCGGTGTGCGATGGGTGCTCGGCAGCGACGTCGGAGCAGGCCCGAGCCTGTGCATGCTCGACGCGGTCTCTGCCGCACTCGAGGTCCACGACGGCCACGCGGAGCTGACCGCGGTCGAGGCGCTCCATCGCGCGACGGTCGGTCCGGCAGGTCTGTTCTCGGGGAGCGAGGGGCGCCGCCTGCGCCGTCTCGGTGACCGGCCCGGAGCGCTCGTGATCGAGACTCCCGACGTCGAGCTCTCGGAGCGCGACCCGGAGGTTTGGATTCGCTCGTGGGTCGACCGCTGGCGCGCCACAGGCGATGCCGGGATCATCCGGACCGCGAACTGGGATCGCCGTGGCGACGTCCGCCACTCGGTCGGCCCCACCGCCTGACGTCCGCCGAGTCACGACCTGAGTCACAGTCTTGCGCGCGTCGAACTCCTAGAGTTTGGGACCACCCCGCACCGGAGGTCCTGTCGATGCGTCCGCTCGCTGCCTTAGCCCTCGCGATCGCTCTCTCAGCCTGTCAGTCCGCCGAGGCTGACGCGGACGCTTCGATGGCTCCGTTCGTGGACGTGGACGGCTTCGCCGTCGCGGCGCCAGGCCGTGCCATCGGCGGACGTCCGACCGTCGCTGACCTCCACGCCGCCGCCGAGGCGGGGTACGGCATCGTGGTCTCGTTCTTGACCGAGGACGAAGGCGCCTCGGCGGAGGCAGCGCTCGTCGCGGAAGCGGGCATGGACTACGTCGGCATGCCCGTCCGGGGCCCCGGCATCCGGTCGGAGCACGCCGACCTGCTCGATTCCGTCCTCGACGATGCCGGCGACACGCCCGTCTTCATGCACTGCATGTCGGGCAACCGCGCCGGTGGCGTCTGGGCGCTCTACCTCGTGCGGCATCGCGGCATGGACGTGGATGCTGCCCTCGAGGAGGCACGTCGGCTGGGCGTCTCCAAGCCTGCCATTCTCGACGCCGTGCGCGCGGCTGCCACGCCCTAGCCCGGACTATTCATGACGACTCACGCACCTGAGCGGTCCAGACCGTCGATCTCCGCGTTGCGCCTCCTCCGAGACGGAACGGCGTCGCAGTTGTCGGCGCGCCTTGATCTCTACGGTCTGTCCTCGCTCAGGACGGGCCTCTCTGAGCGTGCCGTGGCTTCCGCA
>JAJFFG010000007.1 GCA_021776825.1 Planctomycetota bacterium
CAGAGTGTCCTGACCGAGCGGGGGCCGCGAGATCAAGGCGGACGCAGCGTGGTCGTGGCCCATCCCCCCAACGAGCTGTGTCAACGCAGAGATCGTGGTCCCCGCGATGTGTCAGGCGTGGCGACGTGGTGAGAAGGTCGGTTAGCCCGGCCTTCTCACCACGTCGGCGCGGCCTGCGGCCGGAAGGCGGGATCTCCGAGGGGTGGTCGACGTGAAGACTGGTGTTGGACCAACGACAGAGTGTCCTGACCGAGCGGGGGCTGCGAGATCAAGGCGCACGCAGCGTGGTCGTGGCCCATCCCCCCCAACGAGCTGTGTCAACGCAGAGATCGTGGTCCCCGCGATGTGTCAGGCGTGGCTACGTGGTGAGAAGGTCGGGTTAGCGCGGCCCGGGACCTCGGTCACGCCAGGCCGGGCAGCCTGATCGGAGGCGCCCGAGCGCCATCCGGATCCGCTCGGCGTCGAGGCCGGAGTCCCCGACCGGACCGATCGACTCGAACGCGATCAGCGCGTCGTCGTCCTGGCCCAACTCTTCGAGGCAGATCGCCCGCCAGAAGCGCGAGACCGGCAGGCTCACCGTGCCCGAACCGTCCTCGTCTTGCCCCAGGGCCTCCACAGCACGCTGCCATGCCTCCGTCTCGCCCCGGAACGCCTCCCCATGGATGGCGAAGAGGTGGGAACCAGGTGCAGCTGCGACCGACACGCGCGTGGTCCCGTTGGCCAGGCGGACCAACTCCTTGCGATACCGCGTCTCCGGCGCCTCCGGGAGACCCAGGATGTCGGCCATCTCGCGCTCCACGCGCGCCAGGCCGGAACCGCCGCGGCCGCCGTCGTCCCCTGCGGCGGTGAACGCGACTCTCGCGAGCTCGTACTGGCCGGCTCGGAGACACAGCTCGCCCGCGTTCCGGAACACGCCGATGCTGGCCGGGTCGTTGTGTCCGAACCCAAGCTCGACCGCCCGCTCCATCGACCGGAGCGCACCGGCGCCGCGGCGGAGCCGGATGAGGGCGCGCGCCCGGTTGAAGTGCGACTCCGGGAACAGGTCCTCTCCGGCAGCGATCGCGAGTTCTGCGTGCCAGAGAGCCTCGCCGGGACGCTCCAGCGAGAGGCACAGATCGGCAGCGTTCACATGCGGTACGACGACGGGGTGGCTGGTCGAGTGGCTCACGCTCTCGGCGCGATGCCAGAGGTCGAGCGCCTGGTGAGCGTGGTCGAGCGCCTCTTCGAGGACCCTGTCCGCTTCGGCACGAGCACGGGGACGATCCTGGGGCGCGCGGTCGCGTACGCCGCGTCGTAGCCCGACGCCGCGGGCGCGTAGATCGGCCGAGAGCGTCGCGTGTGCGCGGGCACTGGTGCCGTGATCCATCGCGTGGCGAATGAGGGTGTCCCCGTCGGCCCAGCGTTCCGTCGCGGTGAACGCTGCGACGCCGAGGAGCCCCGCGGCCACCAGGGCGGTCATCGTTGCCCGGGGCGCCGCGACGAGTCCACGAGCGACGAGCACGGCGAGCCCGAGCAGCGGCAGGTAGAGGAAGCGCTCCGCGGTCGGGATGCCGAGCGCGAACGGCCAGTTCGCGACGGGAATCAGCGGGAAGTAGAAGAGGCAGACGGCGACGGCCACCAACGGCCGGCGCTCGCGCAGTCGGACTGCCGTCGCGATCAGAGCCACGTGGACGACAAGCCAACCGAGCACGGAGGGTGCCGTGAGCGATGTGGCAGGGGCCAGGTACCAGTCCCACGCTGGGGTGACCGGGACGATCGCGGTCGTCAGGTAGACGCCGATCCCGCGGAACATCGTGGCGAACGTGCCGGCGGTGCTCCCGCCGAGCACGAACGTGTCCGCGTGCGCGGTGCCACCCACCTGGACGAGAGAGCGAAAGACGAGGTAGATGGCGGAGACCACCAGCCACGGCGCGGCTCGTCGGAGCGCGGCTCGGGTTCGACTCGTCGCGCCCGCGACGGGTATTGCCAGTCGCACGGCGAAGACGAGAAGCGGGAGGACGACCGCCGTCTCCTTGTAGAGCATGGCCACCAGACCGAGCAGCAGGCCCAGCGATCGACCCAGCCAGGGCCGCTTCCCCTCGGACCGCAACTCGAACAGGAGCGCTCCGAGGACGCACGCACCCATCGCCACGTCACCGCGACTGGAGATCCAGGCCACGGCCTCGGTGTGCATCGGGTGGAGCGCCCACACGAGCGCGCCCGCGAGAGCCGCGCCGGCGTCCTTGACCAGACGCCGCAGCAGCCGGAGGGCGAGTACCGAGGCCAGCGCGTGCCACAGGAGCGAGTGCACGTGGAATGCGGTGGGGGAGAGGCGGAACCAGGCGTGGTCCAGCGCGAACTCGAGTGTGCGCAGCGGCCGAACGATCCCCGTCGGGCTCCCGGGATCGACCGTTCGCGGGTCCCAGAGCAACGCCAGCCATCCGCCGATGCCGTCCGGATTCGTCACGAACGCGTTGTTCCGGATGAAGCGGAGATCGTCGGAGACGAGGCCGTTCGAGAGCGCGCCCGGCAAGTAGACGGCCAGCACCGCGGCCACGACCACGATCGGTGCGGCGCGAGAACGAGCGAGGCGCGTCCACCCGGTCGTTGCGGTCATCGCGGGAGGATACGCGTCCGGCACGCCGCGACAGCGGGGGATACGATGAGCAGGTGCGTCGCCTGTCTCCCGCCCTTGCTCTGCTGGCCGTCGTCGCGGTGGCCGTCGCGGCTCACTCCCAGGACGCGCCCCCCGATCCGGCGGTCGCCGCCGGGCAGCCGACCGTTCGCCCACCCCAAGCCGAGATCGACGGTGCCGTGGCACGGGGTGTCAAGTGGCTGCGGAAGGAACAGAAGCGCGGAGGCGCATTCGGGGCTTCAGAGGGGGAGACGGCGCTGGTTCTCCTGACGCTCCGACACTCCGGGGTGGAGGCCACCGACTCGGCGTGCAAGCGGGCGGCGACCTACGTCGAGCGCAATCTGCCCGATGGCACCGTGTACGGCGCGGCGATCGGAGCGCTGGCGCTCATCGCCCAGGACCCGCGTCTGCACCGCAGCAAGATCGAACGCCTGCTCGAGGAGCTCGTCGAGGCTCAGTGCACGAACGGCCAATGGACGTACGGCTATCGCTCGACGGCGGTCAAGAAGCGCGGCGACAACAGCAACTCACAGTTCGCGATCCTGGCGCTCGCCTCGGCGCGAGCACACGGCTTCACCGTCCCCGCCGAGCCGTTCGAGCGCTCTCGCCGCTTCCTACGCGGCTCGCAGAACGACGACGGCGGCTTCGGCTACTCCGACAAGGAACGCTCCCGCTCCTACGCCAGCATGACGGCGGGCGCGACGATGTGCCTCGCGTTCGCGGTCGCCGTCGCACGCGACGAGCCCGCAGGTCGCGCGTCGCACGCCGAGGTGCGTGAGGTTCGACGCACGCTCGAGTGGCTGGAACTCGACTTCGACCCGGGCCGCAACGTCGGCGCCGCGAAGGCGTTCGGGAGCAAGAAGAAGAAGCGGAGCGACGCGTTCTGGCGCCACTACTGGCTCTGGTCCCTGGAGCGTGCCGCCTCGGCCACGGGGCTCGAGACTCTGGACGGCCGTGACTGGTACGGCGCGGGCGCCCGCCTCCTGCTCGAACGACAGAAGAAGGACGGTCAGTGGCGCGACCCGGAGCGCGAGCTGGTCGCGACCTGCTTCGCGCTGCTCTTCTTCCGGCGCAGCACGCTCCAGGCGATCACGCCGCGCGACCGCGTCGAACCGGCGATCACTCCCGGCGGGGGCAAGCGCTCCGAGTAGCCCGAATCCTCCACGAGCCCGCCAGGACGCCGTGCGACGTGTGTTCCTGGCACGCACCGCCGTGAGCCTCTCGCCGATCCAGGATCTCGCCGCGTGCGCGCGACGCCCTCGTGAACGATCCGGGCTGCCGCTTCTCCCGCGCACGGGCGCGACGCTCGTGAACGATGCGGGCGGGTCTCCACGTAGACTCGCCGCCGAGATGGCCGACATCGAAGCCCAGAGAGACGCCGCGCTCCGCGTCGTCGACCGCCTGCGGTCGGCGGGGCACGAGGCGTACTTCGTCGGTGGCTGCGTCCGCGACGAGCTCATGGGCCGGCTCCCACGGGAGTTTGACGTCGCGACGTCGGCCGACCCGGACACCGTGCAGGCGCTCTTCCCGCACAACGTGGCCATGGGCAAGCAGTTCGGCGTGATCGTGGCGATGCTCGATCAGATCCCGACCGAGGTGGCGACCTTCCGCAGCGACGATGCCTATGTCGACGGCCGACGCCCGACGGGCGTGCGCTTCACGACGGCTCGTGAGGATGCGGAGCGGCGAGACTTCACGTTCAACGCCCTGTTCCTGGACCCGGCCACCGGCGACATCATGGACTTCGTGGGCGGACGGGGCGATCTCGAGGCTCGTCTACTGCGGGCGATCGGCGATCCCCGCGCGCGCTTCCGCGAGGACAAACTGCGGATGCTCCGGGCCGTACGGTTCGCGACGACCGGTCCGTTCGAGATCGAGGCTGAGACCTGGACCGCCGTGACCGAACTGGCCTCGGAGATCACCACGGTCTCGTGGGAGCGCATCCAGGCGGAGCTCTCGCGGATCCTCGTGAGCGGCCGCGCCGAGTTCGGCGTGCGGCTGCTGCACGAGAGCGGACTGCTCGCGGAGATCCTCCCGGAGATCGCCGCGACCGACGGGGTCCCACAGCCTCCGCAGTTCCATCCGGAGGGGTGCGTGCTCACCCACACGCTGTTGGGGCTGCGCCATCTGGATGCTCTCGAGGAACGGCCGCTCGAGCTGGCTCTCGGCATCTTGCTGCACGATGTCGGCAAGCCACCGACCTACGAGGTCCGGGACCGCATCCGCTTCGACGGCCACGATCGGGTCGGCGCCGAGATGACGGACGACATCCTGCATCGTCTGCGCTACCCGAACGCGGTGATCGCCGAGGTGCGCGAGCTCGTGCGTCGTCATATGGCGTTCGTGCAGATCCGTGAGTGGCGGCCGGCCAAGGTCCGGCGCTTCCTGACGAGTCCGCTCAGCGAGCGTCACCTCGCGCTGCATCGCCTCGACTGCCTCGCCGCCCACGGGCGCCTGGACACGTGGACCTGGTGCCACGCGCAGCGCGATGCCATGCTCGCGGAGACGCCGCCACCCCCTCCGTTGATCTCGGGACACGACCTGATCGACGCGGGATACGCCGTGGGGCCGTTGATCGGCACGATCCTCGCGTCACTCGATGATGAGCGGCTGGAGGGCCGGCTGCCGACCAAGGAGGAGGCGCTCGCGTGGGTCATTGCCAACTATCCCCGCAACGGGGGCTCGGACGCAGCATGAGCCGGATCGCTAGCATCGCGCTTGCGGCCGTCCTCGCGGTTGGTGCGATCGCCAGCGCGGAGGACCTACCGGCCGAGCTCGCGGCTCTGGATTCTGCCGACGACGCCGCTCGCGCGGCAGCCGTGGCGGCACTCCGAGCGCGGGATGATTGCGCGCCCCTCGTCCGCCAGGCCATGGAGGACGCCGAGGCCTGGGCCCAGCTCGGACCTCGTGGACGACAGGCGCTGGTGCGCCTCTCGGTCTCGGCGGACGTCCCGTTCGTGAACGCCTCGCTCCGCGCGATCGTGCGGAGCGACAGCGAGGACACGGGTGTCCGTCGCTCGGCGGCCGAGGCCCTGGGCGAGCGCGGGACGATCGCTGACGTCAGCGCACTGGGCGACGCCGTTCAGGTTCTGCCCGAGGCGGCGACCCGCGCTCTGGTCTCGATCGGCGGGCGTTCCGCGCGCCGGGCGCTGGAGCGCGGTGCCGGAGACTCGCCGCCGGTCGCTGCGCGTGCGGGCCTCGCCCTGATGGGGGACGCCACGCAGTTCGAGATCCTCGTGGACAAGTTCGCCGGTGCCGACGCCGAGGCGGCCGCCGACCTGGCCCGTCTGTTGACTTGGGCGACCGGTCACGAACTGCCGGCCGAGCGGCGCGCCTGGGAGACCCACCTGCGTCGCCGGAACCTCGCGACGCAACTCGCCCACGACGATCTCCGGACTGCGCAGACTGCCGCGCACGAGCTATCCGCCGTGTTGGCCTCGAAGACGAGTTCGTCGCTCGAGTCGGATCTGATCGCGATCCTGTCCGACGAGCGCTGGCCGTTGTTCGCACGCGGCAAGTCTGCCCTCGTGCTCGGGCTCGGGAATGCGCGGGGTGCCAAGGACGCGCTGCTCCATGCCGTTCGCAACGGTGAGGAAGGCTCGGTCCGGCTCTATGCCGCGGAGGCTCTGGCGCGCGTGGGTGACCTCTCGTGTGCGGTGCCTCTGGCCTATCTGCTGATCCACGACGAGGACCGCGATCGGATCCAGGCGCGCCGGGGCCAGCAAGGTGAGTACTTCCCGGTCGATCCGGGCATGGTCCGCGCACTCTTGCGGATCGGCGTTCCCGGCGCCGCGGACCCGCTGCTGGATCTGTTGGCGGGCACGTATCGCACCCGTATGCACCGCGACGTTCTGCGTACGTTGCGCGAGGCGACCGGCGGCGAGGACTTCGGCTACGAGGCCGACTCTGCGGTTGCCGATCGCGAGGCCGCTGTCGCGCGCGCTCGCGGCTGGTGGGCCGAAGGACGCCGCGTGATGGGCCTGAGCCCGCGCGCCGCCGATCCGGGCTGGGACTCGTTTCGTAAGGCAGTGGATGAGCAGATCGCGACGCTCGGTACGTTCAAGTTCCTGCACCAGTTGCGCGCCAAGAAGACCCTCATCATCGTGGCGGAGCCCGCGTTGCCGCAGCTCGTGGCCGCGCTGTCGCACGACGATCTGCACGTTCGCATGGGCGCTGCGGAGGTCCTCCGCGGAGCGCGTCTCGGCGAGGGCGCCGAGCCGCTGGCGGAGCGCCTCGGGACAGAGACCAACCCTGTAGCGCGTTCGCGGTTCCTCTGGGCGCTGTCTGTTTGCGGCCGCCGAGAGGCCTTCGGTGGGACCGCGCCGGAGTCGGTGCGAGTCGCCGTGCGGACGGCGCTGCAGGACGCGGCGCTCGACGCGCGGATCGCGGCCGCTCGTGCCCTGGGTGCCGCGGGCGATCCGGCGGTCGACCCGGCAGTGCTCGAGGCCGCGAAGGGACGCTCGGAGAACGCGGTGGCGGCGTTCCAGTCGGCCGCCGCCGGGGCGCTGCTGCGACTCGGCGTCGCGTCGTCGTTGGACGCGTGGGACGTCGTGCGTACGGAGCTCCTCTGCGATGACGCCGCCCGCGCCGCGGACGCGCTCGGAGACGTCCGTGCGGCCGGATACCCCCTGATCGGGTTCGATCCCGCCGCCCCGCGCGCGGAGCGCGAAGCCGCGCTCGCAGAGATCGACGCCGTATTGCGGGCGGAACAGGAGTGAGTTACGCGGGTCTCCCGAGCGGTTACCCGGGTCTCCCCGGCCCGTCTGGCCTTGATCCGTTCTCGTGCCGTCGGGGTGACGGGTGAGCGACGCTCTCTCCGTCGAGGACCTCTGGCTGCGGTACGACGCCGAGTTCGTACTGCGGGGCGTGACGCTCGCCGTGGCCGCCGGCGGCTGCGCCGCGGTCCTCGGTCCGTCCGGATGCGGAAAGACCAGCCTGCTTCGCGCCGTCGCCGGGCTGGCCCGGGTCCAGGAGGGGCGCATCGCCATCTCCGGCACCGTGACCGACGACCCAGCGCCGCGCGTGAAGCCGGAAGATCGCGGGGCCGCACTCGTCTTCCAGGATCTCGCGCTCTGGCCGCACATGACCGTGGCCGGCAACCTCGACTTCGTGCTCGAGGCGCGGAAGATCCCCCGCAAGGAGCGGGAGGACCGGGTGGAGGCCGCGTGCGAGGCTGTCGGGCTGCCGCGCGGGCTCCTCGAGCGTCGTCCTGGGCTCCTTTCCGGTGGCGAACGTCAGCGCGCCGCGCTCGCCCGCGCGCTCGTCCAGGAGCCGCGCGTGCTGCTGCTCGACGAGCCGCTGTCGGGGCTCGACACGCACCTCCGGCAGCATCTGATCGACACTCTCTCGCGCGTGCGCGCCGAGCTCGGGCTGGCGATGCTCATCGTCACCCACGATCACGAGGAGGCGTTCGCGCTCGCGGATCACGTGGTCGTGCTGCGCGACGGGCAGGTCGAACAGGCCGGGACTCCGACCGAGGTCTACGAGACGCCGAGCACGCGCTTCGTCGCGGAGTTTGTTGGGCTCGCGGGCTGGACCGGCGTGGAGCGGCGCGAGGGGATGCTGGCGACGCCTCTCGGTGAGTGGCCGGCGACGGGTCGGCCGGACGGGCCGCTCGAAGCCGTGTTCCGGCCAGAGCGGCTGCGGCTCGAGGAGACGTCTGCTCATCGCGGACGCGTGGCCGCGACGTGGTATCGCGGGGGCTACTACGTCCACCTCGTGGAGGTCGGCCCGCGGGATGCGGGTAGACCGGCGCGCGTGTACGTCCGGTCCGATGAGGCCGCGGCGGTCGGTGCGGACGTCGGTCTCTCTGCGGAGGAACCTGCGTTCGTGTCGGTGAGCAGCGTGTCGGTGAGGAAGGGTGCGGAGGGCAGGTCATGAAGCGTCTCGTCGCAGTGCTGGTGCTGGGGGGGCTGGTCGCGGCCGGTGTCGCCGTGCTCTCGTCCGACCAGAATGAACCGCCGCCGCCACCCAGTGAGGAGGGCGACGTCGCGCGCAGCACGCCGTTCGTCAGCGCGGCGGAGTGCCGCGACTGCCACACGGACGTCTACGACGAGTGGCGCTCCAGTTATCACGGTCAGGCGTGGACCGACCCGATGGTCCAGGCGCTCTCCGGAGGGTTCACGCAGTCCGAGTGCATCGACTGCCACGCGCCGCAGCCCATCCACGTCACCGGCGTCGAGCACCGGGTCGCGCCACGCGGTCACAACCGCACCGACGGTGTCGACTGTCTGACCTGCCACCTGCTCGAAGACGGAGTCTCGGTGGCGGCCGCCGCTACCGCCGACACGACGCGGACGAAGGGGGCGTGTCGCCCTCGCGAGGTCCCCGTGATGACCGAGAGCACCGCCTGCGCCAGTTGTCACAACCAGCACGAGACCGTCGACGAGGTTCTGGCAAGCGGACGCAACGAGACGTGTCAGACCTGTCACATGCCGGAGGTCGCGCGCTCGGGCGACGACGGCGCGCACTCCGGCCGAAGCCACCGTTTCCCCGGCGCTCACTCCGAGGAGATGCACCGCAAGGCGACGACGATGGCCGTGCGTGTGGCCGACGGCAAGATCCACGCCGACGTCACCAACTCCGGCGGTGCACACCACATCCCGACCGACGCCCGGCACCGCTCCTACAACGTCTGGATCACGCTCGTCGACGCGCGCGGCAATCCCTGGACGCCGGCGTGGCAGCAGATGGGTGACGGCGAGTACCGGCTGTACTACCGCGATGACTTCAAGGAGAGCACGCAGATCGCCAACGGTCAGACGCGCACGGCGACGTTCGACGTACCGAGCGGGTTCAAGGGCACGGCGACCGTGCGTCTCACATACGCGTTGAACCCCGAGGATCTCGGACTTCGCGTCCTGACCAATGTCCATGAGCAGGAGATCCAGATCCCATGAGGCGCGCCGCACTTGCTCTCGCGTTCACCCTGGTTCTCGGCGCGAGCCCCTCGCTCGCTCAAGATGCCCCGGCCCCGCCCGCCGAGGATCCCGCGGTCGTCGAGTCGACGCTGCGCGGCCTGATCGACGACGCCGCCGGCGACGAGCGCCGCGACCTCGTGCGTCGTCTGGCACAGCATCTCGAGACCCAGTGGCAGTGGCTCCCCGCTGCGTCGCTGTGGCGCGAACTCCGTCGTGCGGACGGTCACGCCGACGACGCGATGGGCGAAGGGCGTGCGTTGCTCGGTTTCGCAGAGGACGTCCTCCGCAGTGGGGGGATGGGCGGAGGAATCCGCGCGGCGTTCGAGGATGCGCGGCTCGCGCTCGGTCGCGCGAAGGAGATGGGGGCCGCGTCGGTCGACGTCGAGATCGGTCTCGCCCGCTGCGCCGCGGCGCAGGGTGACCCCGACCGACAGATTGCCGTGCTCGACGCCGCCGCTGAGCGCTGGCCGAAGGAGGCGCAGATCTCGCGACAGCGCGCGTTCGCGTACCAGAACGCGGGCCAGTTCGAGCGCGCCGTGGAACTCTTTCAGGGGCTCGTCGAAGCCACCCCGGACGAGGTGCTGCTGCACCGCGCGCTCTCGTACTCCGCGCGCATGGCAGGCGACGAGGAGACCGCGGTGTCGGCAGCCGGGCAAGCGATCGCGCTGGCCCCCAAGACCGGCGCGCCCTGGAAGTCGCTCTGGGACGTCTTCGCTGGCGGACGCCGCTTCGGCGAGTTGACCGATGCCATGACGCCGCTCGCGGAGCGCTTCCCAGCCAGCGCTCCCGGTGCCTACTACACCGGCTACGCCGCGCAGTACGCGCGCCGGTTCGACCTCTCGTTGACGTGGCTTCGTCGCGCCTGGGAGAACGACGGTACCTACCACGCCGCGCGGATCGCGGCAGCGTCGATCCTGCGTTTCGAGAAGCGCGACCGCGAGGGCGCGGCCGCGCTGTATCGCGACGTGCTGGCAGCCCAACCCGACGATATGCAGGCCATCTCTGGACTCGCCGATATCGCGGTCCGGCTCGGCGACGAGCGGAAGCACGCCGAGGCGATCCCGTACTTCGCGGAGGTCGCTAATGCGCTTCCTGATGACGGACGCGTGCATGCGAATCTCGCGTTGGCGCTGCGTTGGACCGGCAGCTATGACAAGGCCGTCGCGGCGTACGAGCAAGCCGTCGAGGCATCCCCCGACGACGCGCAGATTCGGAACGACTTCGGGCTCCTGCTCCTCGTGATGAAGAACGACGAGCGTGCAACCGAGGTCTTCAAGGCCGCCAACGAAGTCGACCCCCTGCACAATGACGGTCTCGAGAACCTCGGGTTCATGGCCCGCGAGCGTGGCGACATGTCTGCGGCCCGCGAGTGGTTCGAGATGGCGTGGAAGGCGGCGATCGATCGGGATCACGAGGGCCAGATCGCCCGTCATCGGCGCAACGCGGACGACGTCCGCTGGCCTCTTCCGCCGCTCCGATGAGTCGAGCCTGAGCCGGTTCTCCCGGCCCGGCCCGCAATTCGCTGTAACTCCCCTCGTGTGCGCGACGTTGGAATCTCTGGAGCGTGAGTCGAAGCGCCGCTTTCCGAGCGGTGCGCCGAACTCGTAGGATGTGGGACCTGGCGGCGTGACGACCGTTACGCCACGGGAACCGCTGGAGGAGCTGGATCATGCGCCGTCAACTGCTCGCAATCGGGGTCGCAACCGCCGTGTTCGCCGGAGGGCTGACCCTCGTCGGGGACAGTCATGCCCAGGAGAAGGTGCCGGGTAAGACCAAGACCGGTGTGACCAAGCTCGTCGCGCAGCTCGTCGGCGGCGAGGTCGATCCCGGCGATCGGCGCGCTCGCGAGGAGATCTTCCTCGAGATCGACAAGCTGATCGCGAAGAGGATCGACAAGAAGCGCGTCGCGATCCGCACGCCCTCGTTCTGGGTCGGCGTGATCCAGAGTGGCTACTTCTCGGATCGCAAGTCCGCGAAATCGAACCGTCTTGTGACCGAGGACATGGCTATCGAGCTGTCGGACGGCAGCCCCGGCGACGTCCCCATCACGTACTTCGCGGGGAAGAAGAACAACAAGAAGACGGGCGCCAAGCTCGTCGTGATGGTCCTTCCCGAAGGCACGGACGCGAAGGCGTACGTGGAGACCAACTGGCAGGCGAACGAGTTGGTCCTCGGCGGTTCGATGGTCGTCGCGGCGATCACCGCCTCCGACAAGTACCCCATCGGCAAGCAGCCGTTCCTGGCCGTGTTCCCGTTCCTGCATCTGCGCGAGCAGTTCAACATCGACGCGAACGGTTGGTATCTCGGTGGCGTCGGCGCGATGTGCGGCCCGGTCCAGACGGCAGCCTCCGAGGTGATGCCGGACCGCATCGCGGCGCTCGTACTCGACAATCCTCCGACAGCGCTGACGAACGAGAACTCCTCGCTCTTCCAGTGCGTTGTGCACCACGATGGCGAGACGAACGCCGCCGCGACGACGTACGCCGAGTTGAACGCTGAGGGCAACGCCGCCATCGCGAAGAGCGAGACGTCGATGACCGAGTTGGTCACGTGGGTCCAAGGCCACGCCGGTCGCATACTGCCCGGCACGTACGAGTTCGTCTCTTCCACGACCGAGGAAGGAGTCGACACTCCCTGGACCGGCTCCTTCTACATCGTGAGCCCGGCGAAACGCGGCGTGCCGGTCAAGTTGAAGATCGCGTACGACCGCGAGGGCGCGGCGGTGCAGATCGACGGCGAGAACCTCGGTGAGTTCCGGCTCTTCATGAACGACGAACTACTGGATCTCAGCGAAGAGGTCACCATCGTCGTGAACGGCGAGGAACTCGTGACGCGCAAGTTCGAGCGTCGCTTCCGCGACATGTTCGAGGTGGCCGACGAGTACGGCGAGTACGGACGCGTCTTCCCTGCCGAGTACCGCGGCTTCGCGCCGTCCACCGTGCCCGAGGATGCAGGCGACGGTCCGGGCGAGGGCGATCCGGCTGCTGGCGATGGCGATCCGGCCCCCGGTGACGGCGATCCGGCCGGTGGCGATGGCGGCGCCGCAGGTGGTGGCGACGGCGGCGGCGACGGCGAGTAGGTCGACCGAATGGCGGACGCGCCGCGGCCCGATCCGCCGGCGATTGGCCCGCGCGTCCATCTGACGCGCGGGCAATCTGCGTTCCTCCTGGCGACCGTCTTCTGCTCCGGCTGTGCCGTCATGGTCCTGGAGATGACGGCGATCCGCGTCTTCCAGCCGTTCTTCGGCTCGTCGAACTACGTCTGGACAAACGTCATCGGCGTCGTGATGGCGGCCCTCGCCGTCGGCTACGCATCCGGTGGTCGCATCGCCGACCGGCGGCCCTCGGTCACGCTGCTCTACGGGCTGCTCGCGGCCGTTGGCGCAGTGATCCTCGCCGTGGTCCCCCTCGCGACGCCGGTCTCCGAGTGGCTCGTCCCTGTTGATCTCCACATCGAGGGCGTCGCGACGACGCTCTCGCGTGCCTCGCTGATCGCGTCGCTCATCCTCTTCGCGCCACCGACGCTGCTCCTCGGCATGGTCTCGCCGCTGGCGGTGAAACTGCTCTCCGAGGGCGGAGTCGGTCGCGCGGCGGGGCGTGTCTTCGCCATCGGCACGGTCGGCTCACTGGTCGGGACGTACCTGCCGACGTACGTTCTGGTCCCGGAGCTGGGATCACGCCGGACGTTGCAGGTCGCCGCGGCGATGCTCGTGGTCCCGGCAGTGATCGGCCTGATCGCCTTCGCGCGCCGACGCGGCGTCGTCGCCGCACTGATCACGATCATCGTGACCCTTCCGGCTGGCGCGCTCGCCAACGTCCGACCGGCGCGCTCGCTTCCGACACTGTTCAACGACTACGAGCCCGAGTTGATCGAGGAACTGGAGTCGCCGTACCAGTACGTACGCGTGCGCGAAGACCGTTCGCCGAGCGGTCAGATCGAGCTCACGATGATGCTGAACGAAGGCGTGTTCACGTACCACTCGTTCATGATCGAAGGGCGGTACCTGACGGACTCGAGGTACTACGACGACTACATCGTGCTCCCCCTGCTCATGGACGTGCCGCGCGACGAGGAACTGCGGGCAGCCGTCGTCGGACTCGCGTGCGGCATCACGGTGCGGCAGTGGAAGCATTTCTGGGACGGACCCTATCGACTGCACGTGGATGGCGCTGAGCTCGACCCGGCCGTCGTGGACATCGGGCGCCGCCACTTCGGGATGCCGGGCGACGACGCGGACTGGCTCGACACACACGTGATCGACGGGCGCCAGATGCTCGTTGCGTTGCCGCCCGAGCGCGACTTCCACATGATCGTGGTCGACGCGTTCACGCAGGAGTACTACATCCCGTTCCACGTCGGTACGCGCGAGTTCTTCGAGCTCTGCCGCGAGCGTCTCGCGCCGGGTGGGATCATCGCGATGAACGTGTACGCGCTCTACGCGGATTCCGGCACGCTCCTGGCGCTCGAGAACACGCTCGCCACCGTGTTCGGCGAGGCTGTCCGTGTTCGCCGAGGATGGGGCGGGAACTTCCTCCTCATGGCACGCAAGGATGCTCCGATCGAGGTCAATCGACTGGCGCGCTCACGCGTCGAGGAGCGCTGGGGAACGCGCGAGTCCGTGTCCGAGTGGGACGTCGTCATGCGCGACGTGGCCGGTCCGATGCCGCGCTTCGCGACGGTGGTCCGCCCTGATCCCGACGGGATCGTGCTCACCGACGACCACGCCCCGCTCGAGCGCCTCATGGACGAGATGGTCGACCGTGCGGAGCGGGAGATCCTCGGCCGATGAGGGTCTTCGTCGTCGCAGGGCTGATGCTGACGATGGCAGGTTCGGTGCTCGCCATGACGGGCAGCGCGCTGGCGCAGGACTACGAGGAGGGCTCGCTGCGGCGCGAGGCCGATCGAGTCGTTCGGGACCGTGGTGTCGACGGCATCCGAGCCCTGCTCGAGTCAGCCACGGTGGGGGACAGGTTCGAGATCGGGCGGTCACTCGATGCGGCTCGCGTTGCGCTCACCCACCTCCCTGCACCCGAGGGAACGGCCGCGGCGGCGCGGTTCTGCGACGACGTGCTCACGGCGGATCGCACGCACGCGGATGCGTGGACCGTGGTCCACCAGCTGCGGCGCCGGATCAGCGATTCGCTCGACACCGAGACCGGCATCTGGTTTCTCGCACGCCTTCATGAGCACCATCCGGAGGCGACCCAGTATCGACTCGACCTGGCGCTGCTCCTGAAGGACACAGGGCGCTCCACCCAAGCCGTCGGCGCGCTGCGCGCGATCGTCGCCGACACGCCGGATTCCTCGCGCGCGCGCTGGAACCTGGCAGTCCTCGAGGAACTGGCCGGCCGCTTCGACGCGGCCATCGAGCAGTACGACGCGTTGATCAAGGCCAACGGCGACCTGAGCGCCCATGCGTACAAGGTGGCCGTTCTCCGTCACTCGAAGAAGGACCTGGTCGCCACCGACCTCGCCCTGGCCGCCGCATTTGCGGCCCTCGAGTCAGCCGACCCATCGTCGACGCGCAACGACGTACGCGCGTCGCTGGAGTATCAGCGGGACATGCTCGTCGAGGACCGCGCCCGGCGCGCGAAACTGCTGAGTCTGACAGAGAGCATCGACCGGCGTCTCAAGTGGACGCTCGGCATCTGGGTGTTCGCGCTCCTCGGCACCGGGGTGCTGCTCCGACGTCGAGGCATTCTCTAGCCCGGGCGAGTAGCCTCCCCCCGATGCTGCGCTACGGCTCCGTTCCCTACCTGAACGCCGCACCGCTCCTCGAGGGTCTGGCCGACGAGGTGGGGGAGGTCCGCCTGGCGGTGCCGTCCGAACTCTCCCGTCTGCTCCGGGACGGCGAACTGGACGTGGCTCTCGCGCCGGTCGTGGCGGCGTTCGAGACCCCCGGCTCGCGCATCGTGCCGGTCGGCGCTGTCGTCGCGCGCGGAGCGGTGAAGAGTGTTCTTCTGTTCACGCGCGGTCGACCGGAGGACGCGAAGACGGTCGCCCTCGACAGAGCGTCACGAACAAGTGCCGCACTCGTCCGGGTGCTCTATCGCCATCGGTGGGGGACCTCCCCCACGTTCGTCCAACGCGAGTCCGATCCGGATCTGCGCGGTCTGGACACCGACGCGGCACTCTTGATCGGCGACCCGGCGCTGCGCGCCATTTGGGACGGCCCCCCGCCGGTGGACCTCGGCGCGGCTTGGAATGCGTGGACCGGACTGCCGTTCGTCTTCGCCACTTGGCTGGCGCGAACACCCGAGATCGCGTCGGAGGCCATCGAACCGCTGGCGAGGGCCGCCCACCGCGGACGAGAACGACTGCTCGAGATTGCCGCGCGTGGCGCCGCTGACGTCGGTCTCGATGACGACGCGGCGCGCCGCTACCTGCGCGAGCACTTGTCGTTCGAGTACGGCCGCGACGAGCACGACGGCCTGATGCGGTTCCGCGAACTCTGGATGCAGACCCCGGGACTTTGTGGCCTGGATTCGGGGGGACAGGCCGTCTGAGGCGCTCCTTCCACCCCGCTCACGCCCCCATTTGTCATAAGATGGATTATCGGACGTGCGGAATCGGGGCCGAGACGGGGAGTGGCGCAGTGGGAGGCTGGATAGCGAGTGTCGCTTCTGGTTATCGGCTTGGCTATTGCGACGTCCTCTGCGGGAGGCGTCCGGCATTCGCATCCAGGTGACACCGTGAGTCGAGCAATCAGCCGAGCTGACCGGCGATCGTGAACGCGGCGACGACGCCGATGGCGAGGACCGAGATGCACCCGAAGTAGACGATCGTCAGCGCGATCGACCGCAGCGTGACGCCGACCAGAGAGCCGCCGAAGAAGCCCTTCAGGCCCCAGGTGACGTAGAGGAACTGCGCCACGACGAGCGAGATCTGCCAGCTCCAATAGTCAGCGTGTGCGATCGGCGCGAGCAGCAGCGTCAGGACGTTCGTGTGGGCGTACAGGTAGGCCATGAGCGCGCAGTTCTCAGCGAAGTTGCGGCCGCTCTTCCAGAACAGCAGGCGCGTCGCGAGCGCCGACACGGGCAGTGACAGGATCACGATCGCCGACATCCAGCGCATCATGAACTCGGTCGCTTCGCGCTGGTTCCCGGCGTTCGGCGCCGTCATGTCCATCGGCGGGATCAGCGTCGGGACGATCAGCGCCGTCAGCGCGATGCTGGCGGCGGTCGTCAGCAGCAGGTAGCGGAACGGCGGGAACCGCCCGGACCGCTTGCCCTCCACGTACTCCCGCACAAACGCGCCTGGTGCGACGGTCAGCCGCCGGAGCGTGGTCCAGATCGTCGAGTTGGCGTCGGTGACGACGTGAGTCCACTTGGACAGGACGTCGCGAGTCCGTAGCCGTTCGTGGCGGTTGTCCTGGCCGCACTTGTGACAGAAGCGCCCCATCCGTTCGGTGTCGCACGCCGGACAGCGCGCGGCGGGGCGGTCCTTGGCGGGGGATGGCGGCACCTCGGCGGACATGTCAGAAGACTACGCAGTCGGCTGTCACGAGTCGCGCCCCTGCGCGTCCAAGCGGTGAGGGGTCCCCCACCGCACGGTGAGCGGAATGGAGTGTCGTTGCATGTCGATCGCTGTCCGATTCGCGCTCATGGCCTGTCTACTCCTCGTCACTCCCGCTCCTGCCAGCGCTGCGGAGTCACCCGACTCCCTGCTCGACGACGCGACGGAGCGCTTCGCCGACGGCGACCTCGATGGGTGCGCGACGCTGATCGGGAAGGCCGCCTCCCGCGCACAGGACGACGGCGATCCCACGGCAGAGCGACGCGTCGCACTGGCCCTCGAAGGCCTGCTGCGACAGGTCGCGCTCAGTGCACCGCGTTGGCTCCAACGCGGCGCGTCGAGTCAGCGCGCGCTCTCCAACGAGCAGCGTGCCGTGGTGGCCCGCGTCGTGCCGGAGCTCGACGCGTCGCGCAGCGGAGCATTCGTTTCGGCTCCCGTGCTCTCGCGTCGGCTGCTCTACGCCGCCACGCAACTGGGTGACACCGAGCACGTCGACGTCGCCGTGACTGCGCTGCGTGTTCACGCGAAGTCGAAGGGCGTGGGCCGTTCGGCGTCCGTGGTCGCGGAGTACGCAGAGGGACTGGCCGCGCGTGCAGCCGGCGAGTTCGGCGATGCCCGTTCGCACGTCGATGCCGCGTACGCCGCCGCGATCGAGGAAGGATGGCTCGAACTGGCCGCCCACGCCGGAACCGAAGGCGCGTGGATGCGATGGGATGCAGGCGAGCAGGACGCGGCGCGCGAACGCCTGACGGAGATCGGCGAGCAGTTCGACAACGATGTCGCAGGCGAGACCGTGCGGGCCTGGGCCCGGGCCGTGCGCGTGCGACTGCCGAAGGACGCCCCCGAGCTACTGATCCCGGTGGACGAGGCGACGAAGCGCATCGTGCCCGCTGGCTCCGACCCCGTGACGAACAACGTCTCCTCCGGCAAGGCGAAGCTCACGCCCCTTGGCCGCGCCTTCAAGAAGATGGGCCGCCGCGCGCCTCTCGCGCAGATCGAGCGCACGTCCGACGGCCTCGAACTCGCGACGAAGTTCAAGCCGAAGACCGACGAACTCGTGCTCTACCGCTCCGGAGATCGTCGACTCGACCGGGGTGGCTTGCTCGTTGTCGTCCGCGGCTATGCGGTGGGGCTCGAGGAACTGAAGACCGACAACTACCGCAGCATCCAGGGCGCCCCCCGCACCGACGCCGAGCGCCCGATCCTTGGCTCCCCCACCACGCTGGTCCGCGTCCGAGCCGACGTCCTGCTCGCGCGCGGCGAGACGTGGTCCGTGACGAAGACCGGCTTCGTGACGGTGAAGTAACCGGACCGCGAACCGGATTGCGGCGTCACGAGCCCGAGCCTGCGTCAGGGGGTGGGTGTCAGCGCGTCGCCTCCCGCAACTCGTGGCGCCTCAGGCTTCGCGACTCCGTTGATTGGACGTGCGGCCCCGGCGCGCGACTGACCGAAGACGTACCCGGCGATGGCGCCGAGCAGGGTCCCTGTCGCGTCCTTTGTGATCAACGCGCTCGTCGAGAGGATGATCAGCGTCAGAATGATGAATGACCGCCAAGGAAGTAGACGATGGTCGAGATCAGGCCGTACGTCTCCTTCTGAAGCCCTTGCGTCACCTTGGTTGCGGCGAGTTCGCGGTCCTCCCGGCTCAGACTCGCCTCCACGTCCGCAAGGTCGACTTGCAGGGCTGCAACGCGCTCGGTTGCGACCGTGATCGCTCCCCGTACTCGCTCTCGCGCCAACTGAGCCCAGGCGTTGAGATGGCTGCGATAGAAGCTGCGCACTGAGTCCGCCGCGACCGTGGAATCCTGTACTGCGTTCAACGACGCGACCGACTTGGCACGGGCCAGGCGTCCGGTGGCAGCCGTAGTGTCCAGCCTCTCGGGGTCGACCGAGAACAGCCGCGCAGCCGCGATCACTGGCGAGATCTCCGGGACTCGGACGCGGACGTCGAGCTCGTCCCGGTAGTAACTGAAGTTGATCGCGGGAGAGAGTGGGCGAACCGCGGCCGACACCTCGGCATCGGTGGGCGTGTTGTCCAGGTCACCGATTACCAGATCGACTGGTAGCTCTGCGCGAAGTGTCTTGTTGCGGCTGACACTCCAACTGCCGACGGAGGTGTTGTACTCGCTGTCGAGTGACTCCAACTCCCGGAGGACCTCCACGGTGATGTCGACGAGCGAGAGCAGACTCGGCACCTGATCCACGCGCGCCGTTGTCGTCGGCGGTTTCTTGGCGCTCTTCGCCGCCGCCACTGCGTCGTTGAACTGCGTGAGCAGAACGGCGAGCAGTGGAGCATCGGGCCGTGGTGCATCGATCGCGGAAGCGGCAGTGAGGATGGACTCGACACGGCGCGTGAATTCCAAGTGCCGTTTCGCGAGCACAAGCTCGCGCTTCACGCGAATTCGGCGCTCGAGCTCGATGTCTCTGGCGGAGACGTCGTCTCCCGCCGGCGGAGTCTCGTCCTGCGCCTGCGCCGGCACCGCGAGTTGGAGCAGTGCGCCGAAGAAGATGGCCGCGTGCACGAGACGTCTGCCAAGCTTCAGCAATCTGCACAGCAGGTTCGCGCGACCGGCTGCTCGTTCGATCTGACAGCGGTGGAGGTGCGCCATACAGCATCGAACGTCGGTGCGCCCCCACGTCCGCCAACTTGGGACTCAGCTAGGCGGCGCGTAGCGCGGTCAGCCGCCGCCGTTGCCGGGCACTGGCGGGACTGGAACGGGCGGCGGCGGAGCCGGCTTGCGCTTGTTGCGGCGATCGAGCCAGCGCTTCTCGGCTTCGGTCGGGCGTGCCTTGCGGCTGATGACGCCGGGGTCGAAGTCGGTGTCGTCGTCGCCGGTGCCACGGCGGCGTGGGTCCGTCACCATGATCAGGTGCACGAGCGTCGTGCGGTCGAGTACCAAGCCGTGCAGGGTTCCGGTCGGCGTGGTCACGCTGTAGCGCTTGCCGTCGGCGCGCACCGGCCCGACCTCGACGTCGCTGCCGTAGAAGCTGAGGATGACCTCGCGCACGGGCGCGAGGAAGCGGTCGGGCTGGCCGGAGGGTGGGATCTCCTGGTCGAGGAGCGACTCCTTGACCTCCTTGAGCGCGGCCTCGGCGGCCATGCCGCGCAGGATGCCGGGCCAGGCCTGTCGAAAGAGCTCACCGTCGCCGAACGTCTCGAACACGATCGGCGTGCCGTCGAGCACTGCCGCGTAGCCGACGGTCTGCAGACCGGCCGGGGAGGAGGTCACGCCCGAGAGCGCGCGAGCGTACTCCTCGACGCGCTCGGCGATGACCGGGGCGTCACGCAGGTCGGCGGGCGAGCGCCGGCCGTCGGGCTGCTGCGCGCGATCGGCCCAGTCCTGGACCTCCTCGCGCATCTCCTGCGACTTCGGGTGCTGCATCGCGTGCCAGCGGAGCGTCGGCGGCAGGAACGTCTTGAGGATGCTCTTCTCGGGGCGCTCCTCACTCGCCTTGGCGTCCGACGAGGCCGCGACGAGCGGGATCTCGATGCGCGACCGCTTCCGGACGACGGCGTGGTCCGTCACCGCGAGATCGATGCGGTCGGCGCGGACGACTTGGCCCGGAACGAGCACGAGGCGCGCTTCCCCGAAGTTGTCGAAGTGCATCGGTCGCGTGCGCTTCGGACTCTTCGACGCGATGCCGATCGTGTCGGGGTTCGCGAACGCGGCGAGCTCGACGTCCGTGGGCGCGGCCGCGGTGGCCGGCGCTTGGAGCGGATGAACGACGAGCATGCGGAACTCGTGCCCCGGTCCGACCTGTAGGCCGGCGAGGTGTCGTGTGAGCGGATTGATGGGTCCGCGGTCCTTCGCCGTGGCGTCCGGTCCGGACCAGGCGAAGACGGCGAGAGCGACGCCGGCGGCGGCGAAGAGGGAACCTCGACGAGTGATCGAGGTGAGGAGGTGGGGACGGGAGGACGTCATGTCTCCGAGTATAGATCCCCGCGGCGCTTGCGACGGACGCTGCCGAAGCGCGGTCGCCTGTGGCACGCCGCTCGCGCTCCTCTAGTCGTTCGGCCCGTTCTCCGGCGGCCGTTGTCGAGAAGGATCGACACGCCCGCTGGGCTCCTGCCGATTGACAGGGTCTCGATGTCCACCGGCTGCGACATCGAGGCCAGGCAATCTGGAGTTGACTGGAATGCGTGCCCTGATCGTGACGGGACTCTCGGTGCTCGCCGTCCCACTGGCGTTCATCTCGCCGGTGCTCGGACTGGTCGCGTACTGCCTGCTGGCGACGACGTCGCCCGGCGAGATGCTACGTGGGTTCGGACCGGTCTCGCTCGGCCTCGGTGTGGCCGTCGCGATGGTGGTCGGCATGCTGATCCGCGAGGGCCGAAGCGCGCTCCGCAAGAGCCCGGTGCTCTTCACGCTGCTGGGTCTCTGGGGCTGGTGGGGCGTCGCGAGCCTCGCTGCTACTGACCGTGCTCTCGCGTTCGAGTCGTTCGCGCAGATCTCCACCGTGGTGCTCGTTGCGGTCGCGATGATCGGACTCTGCACCGATCGCAAGCGCCTCCGCTGGGTCGTCGCTGCCCTCGCCGGCGGCCTGGCGCTGCAGGCCGTGCGCATGGCGCTCGTCGCCGTCGCTCGCGGAGGAGCCGTCGCCGACTTCGGCCTCGGCGGGATGCTCGCGAACAGCGCCGCTACCGCAGCCGCCTTCGGGATGGCGTTGCCGTTCTGCGCGCAGCTCGCGCTCGGCGAGAAGCGCCCCTGGCCACGGCTCGCGTGGTGGATCGGCACGGCCGGTCTGGCACTCGCCGTCACGCTCTCTTACTCGCGCGCCGGAGTCGTCGGGATGCTCGCTGCCGGAGTCGTGATGGTCTGGCAGTCGCGCATCCGCACCGTGTCGCTGTTGCTCGTCGCGCCGGTGCTCCTCGCCAGTTTCCTCGCGTTCGCGCCCAGCGCGCACGTCGCCCCGGTCGATGGCAGCGGCGCCGTCGACATCGCCGACGTCTCACCCATGCGTGGTGTGAAGGGCTGGCGCAACGCCGTTTGGGTTGCCTCGGAAAACCCGCTGACCGGCGTCGGTCCCGGAGGCCTGCAAGCACGACTCGACGCAGTCCCGCAGGCGTTCGACATGCCGCGGCTCGAAGTGCACAGCAACTACCTCGAGCTCGCTGCCTCGGGCGGAGTTCCGCTCTTGCTTCTGTTCCTCGCGATGTTCGGACTCGCCGTGCGCTCGGCCGCTGGCGTGCTCCGCGATGCCGAGCAACGTCGCGATGAACGACTCACGTGGTTCGTCGGGATGTCGCGTGCCACGCTCGCCGCCTTGGTCGCATCCGCCGCGGCGGGCACGTTCGCCGGTCTTCTCTCGCTCGATCTCGTCTACCTGACGTGTGCACTCGCCGCGTGTCTTCCGGTCGCCTATCGCAAGGAACTCGAGGAACTCGCCGGAGAGGCCGGACTGCGTGGCGCGTTCGAGACCGCTCTCGAGGCCCCTGCGATGCGCCCCGTTGGTGCGTTTGCCGGAGAGTACGACGTCCCCATCGAGAGCGGGCCCGAGGTGACGACCGAGCCACTGCCCGTCGGCGCCTCCCCCATCGGTAGCGAGGAGGACGTGCTCGGCATGGCCCTCCAGGCGGCCGACGTGCGCGAGGTGCCCGATCGTCCCGCGGCCACACAGCCCGCACGTCCGTGGAGCGCGCCGACGCCGGCCGCTCCGGAGGGCGCCGAGGCCGACGAACCCACCGAGGAGCGTGCGGCTCCGGCGCGACACTGGACCATCGATCGTGAGCGCGAGGACGAGCCCGAGGAGCCGAAGCCGACGCGTCGCGAGCGCAGCAAGCCGAAGCGCCGTCGGCGCCGTGCGGCGCCCGCACCGGTCGAGAGCGCCCGTCCTGCCGACGTGCATGAGGACGACGCGACGTACTTCAGCCCGTTCGACCCGTACACCAAGCCGAGCGACGAGGAGGAGGTCAGCGATGGCGAGGAGACGTTCTACGGGTTGCTGGACAACCCCTCGCGGCCGTCGTCCGACGAGCCGCAGGCGCGTCCGGCGCCCGTCGCCGAAGGTGCAGAGGGCCGTGCCTTCCTCAGCGAGTTCGACGCCCGCGTCCTGAACCGGCCTGACCTGCGCGAACGCGCAGGTCGCTGACCGCGCCACGCATCGCGAGACCCCTGATACGATCCCGCCGTTCCCGGAGGGGGTGGTCGGTGTCCATGCAGACTTGGTCGAATGCGGTCGTGATCGGTGCGTCGTCGGGAATCGGCGCCGCGCTCGCGCGGCAGTTGGCCGCCCGGGGCGCGAAGGTCACGCTCGTCGCACGCCGCGAGGAGCGCCTGCTCGAGCTTTCCGCGCAGATCGACGCCGTACACGGTGAGGGCACGGCGGGTCACATCGTCCATGACGTGGAGAACGGGTCCGAGGTCGAGGGTCTGTGGAAGCAGATCGTCGACGCGCGCGGTGAGCCGGATGTCGTGGTCTATGCCAGCGGCGCGCTCGAACTCGTCGAGGACCACGAGTACACGTTCGAGAAGGATCGGCGCATGCTCGCCGTCAACCTCGTCGGCGCCGTGGCGTGGCTCAACTGCGCCGCGCTCGCGATGGAAGCAGCTCGGGGCGGCACGATCATCGGGATCTCGTCGATCGCCGCCGATCGGGGTCGCCGCGGAGCGCCTGTGTACGGCGCTTCGAAGGCGGGATTCACGACGTACCTCGAGGCGCTGCGCAATCGACTCTCGCAGTACGGCGTCAACGTGATGACCGCGCGCCCGGGCTTCGTGGACACGGCCATGACCAAGGGGATGGACGGCCTCTTCTGGCTGGTCTCGGCGGATCGCGCGGCGGAGATCATCCTGGGACACGCGGCCAAGGGCGGCAGTCGCGACCGCTACGTCCCCGCGCGCTGGGGACTGGTCGGGTTCGTCGTGCGGTGGATCCCGTCGTTCCTGTTCCGGCGGCTCTCGATCTGACGTGAGCGGCGAGGTGCGCCCCGAGTCCCACGTGCTCGCCGGTTGGGGCGAGGCGCAGCGCGCGGTGTGTCGTTCGTGGCCGGCGACGTCGACGGACGATGTCGTCGCGCTCCTTCGGCGTTTCCACGAGGAGCAGCGACCGATCGCCCTCCGCGGAGCCGGTCGCAGTTACGGCGATGCCGCGACCCTCGACGGTGGCGACGTCCTCGATCTGCGCCGACTCCGCGCCGTTCGTGCGTTCGATCGTGAGTCCGGGCACATCACCGTCGAGGCCGGCGTGACGATCGAGGACCTTTGGCGCACGACGCTCCCTGCGGGATGGTGGCCGCCGGTCGTGCCCGGCACGATGCACCCCACGCTCGGCGGCTGCATCGCGATGAACGTCCACGGGAAGAACCACTTTGCCGTCGGCTGCATCGGTGAGCACGTCGAGGAGCTGGAGGTCGTGCTGCCGGGCGGTGAGATCCGCACGCTCACGCCGGCCGACGAGCTCTTCCGCGCCGTCGTCGGCGGCTTTGGAATGCTCGGCGTCGTTACCGCGATCCGCCTCCGCCTGAAGCGCGTCGAGTCGGGTCTGCTGGACGTGACCGCGCTCGCTACCGCCTCACTCGCGGACATGCACCGCGAGCTCGAAGCACGCGTCCCCGACTCCGACTACGCCGTGGGATGGATCGACGCGTTCCACGGCAGCGCACGCGGCGTGCTGCACACCGCGAGCTACCGCAGCGGGGACGACGCCGCCGCAGCCCGCGCGTCGCTGGCGCTCGATGGGCAGGACCTGCCGGCGCGCATCATGAAAGTCATGCCGCGTGACAAGGTCGCGCCGTTGCTGCGTCGCGCCACGCGCTTCCCGGGCCTGCGTGGCATCAACACGGCCAAGTACCTCGCGACGCGCATCCGCGGCGAGCATCGATTCACGCAGTCCCTCGTCGCGTTCTCGTTCCTGCTCGACTACGTCCCGCGTTGGAAGTCGATCTACGACCCGCACGGACTCGTGCAACAGCAGAGCTTCGTCCCGAAGGAGCGCGCGCTCGAGGTCCAGCAGCGCATCCTCGCGACCTGCCGGGAGCACCGGATCATCCCGTGGCTGGCCGTGCTGAAGCGCCACCGCCCGGACGACTTCCTGATGAGTCACAGCGTCGACGGCTTCTCGCTCGCCCTCGACTTCCCGGTCACGGACGACAAGCGCGGACGCCTCTGGTGGCTCTGCCAGGAGCTCGATCGGATCGCAATCGAGGCCGGCGGGAACATCTACCTCGCGAAGGACCTTACTGCCGAACCGAAGACGCTCGCCGCCGCGTACCCGGGACTGGAACGCTTCCGCGAGTGGAAGCGCGAACTCGACCCGCACGGCATCCTGGTGACGGATCAGGCGAAGCGCCTCGCGGTCTCGGTGTCGCGCTCGTAGAAGTGCCCCGCGATCCACGGGAACGCCCGCTGGGCATCCTCGGTCGCCTCTGATCGGCGGTCCGAGTCAGAGCCCCTGCCGCACCGCAAACCAGAGGGCCACGACGATGGCCGCGGCGATGGCGGCCATCCAGCCGGGGTCGCCGACTGCGTACGGGAACACCATCAGCACGAGTCCAGCGGCGAGTTGCGGGCTGCGTCGTTGCTTCTTCCCGTAGACGAAGATGCTGAATCCGACCGTGCTGACCACGAGACTCGCAAACAGGGACGAGGCGGTGAACTCCACGGCGGCACCATCTTCGTCGAACCCGGCTGGACGACGTCGAAATCGCGGCATACGAAGAGCATTTCGGCGCCGCCCTTGCCACCGACGGATGGCCGGGGTCAACGCGATCGAGCGGCTCACGTATCGGCGGAGCCGATACGTGAGCCCGGGGCCGCGCCGCGCCGCGTTCCACCCCATGCTCGACGGTGTCCATCTCATGATCGGCAACGTCAAGACGTGGCTGCAAGGGCGCCTCCACGGCGTGAGCCGCAAGTACCGGCCGGCCTACGTAGCGGAGTTCGTGTACCGCTTCACCGGACAACGGTCACGGCCTGATCTCTTCGGCTGGGTGCACCGTCGGCTCATGACGCGCAAGGCAGTGACCTTGAGAACGCTTCAGGCCACCGCTGACGCAACGCGCGTAGGCACGCAGCCCGTATCCGTCACGGGTGCCTCAGGCCACGCATCGGGGGCCGCACGTTGCGCGTGGCGCAGTGCGGACCGAGCGCTGCAGAGCGTGCTCGGCGGCGCTGTGCGCGAGTGAGCGACGCCGCCGCCGCCTGACGAACACGGCCAGTCCTGCCAGTCCGAGGCCGAACAACGCCCACGTGCCGGGTTCGGGGTTGGTCACGATCGTGGAGCGAATGTCTGCGCCCGCGTTGCCCGTGGTCGGAGCGAGGTCCGTGGTGAAGTTGCTCCAAGCCTGGGCCGGACTCGCCAGACTGGAGCCCTGGATGAAGAACCTGAAGTTCTGGGTGCCGCCGGACGTTCCGGCCACCACACCAGGACGGCTCGTGACGCCGACGAAGTAGTGCGAACCAGACACCAGTCCGACGCTCGGGGTGAACTGAAAGACCGTTCGGGTACCGCTGAGGGCGAACGGCGTGCCGGACCAGATGGGGCTTCCCGTCGGTGTGCTGGAACCGTCGGTTGCGTACACGACCGCAGCGACGGTCGTGCCCCCAGTGATGTCTTTCAGTTCGAGCGTGAAGGTGAACAACCGCTCGTCGTCGGCGAGAAACGTCCCCCCGGCCGTGCGATCGGCACCGTCGGTACCGGAGCCGAATCCCGATGTGTTGTCGATCGTACCGGCGTGCGCAGCCGACACGCCTCCGAGCCCTACCGCAACGACCACCGCGAACGACCGCGTGGTCCGGCCCAACCTCGCCATCGGTACACCTCCTTCGAGAGGCGAACACCAGCGCCCGTAGCGAGCGCCGAACTGTCTCAGGAGCGGCGCACGCTCACTCGGGGCCGCGTGCGTTCCAGCCCAGTTCAGACCTAGAGAGTCGCTGACCGCCGAAGCGGCCGCAACTCCAATTCCAAGTAGAGTTGCGGAGTTGGGGGCCGGCTCGACGTCCAGGACCCTCGGATGCCCCGTTCGCTCCACCAGGCCCGCTGCTCCCACCGAACGCCGGCCTGGTATCGCATCCTCGTTCCGGCGCTCGGCCCACCCGCAGATCGTCGCGAGACCGCCGTCCCCAGGTAGGCACGGCCGCGCCCCCGACCCGCATCCGCTCCCGTCTACTGTCGTCCCCACGCTGCGCGGAGGAGCACGGGCCCCATCTCAGTCCGCCGTCGTGGCAAGCAGCGCGCGTGCGTCGGCAGACCAAGGCGCCTCCGGCGCGTCGGCGAGCGCGCGTAGCAGCAACTCGCGCGCGGCAGCGATGTGCCCCTCTCGCGACTCGACGAGCGCAAGGTGGTAGCGAGCCTCGGCGCGCGCGCCGTTGTGAATGGACTCCTCGAAGAGTATCCGGGCCGTGGCAACGTCGCCCTCGAGCCAGCACAGACGGCCCAGAGTGTCCGCGACATCCGGATCCCCGGGGACGATCCTCCTTGCACGCTGCGCCAATTCCAGCGCCCGCGCGAGTTGCGATCGGCGGCGTGCAGCCTGGGCGTCCGTGATCACCGGAGGTGGGTCGCCGATCGACTCGGCGAGGGCCGCGGCCAAGTTGTTGAGGGCGACGGCGTCGCGAGGGTCCTCGGTGACGAGACCCTCCAGGATGCCCTGCGCCTCAACGGTCTCGTGGGAGACGTTCAGCAGTAGCGCCGCGACATGGAGTCTCACGGTACGGTCGGTGACGCCGGCGGCGAGTGCTGCGCGGTACGAGGTGATCGCCCGGGCGTGGTCACCCCGCTCCTCGGCGATCGCCGCCGCGCGGAGCCAGGCCCGGGCGTAGTCCGGGCCGGCTGCAGCGAACCGGCGGAGCGCATCCTCGGTCCGACCCGCACCCAGGTCTGCCTCGGCGAGCAGCGCCAACGCGACGCCCCGAGGCCTACCCAACCGACCGACCTCGGCGGTCGCGGCGTCCCAGCGACCGGCGTCGAGAAGGAGGCGCGTCGCCGCGAGCACCGGCAGCGACTCTCGGGGGGCACACGCATGCGCGCGGTTGAACGCCGCAACCGCGGCGTCGGTGTCACCCGCCAGTGCCAGAGCCTCGGCAAGTGCGCGGTGCGCGAATGCCTGCAAGGGCGCCAGTTCCACTGCCCTGCGCGCGTGAACCAGTGCCCTCGACGCGTCCCCCGCGAACACCGCACACCCGGCAAGTCCATACTCGAGCTGAGCGCCGCCGCATCCCGCCGCCGCGGCCTCCCGGAAGTCGACTGCCGCCTCGTCCGTGCGCGCAGATTGCAGACGCATCAGGCCCCCGTACAGACGGAGCGCGCCGTGGTCGGGGTACTGCACAACGAGCCCGTCCAACTCGGCGAGCGCGCGCGCGGTATCCCCACTTGCCTGTTTCGTCAGTGCCTGCACCACGCGCGCGATCAGGTTCTCCGGTTCCTGCTCCAGTATCTTCCGACACTGGACCGCGGAGAGATCGGGAAGGCCCAACTCGTAGAGCGTGGCTGCAAGCGCCACGCGCGCACTCGTCCAGTCCGGGGCGAGTGTCAGCGTCTCCTCCAGTGCGGCGCGCCCGGAGGCGCCATGGCCGGCCCCGAGGCGCCGGCTCGCCTCTTCGTAGAGAAGTGTCGCAAGCGCACCGCGCACGGCTGCGTTGATCGGCTCAATCTCGATACTCCGGCGCAGCGCGCGGATGGCGGAGTCCCGGTCGCCTGTTCGCTCGCGCAGGTCGGCGACTTCGTACCAGGTCGCTGCCTCGGTGGGGCGCAGTGCAACGAAGCGCTCCATCCGCTGCAGCGCGGACACCGTGTCTCCCGCCGCCAGCGCCAGCCTCGCATCGACTCGCAGCAACTCGACGGAGCCCTCGGGATGCGCGGCCAGGCGCTCCCGCAGTGCCGTGAGCCGGCCAGTGTTCATGTCGGTCGGCGACGCCGCGAGCGCGTCGGAGAGTTGCGAGAGTGTCGACAGGTCGGCATCCGTTGAGGCGGCGAAGGGGTCGATCAGTCGCAGCGCTTCTGCGGACCTGCCCCGCGTCAGCAGAAGCGCCACGAGTGCGTGTACCAGGACCGGATCGTCCGGATGGACAGCGATCGCGTCGCGCAGTCCGGCCTCGGCTTCGTCGAGTCGCCCGACGGCCGCCAGCAGATACGAGCGTGACGCTGCCCCGCGGGGATCGTTCGATGCCGGGAGCGTCGCCACCGCCTCGTCTGGGCGCCCGTCGAGGACACGCGACCACGCGAGGAGTTCCCGCACCTCGATCGTCGCGGGCTGCGCTCCGAAGCTCTCGATGATGTGAGCCTCCGCGGCGTGCGCACCGCTGAAGAGGAGCAGGGCCCGCGCGCGAAGCGCCTTCGCACTCTCGTCGTCTGGCCACGCCATGACGCCAGCCACCGTGACCCGGAGTGCGATCACTGGACGGCCGCAGTCGATGGCTGCAGCTCCAAAGACTCGGAAGTCATCGAGCGGCACCCCGTCGGCCAGCACGAGCGATTCCGCCATCGCGTCCAGTTCCGGGTCGTAGGCGCCGCCGGCGGCACAACCAGTGACGTAGACCAACTCCCTTGCGGCCGGATCGTCTGGAGTGATCGCGACCCAGCGCCGCGCAAGGACGAACGCGTCACGGGTCGATCCCTCGGCGGAAGCGAGACGCGACGACCACGCGAGAGCGGAGGCTTCGTCCGGGTTGCCTTCGAGCACGCGCCCGAGGGCGGCGCCGGCTGCCGCCTCGTCCACCGTCGGTTCGCGACCCGCGACGATCGCTTGCCAGAGACCCGCCAGGCCGATGCCATGGCGGCGCCAAATGAGCGATGGCGCGTCGGGCCGTTCGGCGAGTGCGGCGTCGTAGCAGGTGTTGGCCCGATCGCGGTCGCCCAAGGCGGCGGCCGCATCCCCACGTGCAGTCAGGAGTTCGGAATCGCTCGTCTCCTCGCTGCCGGCGGTCTCGAACGCCTCTTCCGGACGGTCGAGGGCGAGCAGGCCATGCACAAGTCTCGTGCGCGCTCGGTCGTTGTCGGGAGACCCCGTGCACACGACGCGCAGCGCGAGGACGGCACCTTCGACGTCGCCCGCACTCGACAGGGCATCGATCAAGTCCGCCGCGGCGTCCGCGTCGCGCTCGATCGTGTCCGCGACGGCGGCACGCGCGTCGTCGTTGCGGCCCTCCTGAGTCAGGAACCGAACTCTGGCGGCACGGGCCGCCGTGCTGCCGCGCTCGAGCGACGCGGCGCGTCGGTAGAGGCGCGCGACATCGGTGCGGCGGAGTTGCGCGTCGAGGTCGGCGACCACGGCGAGCGCCAGGGCAGCCGCTGGATCGTCGGGAGACCGAATCGCAACTCTCTCGGCTTTGGTCCCGAGTTGGGCGGCGAGTGCTTCAGCCCGCGCGCGGTACTTTGCGGCACCCGGAAAGGCGCGCGCCCCGAGCTCGGCCGCAAGGAGGGTCGATTCGGTCAGTAGAGGTAGATTGGACAGCCCGTCGGCGATGGCGTCGGCAAACTCGTCCGACGCCGCAGCGGGCCGACCAAGGGCGATGAGCGCATGCGCGCGAACGACGCGCGACTCGGCTTCGTCCGACGCGGCGACGGCGTCGAGTGCCCCACGTGGGTCGCCGCCCGCCAGCCGACACCGCGCAGCCAGCGTCGCTACACCCGGAGCGGTCGCGCGCAGATCGAACGCACGCTCTATCGCGTCACGCGCTTCGTTCGTCCTGTCCAACCGGAAGCACGCGACGGCGAGCAGGTACCACGCCGTCGCGTCGTCGGGCCCGGCGCGCGCCTCGGTCTCCGACGCGGACGGAACAGCGGTCGCACCGGCTCGTTCGGCCAGTACCGCAACGAGCCGGATACGCGCCATCTCGTCCCGCCCACTGCGGAGATCCTGAGCTGCCCTGTCGAACTCGGTGCGTCGCGATGGGTGCGAATCGACCTGAGATGCGATGACGATGAGCGCGATCGTGCCCACGAGCAGGGCGCCGAGGACGGCTACGCGCGCCCAGGTCCGCAGGAGCCGGATCCAGGTCCGCACGAGCTGGACCCGGTACGGCCACGGCGTCTCCCGTTCCTCGCCGCACTCTCCACACGCAGACGAGTAGGTCGAGAGCACGGCTCCGCAGATGCACAGCGCCAACTGGTCCGCGCCGCAATGGAGGCAGTTGGACCGAGACACGTCGGTCTTCTTTCCACACTCGCAGCAGCGGACGAACTCGGCCATCGAGAACGCGAGTGTAAGGGACGCCGGCCAGGCGAGTGTCCCGACGCCACTCGGCCACGTCCCCGAGAACATCGTCGAGGCCGAACTGGTTGGCGCTCTTCGTCGCCACGGGCTGTGGGCGGCAGCGACGGAGCGCCCGAAGCCGGGGAGGGAATGCCGACCGGTGAACTCCATCACCGGTCGAAGAGTTTCACCGGTTTCCGTGCTCTCATCGGCGTGCAGATCGCGGAGAGCCCCTCAGCGCGTGGCGGTCTCGATCAGCTGCCGGTCGTAGCTCGACGTCTTCTTGCCGCGTGGCGTCTCGAAGAAGCGATCAGCCTCATCGCGCGCCGCTTCGACGTCGAAGCGCGCCAGCGCGCGGAACGCCCCGGCGACGCGATCAGCGCGATCGTCGCGAATGAACTCGACGAGGATCGAACGCGCGTCGTCTCCGCCCATCCCGCCGAGGGCCGTGAGCAGGTACCCGCGGACGCCCTTCCAGCCCTCACGGAGGAGCTTGTCGCGAACGAGCGGCGCCGACGTGGCGTCGCGCAGATTGCCCAGCGCGAGAGCCGCACTCATGAACAGTCCCGAGTCGCCCTGGTGCGCGGCGAGGTACGCGTTCAGGAACTCGCGGACAGCCGGAGTGTCGGCGACCTGCAGGCTCTGCAGTGCGCCCCACCGCGAGAACTCGGCGACGTCCTCGTCCTTCGCGACCGCGATGAGTTCGTCCTCGTACCCGGGCTGATGCGTCGTCTTGACCAGCTCGACGAACCACGTGCCCTGGTACCCCGTCCGCAGCATCGCGAGCACGGCGCGATACCCTTCGACGCCGTAGCCGGCTAGGTCCGCGAGCGCAGCCTTCGCCTGCTCCCCCACCGCGGGATCGGCGCGCTGCGTGTACGTCTGCTTGACGAGACCCTCGGCGGTGATCGCCGCCGCAATCACCGTCTCGCCGACGTGCATCTCCTCGGAGATCTTGCGCAGTTTCTCCGGGTTGCGCTCGCCGAACGGGTTGTGGCCCTTGGGCGAGTGCGGCGAGTCGGGCGTGGGCGGAGGCGCCGGCCCGACCACTGGCTTCCAGTTCAGGATCGGCTTGCCGGACTCGTCCGTCGGCGGCGCGCCAGAGTCGGGCTTCGCGGGAGTCAGACGCGCACGCGTCCGGCCTGGCTGCGGTGAGCGATCTCTCGCCGAAAGAGCATCCTGGGACGCATCCGCAGCGGGCTCTTCCGACGCCGGAGTTGTGCCTTCGCTAGGCGCGGTTCCAGCCGGCTCGTCGACGACGAACACGACGGCGGAAAGCGTCGCGACGAGGAGCACGACGATCCCGCCCAGTGCGGCCTTCGTGCGACTCATCCGGCGGCTGCTCCACTGCTGGTCACGCGTCTAGCGTAGCGCTCCCGCTGGGTCCTGGCACCGCACGCACGCGGAGTCGAGAGGCGACGACGCACTCTCTCGCCATGTCGCGTGCCTCAGTCGCCCCACCACGTCCACTCGGTGGACCGTGTGCGCTCGGACTCTCTGTAGCCCGGCAGGAAACGCACCCTCGCGTGCGTAGTAGCGCTCGAGAGCCGCTTCGATCTCGTCCCCGCGAGACTTCGTTAGCGCGACCAGGCCGTGGCGGATCAGCACGCCACCCAGGATGGACGTGACGAACGCCAGAAGCAGGAGCAGCGCGCCGCGTGCAGCCGCGGCATCGTTGGTCAGGCACTCGCTCGCGAACGTGATGCCGCAACCGAGGATGCCGAGTGCTGCGATGCCTACGAACGCATCGGCCGCGCTCGTCGCGACCGCGAACACGAAGACGATCACCGCTGCAGCGCGCCGCTCGCTGGGCGTGGTCCTCCGGATCTCGAACGAAGCGCGCAGCTTCGTGAACGCCGTGGCAGGGCGATGCGGGCGTCGCGGGCTGGCGGGAGGGCTCGTACGCTCCATCACGGCCACAGCGTACCGCGCATCGACTCGGTCCGCATCGCGGGCCGGAGGTTCGGCAGGCGGTCGACTCGGCGCGGGGACCGTCTACGAGAGGTCGGTGCGCGCTTCGGCGTAGGGGTCGGTCGCGTGCGCGGGCTCGTCGCGATCGACGTCAGTCTGCTCGATGTGGCCGAGCCAGCCGAGGCTTGGGCGCAGCGGGTGCGACGGCAGTTCGGGGACGACGTCGAGATCTTCGGGCCGGTGCAGGGTGACCGGCCAGTCCTTGACCGCGAAGGCCTCTCGGACGCTCGGGATGCGCTGCGGGTCGAAGCCGATCATGCGGGCGCAGGCAAGATCGACGAGGGCCTGGTCGAGACCGGCGAGGATGACGCCGGAGTAGACCGGGTCGGGACGGAGCGGACCCTCGTTCTCGCCGGTAACGATCGCATCGACGAGCGTGAACCACGGACGTCGAGCGTCGCCGAAGCGACCGTCGCCGCGGGCATAGAGGGCAGCGCGGTTCAGGTCGAGCACGGTGCGCCATATGGTGTCGTTGCCGTACCAACTGCCTTCGCGATACTTGTCGGGGAACGGCACGACCCGGTTGGAGACGCTCACGGCCTTGCGCACTGCGCGGAGCGCCGTGCGCTTGGCACCGGGGCCGGCGGCGTCGACCTCGTAGTCGAGCTTCGAGAGCAGCGCCTTGCGCGACGACGAGCACGGATACTCGTCTCCGCCAACGTCGGTCGCGCCGGCGCGGTGATGCGGAAGCCACGCCTTGTCGCCATTCAGGCCGACGAGGTTCTTCAGCGCGCACGTCATGCCCGCCTTGCGGTGCGACTTCAGCTTCGGGAGGTTCAGGAGCACATCCGAGTCGAGCGCGGTGCGCGACATCAGGAACTCGTGCTTGCCGGGATGATGGTGCTGCGGGGTTGCCTCCGCGTCGTAGCCCGTGACTCTGTAGAGATCGTGGCCGACATCGAGCGGCGCGAGCATGCTGCGCTCGCCGAGATCCACCGGCTGCAGCCCCTTCGGATCGCTCGCCAGGTCGTGGCGTGCACCGGCGATGCCCGTGTCGTCCTCGAGCGTTCCGATGAGTCGGAAGTCGACGAGGCTGATCGGCACGTCGGTGCGGTCACGCACGCCTTCGACCATCGAGCGCATGCCGGTGAGCGTGAGCAGTTCCTGGAAGTCACAGCTCTGGAGCGGAGCGTCGCCGATCGTCACCTGCCCGTCGCCGCGGAGGGCGAGCAGCACGTAGTCGAGAACCGCGCGCACGACGGACGCGTGGGTCACCAGGCAGTCGATGCCACCCGGCCCGTGGTTCTCGTGCCGCACCATGTTCGGCTTGATGAGGACGCTCATGCCCGGCTCGATCAGCTCGGCGAGCGGGTTCCAATCCGGCGTGCCGTAGCGCGCGCCGTCGAAGCCGAGCAGACGTAGGCTCTCGCGCACCGCGCCATAGACGCCGTTCGGCGTGCGCACGACGTGCTTGCCGCCGAGCTCGGGGTACGCCTCGCCCGCGTCGAACGGGGCTTCGCGGGGATAGCCAGGCGCACCACTCTTCGCGACGGCAACACGGCGGGAGTCGGGACCGTTGCTCATCGTGCTCCCCCGGACACCGTCTCCCGCGTGCGCGGGGGCGGCGTGTAGTGGCTCTGCGTGATGCGGATCTTGCCGGACGGCGTGTGCTCGAGTTCGTCGACGAAGCGCAGCACCACGGTGACGCCCTCACCCAGCGCATCGCGCGCGGCGTCCAAGAGCGGCTGCTGCAGCGAGACGTCGGGAACGCCGCCGTCGGGGACAACGCGCATCTCGACGTCACCCTGCGCGTCCTGCACCACCTGGAACGAGCCGACCCAGTCGAACTCCTTCATCAGGTGAGGGAAGAATACGCCCGTGAGCGTGCCGCCGGCGGACGTCCAGAGCACATCGAGTTGACGGCCCTGAACGGCAGCGATCTTCGGATACGCGATGCCGCACCCGCAGGGACGCTGCTCGGCGGCGGTGGCCAGGTCCCCGACCTCGTAGCGCACCATCGGGAAACAGTCGTTGTCGAGGAGCGTGGCGAGGATGCGCCCCGTCTCTCCCGGCTCGGCCGGGCGCCCGTCGACGTCGATCTCGAGATGGACGTGCGGCGAGATGATGTGCATGCCGTCGTGGGCGCTGCACTCCTGCGCCACGATGCCGAGCTCGCGACATCCATACCGGTCGTACACCGGCGCCCGGAACGCCTCCTCGACGATCGCGCGCGACTCGGGCGATAGCGGTTCGGCGGACGAGATCAGCGCCAACGGGCGCAGCGGCGGACGGCCATCGGCCAGGATGCCGTCGGCCGCTGCGCGGAGCAGTGACGCATAGCCGCAGACAAGTCGCGGCTGGAAGCGATAGAGCGCGTCGAGCTTGCGCGTGAGCTGCTCGGGGGCCAGGTCGAAGCCGGCGAGGAAGAGGAAGTTGCGCGAGTGTTCGGAAACGCGCCGGATCATCTCCTGCGTCGTCGACTCCGAGAGAGGCGTGCCCCAGATCGAAGCCGTGCGCTCGCCGAGCTTCCAGCCACTCCACTCGTCTCCACGCCAAGCGGCCGCCGTTGCGGCGCACCACCACTCGTCGTCGTGGAAGTACGGCGACGGGACCCCCGTCGAACCGCCCGTCGTGCCGCGGATCAGGTCGCCGTGGTTGGTGTCGTCGCACAGGATGTCGTCGGCGTGCTGACGGAGCATGTCCTTCGACAGGATCGGGAGCGCGGCGAGGTCCTCCGCGGTGCGCAGGTCGGCGACGTCCAGCCCCGCGTCGCGGTAGACACTGCGGAGGTACGGCGAAAGCGTGAACGCACGCCGAGCCACGCCGAGCGCCGCCTCGAGGCTGCGCCGGCTGATGTCCGCCGGGTCGTGACGTTCGGTCTGCCGGTACTCAGCCAGACGTGACCTGACGCGTGGCCAGGTCCGTCTGTAGAGCGCCGGGAGCACGAGCTGCTCCACGATCTTCCTGTGCACCCTTTCGTCCCTTCTCGATCAGTCCCAAGTAGAGGTCTTCATAGCGAGCCACCATCGCGTCGAGGCTGAACAGTGCTCGGGCGCGCGCCTGTGCGGCCGCGCCGAACAGGTTGCGCAGCGTCTCGGACTCGATCAGCCCTTCGAGGGCCTCTGCCAGTCGCTCGGGGCTCCGTGAGGGCACGAGCACTCCGGAGACGCCGTCTTCGATCACGTCGCGGTTGCCGCCGACGTCGGTGGCGACGCACGGCAGTCCCGCGGCCATCGCCTCGAGCAACGCGTTGCTCATGCCCTCGGAGAGCGAGGGCAGGACGAACACGTCGAAGGTCGTTAGCGCCAGCGGCAGGTCGTCGCTCCAGCCGACGAAGTGCACGCGGTCGTGGATCTGCAGGTCCCATGCGGCGGAGCGCAGTGCCGAGTTCTGGGGTCCGTCCCCGACCAGGACGAGGTGCGCGTCGGAGTGCGCGTCGTACACCCGCACGAAGGCGCGCAGGAGACAGCCGTAGTCCTTCACCGGGTCGTGCCGACCGACGGAGCCGATGATGCGCGCGTCGAGCGGGAGCCCGAGCTTGCGACGCGCCGTCCGCTGCGCGGGTAGGTTGCGGAAGCGATCGGTGTCGACGCCATTGGGTAGCACCGCGAGTCGTCCGGACGCGCTCTTGACGTGCTTCCCGATCCACTCCGCCAGCTCGCCACAGACGGTCGCCACGACGTCCGCCATCGGGTAGAGCATGGCGCGGAGCGCTGCGCGGCGGCCCTTCATCTTCACGAGCTCCTCGACCTCGCGACCGTGCTCGCTGTGCACGGTCGCCGGCACCCCGGCCATCCGTGCCGCGGGGAGTCCCTCGATGCACGCGAAGCCGCGCGTGTGGACCAGGTCGGGCTTCAGCTTCCGCAGGAGCGTCATCAACTTCAGCGGGAACAGGGGATCGTTGCCCCAGCGCCGACCGACCGAGTGCACCTCGACGCCGTCGCGCTCGACGCGCTCGAGCAGCGCCCGCTCACGTTGGATCAGCACGAGCGAGAATCGGAAGCGCTCTAGGTCCATGCGGTTCAGCAGGTTCACGACACCGTTCTCGGTGCCGCCCCGGCCGAGCGAGTGGAGGAGGTAGACGACGTGGTAGGGGTCGGGCATGGAGTGAGCGCCCGGGCAGAGCCCGGTCCCACTCCCCCATCGGGTTTCTCACAGTCTCAGATTGAGACTGGACGCCGAGTCAGGTTCGGTCTCGCCCTCCCGGCCTCGGATTGGCACACGCGTATGTCGCGGGGACTCGCGCGGCACGCGGTTGAGGACGCATGAGATGGAGAGGACCACTCCCCCGCCCTCGTCAGCAGCCCGCGCTACGCGGAGACGGCGACCGGTGCGGGCGTCAGGACACGCTCGTAGACGGCCTGGGTCAGCGCGACGTGGCGTGGCAGACCGAAGCGGCGCGCGACGTCTTCGCGACCGGCCTCGCCCATGCGGCGAGCGCGCATCGGGGCGTCGAGCAGCTCGTCGATCCGGGCGCTGAGTTCGTCGACCGAGCCGGGTTCGACCAAGAAGCCCGTGACACCGTCGCGAACGAACTCGGGCGGACCGCCCGCGTTGGTCGCGATGACGGGGCGCCGCGAGGCCATGGCTTCGGCGATCACCATCCCGAAGGGCTCGGGCTGGATCGAGGCGTGGACGCAGACGTCGATGGCGGAGAGCACGGCCGGGACGTCGTCGCGGTGACCGACGAGATGGAGGCGGTCTCCGATCCCGAGCTCCGCGATGCGCGTGCTCAGCTGGGTGCGATAGTCGGCGTTCGCGCCCTCAGGCACGTCGCCGACGATGACGGCGTGCGCTTCCGGGTGGTTCTCGAGGGACCGTGCGGCCGCCTCGATGAACACGTGCTGGCCCTTCCACGAGAGCAGACAGCCGAGCATGCCGATCAGCGGCGCGTCCGAGGGCACACGCAGCGAGGCCCGCACGTCGTCCCGCGCGTGATCGCCGCCATAGAGATCCACCTCGACCGGACAGTACGTGGTCGTGATGTGGCTCTCGTCGATGCCGAGCTCCAGGAGATCGGAGGCCACGGCGTGGGAGTCGGGCATGAAGTGCGCGATCCGCTTCGCGAGGCGACGGATGTCCCACGAGTGCCAGTCGAACCCGTGCTCCTTGACCACACACGGCACGTCGAGCCGCTGCGCGAGGAGTACGCCGCCCATATTGACGGTGACGTTGTTGTTCAGATGAACGAGTTGCGTGCCCCACTCGCGTGCGATCGGCTCGAGTTCCTCGGCGTAGCGGCGCGCTCGGTTCCACGCGTTCAGCGACGCGCGGGGCGCGTTGGCGAACTTCTGGGCGATGCGGCCGATCCGGGATGGTGCCCGCGGCGGCGCGATCCAGCGACGTGGCAGCGGTCGGACCTCGACGCGGACTCCGGACGGGCCGAACTCGGCGATGTGCTCCCGCTGGGACTCGCAAGCGACGACGACCAGCGGCTCGAAACGCGTGCGGTCGAGGCCCTTCAAGAGCCGGGTCAGCGCGACCGTCGAACCGCCGAACCCGAAGCTGCTCTCGATCAGGAGGAGTCGCGTAGGCATGAACCGGCCGAGCATACGGGGCACGGGCCATGGCACGCTAGCAGGCCGTCGGAGTTGCGGCCTCGACGGGCCGCGCGAGTTGGCGCGACAGCCTGCTAGCCATAGGCCGACTGGGTGGCGAGCGGCGGCGAATTGCGGCGCCCAGGGGCCGATGCGGGCCGATGCGGGCGCCCCGGAGCGGACCTGTCGCCGACTCCGCCTCGTAGCAACTGCTCACGCCCTCGCACCGGCCAGTTTCAGCGAGTTGTGCGCCGTGCAGAGCCTCGCCGTGCAGAGCCTGGTCCACTCCGCCGAGACCTTCTCGCGGCCCGGTGCAGGAGCCGCCGGAAGATCGTACTCAGGCGCGATCGGCGTCGGCAGCGAGGACGGCCGAGTAGACGGCCTCGTGGGCGTCGACGTGCGTCTGGAGGCCGAAGCGTGCGGCGACGTGGTCGTGGCCCGCCGCCGCGAGTCGCTGCGCCGCCTTGGGCTCCTCGAGGAGCGTCTGGATCGCGGTCGCGAGGTCCTCAGCGTCACCTGGCTCGTGGAGCAGGCCCGTCTCGCCGTGCAGGACGTACTCGGGTGGCCCGCCTGCCCGAGCGGCGATCACGGGCACGCGAGTGGCCATGGCCTCGGCGATGACCGTCCCGAAGGGCTCCGGCGACGTCGAGGCGTGGACGAAGACATCGAGGCTGCGGAGCATCCGCGGGACGTCGTCTCGGTGACCTGTGAACAGCACGCGGTCGGCGATGCCGAGGCGCTCGGCCGTCGTCGTCAGGCCCTTGGAGAACTCACTCGGCTCACCGTCGGGCGTATCGCCGACGACCAACGCCCGCGCGCCCGGGTGGCGCTGCAAGACGCGGTGCATGGCCTCGAGGAAGACGCCCTGACCCTTCCAGTCGACCAGGCAACCGATGATGCCGACGAGCGGCGCGTCACCCGGGAGTCCCAGCTCACGCCGGATCGCCGCGGGATCCTCGCTCACCTCGTACTTCGCGAGATCCACGGTGCAGTACGTCACGGTCATCTGATCGCGCGAGGCACCGAGGTCGACCAGCGCACCGCAGACGGCGTCGCTGTCCGGGACGTACCAGTCGACCATCGCGGCCAGCCGCCGGTTGACGGGGGAGGCCCACTCGAACCCACGCTGCTTCACCACCACCGGCACACGCAGCCAGCGGCTGAGCAGGATGCCGGCCATGTTGATGGACACGCTGTTGTTGACGTGCACGAGCCCGATGTCGCGACCCGCCGCGAAGCGATGGAGCCGGCGGATGTAGGACAGAGTGCGCCACGCGAGGTCGACGCGCGAGAGCATCGGCAGGCGTGGTGATGGGACGGGGACGATCTCGCAATCAACCCCCGTGCCGGGGCCGACCACGCCACTCCGGATGAGGAACTCACGTTGCGTCGGATGCGCGACGACGACGTGGGGCGTGAAGCGTTCGCGATCGAGTCCTGCCACGAGCCGAGCCAGTCCGACGGTGGACCCCCCGAACCCGCTGCTCGACTCGATGAACAGGAGGTTCGCCGGCGAGCCGCCGCCGCGGAGCTGCACCTGCGATGCGGCGTCGCGGAGCGAGGAGGCGGCGCGCGTGGACGAGGTCATGCCGCCCTACTTCGTCCCGACCTTGGCTTCGCTGCGCACGGAAGTCGGTGCGACGGGAACGGGCGGGAGGACCGGCGTGAGCGGCGTGCGGAGTCGCTTCTCGATCGCACCGAGGTAGAGGTCCTCGTAGCGAGCGACCATGGCATCCAGGCTGAACTGGGCGGTGACGCGGGCGCGACCGGCCTCGCCCATCTGCTGGCGGAGCGCGGCGTTCGACACCAGGCGCTCGAGCGCGGCGCCGAGCCGTTCGGGGTTCGACGGCGGCACCAGCAGTCCCGTCGTGCCCTGATCGATGAGTTCGCCGTTGCCGCCCACCTCGGTCGCCACGCAGGGCAGTCCGGCGGCCATGGCCTCGAGGAGCGCGTTGCTCATGCCCTCCGTCAACGACGGGAGGACGAACACATCCGTCGCCGCGAGGATGTTCTGGATGTCGTCACTCCAACCCAGGAAGTGGACGTCGCCGGCGATCCCGAGTGCGTCCGCGGCGTTGCGTAGCGCGGCGTTCTGCGGGCCGTCGCCGGCGAGCAGGAGGCGAACCCCCTTGCGTTGCGAGCGAATGCGCGCGAACGCCCGGAGCAGAGAGCCGTAGTCCTTCACGGGATCGTGCCGACCCACCGAACCGATGACCGTCGCGTCGGACGGCAGGCCGAGCTCACGCCGGGCGGTCTCCTTGCGCGGCAGCGATCGGAACCGACGGAGATCCACGCCGTTGGGCAGACACGCGATCTTGTCGGCGGGTGTCTTGACCTGAGCGAGGATCGAGTTGCGGAGCTCCTCGGAGACGGTCACGACGAGATCGGTCATGCGGTAGAGCACGCGACGCAGCGCCGCGCGGCGGATCTTCATCCGGTGGACCTCGTCCGCATCGCGACCATGCTCGCTGTGGATCACCGCAGGCACGCCCCCGAGGCGAGCCGAGGCGACGCCCTCGATGCAGGAGAACCCGCGCGTGTGGACGAGGTCCGGCTTGAGCCTGCGGAACAGCGTCATCAGCTTGATCGGGAATAGCGGATCGTTCCCCCATCGGCGGCCGACGGTCACCACGGGGATCCCGACCCGATCCACGCGGTCCAGCATCTCGCGGTCGCGCTTGATGAGGGCGAGCGTGAAGCGGAAGCGCTTCGGGTCCATCCGGTTGATCAGGTTGACGACGCCGTTCTCGGTGCCGCCTCGCCCGAGCGAGTGGAGGAGGTAAAGGACGTGGTAAGGCTCAGCCATGGTGTGAACGCCAGAGCGGGGCTCCGGTTCCGAGTCCTCATCGGTTGCGGCGCCCGTCGGTGTTGAGCCTGTTCTTGGCGCGTCAGGCTCGGCCGAAGCGCTTCTTCAGCGCGGCGAGCCGCTCGGCGACCTGCTTGCGAGCCGCCCGAACGTCGTCCATCGTGACCGCGCCGCAGAGGGGCGCGGCGATCGCGAAGGCCAGCGTGAAGACGACGCAGCCCGTCACAATCCGCGGGAAACGCTGCCAGTAGTCGAACGTCGCGCGCGTCAGCACCAGGTGGGTCGCGCCCCACGACAACGCCGCCGCGGCGGAGAGCCGCACGAGAGCGGACCAGTCCATGATGTCGTTCCACCCCACGCGGAGGTGGCGCTTGACGAGCGTGCCCGCGACGCACCAGTTGGCGATCAGCGTGCCCAACACGACGCCCGGAGCGGCGCCTGCCCAGCCGTAGGCGAGCGAGAAGACGAGGACCAGCGCAACCGAGAGCACGAGGTTTGCGAAGGCGACGAGGACCGTCGGGCGAGCTGCACCCGTGTTCTCCATGAGCACCTGTGGCAGGAAGATGCGCACGAGCATCAGCGCCGTGTACCAGCGGAACACGGGGATGCTCTGCGGGTAGTTGGGATAGACCCACAGGAAGAGGTCAGACGCGACCGCCTCGACCATGCCGACGATCGGCACTGTCAGGATCGCCACGGTGCGACACGTGCGGCGCCAGAGGTAGAGCAGCTTGCCCACCTCCTCGTCGGCGTGGAGGCGACTGAGCGTCGGGGCGATCAGGCTGAGCAGCGTGAACGCGATCGCGCCGATCACCGGTGGCTCCATTGCGCCGCGGAAGTACTCCGCCTTGATGGCGTCGCTCTTGAACACGCCAGGGATCCAGAACCCGTCGACGCGGGCGGCGAGCAGGCTGATGCCGGTGGCCATCACGACGGGCGTGGCGAACGCCATGATCTCGCTCATGGAGGTCGGTGGGCGGCCGTGCGTCGGCTTCGGTGCCGGTGCGAGCATCCACCACAACGCGGCCAACGCCTGCACGCTGGTGGCGCCGAGGAGGCCGCGAAGGGCCCACGTGAGCTCGAGCCCCGGCGGTGCGAACGCCAACGCACCGCCGATACCCAGCAGCAGTGCCGTCGCAACGCAGAGCAGAACGAGCGCGAACCCGCGTCGCACGCCGCGAGCGAGCATCACCTGTTCCGCCGCGGTGTAGGGGAACGAGATCCCCACCACGAGCCCGATGATGACGTGGTGCTCGACGAGCAGCGCGTCATCCGGGTCGAAGATCGCGAGCGACTCCGGCACGAGCGCGAAGAGCCCCGCGATGAGGAAGGCGACGCCGAGCTGCACCGCCGCCACACTGCGCAGGAGCTTCTGCGGTGCGCCGGTACGCGGCAGGAAGAAGATCACCGCCTTCCCGGCGGCGGCGCTCACGAAGAGCGGCAGCACCGACGAGAGGAACGTGGCGTGGAGATAGACCCCGTACTCGGGCTTCGTGAGGAGTCGCGAGAGCGGGATCGAGAGGACGAACACCACGGCCATCTGGACCGTGCGTGCGCCGGTGATGAGCGCAGCAGCGTTCGTCAGGCTGGTCTGCTGCTTCTCGCCGTCCCCCATGGCCCGTTCATCGGCCGTGGGGTGGTGCGCGCTTGCGCTCCGAAACGGTTCCGCCGCTCTTCCCGACTACGGGATGCGCAGGATCAGGGGCTCGGCCTCGCGGTCGTCACCCTGGCGCCGTGTCTCAGCCACGAATTCGGCCATGAACGCGATGCTCGTTGCCACGCGTCCCTCGGCGTCCTGGTCGACCAGGTTGATCTGACCGCCGGCCATCGAAGGATGTCCGCCACCGGAGCCGCGATTGGCGAGGAGCCGCAGCATGAGCGCCCCGGCGTCAGAGTCCTCACCGTTGGTGCGCATCGAGATGTAGAGCAGGTCTTGGAAGACGCCCGTCACGCACGTCCAGCGGGCGCAGTCGGCGCGAAGCAGGAAGTCCGCCATCTCCGGGACCATGTCCGGCACGCGCACGGGCCCGAGCTCCGACGTGACGACATCGCCCGAGAGGACGGCGCCCTCAATGGCCTTCAACAGGTCGAAGAAGTACTCGCGCGGCACACGCTCCGACTCGATCCGCGAGATGATCCGCCGATCGACGAGCTTCTCGAGCTCCGTGTAGACCTCGACGTCGGTTTCGGTCGTGTCGCGACCGAGGTCCTGCGTTTCCGACTTGATCCCGTAGAAGAGGCCCATCGCGACGTCGGCGGGGATCGGGATGCCCTTCGCGATCAGCATCTCCCCCACCAGGGTCGACGTCGCGCCGTAGCCGGGTTCGATGATGCACACGGCGCAGCCGAGGGACTCCTCGCGCGGCGCGTGGTGATCGATCACGACGGTGGGGACGAAGCCGTCCGGGAAACTCGTGTAGTTGGTGCCGGGTTGCGTGTCGCAGACCGCGGTAAAGTCGTACTCCGAGTAGTCGATCAGCGAGCCGGGCACCATGGGGATGTCGAGCTCGCGGACCATCGCACGGTTCTCGGAGCGACCGACGATGCCGCCGAATGCGATGACGGCAGTGTGGCCCGTGTAGCGCTGCACCAGATAGCGGATCGCGTACGCGCACGCGATGGAGTCCGGGTCCGGGTTGTTGTGCGTCTGGACCAGGAAGCGCTCCTTGCCCTGAAACGCGTCGACCACGCGATCGAGTCGAGCAGCCGCTATCTCGCGATCCATCAGTCGGCGCCGTCCGAGGCGCCCCCGGTCTTCTTGTAGCCCAGAGCTCGGAGCACGTGCAGCACCTCGCTCCACGTCGGGAACGGCCGACCGTGACGCTGCTTGTAGCCGTTGATGCAGTTGATGAAGTCGAGCTCGTCCGGGGAGAGCGGGTACTCGTTCACGCTGCGCTGGCCGCCGCGGTAGAGGTCCGGAATCGGGAGCTCCCCACGGCGATCGCTCTGCCGCCGATCGGTCGCGCGTCGGTCTCCGGCCCGGCGCTCGACGCCGGGCGGCGGCTCCGTTCCGGCGCGCCGGTCTTCGCCGGTGCGCCGTGGTCCCTGGCGTCGTGTGCCGCGTCGACGGTCGCGCGGATCGGGAACGGCCGACGCTGCTTCGTCGGAACGAGTGTCTTCATCGCTGCTCATGCGACGCGCAAGGTAACGCATCGACGGGCGTCTGTCTGTATCCCGGCTCCATGTCCTCGGTCTCAGGAGGTGTCCGTCTGCGCTACCCTGCGAGTGTGCACGGATCGACCTCCCCGATGGATCGCGCGCGGCAGTTCTGGCGGCGGACGTTGCGAGGTCCCAATGCGACGCGGCGCGTGGCGCTCTACCAGGAACTGGCCTCGCTGCTATCGGCGGGGTTCGGTATCCGGCAGGCCGTCGCCAACCTCCAAGCCCAGGACCGAGTCGGCGTGCGCGGCGTGCTGGGCATCTTCGCCCTGCAGGTCGAGCAGGGCGAGCCGCTGCACCTCGCGATGGCGAGCCACCCGGAGGCCTTTGCCCCGCTCGAGACGACGCTGATGCGCATCGGCGAGCGCACGGGGCGACATGTCGAGGCGCTGCGCGAACTGGCCGAACGCCTGGACGCTGAGCGGGTCCTGCGCACACAGCTCCTCAGCGGACTGGCGTATCCGCTCCTGATCGCCCACATCGCCCTGGTGATGCCGACGGTGCCGCTCGTGTTGATGAAGCACGGCTCTGGGACGTGGCTACTCGTCGTCGGCATCGGACTGGCCGTGCTCTGGATCCCGCCGCTGCTCCTGGTCACGCTGTACGTCGCCTTTCGCGATCGCCCGGGGTTCGCGCGAGCTCTCGAACGCATCCCCGTGCTCGGTTCGACGCTGCGCAATGGCGCGCTCGCACGGTTTGCCGGGGCGTTCTCGACGCTCTACGAGGCGGGAGTCGACCCTGTGGAGACCCTCGACGAAGCGGCCGGGACGGCGTTGCTCGGCTCGATCGTGACGGACGTCCGCGAGCACTCCGGGCCCTTGGCCGCCGGCGAGAGTTTCACCGCCGCGCTCGGGCCCTGCCGCTCACTCCCGCTGGATCTCAAGCAGCTGATCGCATCGGGCGAAGAGAGCGGCACCCTCGGCGAGGCCCTGTCGCGCGCAGCGACGCTCTACGCGGAGCGCGCGGAGCGATCCGGGAAGACCCTTGCCCGTGCGGTGCCGATGATCGTGTTCCTGCTCGTCGCCGCATTCGTCGGGTACCTGGCGTTCAGCGCGATCGGCTCGTACTTCGGGGCGCTGGAGGAGTTCCTCTAACTGCCGTCGCGCCTCGGGGCGAGTGCGAGTTCGGCGATGGCGTGGCACAGATCCGCGAACGAGAGCCCCGCCCCGCGGGCGGAGAGCGGACAGAGGGACTGATCCGTCATTCCGGGGACGGTGTTCGTCTCGAGGAACCACGGAGTGCCGTCGGCGTCGAGGATGAAGTCGCTGCGGGAGAGTCCGTCGCAGCCGAGCACCCGGTGAGCAAGCAGCGCGGCGTCGCTCACCGTGCTCGCCACGGACTCCGTGATCCGCGCGGGGCAGATCTCGTCGCTCTCGCCCTCGTACTTCGCCGCGAAGTCGAAGTACTCACCGCGCGGGACGATCTCGACGATCGGCAGCGCGCGCAGCGGACCGTCGTGGTTGCCGAGCACGGGGCAACTGACCTCGGTGCCATCGATCAGTCGTTCGACGAGGGCGCGGCGGCGCGGACCGTCGAGTGCCGTGCGGATGGCCTCCGCGAGGTGCTCGGGCTCGCGGACGAGCGAGATCCCGAAGCTCGACCCCTCGGCCGCCGGCTTGACCACCGCGGGGACCCCGATGGCGGACGCGCGCGCGAGGGCGCTCGCCGGGTCTTGGTCCCAGTCCCAGCCCGAGATCCCCGCCCACGCGGGGGTCGGGATGCCGTGGTGGGCCAGGACCTCCTTCGTGCGCTCCTTGTCCATCGCGAGCGCGCTGCTCAGGACCCCGGAACCCGTGTAGGCCACTCCCGCGGTCTCGAGCAGCCCCTGGACGGTGCCGTCTTCGCCATACGCGCCGTGGAGGGCGATGAACACGAGGTCGATCGCACCGCCGTCCGGTGCGGCGAGACGCTGCAGCGTCTGCGCCGGAGAGGCCTCGCCACCCGGTAGAGCCTGCGCTGATGTCGGCCCGGATCTAGGAAGAGCCCAGTGGCCGTCGGGTGCGATGTGGACCGGCAGCACGTCGTGCCCCGCCGCGACGAGCGCCTTGGCAACGGCGACTCCGCTTCCGACCGAGATGCCGTGCTCTCGTGACGGTCCTCCCGACAGAACGGCGACCCGTAGCCGCGACGAGGTCATGCTCCGGTGGCGACGCCGTGCAGTCGTCGGAACGCCTCTTCGTCCGGCGCGAGCCGGGGATCGACCTCGAGCAGGCCCCGCGCGGCGGGAACTCCCGCGCGGTCATGCCAACCGCGGAAGAGTGCGACGAGATCGTTGCGCGCGCTCTCCGGCGAGTCCGTGCCCGTCGCGTTCTTGATGGGTGAGAACTCGCGCGCCCGTGACGTTTCCATCACGAGCGATTGCTCGGCGAGCGGGATGGCGTCGAAGAGGAACGTCTCGAGCTTCGTCGCGTTCGGTGCGGATGGCGTCACGGCGTTGCCGCTGCCGTCTACGTGGCGCACGCTCTTGCGCGCACGATGCACGGGGAGCTCGGTCCGCGCCATCTCCTGAGCGAATGCGAGATCGATGCAGTGGGCGGCAATGTTGCCCTGGCCGTAGAGCAGCTCGCCGTTGACGTCGGTGGCCTCGCTCTGGGCCGGTGTCAGCTCGCTGTACTCGACGATCGCGGGGGAGCCGTCGATGCGCGCGAACACGCCGACCTGTTCGCTCGGTCCCGTCTTCACGACGCTCTTGCTGGAGATCCGGCTGCCGGCTTCGACGTGCAGCCCAACGAAGACCGGGTCCACGGGCTGGATCAGCGGGTTGTCGACCTGCACGTACGAGATGGTCGTGAAGCCGAAGTCGCCGAGCAGGTCGAGGAGCTTCGCATCGGCGAGTGCCCGATACGTCCCGCCGTGACCGTTCGGCGCCATGGCGATCCGCGAGGTCGTCGCGAGAAGCAACCGTCCCTCGTCGTCGAGCGCCGGGAGCTCGGCCTGGCACGGCGTGCGCACCCACGTGGCGTCGAGTCCGCAGAACCGATGCCACCGAAGCAAGTCAGCCGTCGGGCGCGCCGTCGCAGGGCTGACCATCACGAAGAACGGGATCGCGCGCTTCAGCTCGCGACTCCAGTGCACGACCTTCTCGGCATGCCACTGGAGCAGGGGCTTGCCCGACGTCGGCCCGGCCGGCCACATCGCCTTCGGAGCGGAGCTACCGAGGCGGGTGCCCTGCCCACCGGCAGCCACGACGACGGCGACGCGTCCGGCGCGAAGCTCTTCGAGCCCCCGCTCACGTGCCGCCTCACGTCGCGCCGCGGTGTCGCCGCCGAGCCGGACGAGCTCATCCCCCGGGGGGGCGATGCGCCGCGCTCCAGAGTCAGCCTTCGGTGCCGCCGCCAGTCGCGCAACGTGCGCCAGGTCGATCGACGCGGCCTGTGCGACGAGCGCCTGTGCCGCCCGCATCGGGAGGTCGTCGAGGAACCGGAACACGTGTCCCTGCCCCGCCGCCTCGAACCGCTCGATGACCTCTCGCCCCGCAGCGCGCACATCCACTCTGACGCTCATCACCCCTCCAGCAGTCGACCCCTCGGTCGACGCGCGAATCTACCACCCCAAGAACCCCCCGATCCGAGAGTGTCGTGCGGATCCCGATCAGGAGTCGAAGCGGCCCCACTCTGTTTTCCGCTGGCGGGATGTGCCTAGCCCGCATCGTTCGCGAGGACTCACGTGCCTGAACTGTCCAGGCCCCCAGTTCCACGTCGCACCTGCTCCTACGTCGCGTCCGCAAGTGCTCCTAGCCCGGACTATTCATGACGACTCACGCACCTGAGCGGTCCAGAGCGCCGATCTCGGCGTTGCGCCTCCTCCGAGACGGAACGACGTCGCAGTCGTCGTCGCGCCTTGATCTCGACACTCTGTCCTCGCTCAGGATGGGCCTCCCGGCGCGCGCCGTG
>JAJFFG010000061.1 GCA_021776825.1 Planctomycetota bacterium
CACGCGGTCTTCGAGCAAGGCGCCCATCTTCGCGCGCACCCAGCGCGCAGCTCGCGCCTTGTCCGCGAAGCGCGCCCGGGCGAAGGCGTGGAAGTGCTCGGCGAGATGCCACCAGTCGAGCACCTGGTGGGCGGCGGGGAAGTAGGCGTCGGCGAGGTTCCAGATCCATGGTGCACCGTCGCCGAGCACCTCCACGACCGGGACGGCCTCCCAGCCCGCTTCGCGGATCAGCAAGAGGATGCGCTGTGCCAATGCCGCCGGGCCTCCGAGCACGCTCGTGTAGCGGCGGGCCAAGACCCGGCCGCGGCGCTTGTCGGGCTCCACCTCAGCCGCCGTGGGATCGATCTCGCGGACCAGCAGCGTCGCCACCTTGACCTCGCGCCACGCGCCGTCCACATGCGCCATCACACCGTCCATCGCGAGCTCGATGCCGAGCGCCGGTCCGTCTCCTGCGCGCTCGAGCGCAGCCGACACCGCGCGCTCGTCCACGACCTCTTGTGCCTCGCGGTCACGCCGCAGATCCACCGCCACGCGACCGATCACGCCCCGCACGCCGCGAGGACTCAGCGCGACGCCCGTTGCGCGTTCGAGCAGGTCGGCCGCGGTACGGCCGGGTAGTTCCGCGGACAGCGGCGCCAAGAGTTCGCGCACGTCGTCGGTGAAGTGCCCGCCGCGCGGCACGCCCAGCACCGCGTCGTCGGGCCGTGAGTGCTCACCGCAGCCTCCGCAACGAAACGTGCGGACCCGCAGCCGCACCGGGCCGAGGAGCGTCGTTGGACGGATCTCGCGCGTGTGCACCAGGCGCAGCGTCGCCCCCTCGCAGCAGCGCGCGCAAGCGACGCCCCGGCGTCGCTCGCACTCGATGTCCATCTTCGCCTGCAGCACTTCCGCGCCGATCTCGCGCAGCTTCTCTCTCACTGCCGAGGATGTCGCCGCCACGTCGTGCGGCGACGGATCACGCAAGATCTGCTCGATGAACGACTTGCAGCGATCTGTCAGCTTCTCTACGATTCCCTCGCGGCCCATGGCGTGCCTCCTCTGGTTTCGACGTAAGTCGTGTTCAGACCATAGGATACGTCATGGGCCTGCTTGGATCCAGGACCTACAGGACGGATTCACGCCCCGTGTAATCTCCGCCTCTCTCGCGCGTCCTTCTTGTGCGGGAGGGACGCCGTGCGACCGCGACGAGACGACCATGCCGGAGCTTGGTGGCATCTCACGAACCGCGGAATCGCGAAGCGGCCGGTGCTCGAGACGGCGCTCGACGTCGAGCGGTTCCTCGATGCCATCGGGATCGTCGTCGCGCTCGGGCTCCACGAGGTCGTCGGCCAGTGGACCCGGCGATCGAGTCGTTCCTCTGCGTGGTCGACGAGCACATCGAGGAGGGGTGTCGAACGAGGGGCCCGAGACCCCCAGCGGCCGTGTGATTGAGCGACCGGGTGATCGAGGTACTGGGTGATCGAGGTACTGGGTGCTTGAGCGACTGGAGGTCCGCGACGAGGGCGGACTCGGAGCACCGCATCAGCGACGACGGCGGACCCGGAGGACTCGGAGCAGACGCAGGAACAGGAGACGGCCAACGAAGTGGAACGCCAGCGCCGCGACGGCGTACACGCCCCACTGCGTCGCCACCGGCAGCTCGATCACGCATGTGACGGCGGCGACCCCTGCCGCGAGTCCGAACGGCAGCGCGTGCCCCGTCCGCGCGTACGCCTCCACCAGGAGGAACACGACCGCGAGCGCGATCCAGAACGCCACCCACCCGATCACGGACGGCTCCGCCGACGCGTGCCGCCGCGACTGACGTGCGGGTTGTCCCGCTCCATGAAGCGCCACGGCAGATCCACCGCGCGGGAGATCCCGACCCGTGGTCCGGTGACGACGTCGATCGGACGGTCGGGGAGCCGGATCGTGAACACGTCCTCGACGGCTCGTTCGTGCGCGTCCTGCGAGAGTCCGAGCGCGACGAACAGTTTCGCGGGCCCGCTCGCGAGCTCCCGGTCCCGTCGGTTGCCGCGGCGTGCCCGCATCGTCTCGATGCCACCGAGCGGCTCGAGCGCGCGCAGCAGCACCGCTCCCGGATGGTCGCGCTCCGTCGTGACGTTGACGCAGCGGTGGATGCCGTAAATCGAGTAGACGTACAGGCGCCCGAACGTGGTGCGCATCATCTGTCCCGTCCGTGGCCGCGTGACGAAGTGCGATGCCGGATCGCCCCGATAGGCCTCGGTCTCGACGATCCGTCCGCTGACACCGCCGTGCTCGAGGGTCGCTCCGATGAGGTCTCGCGCCACCTCGCGCGTGTCGCGCGCGAAGAACTCCGCGTCGACGGCTTCTGCGTTGACCGGCGCAGGGTCCACGGCATCAGGGTCGGCGGCATCAGGGTCCACGGCATCAGGGTCGGCGGCATCAGGGTCGGCGGCATCAGGGTCGGCGGCATCAGGGTCGGCGGCGCGCTGCGAGAACGTCACGGCCGCGCAGAGTAGCCGCCTTGATGCACTCGGCCGCTAGTCCGCCTCGTTCGCGATGAGTCACGCGCCTGACCGGTCCCCTGCGCGGCGTACGCAGCACCGAGCTCCGCGTCGCGCCTGCTCCGAGACGCTCCTACGTCGCGTTCACTTCGCTGCGCTCGCGGTCGCCACGGCGTGCGCAGCCGCTTCTTGATCTCGGCGCTCTGTCCGCGCTCAGGACGGTCCTCGACGGGCGTCGGTGAGTCGCCGCATGCGCGCCCTGGTGGGCATTCTCTCGCTTCGTCGTCACGCCACGCGCGACCCTCGTGAACGATGCGGCCTAGGCGTCGCGGCGAGCGATCCTCGTGAACGATCCGGGCTCGACCGGGGCTCGCCCGCGGTACTCTGCGACGGTGAGGAGCGCCGCCCTGCTCGTGCTCGCCGTTGTGGCGGTGCTCTGCGTCCACTTCGGGGACGCGGCCACCGGCAACGCGTTCATCGCGGACCGCTCCGCCGTCGGCGACGTCTACCACGTCTCGCTGCTCTACGAACGCTGGGCCCAGCACCTCGGGGAGGGCTACTTCCCGCTCTGGATGCCGGAGTTCGCAGGCGGCTACCCGGCTCCGGCTTCGTGGATGTACGGACTGCTCGCGCCGGATCTCGGTCTGTTCCTGTTCCTGCCGCCGGCCGCGGCCTGGACCTGGACCGCCATCCTCCACGCCGCCTGGGGCGCGCTCGGGATGCACCTGCTGACCCGCGCGCACGGTGCGGGGAGCGAGGGCGCGTTTGCCGCCGGACTCCTGTTCGGGCTGAGCGAGTTCATGGTGGGGCGGACGATGGTCGGTCACCTCAACCTCGTGATGGCCGTCTCGTGGGCTCCGTGGGTGCTTTGGCAGACGCTGCGCGTCGTGCGGGGCGGGCGCGGCGCCGTCGGCGGCCTGGCTCTCTGCGCTGGCGTCGGACTTCTCGCAGGGCACGTACAGGTCTGGTTCTACGTCGTGCCGATGGCGTTGGTCCTGACGCTCGCGGCGTGGCGGACGGAGGCCACGGTCGGCGCGCTGCGGCGGATGACGCGCGTCGTCGCGCTCGTCCTCTGTCTGACGGCCGTCCAGTGGCTGCCGACGGTGGAGCTGCTCCGTCTGGCGTCGCCGGAGGCCGTCCCCGACGACCTGTTCGCTGCCGGCTCCCTGTCGTTGACCGGGTTCGCCGCTCGCATGGTCCCGGGCATCCTGGGTCACCGCGGGAGCGGCGACATCCCCTACTGGGGCCCCGACGACTTCGATCACGAGATGCTCGCGGTCGGCGGCATGTGGGTGCTCCTGCTGGCGTTCCTCGCCCTGCGCCGACCGGACACGTTGCGGATCGTCTGGATCTCGCTCGTGACCGTTGGCTTCCTGATCGCAACCGGAGCGCACACGTGGCTCGGCGTCGTCCTGCACGACCTCCCGCCGCTCTCGTTCTCTCGTGTGCCGAGTCGCGCACTCATCCTCCCGCTGCTCGGGCTTCCGCTTCTCGCTGGACTCGGTCTCGACGTCTGGCTGCGCAGCGACGACCAGCCACAGAAGGAGCGATGGGTCCCGGCCGTGGTGGCGGCGGCGCGCGCCGCCGGGCTCGCGGTGGTGGGGCGCGGGATCGCCGGCGCGGCGCTCGATACGGCGACGGCCGCCCTTGAGGCCTCCGACGGCGTGGTGCTCCGCGCCCTCTTGCTCTCGTTCGCGACGCTGGTCCTCGTTCTCGGATGCATGGCGCTCACGCGATCCGAGGGGTGGCGCCGCTGGATCCCGGTCGGCGGACTGCTCATCGCCGCCTGGTTCGGCTCCCTGCCTCCGGTCGAGACCGTCGAGCCGGACTTCTACTACGTCAACTGGACGGCGCCGATCCCGGCAGAGCTACGTCGGCATCGCCTGCATCTCGATGGCGGGACCGATCTGGCGGCCCGCGGGCGCTTCCCGAGCGTCGAGCGCGACGAGATGCGGACCGTCCGCGAGATCTGTCACGTGGACACGCGCGCCTTCCGTCGCCTGTGGGGGAGCGCTCCCGCACGTGGCTCGGCGTACTGGCTCGACGTGGCGCTCCAGGCGGAGCGACGGTGGGAGGGGCCGGCCTACGCGCCACCCGACGGCGTGCCCACGGAATCGCTCCTCGCGCTGCGCACGCTGCCGGCGATCGATGGCGGCGCGTTGTTCGAGCCGCTCGGGGAGCAGTTGATCCTCGATGAGATGCAAGTCGTGGATCTCGTGCGGGATGGGGACCCGCACCTCTACGTGCCCCGGTCGGGCGCGGAAGGCGTGATGCGTCTGCGACGCCTGGAGGGCGGTCACGTGCGGCGCCTCCCCACACCGGACCCACTCGAGGAGCTCTACGACATCGAGAGCCCGTCCAACGCCGTGGCGTTCGTGAGCGAGAAGCTCTATCCGGGCTGGGAGGCCACAGTCGATGGCGTGATCGAGCCTATTCGCTCAGCGAACGGCGTGTTCCGGTGCGTTGCGGTCCAGCCCGGGCGGCATCTCCTGCGGATGCGGTACCGGCCTCGCTCGTACTTCGTCGGTGTCTGGCTGTCTGCCGCGGCGCTGGTCGTCACACTCGTCTCTCTGGTGCGCGGGCTCCGCTCCCGCGACGCGTCGTGAGCCGAGGCAGTCCACGCACCTACAATCCCGCCGTGCCGAGGGACCGTCGCCGCCCCGCCCCATCCATCTGGCTCCATCGCGTGGCCGCGTTGGTCCTCTTCGTTCTCGTCGCGGCCCTCGGGAGCACCCTGCGGCTGGTGGCGCAGGAGGAGTGGCGCGAGAGCGCTGAGATCGTCACCCGGTACGAGATCTCGGCCCGGCTCCGCGAGGTCCGCGACCACGGCGACCGGCTGCGCATCGTCGGCGAGGAGCGGGTCGAGTGGCGCAACACCTCCGAGCACTCGGTCGGCTCCCTCTACTTCCACCTCTACGCCAACGCGTTCCGCAACACGCGCTCGTCCTGGTTGCGCGAGGCGGCTCGCGATGGCTGGAAGGCGCCGGACGGGCAGCAGTACGGCGGCGTCGACGTGCAGGAGATCGCTCTCGTCACGGGCGAGAAGCTGGAACTCGACTTCGTGAGCCCCGACGACGGCAACGCGGACGACCGCACCGTGGCACGCGTCGCGCTCCCGACGCCGATCGGCCCCGGCGAGACCGTCGTCGTCCGTCTGCGCTTCACGACGTCGCTGCCGACCACGATCGCGCGGATGGGGCGGCACGGTGACTTCGTCATGGCGGCGCAGTGGTTCCCGAAGTTGGGCCGCTACGTCGGCCCGGACGCCGGCTGGGAGAACCTCCAGGAGGGCTGGCACTGCCACCAATTCCACCGCAGCACCGAGTTCTTCGCGGACTTCTCGGACTACGAGGTCGAGCTGCGGGTGCCCGACGACAAGAAGACCGGGGCCACCGGGGAACTCGTGGAGACCTCGGTCGACGAGAAGACCGGCATGCGTCGCGAGCTCTGGCGCGCATCGAACGTCGTCGACTTCGCGTGGACGGCCCATGAGCGCTACGAGGTCGTGGAGCGCGTCGTCCACCCCTTCCGCGCGCCGCCGGGCGTCGCCGTCAGCGAGGATCGTGTGATCGCGGAGCGCGATCGCATTGCGAACGTTCTCGGCGTCGACCCGGCCGAGCTCGCGCTGCCGCCCGTCACGGTGCGGGTGATGATCCAGCCTGAGCACGCGCACCAGCTCGACCGTCATTTCGAGGCAGTCCGCGTTGCGATCGGGCTGTACGGCCTCTGGCTGGGGCCGTATCCCTTCGACCGTCTGACGATCGTCGACCCCGCGCACGGAGCCAAGTCCGGAGGCATGGAGTACCCCATGCTCGTGACGGCCGGGACCCGATCGGGGAACCCCCCGTCTTCGCTGCGTCCCGAGGGCGTGACGGTCCACGAGGTCGGGCACCAGTGGTTCATGAACGTGCTTGCGAGCAACGAGGCCGAAGAGGCCTGGCTCGACGAGGGCCTGAACACGTACTTCACCGCGCGCGCTCTCTCGGCCGGCTACGGCCCGGCCATCGGCACCACGTCGGTGATGGGCGAGCCCACGTCGGTTACGCCGTTCTTCGCGTTCGGTGGGCTCGGTCACGGCTGGCCCGAGTTCCTCGGACTCCCGGACTGGGCCGCGCCACCCGAGGTCTCGGTCTTCCGCGCGTGGCGCGACCTGCCGTGGCTCACCGCGTTGCCGACTCCGACGTTTCGTGACGATCCGCTCCACCCGCGCCGACGCAGCTACCTGCGGCGCGAGTCGTGGGACGATCTGCCGAAGCCCGGCTGGGAGTACCTGGATCGGCGGAGCTACGGCGTCAACGCCTACTCACGTCCAGCCCTGTTCATCGCGACCCTGCGTCGCTCGCTCCACGCACGGCTCGGCGCCGAAGCCGGCGAGCGCGCCTTCGTGACGGCGTTCCGCGAGTACGGTCGGCGCTACCGGTTCCGACACCCGACCGGAGCCGACTTCCTGGCAACGTTCAGCGAGGTCAGCGGTCTCGACGTCGAGGCCCTGGCCGTCCCGCTCATGCGCTCGAGCGGCGCGCTCGACTACGCGATCGAGCGGCTCGACATCGTGCGGGAGCCGAAACTCGCTGGGCGTGTCGGAGAGGGCCCCGCCGTTGTGGAGATCACGGTGGAGGTCACGGCGGAGGACGACGAGAGCGAGCGGCCGGAGCGGACCGAGGTGCTGGTCCGCCGTCGCGGTGAGGTCATCGTGCCCGTCCGGCTCCAAGTCACGCGAGACGATGGTCCGCTCGACGACGCCACGTGGGAGACCGTCGAGTGGGACGGCCGTGACCGCTATCGGCGTTTCGAGTTCGACGGGAAGATCCGCGCGGCGCGCCTGCATCCAGACGCCGAGTACCCGCAGGACGGCGATCGACGGAACGACTCGCGAACCCGCGATGCGAGTTACCGGCCGGGCGTGAAGTGGGGCGTGCGCTTCCTCCTCTGGCTCGAGAACGCTGCGCTCTCGTACGGGCGGTTCCTGTGATCGGGTCGTTCGGAGCGGTCCGGGCCGGGTGGCGCTCGATCCGGCGCGCGAAGCGTCTGGTCGCGCTCGTGGCCCTCGTCGACATGCTCACGTGCCTACCGGCGGCGCTGTTCGTCGGTGTGGCGGTCCACACGTCGGGCGCACATCGCGTCGATGCGACCGAACTTGCCCGCGGCCTCGACCCGGACTTCCAGCACGATCTGTTCGGCACCGACGGCGGTCTGCACGACCTCCTCTCGGTGCTGGTCATCGCCACGCTGGTGCTCTTCTTCGTGGTGCGCCCGCTCTTCATGGGCGGCTACGTCGGCATCGCCTCACGCAAGGAGCGCATTCGCTTCGACGACTTCGTCCAGGAGGGCGGCGCGGTCTACTGGAAGTTCCTGCGCGTCTCTCTGTTCGGCCTCCTGGCGGCGTACCTGCTGTCGCTGTCTGCCGCGCCCCTGCTCGAGTACATCGACGACCAGGCCGCGGAGTTCGCCGTCGAGGGTCCCGCTCTGCGCTACCGCCTGATCACCGAAGGGGTCGTCTTCGCGGCGTTCTGGGTCTTCGGCACGGTGCTCGACTACGCGCGCGTCGGCATCCGCATGCATCGGCGTCCTGGTGTGCTTGCGGAACTCGTGCGGTCGTTCGTGTTCGTGTTGCAGCACCCGTTCGACACACTCGGGTTCTCGCTGATCTCCTTCCTGCTCGAGGTCGGCGTGATCGCGGCGTTCGTCTGGTTGCTCGCCGCCGCCGACGGCGCGTACGTCGTGACGAGCGTCATCGTGCTGCTCCTCATCCAGGTCCTGATCGGTCTGCGCGAAGCGGCGCGGCTCTTCCACATCGCCGGCGCGTGGCACCTCCGCTTCCGCGAGGAGGGGGATGAGTTCGGCCCGGACGGCGAGGCTCTCGGCGCACCCGAGGATCCGCTGCTCTCGAACCTTCCGTGGCATGGCTAGCCCGGATCGTTCACGAGGGCGTCGCGTGAACGCGGCGAGATCGAGGATTGGCAAGGGGTTCGCGCCGGTACGCGTCACGAACGCGCGTCGCACGGTGTCCTGGCGGCTCCGAGTGCGTGAGATCTCGTTCCGGAGACGCGCATGCACCTTCGATCCAGTTGTGAAGCGGATCCGGGGCGGGAGATTGCGTGCTCGGGGACGTCAGGCGTGGCGTCCTCGTGAACGATGCGGGCTAGGAGCCTGTCCGAGTAACCCGCTGGCCCGCGAGCACCCTCGACCGGACAGTCTCCTAGATCGGGACTGAGGGTCGTCGGCCTCCGTGCCGAATCTCAAGGTATGAGCCGTTACCGACTCCGCAAGCACGTGGTCGAGCCGGTCTTTGGGCACATCAAGGAGTGCCGTGGCTTTCGCC
>JAJFFG010000062.1 GCA_021776825.1 Planctomycetota bacterium
CATCCGGCTTCCCGACTGGGTTCACGATCTCGCTCTCGCAGATCGCCCACGCTGCGCCTATCGCAGACAGAGCACCCCGAGCTCGCCGTAGATGACGGCATCGGAGAAGCGCCGCGTGCCCCGCACGGGCACCCTGTGACGTCGTCTGCTTCGCCAAATCGCAGAGCTCCTTCGGAAACCGCCGGACGTTCTCGGGGGATACCAGGCTCACGCCACTCCCCCGCCCTTGGTCTCTTCCGAAGCGTCCCAGAAGTAGGGCTCCTTCCCTCCGCCGGCATTACCCGGCCTCAGCGGTACTACGAGCCCTTCCGACTTCCGGTCGCGCCGTCCCCTTGCGAGACGTTGCGGGCTGCGACCCCGCGCACGACCGGATCTCCCACGTTGCGCACCCATCCTTGTCCGCATGCCACTCCGACTACCCCGGCGAGCTGCATCGGGTGCACCTGACGGCTGCTTCCCCGACGCGCTGCGGCCTTCCCCGTTTCTCAGGCGGGTCGGCGCTCGCGACTTCACTTTCGAGGCCTGCTCAGGATTCACACGCGTTGCGGCCTGCGGACTTGCTGGACCGCCCAAGGCGGCCTGGTGTCCCCGGAGCTTCGCCCCGAGCCGTTGCCGACTCCAGGCGTCCGGGTAGCTACCGTGATGAACCGTCGATTTCACGGGCAGAACTTCCATCTGCTGGATGAGTGCACCCTCGTGGCGCACTGAGAGAGTCGGGCTAGCGGCTGAGCCTGAGAGGACGTGGAGCGCCTGAGCCGCCGCCTCGAGCCAGGTACGGTATGGCGTTCAGCACTGCTCGAGCTACATCTCCGGCCGTTCAGGCCCGCTGACTCCGTGGGGCGAACCAGGCGGGCCCGGCCCTACCACGCCTGGTGGCGAGACTGGTGGGCCCACGACACCCAGCGGTCCAAAGGAGCCGCCGCCGGGCGATCCCGAGCCGGTACTCACCCCGGAGGAGTGGGAGGAGTGGTTCCGTTTCGTCTCGGTGCCGGAGGGCGAGGGCGCTGCCGATGTCGCTGCTCTTGTCCCATCAGCGCCAGGCGGGGCCATCGAGGTAGGGTCTCCTGGGGCGGTCGCTCCGGGCGACCCTGCGAGTTGGGGGTTCGACGAGTTCGCGCCCGAGGGCGCCGTGCCACCGGGTGAGCCGGGGGCGCTAGGTCACGCGGGGGCAATGGGCGCCGGTGAACGTGGAAAGTCCTGCAGCGACTGCGGCTGACGAGACCGACGGACGCCTGACCTCCGGGGGCTCTTCGTCAGCTCCGTCCTACGCGGAACCTCGCCGCTATCCAGCGCGGCGGACGCTTGCGGATTGGCTGCGACTCCCAGCGATTCTCGGCGTGTTCTTGTTCGTCGCTGCGCCTGAGGCACGCCAAGAAGTCATCGTCGCTTCAACGAGAGAAGAGATCGGCGCGAGGCCGCCGTGGAGAATTCGCCGCGCGTACCGATTCCGTTTGGACTGCTCGAACCAATCGGTGGTTCAGGCCGCGCGTCGGCAACCGATTCAGGTGCTTGACCCGAAGTACTACTTCTACACGCAGCTTCAGCGGAGCCCGGTGTTCGAGTGGCTCGGCCTCGAGTACGGACACGAGTCCACAGCCGAGTTCCCGGGGTGCGAGCCGGAGCCGGAGTTGGAGATTCCGTCCTTGCTTCGGTTCAAACCGGTGCTCGAAAAGCCCGATCCATGGGCGGGTTGGCTCGACGACTGAGTCGCGCGAGATACTGAACCCGGTTCGATTCTTCGCCCCGCAATGTGACGTTCAGGGTCTCGGACCCGTCCCCCTCTCAGAGGACGTCCGATGCGCCGCAGACATCCGCGCGACTACCCGGGCGCGTGGTTGCACGTCACCAACAGTAGGAATGCGGAACCCGGTCAGATTCTTCGGAGTGACGCGGCTGGCTGGAGGGAGCCGAGGAACCTGACCGGGTTCCGAATCTCGGCGCGGCGTCTCGCGCGGCATCGCCTCGCCACCCGGATCTCTCACGTGCCGGGCGAATAGGGCGGCCCCGCCCACCGCGCCGAGGAGCGCGAGCACCATGGCGGCACCGAGCAGGCGACCGTCGGTCATAGCCATTCGGCCGATCCTACTCGGGGTGGCCGCACGGAACGGGGACGTGACAGGCGCTCGCAGCCACCGGGTCCATCCGGTTCTGCCCGGACCCGCGTCTCCGTCAGCGCCATACCGTACCAGGCCCAAGTCGGCGGTCTGACCGCTCCACTTCGTATCAGGCTCCGCGTTGCGTTGGTCGCGCAGGTACAGGTGTCAGGACGCCCGTCGCCTTAGCGAACCCCTGCGCCTGCAGTTCGTTCACAGACCCGTTACCTGTGCGCGGCGCTCCACCCTCTATCCTGCAAGGGCGCGGTTCGGAGATCGGGATGCTGGCGAAACTCTCAGGGCTCCTTCTGGCGTTGATGCTGCTGGCATCCGCGCCGAGCACGGCTGCGGCTCGCGCCGACGAGCTGTCGCTCGAGGAGACGTTCACGCGCACGGCGGGCGTCACGGGCCACGTCTACCAGGCGGGTCGTGACCTGCTGGTCGCGCAACGTAGCGAACGCGCGATTGCGCTGTTTCGCGAGCGAGCCACGTCCGAGGACCAGCGGCAGGCGCTGCTCGCGAAGGCGCTCCTCCTACGGATCGACAATCCGATGCGCGTCGAGGTGCTCCAGGCCGCCCTGCGTAACTGGCACCCGGAGATCACGCGCCGTCATCCCGACGTCGACCAGGCCGTCGTCCGTTTCCAGCGCAAGGACAAGCGCGGCAGCCCCATCGAGACGCGCGAGGTGGTGTTCTCCGACTTCACCGCGCCGCTGGTGGCGGACCTGCTCTACGAGGCCGGCGGCAACGTCCCCGGGATCAGCGTCCGCAACGCCGCGTTCGTCGCCGGGCACATGCACAACGCAACGCTGATCGACCCCGTTCTCCACGCCATCGGCCACTGGACCGACTACGAGATGAGGGAGCAGACCGGCGGAGCTCTGGCGCTGTTCGGTCCCGTCGCCGCACCGGCGTTCCGCGAACTCATCGAGCGCGAGGACCCTGCCGACGGCCGCGCATTGCACCTACTCCGTCAGAAACAACGCCACGCCGCCCGCGCGCTGGCCGTCATCGGAGACGCCGCTGCCGTCCCGGTCCTGGCCGCCAGACTGCCCGTGACGCGTGATCGCGATCTCGCCCCCGAGTACGCCCGCGCGCTCGCTGCGCTCGACGCCGAGGCCGCCGCGCCGGTCCTCCTCGGTGAGCTCGTGCGGATCGCCGACGAGTTGCGCGGTGACCCGCGCCGGCCCTTCCGCCGCGGCGATGGCGTCGGCTACGAGGTCCTGCGCGACGTGCTCCTCTCGACCGGGGGAGCTGCGCTCCGCGAGGTCGAGCGCGACACGCCACGAACGTTCAGCGCGCGACTGATCTGCGATGCGCTCCGCTGGGAGCTCGGGACGCCCGACGAGGCGGCGACGTTCTACGCGTCGGTCGCGAAGGCGTCCGCGTCGAGCCGCGGAGCGTTCGGCTTCGGAGGTCCTTGGGGCGACGAGGAGCCCGCCCCCGATGAGATCGGCCGCGAACTGTTCTGGCGGGGCTGGTACCGGGACACGTCGACGCAGCTCCCCAGCGAGCCGCCGCGGCCTCTGCTGCGCGAGGCCGCGTGGGTGGCCGGGCGCGAGTCGTTCGTGATCGCGCTCGCTCGTCACTCGGACGCCATCGACCGCGACCTCGTCGCGCGCACGCTCACCGGTCCGTGGGCCGGACGCCCGCCACGCGACGTCCTGATCGCGCTTGCGGAGACCGCCGGCCCGGAGACGTTGAGCGTTTGCGACGAGCTGGTGCGGAATGAGCACACGCGCGACTTCGGAGGCGTGGTGGAAGCCCTGCTCCTCCACGGCGATGCGACCGGGACGGACGCCCTCGATCACATGATCGGTCGCGAGACGAAGTCCCGTACCCCAGAGGCGTACGCCGTCGCCGAGGCGATCCCGCTCGCGCGTCTCGTCCGCGACGTACTGCGCGGCGAGTCCACGCCCCACGACCTACTGAAGCACGAGACACCATCGGTCCGACTCGTGGCTGCCCGTGCCCTGGCGAGACGCGGCGACGCCGCGGGGCACGACGTGCTGGTGGCGGCGATCTTCGACGACAAGCAGCGCAGCTACTCAGCCCTCCGCGATGACCTTCTGCGCACGGGCGCCGTACCCGACGGCCTGGCCGACGGCGACGAACGACACCAGGTCCTCGCGGCTGCACTCACGGCGCGTCTGGCGGACCGCGAGGGCGCGCAACGCATCGATGCCGCGCTCAGCCGGGCTTACCCGCACACGGGCAGCATCCTGGGGCCGCAGCTCGGTGACTTCGTCGCGGCCGGCCGACAGGTGGCCGACGAGGTCGGCGCCCCCGCCCGGACGCTGTTCGAAGAGCACGCACTGTTCGGCCCCTCGGGGCGCGTCGCGCTGTTCGCACTGGCAGCGCTTTCCGATGAGCGGTCGATCCCCGTGGTACTGCGCGTGGCGCGTGGCGGCAACAGCGACGCCGCGGAGGCACTACGCCTCCTCGGACCAAAGGGGATCGCCGCGGCGGCAACGGTGCCCCCGCCGAACCCGGAGCTCCCCGAGTACGGCGGTCGCGCCGGACGCCACCTCGTGGCCACCGAGGCCCTCGGCGACGAGGAGTCTGGGCTGCCGAAACTGCTCGAGGGCTTCCGCGAGGCGCAGCCCGGCATGGACGACCGGAAGGCGTTCGATCAGTGGCGCGAGCGACAGGTCCGTTACCTGAAGATCGCGGCAACTCGCGAGGATCCCGAGCTCCTGGAGCCGACGCTCGCGCTGCTGGAGACCCACGGACGCGACCGCCAGCTTCGCCGCGAGGCAATCCGGGCACTCCAGCGCCAGCGCGACGACCGCATCGCGCCCGCGTGCGTCCCCTGGCTCTCCGTCGAGTCCCACGAAGACGCCGACATCCGTCGCGTGCTGTTCGCGCAGCTCGGACTCGCGGCGCCGGCGTACGTGCTCGACGTGGCGAAGACGGTGGAGGCGCCCGAACCGCATCGCTGGCTGCTCCACCACGCCGCGAAGATGGCGGCGGGCGCGACGAACGTCTCCGCCAAGGATCGCAGTCGGATCGCGGAAGCCCTTCGCCCACTCCTCTCCCACGAGTCGAAGAAGATCCGCGGCGGCGCCGCGTACGACCTGATCTCGCTGCACCTGAAACGCCCCGCGGAGGAGCGAGACGACGCCGATCGACTGGCGGTGATCACGTACGTGGCGACGGAGCGAGGCCCGTACCACATGGTGACCGGCTCGTTGACCGAGCACCGCGTCGAAGGCGCCCGCGACGCGATCCTCACGTCCTACCGCGCCGCGCCGAGCCGTGGACTGCTCAGCGCTCTCGCCCAGCTCGAGATCGCCGAGGCGACGCCGGACGTGATCGCCGAACTCGAACTGCGTCTCGCCGAGCGCGCCGCGCTGGACAAGCCGCCACAGTTCCGGATCTTCGAGTTGCAGATTCTCGCGCAGCTGAGCGATGCCGGTCGCGCGCGTGTTCTCGAGGTGCTCCAGAGCGACGCGCCGCGCGATGTGCGCATCGGGGCCCTCGGAGCCTGCGGACAGGCCGCCATGCCGGAGGCATTCGACGCGGCGCTCGCGCTGTTCACAGAGCTGCGAGCACTCGACGAGCGGAACGAGGTCGAGAAGCGTGGGTTCCAAGGTCTGCCGTACACACTGGCGAAGCTGGACCCGCGCCGCGCCCACGTCGAGCTGACGCGCCTACTCGTCGACGCGACGGATCGAAATCTCGTCGAATCGCTGGCAGGCGCGAGAGCGTGGGTCCGGCAAACGCACCCCGAGGTCGTGGACGCGCAGCCCGAGCTCGACGGCGAGTGACGTGATCGTCGTGCTCGCGACGCGCGCGGTGCCGTCTCCGCCGGAGACCGCCCGGCGGGACCTCGACACGAGAGCGTCGCGAGCGAGGGGAGTCGGCGCGGCCACGAGGGCGAGTGGTCGGATCGCCTGAAGGGCCTCGAGAACGTCGTTGCGAATGCCGATGCGGGAGGTGAGGACGCCAGTTGACCGCGCCACGCATCACGATTCCGCCACCACCGCGCCGCCCGGTGCGAGCCGGTCCATCGGTCTGGGCCGTCCGGCTCGGCAAGGGGCTCGTGGCGCTCGCGGCCCTGCTGGCGCTCGTCTGGTGCGCCCTGCCCGATCACGCTCCGTTTCCGAAGCGGGTCTGGATCGACGCCGCGGAGCTGTCGCGCGCCGGGAGCGGAACGACGATCACCTCGACGCGAGATGCACCGGCCGGCCTCGCGATCCCGGATTGGATCTGCTGTGCATCCGGGGGCGCCGCGGGCGTACCGCCGACGCACCTGTGGCTCTGGGAGGGACCGAGCCTGAAGCGCGAGATCGGCGAGGCGGCCGTAGGGCTGGTCGCCACGCGCTTCTGTGGGCGCCGCGGACGTCACCATCGCACCGGGCGCGAGGTCGTCGACGGCGACACGTGCTGGCTCGAGTTCGCGTCCTGACGCGGAGCCTCGGCGCCAGGAATCGCGCGGATTGCGATGTCACCTTCGACGCTCTCGCACGTCCCCCTAATGGGCGGGCGGGGGCCCGGTGGGTGAAACGCGGGGGCGGCGATCGCGAACCCGCCGCGCTCCCGCACCAGGTGACGTCGTTCGAGATTCTGGGAATCGCTCCGCGCCCTCAGCGCACACCCTCGTGAACGCCGCACCACGGAGGCCACCATGCGCCCGACCGTCGCCCTGCTCGCCCTGCTGCTCGTCCCCACTGCCTACGGGTCTGTCGGACTGACGCCGCCAGCCGCGGCCGCTGAGGACAACGCCGCTGAGGGCAAAGCCGCCAAGGACGAGGCGCCGCCCCTCGTCACCACGGTCGACGAGGCGAACGCCGTCGCGGCCGACGCTCGTCACGTGCGCCTGCGCCTGCACCACGAGACGGGGGCTGACGTCCTGGCCGCGCTCGCCTCACGCATCCCGTCGATCACGGAGCTCGACATCTCGAGCCCGGGCAACAAGATCCAGCACCGGTCGCTCGAGCTGCTCGAGTCGTTCCCGAAGCTGCGCAAGCTGACGCTCACCGGCGATCCGTTCCTCTACGACAAGGACTTCACGGCGCTCGGGCGTCTGGAGGGTCTGCGCTGGCTACGCATGGCGTTGCCGTGACCGAACTTCAACGACGCCAGGCTGGCGTCACTCGGAGGGCTCGTGAATCTCGAGCACCTTGACATGCGCGGCTGCCGGGGTGATCCCGAGGAGCTCGAACGGAAGATCTGGTCGGCCGTCCGCACCGAGCGCGAGCGCCGGGCCGGCGCACCGGAGCCGGAGCCGGAGACCGACGACAGCGCCGCGCGCGAGGCCGCGGCTCGGCGACTCGAGGAGGCCGCCGCGCGGCTCGAAGCCGCGATGCAGAAGCTCCGGGAGCAGCTGAACAAACTGCGCCTTGAAGCCGAGAAGCTCCGCCGCGAAGCCGAGCGTCAGCGATCCGGGGACTAGCAGCCTGTCGGAGTTACGGCCTCGCCGTGCCACGCCGGTTGGCGCGACAGCCTGCTAGCCATAGGCCGACTGGGTGGGCCAGCGGTGGCGCCCCACGCTGCCAGCGGCCCGGAGTGCATCCCCGTCCGTCGCCGTATCCACGTCGAAGCGGCTGCTCACGCCCTCGCAGCGGCCGGTTTCAGCACGTCGTGCGCCATCCATGCAGAGCATGGTCCCGTTCCCACGCACGAACTGCCTTCTCACTCATGCCCAGATCACCGTTCACGGCGACGACGCTCTGGTGCCCGCCGGGGGTCTAACTAGCAGCCTGTCGTGTCGACGGTCTCTCACCCGGCGACGCCGAACCTCCGACAGGCTGGTAGCTGCTACTCCGTGCCGGGTGACACCAGAAAGCGATACAGCTCGCTGTTCGGTGACAACACCAGCGTGTGGTTGTCGCCGATGATCGTGCGGTAGGCCTCCAGCGAGCGCCAGAACGCGTAGAACTCCTCGTCGGCACGGTAGGCGTCCGAGTAAATCCGCGCCGCCTCGGCGTCCGCCCTCGCGACGATCTCGAGCGCCGCTCGCTCGGCCTCCGACGAGATGCGCTTCGCCTCCTTCTCACGCCTGCCCAGGATCTCGGCCTTGCGGCCCTGTCCCTCGGAGCGGTAGCGCTCCGCGATGCGGTTGCGCTCGGAGATCATTCGCGCGTAGACCGCCTCACGAACGTCGTCGCGGTACTTCAGCCGCTTGATGCGGACGTCCACGATCTCGATGCCGTACTCGAGCGCGAGCGTCTGCGCGGACGCCAGGATGCGCCGCGCGACCTCGTCACGGCCGATCTCCACGCGCTCCATGTCCTCGCTCGAGCCGAGCAGGTTCTCCTCACCGTCGTCGCGTTTCACGTCCAGCACACGGTTCGACGGCCGCACGGACTCGACGAGGTTGTTCGCGCTGATGTGATCGCGCGTCGCGGAATCGATGATGTCGTCGAGACGACCCTGCGCACCGTTCGTCGTGCGCACGGTCTGGAGGAAGAGCAGCGGATCGGCGATGCGCCAACGCGCCGTCGTGTCGACCCAGATGAAGCGCTTGTCTGCCGTCGGGATCTCGTTCGCCTCGCCGTCCCACTCGAGCATCCGCTTCTCAAAGCGATTGACCTCTTGGAGGAACGGCGTGCGGAAGTGCGGACCGGCGTCGGTGATCGCGTCCCCGACGGGCTTGCCGAACTGGGTGATCACGACCTGCTCGTACTCGGCGATCGTGTAGAACGACGCCGATGTCACGATGGCCCCAACGATCAGGAGAATGACGCCGATGATGCCTCGGAGCGCCTTCATCGGACACCTCCCTGGCCCTCGAGAGGCAGTAGTTTCAGCACGCCGCCCTCGCTCGCCACGACGATGCGCTTGACCTTCGGCAGCACCTCTTCCAGCGTCTCGAGGTAGAGGCGCTTGCGCGTCACGACACGCGAGCGCTTGTACTCCGCAAGAAGCTCCGTGAACTTCGCGATCTCGCCCTGCGCGCGGTTGGTGCGGTCGATCGCGTAGCCCTCGGACTCGGCGATCCGCTGGCGGCCCTCGCCAGATGCGAGGGGGATGACGCGGTTGTACTCCTGCATCGCCTCGTTCTCGAGCTGGCTGCGCTCCTGCTGCGCCTTGTTCACCTCGTTGAAGCTGTCGGACACCTTCGGGGGCGGGGTCACGTTCTGCAGCTGCACCGTCACGACGCGCACTCCGGCCTTGTAGTCGTCGAGGCTCTTCGAGAGACGCTTCTGCATCAGCGCCGCAACCGACTCACGGTTGCGCAGCACCTCGTCGATCGTGTGGTCACCAACGACCGCGCGCATCGCGGACTCAGACAGGTCGCGGATGGCGCGGTCCGGATCGCGCACCTGGAACAGGTACTCCTCCGGATTGGCGATCTGGTACTGCACGACCCACGAGACGCTGACGATGTTCAGGTCGCCCGTGAGCATCAGCTTGACGGCGCGATCCTCGTCCGACTCGGGCCGATAGGTCGTGCGGATGCCGGTCTTCTGCGTGCCGAAGCCGAACTCGAGCTTCCGCACCTCGGTGACCGGCACCTTCACCGCGGTGTCGATGCCGAAGGGGAGCTTGAAGTGCAGGCCTGGGTCCGCCGTCGAGACGTGCTTGCCGAAACGCAACACGACGGCCTTCTCCTCGGGCGCGACCGTGTAGTAGCTGCTGAACAAGAGCACCACGACCACGATGACGCCGAGCGCTGCGGCAAGTGCGCGCGCTACGGCCTTCGGGTCGACGTTCTGGGGCGGCTTCCAGGCACCGCCGGCGTCGCGAAACGCATCCATGGGATCAGTCCTTCGCCGTGAGGCTGGCCTTCAGGTAATCGCGGTTCATTCGCGCGATCCACTCGACGTGGATCTCCTTCGGGCACGCGTCCATGCACTCGTAGTGGTTCGTGCAGTTGCCGAACCCCTCTGCGTCCATCTGCTCGACCATCGCACGCGCACGCGCTCCGCGCTCGACCTGTCCCTGCGGAAGTTGGCCGAGGTGCGCGATCTTCGCGGCCGTGAACAGCATCGCCGAGGCGTTCGGGCAGGCTGCGACGCAGGCTCCGCAGCCGATGCAGGCCGCCGCGTCCATCGCGGACTCGGCAGCCACCTTCGGGATCTGGATCTCGTTCGCGTCGGGCGTCCCACCGGTGTTCACCGACACGTAGCCGCCGGCCTGGATGATGCGGTCGAACGCATCTCGGTCGACGACAAGGTCCTTCAGCACCGGGAACGCCTTCGCGCGGAACGGCTCGACGTGGATGTCGTCGCCGTCCTGGAACGATCGCATGTGCACCTGGCACGTGGTCACCGCGCGCTCCGGGCTGTGCGGGACGCCGTCGATCACCATCGAGCACGCACCGCAGATGCCCTCGCGGCAGTCGTGCTCGAATGCGATCGGCTCCTTGCCGTCGGCGAGCAGCTTCTCGTTCAGGAGATCGATCATCTCCAGGAACGACATCTCCGGCGTGATGCCGTCGACGTCGTGGGCCTCCATCGCACCCTTGGCATTCGGGCCCGACTGGCGCCAGACGTGCAGCTTGAAGCGCATGGCTACTTGTAGCTCCGGGTGGAAAGGGGCACGTGCTCGAACGTGAAGTGCTCTTTGTTCAGCGCGGGAGGCGCGTCGTCGCCCTGGTACTCCCAGACGGAGCCGAAGCAGAAGTCGTCGTCACGCCGCAGCGCTTCGCCTTCCTCGGTCTTGTACTCCTCGCGGAAGTGGCCGCCGCACGACTCCTCGCGGTCGAGGGCATCGCGGCACATCAGCTCCGCGAACTCCAGGAAGTCGGCCACGCGCCCGGCCTTTTCGAGCGTCTGGTTCAGGTCGGCACCGCTGCCGGGAATGGAGACGTCGGACCAGAACGCCGCGCGGATCTCCGGGATGCGCCGGAGCGCCTCCTCCAATCCCTCGCGCGTGCGCGACATGCCGCACTTGTCCCACATGAGCCGACCGAGCTCAGCGTGGAACGAGTCGGGCGAGCGCTTGCCATTCACGGCGAGCAACGTTGCGGTCCGCGCGTTCACCTCGGCCTCGACCTCGGTGAAGCAGGCGGCGTCGGCGGCGACTCCGGAGTTGCCCGCCCGCGCGAGGAAGTCACCGATCGTGTAGGGCAGCACGAAGTAGCCGTCGGCGAGTCCCTGCATCAGCGCGCTCGCGCCGAGGCGGTTCGAGCCGTGGTCGGAGAAATTCGCCTCGCCGATCACGTGCAGGCCCGGGATCGAGCTCATGAGGTTGTAGTCCACCCAGAGCCCGCCCATCGTGTAGTGGGGCGCGGGGTAGATCACCATCGGGGTCTCGTACGGGTTCGAGTCCGTGATGTGGTGGTACATGTCGAACAGGTTGCCGTAGCGCGCTGCCACGGCGTCGCGCCCGACGCGCTGGATCGCATCGCGGAAGTCCAGGAACACGCCGCGCCCGCCGGGGCCCACGCCGTGGCCCGCGTCGCATCGCTCCTTCGCGGCGCGCGACGCAACGTCACGCGGAACGAGGTTCCCGAACGACGGGTAGCGACGCTCGAGGTAGTAGTCGCGATCCGCCTCGGGGATCTGGTTCGCGGGACGCGTGTCGCCGGCCTTCGTCGGGGTCCACACGCGACCGTCGTTGCGCAACGACTCCGACATCAGCGTCGTCTTCGACACGTGATCGCCGCTCGGCGGAATGCCGGTCGGGTGGATCTGCGTGAAGCACGGGTTGGCGAACCCGGCGCCGCGCTTGTACGCGCGGTAGGTCGCCGTGACGTTGCAGGCTTTCGCGTTCGTCGAGAGGAAGAAGACGTTGCTGTAGCCACCGGTGGCGAGCACGACGGCGTCGGCGGCCCGCGACACAACCTCTCCGGTGACCAGATTGCGCGTGACGATGCCGCGCGCACGTCCGTCCGACACGACGACGTCGAGCATCTCCTCGCGGGTCCGCATCGTGACCTTGCCCAGGTGGATCTGACGGCTGAGCGCCTGATAGGCGCCGAGCAGCAGCTGCTGGCCGGTCTGGCCGCGAGCGTAGAACGTGCGCGAGACCTGCGCGCCACCGAACGAGCGGTTGGCGAGGAGTCCGCCGTACTCGCGTGCGAACGGAACGCCCTGCGCGACGCACTGATCGATGATGTTGTTCGACACCTGCGCCAGACGATGGACGTTGGCCTCGCGGGCGCGGAAGTCGCCGCCCTTCACGGTGTCGTAGAACAGGCGCCAGATGCTGTCGCCGTCGTTCGGGTAGTTCTTCGCCGCGTTGATGCCGCCCTGAGCCGCGATCGAGTGCGCGCGCCGGGGGCTGTCGTGGAACGTGAAGGCCTCGACGTCGTAGCCGAGCTCCGCCATGCTCGCAGCGGCCGAGGCACCGGCGAGTCCGGTGCCGACGATGATGACCTTGAACTTCCGCTTGTTGGCCGGGTTGACGAGCTTCATCTCACGCCGGTGGCGGTCCCACTTCTCGGCGATCGGTCCGTCCGGGATCTTGGCGTCGAGCTGCATCAGAGCACCACTCCTTCCGGCACGAAACCGGCCAGGATCGCGAGCGGGATCGAGCAGTTGCCGATCACGACGACGGCCGCGACGGCACGCCCCGCGCCGCGCTCGAGGAACGCGAGCTGAGGATGTTGTACGCCGAGTGACTGGAAGAGACTCGACACGCCGTGCATCAGGTGCAGTCCGAGCAAGAGCTGCGCAACGACGTAGGCGCACGAGACCGGGATGCTCTGGAAGCCGAGGACGACCATCTTGGCGACATCGTGGCGTCCGGCGGAGTCGACCATGCCTTCAGCGGCGAACTCGGGGTGCGTGACGCCGAGCGTGAAGTGCAGCAGGTGGAAGATCACGAACGCCAGCACGATCAGGCCGCTCATGAGCATCGTGCGTGCGGCGTAGGTCGTCCGCTGGTTGACCTGGACGACATACGCGTCAGGACGGGCAGCGCGGTTGGCGAGGGTCAGTCGGATCGCCGTCGCGATGTGCATCACGAAGACGACGACCAGCCCGATGCGCGCGCCCCAGAGCAGAGGTCCGCTGTCCTTCAGCATCTGCGCGTAGGCGTTCAGCTTCTCCTGACCCGCGAAGATCTGGAGGTTGCCGACCAGGTGCCCGAGCACGAAGCCCAGCAGGGCCAGTCCGGTCAGGGCCATCAACGTCTTCGATCCGACCGACGATCGAAGCGCATTCCGCAAGCTGCTCATCCAACGCCTCCGGGGGCCGCGAGATGCGGCGGAGCCCCACGTCGTGGAGCGTCCGTATCGAGAACACACCACGTCCTCGCCGCACTCCCATGGGTCCGGTCGAGGAAGCGCTCAATGGTAGCAGCGGTCCCGGGGGGAGACGAAGCCTCCCCAGGGGTCGAGCTCGCGACCTAAGTCACGATTGAGAACGAAGTTACACGATCAGAGATCCCCGCGGTGCAGGTCCATCTTGCCGACGAACTCGCGCTTGCCGTCGGCCCGGACCGTCCACTCCGACTGGATGTGGTCGTCGCCCAAGAAACGGAGGACCGCCCAGTGCATGTGCGTCGCGTCCAGGCTCGGTGCGTTCCCGAGGGCCGTGGCCTCGAACGAGACCTCGTCGGCGCTCGTGATCGGATCGGCCTCCATGTACGGCTGGTTGCCCATCGCGCAGTAGTGCGTCAGCACCAACTGACCGTTGTTCACGGTGTAGACCGTGACCATCTCGTGCGGCTGGCCCGCGAAGACGGTCTCGATGAGTGCGCTGCCGTTCGACGAGACGCGATAGTCGACCGTCGTCTGGCCGGCCTGCTCACCCTCTCCGAACTGCCCGACCCACTGGCCCTCGAGGCCCTTCATCCGCTCGAACATCTGGTCCGAACTCACGGCACCGGCCGCGCGCGTAGCGCCCGGTGCGGCGCAGGCCGTGAGGCCCACGGTCAGCGTCAGCGCGAGTCCCAGGATCATCGTCTTCCACATCGTCTGCCACATTGCGTCCGTCCTCCCATCCGCTCGGCGGCAGAGTAGCCCGACACGCCACCCGGACGCCACGGGGGATCGGGCGGAACGGAACCGGTACGGTCGAGGTCGGAGCGGTTCGGCAGACGGAGGATGAGCGAGATGGAGTATCGGCGGCTCGGGGACGCAGGGATCGTGGTGAGCAAGCTCAGCCTCGGCGGCTGGACGACGTTCGGCGGGAGCGTGAAGGACGACGATCAGGTCCGAACGATCCTCACGGCGGCCTTCGACGCCGGCGTGAACTTCTTCGACATCGCCGACGTGTACGCAGGCGGCGAGGCGGAACGGGTCATGGGCCGAGTCCTGCGCGCGATGCCGCGGCACGAGCTCGTCATCTCGACCAAGTGCTTCTGGCCCTTCAGCAAGGCGCCGAACGACCGCGGCCTCTCGCGCAAGCACGTCATCGAGTCGGTCGAGCGCAGCCTGAAGCGGATCGGGACGGACTACGTCGATCTGTTCTTCTGCCACCGCTACGACACCGACACCCCCACCGACGAGACGGTGCGCGCGATGGAGGACCTGATCCGGCAGGGCAAGATCCTCTACTGGGGCACGAGCGAGTGGACGGGCGACCAGATCCGCGAGGCCGTCGACGCCGCCGACCGGCGCAACGCCTACCGCCCCACCGTGGAGCAGCCGCAGTACAACCTGCTGACGCGATCGAAGGTCGAGCAGGACGTGATGCCGGCCGTGCGCGACGCCGGCATGGGCGTGGTTGTCTGGAGCCCGCTGGCATCGGGACTGTTGACCGGAAAGTACGACGACGGCGTCCCGGACGACTCGCGCTTCGGACGCATCGGCTGGCTGAAGGACCAGTTGCGCACCGACGAGAACCTGGAGCGTGTCCGCGGGCTCGAGGCCGTGGCGGACGACGTCGGCTGCACACGGACGCAGCTCGCGCTCGCCTGGGCCGCCTCGCAGCCTGGCATCTCCAGCGTGATCCTCGGCGCGACCAGCGTCGCCCAGCTCGAGGAGAACCTGGCCGCGCACGACGTCGAGATCTCGCCGGAAACGGCGACACGCATCGACGAGCTGTTCCCCCCGTCGCTCGCGCTTCCCGCGTAGCAGGCGTAGCATCGTCCCGGGACCGGGAGCGCAGACGCCGCGGCTCGAAGTCGACGGACGTCCCTCCCGCGAGGGAGGAACGCGATGCCCGAGAACTTCGAGAACTTCACCGACTGGATGCAGCAGACCCTGCCGCAGGTGCTCATGGGCATCGGGATCCTGGTCGTCGGCTGGCTGGCCGCGCTGATTCTGTCCAGCGTCGTCCGCGCGCTGTTCAACAAGACGTCGATCGACGAGAAGCTCGGCAGCCTTCTCGCGGGCGAGGGCAAGGCCGCCTACCCGATCGACCGCTGGCTCGCGATGCTCGTCAAGGGCCTCGTGCTGCTCTACACGCTGGTGGTCTTCGTCGACTACCTCGGCCTCGAGCAGGCCACGGCGCCGCTCGACGCGTTGCTCTCGAAGATCATGGAGTTCCTGCCGAACCTGGCAGGCGCCGGGATCCTCCTGTTCGTCGGCTGGCTTGTGGCGCTCGCGCTGCGCGCGCTCGTCGAGAAGTCGGTCGACAAGCTCGGCATCGACAAGCGCGTGAACGAAGCCACGGGCGACGAAGCGCCCGACGTGTCCATCGGCAAGAGCATCGGCACGGCCGTCTACTGGATCGTTCTGTTCGTCTTCCTGCTTCTGATCCTCGACTCGCTCGAGTTCCAGGAGGCGCTGGAGCCGCTGAGCGCGATGACCACCAAGGTCTTCGAGTTCCTCCCGAACCTGCTCAGCGCGGCGTTCATCCTGCTGATCGGCTGGTTCGCCGCGAACATCATCCGGCGTATCGTCACCTCGGTGACCGCGGCGCTCGGCATCGACCGGCTCGCAGACCGGACCGGCATCTCCAAGGCCGGCACGGGCACGCTCTCCGGCCTGCTGGGCACCATCGCGTTCCTGCTCGTGCTGCTGCCCGTGCTCGCGATGTCGCTCGACGCCCTGAAGCTGAGCGCGGTCTCCGACCCGATCAAGGGCATGCTGACGACGCTCGCCGACGCGATCCCGATGCTGCTCTTCGCGGCTGTGATCCTTGGTGTCGCGGTCGTCGTCGGCCGACTGATCTCGGGCCTCGTCGCCGACTTCCTCGCGCGGATCGGGTTCGACAACATCCTCGGTGTCCTCGGGCTCTCGACCGCGAAGGGCGCGACGGACGAGAATCCGCGTCGCCCCTCCGCCATCGCGGGTCAGATCGTGTTCATTGCGATCCTCCTCTTCGCCAGCATGGAGGCGCTCGACAAGCTCGAGCTGACGTCGGTCTCGGAGCTGGTCGGCGAGTTCATCGAGCTCGCCGGTGGCTGGCTGTTCGGGCTGCTGATCTTCGGCCTCGGACTCTGGCTGGCGAACTTCGTCGCCGGTGTCATCCGTGAACGGGACACGCGCTCGAGCGCGCTGCTCGCACGCGCCGCCTGGATCGGCATCGCCACGCTGGCGGGCATCGAGGCTCTGACGCGCATGGGCGTAGCGGACGACGTTGTGAAGGATGTCGTCCGGATCGTCCTGGCCGCCTCCGGCCTGGCGTTGGCCCTCGCGTTCGGCCTGGGTTGCAAGGAGCAGGCGTCGGATCAACTGCGGCAGTGGCGCGGCGGCTGCGAGAGCGACGACGACGAGGCGTGCGGCGATGACGAGGCGGCCGCCGAGTAGTCGGCCGAAAACCACCGCGGCCGTCCGCCCAGCGCACGCCGCCGGGTTCGGGTATGCTGCCCGGACCCGGAGGACGCGTCTGCCCGGGCTCGGAGGATGACATGATCCGACTCGCGGCTGTGGCTCTCGTCGTGCTCTGTGCGCCTCTCGCATCGGTCTCCTCGGCCGCCGAAGGCGTGCTCCCGCTCGCCGCGGGCGACCACGTCGAGGGCAGCCTTGACCGCTGCGGTGACCGTCACGTCCTCCGCGTCGACATGGCGCGCGGCGAGCGCTTCAAGGCGCGCGTGCGGCTGCTGCGCGAGCTCTCGTCCCACGTGACGCTCCGCATGTACGACCCGACCGGGCTCGAGATCAACGGCCGGGCGCGGGTGCGCTCGCAGAGTTCCAACGTGGTCGTCGGTCCGTTCCGTGTGACGGAGACCGGCGCGCACCACATCCAGCTCGCCACGTTCACGCGCCACGGCATCGGGTACGAGGTCCGTACCGCGATCGCCCGCCGGGGCCGGAAGAAGCTGCGCCTCGGTGGGAAGCGCCGCGAGCGGACCGTGACCGCCGCGGCGGGCTCGGTGATCCGGGTTCGTGACGCGCGTGGAGACACCCCAATCCGCATCGATCTACCGGGCGGCGGTGGCATCGACGTGCTCCCGGGCACGGCCGCGATGGACGCACTCCTCGGCGCGGGCCTCACGGTTCCGACAAGCGGGACCGTCACCGTCTCGCTGCCCGAGGGCGGGCGCGCACGCGTGGTCGTGGGCGGCCCGACCCACCGTGGCGGCGCGTCGATCGACTTCCCGGCGCTACCGCAGGACACGTCGACCGTGTCCGCGTTCTACGGCGACTCCGGCTGGGTGCCCGACCCGCGCCTGACCGCGGCCGCCGACAACGCCGCCGCGGTGAGCATCACCGGTGAGAGCGTGCCGCTGCCGATGCCCCCCGACATCCTCCGTCTCGGTGACGCCACACCGGCACCCGCGACGGAGGCCGGCCGCTTCACGCTCGCCGACCCGACCCTCGCGGGCGGCCCGGTCGATGGCGTCGGCATGCCGATCGCGCCCATCCCGACGCTCGCGGACGTCGTCGCCAACGGCGAGCAGGAACTCTTCGGCGTCGGTCCGTCCTACTCCTACTCGGTGGACGACCCGGCGCTGGGCGCGCTCACCTACCGCGTGCACTTCTCGGTGGGCGGCAGCCCGTCCCTTGCACCGATCGCACTCGACGGCGTCGTCGAGATGCAGTGGACCGTCGTCGGCGACGCGTCCTTCCACCAAGGCACGTGGACGCTCACGACCGACGCAGTCCGCGGCGTCGAGGTCCTCGACGGCAGCGAGACCCGCGTCGATCGCTCGTTCCGCACCGTCGCCAGCCGCGCCAACGCGTACCTCTCACCGCTCGACGGCACCCCCGCCGTCGGCGAACTCCGCTGGGCCTTCCTCGACACCGGCATCACCTTCGAGCGCCGCGAGATCCACGACGGCACCGGCGGCGTCGCGCTGACGATCGAGTAGCGGCGCGCGTTCGCCGGAGCATCCGGCCATCGCGATCGCGTGGAGTCGCGGAGTTCACCCGCCCGGGCCGTCCTGTATGCTCCCGTCGCGGAGGGCGATGAGGGTTGAGTCGGCGATACACGACGATCGCGCTACTCGCGATGCTCGCGGCGGCAGCAGCGGGTGTCGCGATCCTGTCCGAGGCTCCACACGCGGCGCACGCCGAGGAGACGGACGACGAGATCCTGTCGCTCGTCTGCACGGGCCGCGGAAGGACGCCGGAAGACGCCGAGCTGATGGCCCGGCTCGCCGCGCTGCGGAAGTGCGCGCAGACGCTGCTCGGCGAGCGCGTCTTCGAGGACAACGAGAGCGAGCTGAGCGTGCGGCTGTTCACGCGCCACGACCACTTCGTCGCAGCCGCGGAGTTGCTCTCATCGGAGACGACCCACACCGGTGCGAGCGCACGCCTGGCGGTCGACGTGAGGATCGGGCTCGTTCGCGCCGCGGTCGAGGACCTCCGTGAGAAGAAGGTCGTTGCCCCCTCCGTGGCAGCTACGCCCAAGCGAGAGACGCTGATCCGCCCGGCTCCGCTCCCGCCGCACGCGAACCGCCTGATGAAGCTGAACGACGGCGCGACCCGAACCAAGGACCTCGTCATCTCGGACGCAACGGGGCTCTCGATCGGCAAGACCGCCAGCACGATCGACTTCCGGCTGCACATGCAGCGCGACCTCGTCGACGGCATGTTCACGGTCATCGAGATGCACTACGACTGCGACGCGAACCGCAACACGGGGATCGACGGCTACGAGTACGAGACGCGCGCGTCGGTCGGGTCGCGGTTCCGGCCGAACGCGTTCCTACCGAGGACGGGTGCGCCGCAGCCCATGTCGCTGGCTCGCGCATCGGACCTCCGCATCGTCGAGCACAGCCAGGTCGGCGGGCGCCAGTGGCGTGCCTTCACGAACTTCAGCTCGCTGTCGGATCCGCACCTCGGCACGAAGGAGCTGCAGTGGAGCGTGGAGCGCAGCATCCTGCGAAAGTTCGGTGCGCGCTACGCCGACACGGGCATACGGTTCCGTGCCGTGGTGATGACGACCTGCGCGGAGCACCCCCTCACGTTCGAGTACGACGCCCTGGGCAAAGGTCTTCCCATTCGCGTCGACGGCGCCGTCGACGAGTGGTCGGGCGGTCCGTACGTCGAGGACCCGCCGAATGAGCTGCACCAGTTGATCCAGTTCCTCGACGTGACGGCGGTGTGGGCGGAGCACGACCGCAGCAGCGTGATCCTGCGTGTGGACTTCGCCGCGCCCGGGTTCGCCGATCCACCGTCGGGCGGCGGCGACGTGCGACGCAGGGACCGACTCGTCGTGCGTATCCAGCCCGTCGGAGAGGACTATATGGAGCCGACCACGGTGTCCGTCCCGGCGGGCCGGCTCTCCACGGTGTCCAACGCAGCCGGCCGGGGGGCAAGCGTCGAGATCGCCGTGCCCCGCGACCCGCGCCAGACACACTTTCGGATCGCCGTCAGGAGCGAAGCGAAGCGGATGGACGAGATCGGGGACCCGTACACCAACCTGTTCCGGCTGAAGTGAACCGCTCGTTTCCCCACACAGTGCCGCTCGTGGCCGTGGCGCTCGTGGTCGCGTTCGTCGCGGCGACCGCAGCGCACTCGCAGGAGAAGCCGCCCGCCGAGAGCGGCGGAACGGTGACCGAGCTGCCTGCCGTGATTAGCGGAGCCCGGACACTCGACGGCCACTATCGGATGACCCGCGACTTGCGCGTGTTGAAGGGCGGCGTTCTTCGAATCGCCGCGGGGACCGTCATCGAGATCGCCGGCCGCGACGCCCGGGCCGAAGGGGCGTCGAAGCGATTCTGCGAGATCTCGATCGAGGGCCGCCTGATCGTGGACGGCACGGCGGCCGATCCCGTCGAGTTCCGTGGCGAACGGCGGGCCAGGTGGCTCGGCATCCGACTCATGAACGAGCGGGAGCGGGCGCCGAAGGACTCGGGGCTGCGTGGGTTCAAACTGCGTGGCGCCGTCGCCGGGGTGCAAGTCTCGGAGGGACGTCCGCAGATCGACCGGTGCGTGTTCACGGACTGCCGGGTCGGCGTCGTTGCCGGACGCACCGTCAACGATCAGGGCGCGCGCATTCAGCTCGCCCTCGCACCACGACCCGAGATCTCGGACTGCGTCTTCACGCGCTGCGGAATCGGCGTTCTGACTGAGCTGGACGCGTCGCCGCACGTCCTGCGGAGTTCGTTCCTCGACTGCCCGATCGGCGTCGGAAACGAGGCGCGCATCGCGAGCGTGTTCCCGGTCAAGGGTCTGGGTGCGCGCGTCCATCGCTCACTGTTCGTCCGCAACCAGTGCGGCATCCTGGGCTCTGCGGTCGTGCAGGACTCGATCTTCCTCTCGAACGACGTGGTGCTCCGCGTGACCGACTTCCACGACCGATTCTCGCAGAACGTCGAGCGGCTGTCTTGGCGCGCGAACGTCATGTGGAACAACGCGCGTCTCGCGCTCGGCGAGTCCGACTTCGGTGGCGACCACATCATCGAGAACCCGCTGCTCGAGGGGGTCCCACCGGCCGGAGCCGAGCAGGATCTCACGGCGCCGCTCGCCGTCGCGCTAGCGGAGAGCTCCCCGGTGCGTGGGCGAGCGACTGATGGCGGAGATCCCGGCCCGAGCGGACGAGCACCCGCGGGCCGCAAGCGCCGGGCCTGGACTCCGCTGGGTACGCGACTCGAGTCCGTGTTCGCCGCCGCGCCGCTCCCGAAGGACGTGAAGATCCACACGGCGGCCACGTCGATCACTCCGTCGGTGCTGAAGGCGAATCGCGCACTTCGACAGGGACCGTTTCGGTGGTCGGTGTTCGACGTGGGCGCGCAAGGGGCGTTCGCTCCGTCGCCGTTTCTGTTCCCAGGGGGCGAGGAGTGTGTGGTCTCGTTTCCGTTCTCGATCTCGGGAGCCGAAGGAGACAGCGCCGAGCTGGAGATCAACGTGGACGGAGCGGTGCGCGTCTGGGTGGACGGCAAGAGCGTCACGGTGGGCGCCAAGCTCCAGCGGTTCGGCAGCCGCGGCACCCACGCGCCGATTCGCGTCGGCAACGGTCGCCACGAGGTCTCGCTCCGATGGAGACGGCTCAGCCGGGATGCGCTCCTCGGCGTGGCGGTCGCGCCACCGCCGGGAGGCGTCACCGAGAGTGGGCTCGCCGGCGCGCCCGACGTCGCGAGTCTCCGCGCCGTCCCGGTGCGGTACCGCGCGGACTTCCTGGGGTATCGCATCGATACGCCGACGCACTGGGCCGATCTCGACAAGCCAGGATCGGTGAGTCTGGTCCTCTCGGACGACCGGGAGCTCGACTTGTCGCCGCTTGGGCGCACCACGAACGAGCGCGGCGCCGAACGGGTCCCTCTGCCGGAAGGCATCGCCGCGGGCGAGGGCGACCTCGTGTTCCGCGGACTCCGCGACCCGCGGGGACGACTGCTCCGAGGTCAGCCGCTCAGGATATCGCTCGAGCGATAGACACACCGTGGTCCTACCGTCCATGGGTCAATTCGCCCGCGGGTCCCTCGCGCCGATCGCGCTCGACGGCGTCGTCGAGATGCAGTGGACCGTCGTCGGCGACGCGCCCTTCCACGAGGGCACGTGGACGCTCACTACGGACGGCATGCGCGGCGTCGAGGTCCTGGACGGCACCGGCGGCGTCGCACTGACGATCGCGTAGCGCGACAGCGTCGCACCGAGCGCGAGCTTCCGTGGGGTCGGCGGTCCTCGATCACACCCTGGACGTGGGGTCATCTCCAGTCCCGTCTCCGTCGAGACGGATGCCGGAGAAGCGAGTCAGTGGATGTGAATCGAGCAGCCCGCGGCAGCGGCGGCGCAGGCCAATTCGTACGCGGCATCCCACGAGTGTGTGTCCTTCAGGCGCACGAGGCGCTTGCCGTTCACGCCGTGGATCTCGATGACCGGTTCGACTCCGGCGCGCGGCCAGCCAATCCTCTGCAGGCGGTCACGGATCGCGGCGCTCGGGTCCGTCTCCACCTCGCCACCATCGACTCCGACCCGCAGCGCACCCGCGACCAATGCCCCTCCTGCGATCGATCCCAGCGTGGCGAGGGACTCCTTGGCGCGCGCCCAACCGGTCATGTCGACGGTGTCGATGGTCGACCACGGGAACTCGCGCGTACGGAAACGCGACACGAGCGCGATGCCGTCCTCACGGATCTTCAGCCGGCCGTAGATCGCGTCGACGTCGCGGAGCGTCCAGGCGAGACCGCCGACGAAGCAGGCCAGGATCAGCCCGGTCTGGTTCCGCGCCGTGCCGTCATCGACGGCCACCGCCCACGCCAGGAGCGGGATGATCGCCGCACAGAACAGCACGGCCAGGCGTTGGTTCCGTGCGGTCTTCCCGCTCGGACGAAACTCGGTAGGCGCGCTCGAGACCACCATGCTGCCACCTCCGATGAGGGACGGAGTGCGAACGACTCGGTCGACCCGACGATCGCCCAGTCGAACGCGTCCGCCACACCGTACCAGCCCCGAAGTGGTGCGCACCCGCCGCCGAACGGTCCCGCCCACCGCGCCGGCGGGGCTACCAGCCGCGGAGGCGGTGGAGCAGGGTCCGTAGTCGGTGGAGCTGCCGGTCGCCGCGCATCCACGTGCCGGTGCTGCGGATTACGCCACGGGCGTCGAGGGCACACCAGGTCGGCGCAGTCACGCCGGGGATGTCGGCGGCGTCTCGGGTGTGCACGCGCCCGGGGAGGACGCCCTCCCACGCGACGGCGACCTCTTCGGCGTCGGCCGGGACCACGACGCGCACCCGCGCCGCGTGATCGGCCGGTCCCACGAACTTCTTCGTCTGGCCAAGAGTCGCCACGACGTCGCGCTCGCCTGCCCCGCCGCTCGCGTCGTTCGGCAGCACGAGGAGGATCGTGCCGAGCGGGTCCGTGGGGACATCGGTCACGCGCCGCCCGATCCAGCTCGCCCGCGACGTCGTCGAGAGTCGGTCGAGCGTGAGCGTGAGGTCGGTGGCGTCGACCCGTCGCGCCGCACGCAGATCCCGGAGCTCGGCCACACCCTCGGTGAGCAAGAAGCCGATGTGTCCCGCGAGAGGAAGCCCGGTCGCGCTGCGGAACGAATGCACGTCAGCGCCGTCGATCTGCACGCGCACGGTCGGCCCCGACACGTGCACGACGAGCTCGTACCCGCGGCTCGGGGCCGTCACCTTGGTGCGGCGCGACGGCTCCGTGACGCCCCAGTCCGCGTTGCGGAAGTCGTCGATGCGGACGGTCACGTCGTCTGCGGAGCCGGGTCCCGACGGCGATGGCGTGGCGCCGCTCTTCAGTTCGATCAGCGTTCCACGATCGGCGCGAGTCCGACCGACGACGACGCCGAGTGTCGTGCGGGCCGAGCGCGGCACGACGTGCGCTCGCAGCGTGTACGCGGCGCTCCACGCCTGCTGCGTGCAGACGAACACGGGCCGCACGGTGCCCGCCTCGTCCGCGGCGCTCTCGCTGGCCTCACGCGCTCCGGCGGACTTCCGGCCGAGGACGAGGTCGTACGGCTCACGCGCGGCCCACGGCGCTCCCGGCGTGGCGTTCGCCGCGTTCCATGCGTCGGCGACAAGACCGGCAGCGACCAACCCGATGGCCGGTTCGGCGACCTCTGCCGCTTCCGCCGCGCTCGTCGCCCCGGCGAGTCGGCGGAGTTCGTTCAGTTCCGCCTGCAACACCGCCGTCGCGCGCGGAAGCGACTCGGCGCTCTTCGCGATCTCGGCCTCCAGCACAGCCAACAGCGGCTTCAGTGCCCGCGCAACGTGCTGCGCGGTCGCCGTCTCCCGCGGCGCAACGGACTCGCCGAGTTCAGCGCGACACAGTTCCTCGGCCCACGCGGCGTCGGCCTGTCCCGTGCCATCGAGCGCCGCCACGACTGCGGCGAGTGCGGCGCGTGTGGGCTCGTCCACCTCACGGGACCAGGCGTACGCGCGGGCCACGCCCTCGGCGTCGCCGATTGCCGCGAAGAAGCGCCCGGCCTCCGCGGCGTGCACCTCTCCGAACTCCGGAGCGGCATGCCGCACGCGGTGCGGCGGATGCGTGCTGCGATCGAACAGTTCCTGGTCGTAGGCACTCGAGAGTTCGGCCGCGTCGGGGCCGGGAGGACCTCGATGGTGAACGGCATCCTGCTCGGACTCGCGATTCTGGGCGATCCACTCCTGGCGCCACGGCGCGGAGGTCCCGCCCGTGACGTCCTTCAAGAAGGCGCTGAACCGTTTCGCAAAGGCGTCGAGTCCGTCTGCGCGCCCACCCTTGCCGTCGGCCAGGAACGACGTGAAGCGCGTCACCGGATCGCGACTCGGCGCCTCGAGATGGTTGGCCAGATACTCCGTCACACGGGCGGCGTAGGCCTCCGGCTCCCGCTTCACGAAGTAGAGCCAGAGGGCATAACCGACGTTGTACGCGCGCGCCCAGAGGAGCGTCTGCCCCTCGCCCTCCATGGCCGCATCGCCGCGGACGAGACGGATGGTGCCGACCCGGCCCTCGAACGGATCGCTCCCGATCCAGCGCGCGAGCCGCCGATGTGCGTGCTCAGCGTCGACGGCGACCATTGCCGTCGAGCGCAGTCCGCACACGGACTCGATGCGGTAGAGCCCGTCTGGCGAGGTCACGAGGGCGGGCCTGACCGTCGACCGCCTTGCGGAGCCGTTCGACGACGGCATCACGGTCCACCGCGCAGCGCGCGATGGCGGCCTGGAACGGCTCCGTACCCGCCGCGCGGTTCGCTGGTGTGGTACCGGCGAGTTCGGCCGCAATCCGTCGGAGTCGTCGGGCCACCCCCGCGTGTTCAGGATCACGCAGCGGCTTGGCCAGCTTCGCGAGTGCGTTCAGGGCGTTGGCCCGCTTCTTCGCCAGCGCCGTCGCTGTCTTGAGTGCCGCCTTCGCCCCGGGGGAGGCCCGCGGCGGCGCCTTCACCTTCCCGCGCGCATCGACGGTGCGGCGCGCAAGGAGCAGTGCGCGTACGAGCGTCTCGTCGGCATCGTCGCCGGACAGCGCCAGCAGATCACCGAGCAGGTCGAAGGACGTCGGATCGAGCGCCAGCGCGTCGAGCAGGACCTGCCGCGCGTTCGACACGTCGCCGGCGGCGGCGTGGGTCGCTGCCGCCTTACGGGCCTGCGCGATCTCCGACTTCGCATCGCCGCCGAGCGCCAGCACGCACGACAGGAGCACAAACGACGTGGCAAGGAGTCTGCGCACCATCCCTCCCCGGGACATCCCTACGCAGAACCTCCCTACGCAGTGCCTCAACGAGCGAGACGCCATCAGGTTCGCGCGACGCCGGACGAACGTCCAGTCCCCGCACGCGAGGCGATGGGAGAACTCCGGCAACAGAACTGCGCCTGGCGCCGCCTGGCGCATCGCTGGCCCGCGTGCGGCGATGCGGCTGTGACGGACGACGACGCGTTCTCCGGCGAGTATCGTTGCAGAGAGTCGATGCGAATCGATGCAACCCTCGTCGCTCTCGCGGTCGGCGCCGCGTCACACGACGCGGATCGCCTGTCGAACCCGTCGCAGCAACTCCTCGGCCGCGAAGGGCTTGGTCAGGAACGCCACGTCCGGACCCAACACCCCCTGCTTGCTGAGCAGGTGGCCGGAGTAGCCGGACATGAACAGCACGCCGATGTCGGGATGCAGACCCCGAACTTCCTTCGCGAGCTCCGGCCCACTGAGCCCCGGCATGACCACGTCGGTGACCAGCAGGTCAATTCGACTGTCGTGCGTGCGGGCGGCGTCGAGTGTGTCGTGGGGACTCGCGCCGTGAAGCACCGTGTAGCCGGCCTCCGTCAGGATCTCGACCACGAGCTCCCGCAACGGTCTCTCGTCCTCCGCGACGAGAACCGTCTCATTCACGCACCGCGCCTGTGCCGCTGTCCGCTCCGGCTCCAGTGCGGAAAGGGGATCGGAGACAGCTGTGTCCGGCATGCCGCCCACGGTGTCGAGACGGGGCACGTAGACGAGGAACGACGAGCCGTCCGGCGGTGAGCTCACCACGTCGATGTAGCCGTCGTGCTGCTTCACGATCCCGTAGACCATCGCCAGCCCCAGCCCGGTGCCCTTGCCCTCGGTCTTCGTCGTGTAGAACGGCTCGAAGACGCGCGACACAACGTCGGGTGACATGCCGTGGCCGGTGTCCGACACCGAGAGCAGCACGTAGCGACCTGCGCGAGAGCCAGGATGGGTGGCGACGAATTCGGCGTCCATCTCGAAGTTGCGCGTGGCAAACGTCAGCGTGCCACCCGCCGACATGGAGTCGCGAGCGTTCACCGCCAGGTTCATGAGCAGCTGGTCGACCTGACCAGGATCCGCCACCACGTGACCGAGATCCGGCGCGAGCTCGGTCACCAACCGGATGTTCTCACCGAGCACGCGCTCGAAGAGGCTGACGGTGGCCCTCACGGAGGCGCCGAGATCGACGGTCCGCGGCTGGATCACCTGCTGGCGGCTAAACGAGAGCAACTGCGACGTGAGACGCGCCGCGCGCTCGGAGGCCTCGAGAATGCGATCCAGCGGAACCCCGTACCTCTCGTCGGACGGCAGTCTGCGCCGGAGCATCTGGCCGCAGACCGAGATGACCGTCAACAGGTTGTTGAAGTCGTGGGCGACGCCGCCGGCGAGTCGTCCCACGGCCTCCATCTTCTGGGCCTGCCGAAGACTGTTCTCCAGTTCCTCCCGCTCCGCCGCGGCGCGTCGCTCGTCGGTGATGTCGATGATCAGCGCCACGAACGACGATCGCGTTCCGTGTTCCGTGAGCTGCAGATGCACGCGCACCGGATAGCGCGTGCCATCGCTGCGGAGATGCTCCGTCTCGAACACCACGCGATCCTGCGTACCTCGGCGCAGCGGGCGGACCAACTGTGCGAAGGTCTCGGCATCGACGTCGGGCTTGAGGTCAAGGGGCGTCATGCCGCGGAGGTTCTCTGCTGTGTACCCGAGGTTGCGCCGCCCCTCTTCGCTCACGTACTCGAAGCGCAAGGTCTCGGGGTCGAACGCGTAGATCTCGTTCAGGCTCTTGTCGATGAGCTCAGCGAGCCATGTGCCACGCGCTTCCGTGCGCTTGCTCTCCGTGAGATCGCGAATGATGGACTGTGTGCCGATCCGTTGCCCGGCGGCGTCGAAGACCGCGACGACCTCGGCCTCGGCGGGGAACTGCGTGCCATCCTGCCGCAGTCCCGCGTACTCGAAGCGCGTCTCGACGGTCTCGCCGCGCATGCGGCGCTTGTGTCGCTCGAGCAGGCGATCGTGCCACTCCGGGGCAACGTAGGTCTCGATCGTCACGTCCGGCAACTGCGTTCGATCGAGTCCGAACATCTCGAGCAACCGGTTGTTCGCGAACACGGCGCGACCATCGAGATCATCGCGCAGCACGCCCTCCGGGATGTTCTCGACGATGTCGTGCAGCCGCATCTCGGCATGACGGCGCGCGTCGGCCTCGCGCCTCCCGTCGGTCCATCGCCGTGCGGCGAAGACGGAGACCGCGATCGTCAGGACGGACGCGCACCCGAGCATGTCGTCGGCGTGCCAGCTCTCGTGCGCTCGTGCCCACTCGCAGAACCGCTCGAAGCTGTCATTCGACGCGAGCAGGGACCAGAGGACGAGGACGCCGAGACTGAGGACCCACAGGTCGCGACGTGCTCGGTTGCGTGCCGGGGGCGGCGGGCGCCCCTCCGTTGCGAGGATCGCCGTCTCCGGTGATGTCCTTTCCACGTCAACGCCTCCTGGAGATCAGCGCGCGTCGGCCGCGGGCCGCGCTGCGATGGGATCGGCTCCGGTTCCTCCAGTGAAGCGAAGCGTCTGACGACTCTCGCGCACTTCGCCCCGTGTGCCGTGGGCGTCCCCACAGTCTCGGCGTCCATGAACGAATAGTGAACGCCTACGGGCTCACCGTAGAGCAGCGAACCGGCGCTGTCGAGACCACGAGCGACCCGGTCCCTTGCCGCCGCGAGGGCGTGAGCAGTTGGCTCGAGCCGGATTCGGCGAGGGATCCGGTCCACAACGCCCGCAGTGGTCCGCGGCGCCGGAGGCGGCCCGACCGCGCCGCACTTGGCCGGCGCTCACGACGCAGTCGGCCTAGAGCGAGCAGGCTGTCGCGCCAACCTGCGTGGCCCGTCGAGGCCGAAACTCCGACAGCGTGCTAGTCCGGATCGCCGCCGAGAACGTCATCCAGCTGACCGGTGAGGATCACGTTGGCATCGTTCGCCAACGATCCGGCCACCGGCACACCCAGGAACACGTACGCGCGCCCGCTGCCGATTCCACCGTCCTCGTTCAACGGCGCGAACGTGGTCAGGACCGCGAGGCCGTTCTGCACGATCGGCAGGCCGAACAGGGGGAAGCCTTCGAACGAACCGGGACCGGTGATGATCGCCGTGCCGGCGGAGGTGCCGCCCGAGAGCAGCGTCGGACCACCCGCGACGATGAACACCGCGCCGTCCTCGAGCTCGGCACCCGGGGCTCCGAGGACGAGGTCGAGCGTCGAGTCGCCGATGATGTCCTGCAGGACGAAGGTCGCACCGAGCAGTTCGTCGGTGTCCCCGTTGAACGTCCGCGCCGCGCCGGCCGTCGTGGACGTGGCAAACGTCGAGCTGCCCGTGAAGACGTAGACCGCACCATCGGCGGCGATGTCCTCGGGCAGTTCGGACACGACGAGATCGTCGATCCCGTCGCCGGTCACGTCGCCCGAGGCGACACCGATGCCGAAGCCGCCGTCGGCGATGGCCCCGCTGATGATCGCGCTCGCGCTCGCTCCAGCGACGTCGGCGAAGCCGGTGCCCCCGAAGAACACATAGACCTTGCCGGTCTCGCCGATGTTGTCGACCTCGTCGGCTCCGACGATCAGGTCGGTGGTGCCGTCGTCATTGACGTCGCCGTGGGCGATCGACGCCCCGAAGAGGTCGTCGGCAGCTTCACCGGTGAACGTGGCGTCAGCGTTGGCCGTCGTCCGGTCGGTCTGGCCCGTGCCGCCGAAGAAGACGAACGCCGCGCCGGTCCCGGTGTTGCCGGCCTCGGCACCGATCAGGATGTCGGCCTCGCCGTCTCCGTTCACATCGCCGACGGCGACGGAGTTGAAGCCGCCTTCGCCGATCGCGCCCTCGATCGTGAAGGTGTCGTCCGTGGACAGCGGACCGCCGAAGCCGGCGCCGCCTGCGAACACGTGGCACGTTCCGTCGGGGTTCTCGTCGGAGTTGACGATCAGGTCGGCCTGGCCGTCGCCCGTGACGTCACCGACAGCGTACTCCTTGCCGAATGTGTCGCCGGCGCCCGCGCCGTTGATGACGCGGTCAGCGAGTCCGACTCCGGCATCGTTCGCCGGTGGTCCGCCGAAGAACACGTAGACGCGACCGGCGAGGCCGTTGGCGTCCGGCGCCGGCAGGATCAGGTCGTCAATGCCGTCGCCGTTCAGGTCGACGTCTCCGCCGACGCGGAGCGGCACGAACACCTGGAACGAGCTGAAGTGACTGACCGGGAACGAGACGGTGCCGAAGTCGACATCAATGTCGTACGGCCCGGGCACGAGCTCGATGTTGCCGTCGGCGTCACGCGTGAAGACCTGCAGAGCCGACGGATCGGCGCCGAAGCGATCTGCGTCGAACGGGATGGTCACGGTGACGTCGAGCTCGAACTCGATCCCCTCGGGACCGAAGAACACGGACGGGCCGGCGCCCTGCTGCTCCTCGCCGGGCGGCAACGCCGGGTCGATCGTCGTGCTCGAGCCGATGAAGATCGGCGACGGGGTGCGCAGGGCGCCGGCGGGGACGTCCACCGAGGAGCCGACGATGTCGCCGACGATGTCCTCGTCGTCGGCCTCGACCAGTTCGCCGCCGGGCGTGATGATCTTGCCGACAGCCGCCTTCGGGCCATCGGTCGGCTGCAGCACGGTGTCGCGCAGATCGATGCGCACCTTCGCGGGCTTCGACTTGATCTTGATCTTGCCCGCGATCTTCCCGTCGCCGGCCGTGTTCGAGATCGTGAGGCAACCGTCGCCGAAGTCGTCGAACAGCAGGTTCTTCAGCTTGTGGCCCTTGGAAGCGTCGGCCGGCGGCGGGATGTCGACCTGGAACTCGTCGCCCTCGAGGCTCGAGAAGATCGGACGGGCACTCGACCCGGCTCCCTTCACGCTGATCGAGAGCACCGCTCCGCGGTCCGCGAAGAAGTCGGCGAACGTGACGTCGTCCGCGAAGAAGAGCTCGTCCTTGATCTTCGCGCTCGACGGGCTCTTCCACTTCGCCTTCAGCTGGTAGTTGCCGTTCGGCCCGCTCGCGCGCGTGACCTCGATGACGTAGACGGTCGAGAAGTCCGAAACGATCTTCACCTTGGCGCTGGTCGACTTCTGCTTCACGAGGCCGTCCGAGACGACCGTGTCGAAGTCGTCGAGGACGCGCAGCGTCATGCCGGGAGCCGTGCCGCCCTTGGGCTTGATGCCCTTGACCGAGGCCACGAGCTTCGCGCCTTCCGGCAAGCTGACGAGGAAGCGGTCCACGCCTTCGTCCGCGATCGTGCCGTCGACGATGGCGCCGTTGCTGATCTCGAGCTCGATGTCGGCGACCGCGGGCTGCGTCGCTACGGCGACGAACAGACCCAGGGCCAGGACGATGCTGCGCGGGAACGCGCTCATGGACTCCCCCTTCGCGAGATGCGCCTGCTGGAGGCGCCGACTCTACCCGATGAGGATCGGGCCACACGGTTCACCGAAGCCCCCGGGCTCGCGTACGTGAGGGGAGCGACGTACACCCAGGTCGGGCTTGCGACGGGGCGCTGCGAACGTCCCGCCGTGGACAGTCTACGTCGCCCTGCTCGGAGATGCTGGCGCAGGTGCAGGGCGGGGCTGCCGGGCCCGGCCCATCCGACCGGTCAGAGGAACAGGCGCTGGACGTCCTTGAACGACGGGTGGCGTGCGTCGCGCAACAGTTCGAACGCCGCGGTCTCGACGGTCGTCAGCACCGCGCCCGCGCGCTCCATTCGGCGGAGCGCGGCGTCGCGATCGAGACCCGAACGCGAGTCGACGGCGTCGGCCGCGACGTGGACCTCGTATCCCGCCGTCAGTAGGTCGTGCACCGTCTGGTTCACGCAGACGTGTGCCTCGATCCCGCAGACGACGATCGATCGAGCGCCGGAGGTCTCGAGCCCCTCGCGCACCTCGTCGCAGCCGAGCGAGCTGAAGCAGGTCTTCGCCGGCGGTGTCGCTGCGAGCTCAGCGCGGACCACCTCGACGGTCGGCCCGAGCCCCTTCGGGTACTGCTCGGTGGCGAAGACCGGCAAGCCCAGGAGCCCGAACGTCTTCGCGAGCCGCGCACAGCCGGCGGCCGTCTGCTCGAAGTCCTCGATGGCCGGAGCGAAGCGCTCCTGCACGTCGATGACCAGCAGCGCGCTGCGGACCGGGTCGAGCAGTCCCCGTCCGCCGCCGTTCACGCCGTCGCAAGTTCCCGCGCGTCGCGACCGACCGCCGCGAGGTGAGCTCGGAGGGCTCGCGTGTGACGGGCGACGCCACCGGCGCGGCGCAGGCGCCCCTCCACTCGCACGAACGTCCGGCGCGAGACACGCCCGTCGCGGCCGCTGACGCGCACGGCCCCGAGGTAGGCCGAGGGCTGGGCACGCCGCCCGTTCAACTCCGCCAGCCAGATCCGCACCACATGGTCGACATGCCCAGTCGGGTCGGCGGCGAAGCGGTCGAAGTCGATGTCGCGCTCGAACACGACGGTGTGCGTCCGAGATCGGACCCAAGCCCGGCGCTCCTCGAACAGCAGGAATGCGTTGCCCACGACACCCGCAGCCTACCCGATGCGTGCCGACCGCACCCGGCCCGTCCACGTCTCCGAGACCTGCGCCGGGTAGTCTCCCGCGATGGAGCCCGCGACTCCGACGACCGACGCTGCGAGCGTCGTGCTGAGCGTACGTGGGATGAGTGTGCGCGCAGGCGGTGTACCGCTCCTCGATGGCGTCACCTTCGATCTGCGTCGCGGCGAGATCGTGGCGCTGGTCGGGCCGTCGGGGTGCGGCAAGTCCACTCTGCTGCGCGCCGTCTCGGGACTCTCCGACGCGTCCGGAGGCGAGGTGCTCCTCGGCGGTCGGGCAGGCTCCGACGCCGACCAGCCGGAGTTTCGGCGGGCCATGCCCCTGCTCGCCCAGACGCCCGTGATGCTGCCGGGAACCGTGCGCGAGAACCTGGCGCGCCCGTTCGCGTACGCCGCCGCTCGACGTGAGTTCCCGGCGGAGCGCGCGGTCGCGCTGCTCGACCGGCTGCACGTCGGCGGCGAGCGTCTCGACCAGGCGGCAGAGACGCTGTCCGTCGGTCAGCAGCAGCGCGTCGCATTGGTCCGTGCGCTGCTCCTCGAGCCGCGCGCCCTGCTCCTCGACGAACCGACGAGCGCGCTCGACCGCGCGGCGGCGGAGAGTGTCGAGACCGTCCTGCGCGAGGAGGCCGACGCCGGCCGCATCGCGGCGCTCGTCGTCACGCACGACGCCGCACAGGCCGAGCGACTGGCCGATCGGACCATCGATCTCGGGAGCGCGCTCCATGCCGACTGAGACGGTGACTGAGACGGTGGGCGCCCTCGAACTCGACGCCCTCGACCTGATCATCGGGTCCGTGCTGGTGGTGGTCGCGGGCCTGGTCTCGCTGGGGCTCCGCCTAGGGCTCGAACGGCGACTCGCGGTGGCCGCACTTCGAACCGTCGTCCAACTGCTGCTCGTCGGCTACGTGCTGCACGAAGTCTTCGAGATGGACACCGTCTGGCCGGTGCTCGGCGTCGGCGGTCTGATGGTCTTCGCCGCGAGCCGTTCGGCGATCGCCCGGCCGTCGCGGACGTTCGACGGCGTCGGCTGGCGCACGTTCGTCACGTTGGTGGCCAGCGCCCTGCTCACGACCGTTACCGTGACCTCGGCCGTCGTCGGCACGGATCCGTGGTTCGAGCCACAGTACCTGATCCCGCTGCTCGGGATGGCGCTCGGCAACGCGCTGACGGGCATCTCCCTCTGCCTGGATCAGGTACTGCAGTCACTCGACGAGCGGCGCGATCGGATCGAGCTGGAGCTCTCTCTCGGCGCAACGAGCTGGGAAGCCGCTCGTGGACCGCTCGCGGATGCCGTGCGGCGCGGCATGATCCCGATCATCAACTCCATGAGCGTGGCCGGGATCGTCTCGCTGCCCGGCATGATGACCGGACAGATCCTGGCGGGCGCCGAGCCTGTCGAGGCCGTGAAGTACCAGGTCGTGGTGATGTTCATGATCTCGGCGGCCACGGCGCTGGGCTGCATGCTGCTGGCGCTCTTCGTGTACCGCCGTGCCTTCAATCGGCGGCACCAGCTCGTCGAGGGACTGATCCGCCGCCGCTGAACTTCGCGGAGACCGCGAGATCGGGCAAACTCGCCGAATCGGGGTGACGGAGGAGCCGAAACGGCCACGCTCACCCTTCGAGGAGCCCCCTTCATGAACGCTCTCCTGAGCCACCGACCGATCAGCCGGCGGGTCCCGTCGGTGGATGTGCGATGACGCCTCCGCGCGCGGACGAACCCAGCCGCATGGAGGTCGTCGACAGCGCGAGCGACGGCGCCCAGGACGCGCTTGCACGCGCCGTGCAGCGCGGCTTGCGGCGCCGACCCCTCGCCCTTCCCGGCAGCCTGCTGCGCGGTACGTGCGCGGCGCCCCTGGTCCGCGCCGTCGAGAAGCAGCCGGAGTTCTACCTCTCCGACGCCGAGCGGCAGATCGTGAAGGGTCGCTCGTCGTCGCTGCTCCTCCACTTCCCGACCGAGGCTCCCGCGGTCATCGATCTCGGGCGAGGCGACCGGGCGCTCGTACGTCCGATGCTCGAAGCGCTCCTGGCGCGCGACGGCGAGGTCCACTACCTGCCCGTCGCCCCGACGCGTGAGGAGCTCGAGCAGAGCCTCGGGAAGCTGCCCACGGCGCTGGACGGTCTGCGCGTCACCGGCATCGTCGCGCGACCGGAAAGGGCGGTGCGCGAAGCCAAGCGCCTGACGACCGGCCCGCGCCTGTTCGTCTGGTTGCGCGCCGGGCTCGGCGCCGTCGATCGCGAGACCGCTGCCACGTTCGCTCGACTCGTCGGTTCTGCGCTGAGCGTCGGCGACGCGTTCGTCGCCGGACTCGACCTGCGCAAGTCGCGCCGCGTGATCGAGCGCGCGTACGACGATCGCGCCGGCGCCGCCGGGCGCCTCGATCGGCACATGCTCGAACGGATCAACGCGGAGCTGGGCGGCAACTTCGATCTCGCGCGCTTCCGCCACCGCGCGTCGTACGACGAGACGGCGGGCCGCGTGGACACGTGCCTCGTGAGCTCGAAGCGGCAGAGCGTCGCCATCGACCAGCTCGAGATGACCGTCGACTTGGACCGCGGCGAGGCGATCCACACGGGCAGCGCGTTCAAGTACTCACCGCAGGAGATCGACGCGCTGGCGCATGCCGCCGATCTCGTGGTGGCGGACCGCTGGTACGACCGCGATGGTCGCTACTGCCTGAACGTGCTGCAGAAGGTCCCGACGCGGCATAGCTAGACGTCCGGCCGGAAAGTCTGCGACAGATGTAGTAGAGACGATTCAACCACTACATAGTGTGCATGAATGCGCGCGAAGAGCAGAAGATGTAGGTTCGGGGTTCCTGCACCGCTCCGTGGATGGGGTTTCCGGCCGGACCTCTAGTCAGAACTTCAGACGGTGCTGCCCGACTGAGCGGGATCGACCTTTACAATCGCCGCGATCGGCACGGCCGCAGCGAGCCAGCCGAGCACGTGGAAGGAGAGCAGCAACAGCGGCTCGTCCCACGTGTTGAAGAACCAGATCGGCGTCTGCAGATCGATGAAGACCGCGGCGAACAGTCCCGCCAGAGCCGTGAACAGGTAGCGCGACGCGAACGCCGGCATCGACGGAGCGGCGAAGGCGAGAAGCAGCGCCAGCAGCCACGCCGACACGACGTTGTGGCCAAAGCCGAGCAGATACGGCATGGGTGAGAGCGGATCGCCGCCCCCGCGTCGCACGTAGAGGCGTGCGCGCGGCCCGGCTGCGTAGCGCGTCTCGAAGCGCTCCTGGGCTGCCTCCGCGTCGAGCCCCTCGCCGTGGCCCATCGACGGCAGGAGGTACACGCCGTCGGCGGGAGCGTGCTCGAGCAGGGCGGCGCTGAACTCGGCCTCGCGCGGCAGCTCGCGGTAGGCAGCGTTCGAGAACGGCAGCACCATCCAGAAGACAACGCCCCAGAGCATCAGGACGATTCCGGCGACGACCGCCGCCAGCGTGATCTTCCCGGTCATCGCGCACCCCCACTCCGCACCCGCCGCGGGGGACACTAGTGCCCCAGACGGCCCGGTTCCACCCACACCGCTGGCGGGTCGCCGTCGCGAGCCCGGATCGTTCACGAGGGCGTCGCGAGATCGCGGCGAGATCGAAGCTCGGCGCAGGATTCACGCCGGTGTGCGTCGCGAACGCACGTCGCACGGTGTCCTGACGGCTTCGAGTGCGTGAGATCTCGCTCCGGAGACGCGCATGCACCCCCTAGATGCGCCTGTCCGGATGAGGCAGTGAAGCGGCTCCGGGGCGGGAGATCGCGTGCTCGGGGACGTCAGGCGTGGCGTCCTCGGTGGAGTCGAGGGCGGACGCGGTGGCCGGTGGGTCGGAGGTGGTCGCGGATGCGACCTGCGCCGGGTTCGCCGACGCCCTCTCCCCGGGCTGCTCGCCCCGGCTCCGTCTTCCGCCCCCGCTCG
>JAJFFG010000063.1 GCA_021776825.1 Planctomycetota bacterium
CAAGGCGGCCTGGTGTCCCCGGAGCTTCGCCCCGAGCCGTTGCCGACTCCAGGCGTCCGGGTAGCTACCGTGATGAACCGTCGATTTCACGGGCAGAACTTCCATCTGCTGGATGAGTGCACCCTCGTGGCGCACTGAGAAGGCCGGGCTAGACCGGACCCAACCAGGCCTGACGGATCACACGGACAGCCCTTCGATTTCGATCGCGCGCGAACGGACCTTCGTTAGCGTCCGACAGCGCGCGACGACCGGCCTCGACGCGACCAGGATGAGCGAGCCGCAGTGCATGCTCGAGCGCGTCCGCGCCAACCTCGAGGCCGACGTGCCGACGGAGGTGACCTGATGAAGCGTTCCATCCTGCGCAGCACGCTGCTGCTCGTCGCTGGGAGCACTGCCCTCTGCGCCGGCGCCCGCACGACGAGCGCTGTCGCACAAGAGGGTCCGCCTCCCGCTCCCGTCGACGTGGTCCCGATCGTCGAACGCGACGTCGCGCCGCGGCGCTCGTTCGTCGGAACGGTGCGTCCCGTCCGCTCGGCAGTCGTCGGCTGCGAGTCCTCCGGTCGTGTCGTCGAGCTCCTGGCCCGCGAGGGCGCCCCCGTGAAGAAGGGCGACGCGCTGGTGCAGCTCCGCACCGAGCGACTCGAAATCGAGCTCCGTGCGGCGGAGGCGTTGCTCGCGTCGCGGACGCACGAACTCGACGCGCTCGTGAGCGGAACGCGCCCAGAGATCGTGCGACAGGCCGAGGCGCGGCTCGCTGCCGCCGACGCCGATCTCGAGTTCGCGAAGTGGACCGAGGAGTCGTCTGCCAAGCTGCTGGCGAAGGGCTCGATCGTCGAAGAGGAGCATCGTCAGGCGCGACTACGACTCCGCTCGGCGGAGCAGGCGCAGCGGGTCGCGGCCCTGGCGCTCGAGCTGCTGCAGATCGGTCCGCGGACGGAGACATTGGCTGCCGCGCGCGCCCGCGTCGAGGAGCAGGCCGCGATGGTCGCTCGCATCGAAGATGACATCGCCCGCCGGACGATTCGATCCCCGTTCGACGCCCACGTCGTGCACGAGGCGACGGAGAACGGCGAGTGGTTGATGGCCGGCGATCCCGTCGTCGAGCTCGTGGCGCTCGACGCCGTGAGGGTCCGCGTCGGCGTCATCGAGGACTTCGTCGCTCACGTGCGCCCGGGTGCTGCCGCGAGCGTCACGGTCGGTGCGCTTCCCGGACGCACGTTCACGGGCCGGGTAACGGCCGTCGTGCCGCGGGCCGACGACCGCACGCGTGCCTTCCCGGTCGACATCGAGGTCCCGAACGAGTCGAGTGACGCTGGTCCATTGCTGAAGGCCGGCATGTTCGCGCGTGTCTCTCTGGACGTGGGCGCACCGGTGCGTTCGCTGATCGTGCCGAAGGACGCCCTCGTGCTCGGAGGTCCGACTCCGGCCGTCTACGTGGTCGTGCCCGGAGCCGGCGGCGCGCCGTCGACCATCCGCGCGGTGCCCGTCCAGACGGGCGTCGCGGACGGCGCAGAGATCGCCGTGACCGGTGAGCTCGCTGTGGGCGACTCGGTCGTGGTGCGCGGCAACGAGCGACTCCGCCCGGGCCAGGCGGTCGACCCCCGGCCTCTCCAGAAGGATGGCGCGCGCTAGCGCGGGCACTTCGATGCAACTCGTCCGCTCGTTCGTCGAGAACCCCGTCAAGGTCGCCGTCGGCGTCCTGATGGTCGTGCTCTTCGGCACCATCGCGCTGATCCGCATGCCGATGCAGCTCACGCCGGAAGTGAAGGTTCCGACGATCTCCATCGAGACGCGCTGGCCCGGCGCAAGCCCGCAGGAGGTCGAGCGTCAGCTCGTTCAGCCGCAGGAGGAGCAGCTCAAGAGTGTCGAGGGCCTGGTGAAGCTCTCGTCCCAGAGCGCCGACTCGAGTGCGACCGTCTCGATGGAGTTCGTCGTCGGCACCGACATGGACTCCGCGCTGCTGAAGGTCAACGCCCGGCTGCAGCAGGTGGCGGAGTACCCGGAAGAAGCGCTCGAGCCGGTCATCACGACCTCCAGTTCGTCCGACAATCCGATCGCGTGGTTCATCCTGAGCCAGCGCGTTCCCGAGCAGACCGACATCGCGGCGTTCGCGGCGGAGCACCCGCACCTGGCGGAGGCGCTCGCGGCACCGTCGCGCACCCAGAGTTCGGGTCTGCGGATGAGTCGCCTGCGCGCGCTGATCCCCGAACACCCCGAGGTCGCCGCCCTTCTGCCGCCCCCACGCGACGTCGCGAAGCTGCGCCGGCTGACCGAGGACGTGATCGAGGCGCGCTTCGAACGCGTGCCCGGCGTGTCGAACGCCAACGTCTTCGGCGGTCGCGACGAGGAGCTGCAGGTCGTCGTCGACCCCGCGCGACTCGCCGCGCGCGGCGTAACCATCGCCGACGTGCGTGCGGCGCTACGCGGTCGCAACCGCGACACCTCCGCCGGTGACTTCTGGGAAGGCAAGCGGCGCTACGTCGTCCGGACGCTCGGACAGTTCGACAACATCGCCGACGTGGAGGGCGTCGTCCTCGCCGACCGCGACGGCACCCCGATCTACCTGCGCGACGTCGCCGCGGTCCGGCTGGGCCACAAGAAGCCCGACGGGATCGTGCGCAACTTCGGGCAGAACGCGATTGCCGTGAACTGCCAGCGCGAGACCGGCGCCAACGTGCTGGACGTGATGGACGGCCTGCGCGACGCGCTGGCGGAGCTGAACGCGGGCTCGCTCCACGCACGCGGCCTACAGTTGAAGCAGGTCTACGACGAGACCGAGTACATCCACTCCGCCGTCGGTCTCGTGAACCAGAACATCCTCGTCGGCGGTTTCCTGACCGTGATCGTGCTGCTGCTGTTCCTACGCAGCGTGCGCTCGACGCTGGTCATCGGACTCGCGATCCCCACCAGTCTGATCGGCAGTTTCCTGGTCCTCGGCGCGCTCGGCCGGTCGCTGAACGTCATCAGCCTTGCCGGGCTCGCGTTCGCTGTCGGCATGCTGGTCGACAACGCCGTCGTCGTTCTGGAGAACATCTACCGCCACTACCAGGCGGGCGAGCCCCCGGTGACGGCAGCCGTGAAGGGCACCGAAGAGGTCTGGGGCGCAGTCGTCGCCTCGACGCTGACGACGCTGGCGGTGTTCGTGCCGGTGCTCTTCGTCGAGGAAGAGGCCGGACAGCTCTTCCGCGACATCGCGCTGGCGGTCAGTTCCGCGGTCGCGCTCTCACTGCTCGTTTCGGTGACGGTCATCTCCACCGCGACGTCGCGGCTGTTGAAGCCGCGCACCAAGGAGGAGTCCGATCGAGCGCGCGTCGGCCTCGGCGCGCTCGACCGGTTCGGTCGCGCCGCGACCGGGTGGACCGTGGGCATCAACGCCTGGATCCAGGCGCGTCGCACGCGCGGCGTAGCGACGGTCCTGCTGTTCGTCGTCGGGTCCATCGCCGCGAGCTGGGTGATGATGCCGAAGCTCGAGTACCTCCCCACCGGCAACCGCAACTTGGTGTTCGGCATCCTGCTGCCGCCGCCCGGCTACAACCTCGACGAGCTCGTCGACCTGGGCGCCGAGATCGAGGGGCGATTGAAGCCGTACTGGGATGTCGACCCCGGCGATCCCTCCGTCGCGGATCTCGAGCATCCCGCGATCGACGACTTCTTCTTCGTCGCGCGCGGCCGCTCCGTGTTCCTCGGACTCCGCGCGCAGGACCCCGTCCGCGCCGCCGATCTCGTGCCGCTGATCCAGCAGACGGCGCAGGGCATTCCCGGGACGTTCGGCGTGGCGAAGCAGTCGAGCCTCTTCGAGCAGGGTCTCACCGCCGGTCGCACGATCGACGTCGAGATCACCGGCCCCGACCTCGCCACGCTGACGCGCATCGGCGGCGCCGTCATGGGCGGCGTGTTCCAGCACATCCCCGCGGCGCAGGCCTTCCCACAACCGAGCCTCGACCTCTCGAACCCCGAGGTCCACGTGCTGCCCGAGTGGGAGAAGGCGGCGCAGATGGGCATGTCCGCCGCGGAGCTCGGCTACGCCGTGAACGCGTTGATCGACGGAGCGTACGCGACGGACTACTACGTCGACGGCGACGAGATCGATCTCTCGATCGTGGGCCGCAAGGAGTTCTCCCGTCACGGTCAGGACCTCGAGTCGCTCCCGATCGCCACGGCCTCCGGTGACCTCGTCCCACTCCGCGCGCTCGCGCGGATCGAGCTGTCGAGCGGTCCCGAGCAGATCAACCACCGCGAGCGTCAGCGCACGATCACCATCCAGGTCTCGCCGCCCGAGAACATGGCGCTCGAGGACGCTATGGACCGACTTCGCGACGACGTGCTCGCCCCGTTGCACGCAGGCGGCATGCTCCCGCCGGAGGTGCAGATCCACCTCGCCGGCACGGCCAACAAGCTGCGTGCGACGGCATCTGCGCTCGGCTTCAACCTGCTGCTCGCACTCGTGATCACCTACCTGCTCATGGCCGCGCTGTTCGAGTCGTGGCTGTACCCGCTCGTCATCATCCTCTGCGTGCCGCTGGGTGCTGTCGGTGGGTTCGCGGGGCTGTGGTTCCTGAACCTCTTCGTACAGCAGTCGCTCGACGTGCTGACGATGCTGGGGTTCGTGATCCTGGTCGGCACGGTGGTGAACAACGCCATCCTGATCGTGCACCAGTCGAACCAGCTCATCCGCAGCGGCACCGAGCCGGGGCCGGCGGTGCTCGAGAGCGTGCGCACGCGCATGCGACCGATCTTCATGACGACGCTCACGACCGTGTGCGGGCTGCTCCCGCTCGTCGTCTCACCGGGCGCCGGCAGCGAGCTCTATCGCGGCCTTGGCAGCGTCGTCCTCGGCGGGCTCGTGGTCTCGACCGCGTTCACACTCGTGCTCGTGCCGACGCTGTTCCACATGGTGGTGCGCGCGAAGCCGACGACGCCGCCAGTGACTTCCTAGCGGCCGCTCGGTAGCGTTTCTCGTCCCGAAGAGGTTGCGCCAGGAGACCCCGGATGCCCGAGACCGACCCACGCGTGGACGAGTACATCGCGAAGGCAGCGCCGTTCGCCCAGCCGATCCTCACGAAGGTGCGCGCTGCGTTTCACGCCGGCTGCCCGTCGGTCGTCGAGACGATCAAATGGAGCGTGCCGTCGTTCGAGCACAAAGGGATGCTCGGCGGGATGGCGGCGTTCAAGAAACACGTGAGCTACGGCTTCTGGAAGGCCGACGTCATGGAGGACCCGGACGGCCTGTTCGTCGGTGACTGCAAGGCGGGCCCGATGATGATGAAGGTCCACGACGTGAAGGACCTGCCGACGAAGAAGGTCATCACCAGTTACGTCCGTCAGGCGCGCAAGCTGAACGACGCGGGCGTGAAGCGGCCGAAGGAGAAGCGCGGCCGCAAGGACCCGTCGTCGATCCAGGCGCCGCCCGTGCTGGCGGCAGCACTGAAGGCCAACAAGGCGGCGCAGAAGACCTGGGACGGGTTCAACTACTCGTGTCGCAAGGACTACGCGGAGTGGGTCACGAGCGCGAAGCGTGAGGCCACTCGCGACACGCGCGTGACGACGGCCGTCGAGTGGATGGCCGAAGGGAAGAAGCGCCACTGGAAGTACGAGGACTGCTGACCATCCAAGCCCTCTGCTGACCATCCAAGCCCTGCCCAAACTAACTAACGAGCAGCCTCGAGTTGCACCGCGCCCCGGCGCGCGCGTCATCTCGCCCTCACGAAGTTGAGGCCGGAAGTTAGTTAGTCAGGGCAGGGCTAGAACATGAATAGGCCGGGCTAGAACACGCCCGGATCGAGTTCGGCCTTCGAGCTCTTCATGATCTCGCCCTCGATCTCAACGTCCACGTCCCCGTGGTAGTCGTCGCCCTCGAAGTAGCAGTCGACGCGGCCGAAGCCCTTCTTGCCACCGGACTCCCATCGCAGCCGGACGTGCGACTCGCCTGTCGCATGCACCTTGATCGACTCAGTCGCTCCGGCTTCGACGGTTCCGATCTCGAACTTCCCGCCGGTCACTTCGACCACGACGTTCTCGAGCGCGGTGTCCCCGACATTCGTGACGTTGACGTGCACGCCGCTGGTGATCTTCATCCACGCGAGCACGCAGACGAGCGCCACGATGAAACTCCCGATGCTCCACTTCACCATGTCGCGTCTCCCGCCTCAGCGTCGCCGGTCGCTCAACGTCCCAGTCTGACAACGTCCCAGTCTGACAGCGTTCCAGTCTCGCAGAATCGTCAGTCGAGCGGATGCCACTCGAAGTAGCCAATCATCATCTCGTCCCAGGTCTGCTCACCGAATCGCACGACCCGGTTCGGATCCGGATTGCCGGGGTTCGCTGCACTGTTGTCGTACCAGCCAGTGGCGACGAGCTTCGCGCCCGCAGGGACATCCAGAGGCTCGCGCAGCCGATACGCGAGCTGCCAATTGAAGTCGAAACGCGGCACGTCGAGCAGTGTGCGTCGCGAGCCGTCCGGCAGCACGAGTTCGTAGCGGAATGCCGTTCCGCGGACGTGCATGTGGGGCGCGAACGAGAACAGACGACCCGGTCGCTCGAAGGTGAAGTCCGACGTGACGGGATGCCGCTTCGCGCGCGGCGGAATGCGGAAACGCGTGTCGTAGATGCCCTGCGAGAGCATCTCGCGCTCGGGGCGACCGTCCGTGAACACGAGCCCGAGCCGGGGTCGATCCTTCACGGAAGTGCCGTTCGGCGTGTAGTGGATCTGGAAGCGGAGACGCGTGCCGCGCGGGATGAAACGACCCGTGCCCTCGGGGAACACGAGGTGGTTCTGGCCGGGGACCATGGCCGCGAAGAAGCCCTCGAGTCCGTTCTTGGCCTGCGGCTGCTCCATCATGCGTTCGTGCGAGGCCGGCCAGTGCGCGAACACCAGCACGTGATGCACGACCTGCGGCGCACCGGGGCGCAGCTCGAAGGCCGCAAGCCAACGGTCCTCGCCGAGATCCGTGGGCACGACGACGTACTGGTAGTCGACGACTCCGTCTGCGGGAACGGCGAACGACTCGGCGGGCTCGATCACGACATCGGGCTCGCCGATCGTCCAGCCTGCGGTCCGCGCGATCGGCAGCGGCGCGTCCTTCGGATCGCCCTCGGGACAGTCGGCGTCGATCCACGCGAGCAGGACGCGCTTCTCGTCCGCGGACAGACTGCGATCGTTCGCCATTGGAAGCGTGTGCGCGGGGTCGGCAAACCAGGGTGGCATGACGCCGCGTTCGACCACCTGCCGGATCATGGCGCGATTGCCACGCGCCGCTTGGTACGTGTCGAGGGCGAACGGCGCGCTCTCGCCATCTCGGTGGCACTCGACGCAGCGGCGATCGAGAACGCGCGAGACAGCGCCGTGGTACGTCGGAGCGAGTTCGGCGTCGGTCCGTTCCGCGCGGTCGATCGCACATCCCGGGGCGGTCGTCGCGGCGATCTCGGGCGGGCGGCGTGCGAGGACGGCGGCGATCGCGTCGCGGAGGAGGGGTCGCCGCGCCTCGGGCAACGCGTAGCCGAACCCGTAGCGATCGTCCACGGCACCGCGGTACTGCAGCGTGCGCGCGCCGTCGATGACGAAGCACTCGGTGGTCGATGTGACACCAAGAGCCTCCGCGAGCAGCGGCTCCGCCGTCGCGCGTCCGGGCGGAGCCGTGCTCTGCACCCAGCGCGCGTCGATGCCGGTCCGTTTCCGATCGGCGCGCAGATCGTCCGACGTGTCGGTCTCCATGACGCCGAGCACCATGACCGTGATGTCCTGCGCGGCGAGGTCTCGAGCAATCGTGGCGAGAGTCGGCCCGTAGCGCTTGCCGAGCGGGCAGGTGACGCTCCTCGCGAGCACGACCACCGTTCGGCCGCTGAGCTCCGAGAGGCGGCCGGCTTTCCCGTCGAGATCGGTGAACCACGCATCGGCGAGGAGTTCCCCGACTCCATGCTCGGCCGGGGCCAGGAGGCGCGGTCCCTCGCGGACAGGAGCCGGTGCGGCGTCGTCACCATCGGCGACCGCCAGTCCGGCAGCACCGGCGAGGAGCAGGGCGGTCGTCAGGAGCAGGGCGCGTCGCACGCCTCGATTGGACGGGACGCCCCGCGCGCTCGTCCCGGGATTCCGAGCCGTCTCCCCGGGTACCCTGCCGACGCATGTCCAAGCTCACGTTCCGCTATGGCGCTGTCAGCAGCGCGAAGACGCTCAACCTGCTCGCTGTCGCGCATCAGCACGAGCGGCAGGGCAAACGCGTGCTCGTGCTCAAACCCAGCGTCGACACACGGGACGGGGCGACGGCAATCCGCTCGCGCGCCGGGCTCGAGCGCGAGGCCTGCCTGATCGTCGACGACGACACCGTCCTCGACCCGGCCGACCTGGAGGGCGTTCACTGCGTCCTCGTCGACGAGGCCCAGTTCCTCTCCGACGCCCTGGTCGAGCAGCTGCGCGAGCTGACGCGCACCCACGACGCGCTCGTCATCGCGTACGGCCTGCGCACCGACTTTCGCGGACGGTTGTTCCCGGGGAGCCGACGGCTGCTCGAGCTGGCGGACTCGATCGAGGAGGTCAAGACCGCCTGCGCGTTCTGCAGCGGCAAGGCCATCTTCAACCTGCGCTACCGCGAGGGCGTGCCGACGACGGAGGGCCCGAGTCTGCTCCTCGGCGGCGATGAGATCTACCGGGGGGTCTGTTGGAGCCACTACCGGAGCGAGCTCGAACGGGTCGAGTGACGCCGGCTCCGGCGCTCACCCGGAGTGCAGTTCCCCGAAGCTCCCGTTCTCGTGCAGCCAGCGGTAGAGGACGTGCATGGCCGAAGTCGCGTGCCCGCCCCAGTGGAGCTGGAACTGAAACGTCCACTCCCACAACGCGTCCGCGCGGCGTCCGGCGTCGTGGTGACGAAGTCCGCCGAGCACGTTGCGGTAGATGTCGGCGATGTCGTCCGCGATGTCGCCGACGACGGGTTCCTCCGGCGGCACGACGCTCGGGTCGTAGACCACGCCGTAGAACCCGATCTCCAGACGCGCCATGTTCCTGTAGACGGCTCGAAACTCGTGGTTCGAGACGAGTTCCACGTCATCGTCGCCGATGCAGCCCTGGGCGGTGAGCGACGGGAGATCGATGGCGGCGTGGAACAGCCGGGTGACATGACGCAGCGCGTCCGCCATCGCGACGGCGCCTGTCTCCTCGCCGTTCTCCGCCCACTCGCAGAAGTTTCGAACGAGGTCGGCGAAGGCATCCGTCGGGTCGGGCTCGGTCGTCACGGCCTGCCGAGAATCGCATCGCCCACGCCGTGCGGCAACCGCCGATCCTGAGCGCCGATCCTGAGCGCCAATCGAGTCGTTCTTCCCCACCGGGCCCCCGCCCGCCCAGTAGGGGGACGCACGGGAGCGCCGAAGGTTACAGCGACGTTCGATTCACTTTCCGTCGGTCGTGTCGACGACCCTCGGCGGGCGGCCGAGCAGGTACTGCGGCGGCCACGGCGCGTCGGGGAAGTTGTACGCACTGGAGGCGTCGAGCGTCAGGTACGGGCTGCGCAGATGCGGGCGCGCCATCGCGACCAGGTCCGCGCGGCCGGCGGCGAGGATCGTGTTCGCGTGATCGGCCCCGAGCACCGCCCCCACCGTCATCACGGGGATGCCCACCTCGTGACGGATGCGATCGGCAAATGGCAGCTGGAACATGCGGCCGTAGTTCGGCTCGGCGTGCGGAGAGATGCCACTGGTCGAGACGTCGAGCACGTCGCAGCCGGCCGCGTGCAGCATCCGCGCGATCTCGACGGCTTCGACGGCGGTCAGCCCGCCCTCGACCCAGTCGACGGCCGAGACACGCACCGCCATCGGCTTGTCGTCCGGCCACACCGCGCGCATCGCGGTGAACACTTCCAACGGGAAGCGCATGCGGTTCTCGAGCGAGCCGCCGTACTCGTCGGTCCGCTGGTTGGACACCGGCGAGATGAACGTGTGGAGCAGGTACCCGTGCGCCATATGGGCCTCGACCAGGTCGAAGCCGGCGCGTTCGGACATCTCCGTCGCGCGGACGAAGTCGTCGCGCACGCGATCCATGTCCGCGCGGTCCATCTGCTTCGGCGCTGTCCAGTCGTCGAGGAACGGCACCGGCGACGGTGCGAGAGTTTGCCAGCCCTCGCCGTCGGGCAACTGCGTGTCGTGACCCAACCACGGATGGGTGCACGAGCCCTTGCGGCCGGCGTGCGCGAGCTGGATGCCGATCTTCGACGCCGAGTGCGCGTGCACGAAATCGACGACCCGGCGCCAGGCGTCGACGTGTTCGTCGGTGTACATCCCCGTGCAGCCGAGCGTGATGCGCGCATCCGCCGAGACGTTGGTCATCTCGGTCATCACGAGGCCCGCCCCGCCGACGGCGCGCGAGCCGAGGTGCACGAGGTGCCACTCGTCGGGCATGCCGTCGGTCGCCGAGTACTGACACATCGGACTGACGACGACGCGGTTCGGCAGCGTCAGACCACGCAGAGTGAACGGCGTGAACATCGGCGGCGGCGCGTTGCCATCGGAGTCGAGCGGCGCGCCGCTCTCCGAACGGAACCACTCGGTCACACGCGCCACGAGATCGGGATCGCGCTTACGCAGCTCGTCGTACGTGATGCGCTTGCTGCGCGTCATCAGGTTGAACTGCATCTGCAGCGGGTGCTGCTTCATGTAGCGCGTGCAGTTCTCGAACCACTCGAGGCTCGTCTGCGCGGCCTTCTGCAGTTTCAGGACGTCGACCCAGCGCTCATCCTGGTACGCGGCCAGCGCAGCGGGGACGTCGTCGAGACCATGCTCGCGGAACGCGGCGAGGAGCGAGATCGCATCCTCCATCGCCAGCTTCGTGCCGGAGCCGATCGAGAAGTGCGCCGTGTGCGCAGCGTCGCCGACGAGCACGACGTTGTCGTGGTGCCAGGTCCCGTTCTTGATCGTCGGGAAGCTGCGCCACGTCGAGCGATTCGTCAGCAGCGGATGTCCGTCGAGGTTCTCCGCGAACAGCTCCGTGCAGTACGCCACCGTCGTCGCTTCGTCGGCGTGATCGAGACCCGCCCGAATCCAGGTCTCCTCATCGCACTCGACGATCCACGTCGAGAGCCCGTCCTGGAACGGGTAGGCGTGCACGATGAAGAGTCCGTCCGCGTTCTCCGCGAAGACGAACGTGAACGCTTCGAGCGGCCGCGTCGTACCCAGCCAGCAGAAGCGGTTCGGGCGCCAGTCGAGATCGGGCTGGAACTGCTCCGACATCTGGTCGCGGATCAGGCTGTTCACGCCGTCGGCCGCGAGGATCAGGTCGGCGTCGGCAAACTGGTCGAGGCTCTCGATCTCGGTCTCGAAGTGGAGCTGCACATCAAGATCCCGGCAGCGGGCCTGCAGGATGTTCAGCAGCCGCTTGCGGGACATGCCACAGAAGCCGTGGCCCGTCGAGCGCACGCACTCACCGCCGAAGTACGTCTCGATGTCGCCCCAGTAGCGGAAGCTCGACGTGATCTCCTGGAAGCTCTGCGCGTCGGCCTCTTCGAACCCGCCGAGCGTCTCGTCCGAGAAGACCACACCCCACCCGAACGTGTCGTCGGCGCGGTTGCGCTCGTAGACGTCGATCGTGACGTCGGGGAACGCCTTCTTCATGAGGATGCTGAAGTACAGGCCGGCCGGCCCTCCACCGATGCTGACGATCCTCATGCGCTCTGCGCCTCCCCCGTTGCGGGTCGGGATTGTAGCGGTCGAGTGGCGAGGGCCACGACGGCGTCTGCCCAGGGAGCCGAGTCGTTCAGCGAGGGAATGAGACTCAGGTCCTCTCCCCCGTGCGCGTGGAAGTCCGCCGCCGCCCGGATGCCAATCTCCTCGAGGGTCTCGAGACAGTCGGCGACGAACGCGGGAGACAGCACGGCAACACGCTTCACGCCCTGCTCGGCAAGTTCCCTCACGCGCGCATCCATGTACGGACGGATCCACGGATCGCGCCCGAGTCGGCTCTGGAAGACGACCTCCCACGTCCCGTCGGCCAGTCCGAGTTCGGCAGCCAGGCTGCGACCCGTGGCGAAGCACTGCGCGCGATAGCAGTCGCGATTCGCCGCGACGATCCGCTCGCAGCAATCGGCGCGGACGAGACAGTGCGAGCCCGACGGATCGCCCTTCCGACAGTGCCGCTCCGGGACGCCGTGGAAGCTGAACAGCACATGGTCGGGACGCGCGGTCTCGAGCGCCGGGTGTGCCACCGCCACCTGCGCGGCGAGATACTCCGGCTCCGCGTAGAACGGCGGCACGACCGAGAGCGCCGGCACCTTCCACATCTCCGCGGCGACGGCGAACGCCTTCTCGACCGCCGAGCCCCACGCAGCTGACGAGTTCTGCGGGAAGAGCGGAAACACGACGACGCGATCGACGCCGGTCTCGCGGAGTTCCCCGAGTCCGGCGGCGATCGAGGGATTGCCGTAGCGCATGGCGAGCGCGACGGGCACGTCGTCGCCGAGGCGGGCGCGCACCTTTGCCGCGAGGCGCTCTCCCGCGATCAGCAACGGCGAGCCCTCCGGCGTCCAGATCTGCTCGTACGCATGGGCCGAGCGCTGCGGCCGGTGCGGCAGGATCGCGAAGTTGAGCAGCAGCCACCGCCCGAGAGGCGAAAGGTCGATGACGCGCGGGTCGGAGAGGAACTCCTCGAGATACCGGCGCACATCGGGCACGGACGTCGAGTCCGGCGTGCCGAGATTGATCAGCAGGAGGCCCCAACGCGTCATGCGTACCGGCTCACGCGAACGCCGCCAGCGATCAACGCAGCGATCACCAGCACGAGCAGCAGGATCTTCACCCACGAGACCGGGGCCTTGCCGACCACACGCCCGTTCTGCCCATTGACGAGCACGGGATAGGTCTCCCCGCCCAGCTCGTAGGTCAGGCTCCAGAGCGGGAGGAGCACGTGCTTCCAGCGCACATCGCGGATGCGATTGCGCACCAGCAGAACCCGTTGCGTATCGCCGGGCACGTCGCCGGAGCACCGTCCCTCCTGGATGGCGACGACGCGCTCTTGGCCTTGGCCCCAGGCCTCCTGGAGATCGACGCGGTACTCCTCTGCAGCCCACCCGGCGAGGTACTCCGGCCGATACGCCACGAGTCCGTTGGTGTTGAAGCCGCCGAGGCGAGCGACGAGGCCCGCGTCCACGCCGGTCGATGCGAGGACCAGAAGGTCGTCGAACGCGTCGTCGCGCGCACCGGCGGCGAACTCCCATCGCGTCTTCTGGACCTGCCGGGACTTCATCTTGCCGTCCTCCCAGTAGGTCTCGGACTCCCAGTAGTGGTAGCCGGCCTGCGCCGTCCAGTCGGACCGCACACCGCAATCGAAGGTCCAGAACGGAAGGTAGACCCCCACCGCGTCGAACCGTTCGAGGCGCTTCAGCGCATTCGGTCGGAACCAGAGACCGCGCGTCCACTTGCGGAACGCCTTCTCGACGTCTGCGCGTCCCACGTCGAGGGGAACGAGCGACTCGGGCCGGATCGCGTTGCGCCGAGCCTCCTGCTCGAGCACGCTGCTCGACCCGCAGAAGACGCAGAGCTGAGCGGTCGCGGCCTCGTCGAACGCCACCGTCGCCCCGCAGTTGTCGCAACGGGACGCTCGCATCTCGAGGCCCAGGCCGCGGGCCGCCGAGCCCACGTCGTCGAGGGCGTACTCGACGATGACGCGCTCGCCGGAGTCCACCGCCTCCGTGCCCCCGCAAAACGCGCACGCGAGCGCACCCGCGTCGGGGTCCCACGTCATCGTGGCCGAGCACTCACCACAACGGAAGTCGCGGCTCTCGCTCTCCGGGAGCGGCGCCGACGGCGGTGCGGGAGTGTCGTCTGTCACGGTCGGCTCGAACCCGGGCACGGGAGCGGATGTTAGAGAACGGGAGCGAATGTTAGAGTCCGTCGAGGCTCGCCCGGACGGGGAAAGCCGAGCCAACGCGCGGGAAAGCGTGGCCACCGAGGAGGATGTGATGGGTGTGATGGACTTCTTCAAGCGCGGCGTCGGCGAGATGATGATCGCGCGCCCGGATGCCGCCAAGGTGCACGTGGTCTGGAAGCACCCGGACCCGACGATCCCGATGAAGTCGCAGCTCACGGTCGAAGCCGACGAGCGCGCCGTGTTCTTCCGTGACGGCAAGGTCGTCGAGGTGATGGAAGCCGGGCGCTACACGCTCGACACCTCGAACCTCCCGTTCCTGTCGAACCTCGTCGACAGTTACACGGGCGGGGACGTCTTCATCAGTGAGGTCTTCTTCGTCAACGTCCGCGAACACCCGGGCAACAAGTTCGGCGGACGCATTGGCTACGTGGAGGACCCGAAGTCGGGCATTCCCGTCGAGACCATGGTCCACGGCGAGTTCTCGTTCCGCGTCACCGATCCCGAGCAGCTGATCCTCGGGCTCGTCGGTATGGGTCGCGCCGAGAGTTTCATGGTCCGCGCCTGGATGAAGGAGCAGGTGCTCAAGGTCCTGCGCGATCGCATCGCCGAGCTCTGCGTGAAGAACAAGTGGCCGCTCCTCGACGTCACGTCGGGCGCGTACACGGAAGAGCTCGAGCAGTCAGTGCTCGAGAGCATGGCCAAGCACGTCGACGACTACGGCATCGAGATCGTCCGCCTCGGCAACTTCGTCGTCGCGATCGACGACGAGGACGTCGAGAACCTGAAGCGTCTCTACACAGACGCGGCGTACCTGAAAACCGTCGGCGGCGTCGGCGCCTACCAGCAGTTCGCGGCCGGCAAGGCGATGCTGGGTGCCGGCGAAGGCATGGCCAAGGGCGGCGGTGGAGGCGGCGACGGCGGCGGTGGTGGTGGTGGTGGCGGCATGGGCGGACTACTCGGCGGCGCCGGCCTCGGTGTCGGCTTCGGTCTCGCGCAGATGCTCGTGAAGGACAACCACGGCGGCCAGACCCTCGCGCCCGCGACGCCCGGCATCACGTGTGGTGAGTGCAACGCGAGCGTCCCACCCGGGAAGTTCTGCAGCGCCTGCGGCAACGCGCTGGCGAGCAAGCCAGAGGCGGCCGGGTTCTGCACCGGGTGCGGCGCGCCGATGGCCGCGGACTCGAAGTTCTGCGGGCAGTGCGGCCGCAAGAGCGACTGAGGAGGGGGCACGTCGATTGCATCGCCCGTCGTAGGTGGTCGTGGGTCGGGGGCATGAGGCAATCGCCGCGCCTCCGTTGTTGTCTGGCGTGTGCTCGGTCTCGTTACGTATCACGCGAGAGCCACCGGCGCCGGTCGAGGACCTCCGCGCACGCACTCCCGCGTCACGGCGCTTGCGCTAACGCGCAACCGCCGCGCCCCGGGTGAGTATCCGAACGCGGTCGGTCCCCTCCGTTCCAACGGGCCCGCGTCGTCAACGACGCCGTAGGGGCGGATCTCCTGATCCCCCCCGCCCTCTGGGGTGCGCTCTGCGATTCCGGTCAGATGGCGCTCCGCGGGCGACTCACGCAGTGCGGGCGGTGCCCGGTCGAGGGCGTCGCAGCCGAGCGGCCGTGCAACCCCGGGGCGTCATCGCGGCGCGACGACGG
>JAJFFG010000064.1 GCA_021776825.1 Planctomycetota bacterium
CGTCCGGTTTGACGAGCGGGGGCGGAAGACGGAGCCGGGGCGAGCAGCCCGGGGAGAGGGCGTCGGCGAACCCGGCGCAGGTCGCATCCGCGACCACCTCCGACCCACCGGCCACCGCGTCCGCCCTCGACTCCACCGAGGGCGCCACGCCTGGCGGTCCCGAGGACGCGCTTTCCCGCACTCGGAGCCGCCAGGACACCGCGCGCGACGGGCGGACGCGAACCGTCACAGGGTTCACCCGCGACAGGGTTTCCCCGCGACAGAGTTTCCCCGCGTCGTGACTCGACCTCGCCGCGATCCCGCCATGCCCGCGTGAACGATCCGGGCACGGGACGGACACCTGACCAGGAGGATCACATGGAAGCGTTCGCCATCATTGGCTTCATCTTCTCGCTTCCCGCGTTCGGGATGGCGTCGGCCAGCAAGAAGCAGCTGGCGGCGCTCCAGGCGGAGGTCGCGCAACTGAAGGCGGCGATCGAGGAACTTCAGCGCGCCTGAGCCCGGTCATACCGTCCCAGGGTCGATCCGTCGGATTGGATCAGCCGCGCGGACCCTGGGGCGCGATGACTCGCTGAGCCCGGCGGTCTGACCCTGGGACGGTATGGAGTGGGCTGATGTCGAGGACTAGCGGTGGGGAGCGCCGATCAGACCGAACGCATCGACGTCGGCGCCGGCGCGCGCGCGGATGCCGCGGATCGCGAACCTGCGGCCACCGATGAGGATCTCGTGCTCGCGATGCGTGCCGATCCACTTCGTGAGGCGCACCCGCCGATCGGCAGCATCGCGCGGGACGAGAACGAGCTGGAACCCGTCGAAGCGATCACTGCCCGCCGCGACGACGCCGGCCATGCGCCATCCTTCGGGCGCCTTGACGTCGACGTGTCCTGAGCGCTTGCGGCCTGCGCGCGCACCGATGACCTCGCGTCCGGCGATGCGGTAGATGCCTTCGACTGAGCCGATGAAGTTCCGGCCGTTGTAGTGTGCGGTCGCGACACGCAGCCCGATGAGCTCGGCGCCTGCCGGCGCATCCTCGAACGCGCCTCCACCCTTGCCGCCGACGAGGCGCGGCTTGGTGCCCGTCCCGGCATCGGCCCCGCGCGCCGCCGCGAGTTCATCCACCCAGACCGCAGCGGCCTCGCCGGTCCGACCCAGCCGCCGCAGTTCCTCCACCAACCTGCGCACTGCGTGGAAGCGCGAGCGATGGAGGTTGATCCAGCCTGCCTTCGGCGACGGCTGCGCCGTGGCGACCACCTCGATCAGGACACCCAGGCGCTCGTCCGAATCGGGAGCGCCGGGAACGCCCGCGGCCAGTGCGGCCGTCGCCTGCGCGAAGCGCTTGGGGTCGGTCGCGGCGGACTCGCCCGCGACGCGCAGCCACACGCGCTGGGCCTCGGCGTGCTTGCTGCGCGCAGCGAAACAGCGCGCCCGCCAGACGGGGAGACGCGCTAGGAGCTCGGTTCGGCCCGCCTTCTTCCACGCGCGCTCCAAGCGCTTCAGAAGCGCCTCGTCGCCATCGAACGTCGGCGCGGTCGCGCCCACGTCCGGAAGAGCCCGGTTGAGCAGCGGCGGCAGGTCGTGCGGGCGGTTCTGCATCGCTTTCGCGATCGTCTTCCAGCCGCGTCCCGCGTCGGCGAGCGAGAGCTGACGCGCGCGCGTTGCGTCGGCGAGAGCCGAGAGCGCTTCGTGGCAGAACGGGTTCTCGCTGACGGCTGCCAGCAGGATGGGCGCCGCAGACGCTCGTGCGGCAGCGGGAACGCGTCGGTACGCCCACGCGGCGAGTGCCGCGCGGCGTCGCTTCGTCACCGAGTGATTCAGCGCGACGACGAGCAGCCGGAGGCGATCCTCCCAGACATGACCTGCGCTCAGTGGGTCGCGGATCTTCCCGTTGCGGTTCCCGATCTCGTTCGTGCGGTGGATGGTGACGTCGCCACCGTCCATCTCGAACCAGTAGGGATACGTGTGACCGGGCCCGCCGGCCCAGCCGCCGGGGATCCCAAACGCGTCGAACACGCCGTCCGCGAACTGCACGTTGTGGGTGCACGGTCCGCCGAACTTCAGGAAACTCTCGAGCGTGCACGGCTCGCCCTTGCGCTTCGGGTCCAGCGTGTAGGGAACGGCGCCAAAGAGTCCGCGCAGCGCCTCGGTCCTTCGCTTGCGGTATCGATCCAGAGCCCAGTCACGCTCTTCGATGGGCACCAGCGAGTCAGCGAGATGCGCCAGGATCGGCCATGGCGCCTCCCGCAGCGGAACGCGCATGTCCTTCCCGCGCTCGACGTGGAACAGGAACGACTCGGTCATCTGCGGGACGTCGCGACCCTGCGTCAGCCAGGCATCGACCCAGTAGCGGCGGGGCGTGGCATCCGGCCCGCGGGACCACGCCGCGGCGAAGGCGACGGCCAGCGAGGGGTAGCGCTCGACTGGTGGCGTCTGCGGTGAGAATGGCCGCGTGATGACCGAACTCCCGCTTCGTGGCCGCCGCATCGTGCTGCGCGACTGGACGGCCGATGACCTGCCCGCACTCGAGCACTGGTTCCAGCCGGGTCGCGTGTGGCGCGCGCTGGACGGTCCGTACTACCAGCAGGCATCCACCTCCGAAATGCCGCAGCAACTCGCCCCGTTCCGCCGGGCGATCGAGGCGACGGAACTCCCGACGCCGCGCGTGAGCATCGCCATCGCCACAGCGGACGACGATGCGCTCGTCGGTCGCGTCAGCCGGTACTGGCAGAGCGAGGAGACGCTGTGGCTCTCTCTCGGAGTCGGTGTCTACGATCCCGAGCAGTGGGGACGCGGCATCGGGTACGAGGCACTCGGGCTCTGGAGCCAGTACGTGCTCGACGCGATGCCGGATCTCGCCCGACTCGACCTGCGCACCTGGTCCGGGAACCCCCGGATGATGCGGCTCGCGGAGCGGTTGGGGTATCGCCTGGAGGCGCGCTTCCGCGATGCTCGCATCGTCGATGGAACGCACTTCGACGCCATGGGCTACGGCACTCTCCGCGCGGAGTGGAGCGAGCGGTATCCGGGTGGGTTCGCGGCCTCGCTCGACGCGTAGCGCCATCGACGGGCGGGCGTCACCGCTTCCCGTACGTGAACCCGGACTTCTTCGACAGGGTGACGGTCTCGCCTTCGGCGACGAGATGCAACGGACTCCACTTGCTCCGCCTCGCGCCGTATCCGTGCAGCGCCTCACGACCCGTCATGTCGAGCTCGGTGAGCGCGAACGCGCGACCGATCAAGAGCAGATGCAGCCCCGCGACCTTGCGAGCCTGGGGACCCGCCTTGAACGGCACACTGTCGGAGAGCGACTGCTTGAAGCGCGGGACGACGACGAACCCTTTCTCATCGACGGAGACGCTCACGATCGGCGACCGTCCCTTCAACTTCTCCCACGCCTCGGCCTCGAGGCCCGCCTCGAGGTGGCAGACGACCGACTCCGTGTTGATGTGCGCGAGCAGCTCTGCGAAGCCCAGCTCCGCTGCGGCGGTCTGCGCCGCGATGAGCTGCTCACGGGCGCGCAGATGGCGCTCGGACTCGCCGGGCGCGGCCTCGCCCTCGGCCGGCTTCGGTGCGCCCGCTGCGGCGTCCTGGCGGAGCGCCTTCATCGCTGCGGCGTACTCCCCGATTGGCGCGGCGGCACGCGAGCCCTTCCCCGCCTTCGACTTCGCCCACTCGATGACGTAGCCGTTCGTCTTGCGCGTCGCGTCGCCGGTCTCCGTCGCCACGTACAGCGCGTCGAGGCCGAGTGCGGGAACGGACACAAACGCCGACGTCCGCTTGCGGTCGAGTCCGGCGAGCACCGACTCGACGGCATCCAGCACGCTGATCTGCTTGCCGTCCGCATTGGGGGGCAGTCGGCGGAGGAAACTGCTCAGTGCGTCGCCGATCGCGCGTTCCGCGACGAGATCGCCGCCCTTGTGAGCTGCCCGCGCGGCCTTCCCGAACGCCTTCGCAGCAGCTCCCGCGTCGTCACCCTTCGCCGCAGCGCGCGCCTCGTCGAGCAGTTCGAGCGGCGTCTTGCTCTTCGCCTCGAGGGCGCTGGGAGCGAACGTGAGAGCGGCGAGCACGATGAGCACGGGGAGTCGGTTCATCTGCGGAGTCTAGCCGCCCGTCGGAGTGCCCCGGAGCCGCTGGAACCGCGGCGTGCCGGATTGCCGCACAGCGGACCGATAGGATAGAGCCAGCGATGCCTGCGGGCGGGGGAGGCTGTGATGCGCCGAGCGTGGTCCTATGCGATCGTCGGAGTGGTCGCCTTCGTGATCGGTGTCGTCGTCGCCGGCGCGGTCTTGGTGGCGCCGGAGGACGCGGGTCCCACCGCATCCGGCCCGGAGATCGACCCGGAGACGGCGCCCCAGCGAGGCGGCATCCGCGCGCGGCGCCACACTACCGAGCCGTCGCCGACCCCGGTGCCGACCGCGGTGTCGAGCGCCGAGCCACGTTCGGCGTCGAGTGACGGTGGGGTCACCGCGGCAAGCTTGGGGACGCCGGCGTCCGCCGCGGAGCTCGAGTTCCTCCGCACGGCGCTCGCGGAGGAGCGGGCCCGCCTCGAGCAAAGCGCTGCCGATGCGGCCGAGCGCGAGCGCGAGGCACGGCTGCAGTCCGACGACGACGGCCTCGAGATCCTCGATCGGTACCTGCGACATGGCGGGAGCGTCGATGACGTCGTGAACAGCTTCGCGGCGATGCGGGCCCACATCAACACGGTGCAGGAACCCGTCCGCCGCTTCGACGCCACCGGTGCGCGAACCTCGGTGGACCTGTCGGACGTCATCGCGGAGGACGTCGTCCTGGAGTTCGGGGAGGGCGAGTTCGTTCTGGAGCGCGGGACCGCTAGTTGGAACGTGAGAGATGAGGACGTCGAGTCGCTCGAAATCCGCGGCGCCGGCATGGACAAGACGAAGCTGATCGGTCCCGGCTGGGCGTTCCTCTGCGCCGGAGACACATCGCACATCCGAAACCTGGTCATCCGTGATCTGACGATCGACGCGCTCGAGAAGAAGCAGATCGTGCTGGATGCTCGTGGGGGCATCTCCGCCGCGCTGGAACGTGTGCGCGTCGAGGGGTGGGTCGTTGCGGGCCATGCGTCCGCGTTGGGTGTGAGCGGTGACGCCTTCTTCGCGGCTCGCGACTGCGAGTTTGACGGCGAGGGTTGGGTTCTGAGCCTCCGCGGCCCCGGGCTCGCGGTCTTCGAGCGGTGCACGTTCTCGAGTTCGCGTGCGGTGGTCATTGCCAGTAGCCATCGCAAGGGACGCCCTGCGGTCGTGCGGCTCAACGACTGCGAATTCGGAACGGTGAAGGTCGCCGATCGCGACCTGCGCACGCGCGGAGCAGGGGGCGCCGACGTCGAGGTCCGAGGGGGCACCGCAGCTGCGGGCCCCGCCTCCTGGACCGAGGCAGAGCGCATCAAGAACTTCGGAGCTACGGATGTCGTGTCCATGGACGGCCTGACGTTCGTGACAACGCCACCGACGTTCTCAGTTGAGGACGCCGCCATCGCATTCGACGTCGCGGCTGCGTCCGGACTACGCAACGTCGTCGGGGTTCGCGTCGGCGTGCCCGGCCGGAAGCCCGTCGAACTGGACTTCTATGTAATCGACGGCGAGCCCGGCTCCGCACCCGTACGGCAGACGCGTATCTACGACGGAACGTCGCTCCGCGTGCCGTCGGAGAAGACTCGCCGCGGCGCACACGGTGTCAACGCCGTCGATCTTGCGGATCTGCAGCGTGCGCAGGCGTTCTCGACTCTGCTGCGCAATGCCGAGATCGCTGCGGACGAGAACGTCTCGAGCGTCTCATTTCACGCGTATTCGAGCCGTTCCGACGACCCCGACGCGCTGAGCACGCTCGTGGTCCTCGCCGAACTCGAGGGCAAGCAGCGCGTGACCATCGACGCCGTCACGGGCTCGGTCCTTCGCCGTCGCTGACGGCCACTTGCACGTCGCAGCCGGTGCCGGCATCCCTCGAGCCGCGCAGGCGTGGGGAAGCTGCGTCCAAGCCCTACCATGCGGCGCAGCCGAGGAGATCCGTCATGCGCCGCCCACTGTTCTCACTTCGTTCCGTCGCCGCCGTGCTCGTTGCCGCCGCTCTGTGCGCGGTCGCGGGGTCGGCGACGGGGCAGGATGGCGATCCCGTGTCGTCGTCGCCCGCGGAGTTCCGCGCCGGCGTGAAGCGGGCGCTCTCGGGGTCCAGCGGGCGCGAGCTTCGCGCGAGCTTCGCGGAGCTCGACGAGGAGGAGCGTGTCGGGTGGGCGTTCCTCGTCGCGAACACGCCGCAGCATCACGTCGGCAAACTGACGCAGGCCGTGCTCACGGAGCATGTTCAGTACGCCTACAAGGCACGGCGCGAGTTGCCGTGGGCCACCGACCTCTCCGACGAGCTGTTCCTGCACTACGTCCTTCCCATCCAATCCGGCGACGAACCGCCGCAGGCGTACCGCAAGCAGTTCTTCGAGGAGATCGTTCCCCACCTGCGGAAGAAGAAGTGCAAGACCCTCGAGCAGGTGGCGCTCGAGGTGAACCGCTTCTGTGGCGCGCGCGTGACCTTCAAGTCGACGCCTCCGGAGGACGCCGGTCCGCTGGACATCCTGAAGCGCGGATTCGGTCGCTGCGAAGAGGAGGGCATCTACTTCAACGCGGTGGCGCGGTCGGCGGGACTCCCCGCGCGCGTGGCGAGCACGCCGTACTGGACGTTCAAGGCGAGCAACCATGCGTGGTGTGAAGTCTTCATCGGCGCGAAGGACAAGAAGACCGGTCGCGAGTGGGGTTACGTCGGCGCGTGCGAACCGGCCGGGAAACTCAATCAGGCCTGGTTCTCGGGTGACATCAAGCGCGGCGCGCTCGTGCTCAGTCGCTCGCTCGGTCGGCCCGCGAGCGACGAAGTGCTCTCCGAGGGCACTGGCTACGCGGTCATCAACACGACGCGCTACTACACGAACGTCTGCGAGATGACGCTGGCCGTCACCGACTCCGAGGGTGCTGCCGTCGGCGGCGCTGACATCGCGCTCTACATCTGGAACGAGGTGGGCAACGAGCCGTATCTGCACTCGGCGTTCCAGTCCAAGGCCGACGCGGACGGCTCGTTCGCGTTCGAACTCGGGCCCGGCGAGTACGTCGTCCAGGCGCGCAAGGGCAACGCCGTCGGTTGGGCGGTCGCGACGTCCGCCCCCGGCAAGAAGGCGACGTGTTCGATCGTGCTCGGCGCGGCGACCGAGGGTCCGGACGTCGTGCGCGAGGCGGACGGTGCCGGACTGGACCTCCGGCTTGGGAGGGGCGGCAAGAAGACGAAGGCGGGGATCTGTCTCCTCGACGCGATGCCTTGGAAGCCGACGCAACTCGTGGAGGTCGAGAAGAAGGGCACGCGCGTCGACCTGCCTGCTGGCACGTATCTCGTGCAGACCGGGCGCCGCAAGGGCGACTCGGAGATCCACGTCACGCTGCAAGTCGTCACGATCGAGGACGGCGCGGGGTCGCGGGTGACGTTGCCGGGGCCGAAGCAGACGCGGCCCAGCAAGGACGGCAGCGCCTACGTGCGCGTTCTCAAGTACCCGCGGAAGTAGCCGCGGGAGACGAGCGCCCGTACGCCGACCCAGCGCAGGTACGTGGCGGCAACGTCGCGGCTGGGCATCGACGGACGGTAGTGGGCTCCCGTCGTGGAGCCAACGCTCGGCGCCGATCACGAGTCGAGCCGCAGCCCGCGCCCTCACTCTGAGTTGCCGGTGAGATGCTCTCGTGCGAGTGTGGGCCTCAGCGTGCGAGTCGTGTGACGACGACCGGCGCCCGACCGACCGCACACTGGAGGCGACGTGAAGACGCTCATCGCATCGCTCTTGCTGACTGGGCTGCTCCTCATGGGCCTACTCCTGCCGGGCTGCGCCTCCGACGACGTGGCTCTCGCGAGCGGCACCTACCACGTCACCGCCGAGCGCCATGGTCAGACCGCGCGCATCCCGCTGGGCGACAAGCTGGCCATTCTGCTGCCGACCATCGCTGGCTCACCGTCGCACTGGACGCCGTCCGTGTCCGACCAATCGGTCGTCTCGGACATGCTCGCGCGTTCGCGGATCGCGCCGCGCGTGAATGGCGCCATCATCGGCGGGACGCAAGGATACGAGCGCCTCGAGTTCCAGACGTTGCGGCCCGGGACGGCGACCGTCCGGGTCACTCGCGCGGTCGATCGTGCCGCGCCGGCGGTCTTTCAGATCAACGTCGTCGTGGTCGACGAGCCGGCCGAGTTACCGGCCAGATAGAGCGCCCCGAGCCGACCGACTGCGAGTCAGCTCTCGACGAGCGCCCGGACCTGCGCGATGAAGTCGTTCGCGAGGTAGGGCTTGTGGATGAACCCGGTGTGCCCGCCGTCGATCAGCGCGTTGATCGACTCCGTCTCGTCGAACCCGCTGGAGAACAGGACGCGGGCAGTCGGACAGATGGCGCGGATCTCGCGACAGGTCTCCGCTCCGTCCCTCCGCGGCATCGCCACGTCCAGCACGACGAGATCGATGTCGTCGGCATGCTCACGGAAGGTCGTCACACCGTCGACGCCGTCCACCGCCGTCAGCACGCGGAACCCGCAGGCCTCGAGCAACGATTGCACCACCTCACGGACACCTGACTCGTCGTCGATGATGAGCGCCACGCCGTCGTGCTGCCACCGGCTGACCGGCGCGCGCTCCGAGGTGGTCGCCCGTGCTTCGATTGACCGGGCGGCGAACGGTAGGAGCACTCGGATCGACGTGCCGGCGCCTGGTGCCGAGGTGATGTCGATCGCCCCGTTGTGACTCGACACGATCCCGAGCACGGCAGCCAGCCCCAGTCCGCGGCCTTGGAACTTGGTGCTGAAGAACGGGTCGAACATCCGACGCCGCACCTCGTCGGTCATGCCGACGCCGGAGTCGGACACCTCGACGAAGGAGTACGCGCCGGGCGGCCGCTCCGCGCCGAATTCCAGTGTGCGCAGGTACTCCGTGGCGGCGTACTGCACACCGGTGCGGACGTCGATGGTCCCCGACTTGCCGTCGAGCGCGTCCGACGCATTGGTGATGAGGTTCATCACGACCTGCCGAAGTCGCGTGGCATCCCCGGCCACCAGCGGCTCTTCGTCTCCAATCTCACGCCGGAACTCCGCCTTCTTGGAGATCGATGCCGACAGGAGCGCGGACATCTCGTCGACGACCGCTCGCAGGTCCAGCCGCTCGACGCGCATGCGGCCCGCGCCCGCGTACGCCAGCATCTGCGACGTCAACTCGGCCGCGCGCGCGCCGGAGGTCTTGATCCTCTCGACGTGCTGGCGACCAGGTGAGTCTTCGGGCATCTCACGCAGCGCAACGTCGGCGGAACCGAGCACCCCGACCAACAGGTTGTTGAAGTCGTGCGCGATGCCGCCCGCCAGCACGCCCAGGCTCTCGAGCTTCTGCGAGTGTCGCATGCGCTCCTCGAGCGTGGACCTCTCCTGCTCTGCCAGTTTGCGCAGCGTGATGTCCGTGTCGGTGCCGACCATTCGCAGCGCCGTGCCGTCCTCCGCGCGTTTCACCACCCGGCCGCGATCGAGGTTCCACCGGTACTCGCCGGACTTCGTCCGCAATCGGTTCTCGCACTCGTACACCGACGTGTGACCGTCCAGGTGCTCCTGGAGCGCGATCAGGACGCGAGGCAGGTCTTCGGGATGGATGAGGCTCGTCCAGAAGTCCACGACTCCCTCTGCGTCCGCTCGCGAGTAGCCCAGGCCAGTCAGGGAGGTGTCGCTGACGTGGATCTCATCGGTCGCGATGTTCCAGTCCCATGCGCCGTCGGCGACGGCATCCACGGTCAGGTGCAGGCGCTCTGCCGCGGCTTCGAGCTCGAGCTTCGATTGCTCACGCGCGACGAACGCTCGCTGAAAGAGCGCGAGGTACGCGGTGCCCAGCGCCGTGATGATCAGTCCGACGATCAGGGCGGCGACCGGCGTCGCGCTGCGATGGCCACGGACGTACGCGGGTGTCGCCGAGAACTCGAGCTCCCACCGACGGCTGCCGGCCTGCACGGCGACCGATCGTGTCGGCGCCTCCACACGTACCCTCTCGTCGCTGCTCGAGTCCGCGAGTCGCTCCTGCAAGAGCTGCCGATCACCGGCGGAGACGTCGTACACGCGGAGATCGACCCCGGCCCGATCGAACGGCTCCAGCGCTGAGTCGACCAGTGCTCTGACCCGGAACACACCGACGTGGTAGCCCCTGATGGACCGGCGCCGCTGCTCCGGCGTGCTGTGTTCGGTAGCGCCGTACTGCGGGAGGATCCCAAGGAATCCGACTTGTCTCTCCTTCTCCTGCACCAGAGTGATGGGCTCCGAGATCACCAACGCGCCCGTGTCCCGAGCCCGCTCCAGCGCGGCCAATCGACTCGTCTCGGAGGCGACGTCGAATCCGATCGCGGACTCGTTCCCGGCGAGGGGTTCGATCATGCGCACCGGGACGTACTCCGCCCGCTCGGCCGCGGACACCATCTCGCCCTGGGCAGCTCGCTCCGTGATGCGGTACTCGGGATGTCCCGCGCGCCGTGCATCCATCTCGTGGCGCCGTCGATCAGCCTGCCGGACCACCGGGTCCCAGCCGATCGCCTGGACCGCCGGGTGTCGTTCCAGGAGGCGCGCGACGAACGTCGAGAACTGTCGGTCCGTGACCTCGCCCGTTGCCGCGCGGAAGCCCGCCGCGGCGTGGAGTGCCCCCTTCGACTCGTCGAGCGCGCGCTCCAGCGCGAACTGCCGCTCGGCCACGTCGAGACGGAACGATGCGGCGAGCGCCCGCGACTCCAACTCCTGGAGCTGCGAGGACGTCCACGCGCTGGCCAGCACACCGATGCTGCCCATGGCGACACAGAGCCCCCAGCGCCACCGGACCCAGCGGGGCGTGCTCTCCATAGTCGTGTGGTCTGATTTCATCGTCGATGCGTGCTTCGCGCCGGCGGCAGCGCTCTGCCCTCCCGTGTCCGAGTCTAATCCGGGAGTCTCGTGCGATGCGCGCCACGATCGGATCGGGGCGCACCGCGATCCGATCTTATGCTCAGAGTCACCGTTCGACGCCGGCTGGCGCTCAGTCGACGCGACAATCGCCGAGGACCTCGGCGATCATCCGACGAGCCCACCGCACGATCGCGGGGTTCGTCTCGAGGTAGTAGGGGAGCGCGGTGAGGGCCTGCGAGAGCGCGAGTCCGCGTCCGCGGGCCCACGAGGCGTCGTCCACAGCCAGAGCCGCGCGAAACGCCTCGCGGCTCTCGCCCGTGAACAGGTTCCACGCCGGGAGCAGGTCGGTGGCGGGGTCCCCGACACCCAGACCACCCCAGTCGATCACACCGACGAGCCGTCCGTCGCGCGCGACGAGGTTGCCCGGCGCCAGGTCACCGTGGATCCAGACCGGCGGCCCGTCCCAGACCGGCGCGTGCAGATCGGCGTTCCACGCGGCGGTGACCGCGTCGGTGTCGATGAGCCCCGCGCACTCGGCGATGCACTCGTTCGTCCTCGCCGCGCGCTCGGACAACGGGACTCCGCGTTGGAAGTTGTGGTCCCCCGGCGCCGGACCGGACGACGGGTCGATCCGGCGCAGTGCCAGGATGAACCGCGCGAGGTCGGCCGCGGCCTCCGCCGGATCGGCGAGGCGCTCGAACTCGGCATCCTCGCCGTCGATCCAGGGGCAGACGGTCCACGGGCAGGGATAGCCCTCGGCCGGCTCGCCCTTGCCGAGCGGCGCAGCAATCGCCAGCGGCACGCGCGGTGCGAACTCCGGGAGCCAGCGGTGCTCCTTGTCGAGCTGGACGCGCTTCGACGGCGACATCAGGAACGGCAGACGGGCGGCGAGGTCGTCCCCGAGTCGATAGATCGCGTTCGCCGTCCCGGCGGACTCGATCGGCTGGATCGCGAGGTCTGCCCACTGAGGGAACTGCGCCCGCAGGAGACGCCGCACGAGATCCGCGTCGGTCGCGATCTGGCCGTCGTGCATCGCTGGGGCGCTCACGGTCAGGCAGGCGTCTTCGGCTGCTTGAACACCATGAAGTTGTCGTCGGGGTCGTAGATGCCGATGGCGCGGACGTGGTCGTCTTCGCCGAGGCGTCCGTTCGTCCGTCCACCGTGCTGCTCGACGAGCGCGATCGCCTCGTCGAGGTCCGAGACGTACAGGTCGTACTGCATGCGATTCTGCTTCGCGTCGACGTCGGCCAGCGCCGCCGGCACCAGCACGAACTCCGTGCCGGCGAACTCTCCGGCGTAGAGCTTCGCGTCTTGGATCTCGTGTTCCTCGAACTCGATGCCGAAGACGCCAGCGTAGAACGCGGCCATCTTCTCGACGTCGTTCGCGGCGAGGTTCCTGGCGTTGATGCGGTAGTCCACTCGAGGCTCCTTGCGACGCCGGACCTCGACGTCGTGCGCGACACACTACACGGAGCGCGCTGCTCCACGGGCGTGCCTCGGTATCGTCGTGCGATGCGCGTTCGGCCGTATCTGTCCGCTGACTTCGAGGAGACCTTCGCGCTCTGGCGCGCGGTGAGTCTTGCGACCTACGACTTCCTCCCGCCCCAGACCGAGGACGAGGATCGCGGGTACTTCCGTCGCGTGATCGCCGTCGAGAACGAACTCGTCGTGGCCGAGGACGACCGCGTGATCGTTGGCTACCTCGCGCAGTGTGGGGATCTGGTGGATCGGCTGTATGTGGCGGTCGAGCGTCATGGCGAGGGCGTCGGCTCGGCGCTCCTCGATGAGGCGCGACGTCGGTCGCCGGAGCGCGTGCGGCTCTTCACGCATCAGAAGAACGTCGGGGCCTGCCGGTTCTACGAGCGGCGTGGCTTCGTGGCCGTGAAGTACGGCGTCAGCCCGCCACCCGAGAGTGAACCCGACGTCGAGTACTGGTGGCAGCCCGACGGCGTGACTCCGGCGAGTTAGCGCGGCGACTGAACCGTCAACGTCACGTCGGTCCACGGCACGTGGATCACGGTCTCGATCGAGTCGTCAGCAGCGTGGAACACGTTGCCGTCCGCGGCGAGGCCTGACGTGTCGCGCGGGTCCAGCTCGAGCGGGCCGTAGATGTCGTTGCTCATGATCAGGAGGTCGCCGGTGCCGGGGAACGCCTCGCTCTCCATCAGCCGCTCGCTCTGGAAGATGCGGTTCCGCGTAAACGTAGCCGGGCTCGATCCCGACAGCACGCGACCCGTACGAGCCGGGAATGCGGTCGAGAAGCTGCGCACTCCGGAGAACGTGTTGCCGTCAAACGTGAGGTTCGGGTCGATGCGGCCCTGGCCCGGATCGACGTTCAGGAAGTACGCGTTCAGGAACACGCCTGAATCCACGTCGACGAACACGTTGTCGTTCATCTCGACCCACGTGCCCCGGCGGTGGAGCGTCACGGCGTAGCCACCGGAACCGGATGCTGCGCACCCGGCCTTAGCCGCACGGACCCCGAAGAAGACGTTGTTCGTGACGCGGATCGGATCGGCCTCCGTGCCGCCCATCTTCAGGTCGATGGTGTTCTCGCCGCACAGGAGCTGACCGTTCGGCTCGTTGAGGTAGGCCTCGGACGTGAAGCCCATGAAGTTCCCGTCGATGAGCGTGCCCGCGCCGAGCCCGTAGTCCTCGCCGTCGCGATCGGTGTGCTGGTACGAGTCGGTGTAGTTGAGGATCACGTTGCCGAGGATCCGGTTGTGAGTCAGGGCCTCGTCGCTGAGGTTGATCGCGACTGTGTCGCCATGACCCCAGAGCGACGGATCGAAGCGACGGAACACGCATCGCTGCACCACGTTGCGGTGTGAGTTGAACCGGATGCGGAGCGGCTGTGGTGCGGTCTCGTGCCACAGGCAACTGTCGATGACGTTGTCCGACGCCGTGTGCAAGAGACCCGCGCTCGCGCCGTCGGCGAAGGTCAGACCGTGGAAGACCTGATGACTCTCATTGAAGATCCGGATGGCGAGCAGGCGCGCTTCGCTCTGCCGGAAGCGCTCGGCGGGATGCGGCACGGTGCGCAGGTCGGCGCCCACCTCCGGGGCGAAGATCACCAGGATCGGCTCGGCTTCGGTGCCCGACTCCTGGATGATCAGCGTGCCCGGACCGAGCCGCCCGTTGGACCGATCGCGGTAGTCGCCGGGCAGGAGCACCACGATCTTGATGCCATGCTCCGACGGGAACAGCACCTCGTCGGGCCACAGGTCGAGCGGCTCGACGTCGGGCGACATCACGTAGAGATCGGAGCGCGCCCAGAACGCGACCGGGTCGTCGATGTAGGGTGTGTCGACTTCGAACTCGGAGGCCGCGCGCGCGGGCGGTGACGTGAGAGCCGACGACGCGCGGTAGGTGCCCTTGCGCGTCTTCTCGACGTCTCCGGTCAGGGTCACCGTGAACCGGTGTCGTTCCTTCAGCGCGAGGAAGCGACCCGTCGTCTTCGAGTCGCGCACACGCGCCTTCGACTTCAGTCGCGTGAACGCGATGGTCGCGTCGACGCTGAGGCCGTCGCTCGCCGCCTGCGTCTCGATCTGCGTGGCGAGGGCATCAGCGAGTGCCGCCTCGCTCGCGGCGTCGTAGGTGAGCGCGAGCTTCTGGCCGCGGATCTCGTAGCTGCCGGTGTAGCGCTGCTCGCCCGCGCGGGTCGTCCACTCGCCGGCGGCGAACGTGACGGCCCGATGGATGACGGCGCGCTGGGTGACGTCCGTCGCCTTCGCGCCCTTCTTGACACGCAGTTTCTGCGTCACGGCACCGATCCATGTGCCGACAGCATCAGGAGGGGCGGGCTTCGCGGTCGCCACGTCGGTGACGACCAGCAGAGCGAGCGTCAGAACGATCGCCGTCGTTCGCGAGGGGGGAGGCGTCGATCCGGCGATCACGCCCAGAGCATAGCGAGAGCGCTCCAGATCGGACGGATCGCTATCGTCGTCGGCCGCCGCCGCCGCCGCCACGACCACCGCCACCTCGACCGCCGCCACGTCCTCCACCGCCGCCCCCGCGTCCTCCACCACCGCCATCGCGATCGCCGGGCTCGCGCGAGCTCGCGCGCGGCGGCTCGTCAGGCGACACGCCGCGGTCTTCGCGCAGCGAGCGCTGGTAGTACTCGTCGATCAGCATCGCGACGAGCACAGACTCGTCCTCGACCTCACCCAGCGTCTGGGCGAGCGGGACGAAGCGCTCGATGCGCTCGCGCTCGAGCTGTCCGAGGCCGCGCCAGCGCGCTTCGAGTCGCGCGGTGACGCGCTGGGAGATCAGGTTCTCGAGGTGTTCTTCGCTCGGCACGTCTCTCTCCTGGAGATCGATCTCGTACTTCTTGGCGATGCGGTTCAGCGTGACCTTCTCGAAGGAGTCGCGCGCGGCGAGGGAGATGGCGCGGCCGCTCGCACCAGCGCGGCCCGTGCGGCCGGCGCGGTGGATGTACGCCTCGAGATCCGCGGGCGGCTCGTACTGGAACACGTGCGAGAGCTCGGGGATGTCGAGCCCGCGAGCCGCGACGTCGGTCGCCACCAGGATGCGCAGCTTGCCGTCGCGCACGCGCTGGAGCACTGCCTCGCGGTGGTTCTGACTGAGGTCGGCGCTGAGCTCGTCGGCGTCCCAGCCGTAGCGCTGCAGCACCACGGTGACGTAGTGGACCATGCGCTTCGTGTTGCAGAAGACGATCGCCGCGGTCGGGTTCTCCACCTCGATGATGCGCGTGAAGGAGCGGTCCTTCTCGGATGACTTCATCAGGTAGTAGACGTGCAGCACGTCCGTGACATGGACGTGGTCCTTCGACAGCGACAGCGTGATCGGCTTCGACAGGAACAGTCCCGACAGGCTGAGCACCTGGGGCGGGAACGTCGCCGAGAACATGTAGGCGCGGACCTTGTGCGTCGGCAGGAAGCTCTGCACCTTGACCATGTCGGGGTAGAAGCCCATCGAGAGCATCCGGTCGGCTTCGTCGAGGACGAGGATCTCCATCTCGCCGAGCACGAGCGTGCCTTGCATCAGGTGGTCGAGCACGCGACCGGGCGTGCCGACGACGAGATGTGCACCTTGCTCGAGTGCGCGTAGCTGCGGCCCGTACGCGGCGCCGCCGTAGATGGGCACCGTGCGGACCCCGGAGTCACCCGCGAGCATGGCGGCCTCGTCCGACACCTGCTTTGCGAGCTCTCGCGTCGGGACCAGGATCAGCGCCTGGCAGTCCGGCAGGTCCGTGTCGATCGCGTCGAGGATCGGCAGCACGAACGCGGCGGTCTTGCCGCTGCCCGTCCGGCTCTGGACGATCAGGTCGTGACCCTCGAGGGCGTACGGGATGGACCGCTTCTGGCAGTCCATCAACTTCGTCCAGCCGGCTCGTGCGCAGGCCTCGCGGAGGTGAGTTGGGAGCTCTGCCAGAGTGATCTCGGGCAGTTCGATTGCGGGGGTGTCGTCGTCCAAGAACGGAGGCTAACAGGGGAAAGCAGTGCCGGTGCGGGACGCCGGGGCGGAACTCCGAACAGTCCAGATCAGGCTCGCGGAGCGGGCGGATCCGCGCTCCCTGGGCGTGACTCCTATCTCTCCTCGATGGGCCGCCGCGTCGGCCGCCCGGTCTCCGGGTCCGCGCCGCCCGCCTCCGCCAGACGCTTCAGAGAGCGCGGTGGGCCGTCCTTCGAGATGTCGGCCGTCGCGATGCGCGCGCCGGCGTAGTAGAGGACGCGGATGCGCGTCGAGTCGGCGGCGAAGTGGGCCGCGGCCGCGGCCCGGCCGCGATGCTTGTCGGCCGGCCCGATCCCCGCGTGCACGACGACCGTGCGCTTCGCATCCCAGCGCCAGTCGCTGCGGCCGTAGGCACTCACGATGGCCGTCGACAGACCCACGCCGCGCTGGATCGAGACCTGTCCCCGCAGCTTCTGGAAGAACGCCGTCACCTTCTTCTCGTCGCGCGTCAGAGGGAGGATCTGTTGGGCCGCGATCGTGACGCTGGCTGTCGGCTCCATGTACGACACCACGCCGACGCGTACGTCCTCGAGATCGTGCTGCGCGCTGCGGAGGTCGGAGCGCACTGCGCTCATCAGGCGACCGAGCTGCGAGCCGCGGCCTTGGTGGAACACGTGCACGACGTCTCGGCCGTGGCGCGCGCGCGGCGCCTGCTCGGAAGCGGTTGACCGGCTCTCGCGCGCTCGAATTCGCGCCACCGCGTTGTCGATGGCGGCCAGGACCACCTCCGGGGCGTCCGCCCTCCGGGACTCCAGCAACGCGCGCGCCTTCGCGTCGCCGTGGGCCCCAGCCAGCTCGACGACATCGACGGCGATGTCGATGTCCTTCTCGTCCCGTGCGAGCAGATCCAAGAGCGGAGCGGCCACGAGGTCCCGACCGTCGTCGCGGCCGGCGAGCGCGAGAAGCGCGGCCGCGCGCAGACTCGGTCGTCCAGCGGCGGCGAGGAACTCGAGTTGTGCCGCAGCCAGCGGACTCGGGTGGGCGCCGATCGCCTCGATCAGGAGCAGCCGCGCGGATCGATCCGCGCGCGGATCGTCGATCCGCTCCGCGAGGTCCGTTGGCGACGTCCCGAGCTTCGCGCTCGTGCGCGCCAGCGCTTCGCGGACCTTCTGAGGACCACCCTCGACGATGAGGTTGAGCACGTTGAGCGCGGCGCCGTCGATGTCCACTCGGCCAAGCGCCTGCGCGGCAGCAATCCGCAGTGCCGGGTCGACGTCGTGGCGGACGACACGCCCGAGCCGCGTCGGGACCGTGGACGATCCGATCTCCGCAAGACGACGCACGGCCGCGACGCGTGCGACCGGGTCGGTCGACGTCTGCAGCGTGTGCTGGCACTCCGAGATCGAGCGCGGCTCGTCGCTGCGCGCGACCGTCGCGGCGGCGACGAGCGTGAGCACGGCGATCCACGGCGCAAGTCGACGTCTCACCCAATCTCCTCCGGCACCAGCCCCCCTCCAGCTCAGAGTCTATCGCGCAGCGCGCTGTCGTGATCTCGCTGCGACTCGCCTCGGTCGCAGACGCGCTCGCAGAGCCTGCTAATCTCCTACCGGGGAGCGGAGGAGGGCTCAGATGCAGGTTCGTCGCCGAGTGGGTGCACACGTGGCGCGAGTGGTTCTGGCGACGGTGACCTGTCCGGTCATGGCGGCGCTGATCTGTCTGGTCCTGGCGGGGCCGGCGTGGGCTCACGGCGGGCAGTACTCGAACCCGCCGCTCTATCGACCGGGGCGCAACGTCGGCCCGGGGCCGACCGTGCCGGGGCCGACACCGCGACGCGGGCCGCCGACACCCAAGGAGGTCACGCCGTCCGTCACCTCGTCGACGACGTCGCGACTCGGCCCCGACGACTGGCAGAGCTGGTGGCTGTCGCAGCGTGGCTCGCTGCTCGCCGGGCGCTTCGTCGGTGCGACGACGCCGTCGCCACGCGAGCGCGTATCGACGGAGCGACAGCGCGTGCTGGATGTGCTCCTGCTGGCTGCCGACCACGACAACGAAGACATCGCGACGTCCGCGCTCGTGGCCCTCGGTCGGCTCGGCGCCGCAGCGGCCGAAGCGCCCCTCGTCGCGACGCTGCGAGACGCATCGAAGACGCAGTCGGTTCGCGAAGCGGCGGCGTGTGGGCTGGCGTTGCTGGGGCAGCGTCCCGACTCCGAGGCGCCACGCCACGCTCTCGAGTCGGTAGCGATGGCGTCCAGCCTGCCGTCGCGCCTGCGCGCCATCGCCGCCCACGCCCTCGGGCTGCGTGGGGAGAAGGAGTCGCAGCAGCTTCTCTCGGGGCTTGCGGCGAGCACGTCGACGGATGCCGATGTCTCGGCTGCCGCCGCTTCCGCGCTCGGGCTCGCGAACGCCTCGGGCAGCGTCTGGGTCCTCGATCGACTGCTCGAAAAGGGCCGCCCCGACGATCCCGACTCGGGACTGGTCCGGGCCTACGCGGCACACGGGCTGGCTGCTGCCGAGAGCACGTCGTCGCTGCCGTTGCTACGGCGCATGATCAGCGACGACGACCCCCTCGTGCGCAAGTCCGCGATGCTCGCGGCGACCGCGCTCTCCGCACGCGACGACGCCGTGACGGAGCGCGAGCTGCGCCGACGCCTCGACCGCGACAAGGACGTCTCCTGCCGCGACGTCGCCGTGCTCTGTCTCGGTCGCCTCGGCCATGCGCGATCCGAGAAGGTGCTGCTGGACGCCTGGCAGGGTGGCCGGGCCGTGCACCGGACCTACGCGGCGACCGCGCTCGGACTCTGGGCGCGTAAGCGGGGTGACACCAAGGCTTGCATCCCCGTCCGGCGGGCGCTCTCGGGCAGCACGCCGCTGCCGCTGCGCGGCGCGGCGACGGTGGCGCTCGCGGTGGCCCGGGATCGCGCGAGCGGCGCGTTCCTGATCAGTGCCGTCGAGGGACACGGCGATGCCGGCGTGCGCGCGCTGGCGGCGTCCGTCCTCCCTGAGATCACCGACCGCGCCGACGCAGCGCCGGTGCTGCGTCGGCTGCTGGCCAGCGGCGTCGATCCGCAGGTCCGGCGTGAGGCGGCGCGCGCCCTGGGCGCTCTGGGTGATGTCGAGTCCACTCCCGCGTTGATCAAGGTCATCGAGAGCGAGGACAGCCTCTACGAACGCGCCTCCGCGACGGTCGCGCTCGGGCGCATCGGCGGACCGGGCTCGGTGGACAGACTGCTGAAGATCCTCGAGACGGAGGCGAACGCCGAGATGCTCCGCGCTCTGGCTGCGGTGTCGCTCGGTATCCTGCTCGAACACGAGAACGCGCAGCCGCTGCATGCGGTGGCGACGGATCTCTACTGGGGCGTGACCACCGAGTCCGTCTCGGAACTCCTCACGATTCTCTGACTGGTCCGCGCCGCGCTGCGGTCGAGGGCTGCCTCACGGGTCAGGTGATCATCGTCGACTGACGCGACGCCGCGCCTCAGCGGTCGTCGAGCTGCACCTCGACGTGCACCGTGCGATCGGCTTCGACGACGGCATCGACCTCGCGCGAGCCGAGCTCGTCGGTCCACACGCGGACGCGGTACGTGCCGGGCTCAAGGACGCGGATGACGAGCGACGGCCCGGTCCCCTGGAGGGAGGGTCCGTAGCTCGCGGAGTCAGGCGTGCGGGTGACGAACGACGGGTCGATTGATGTGCCGCTGGGGTCATGGATCTCGCAGTTGGCCCTGATCAGCGCGCCCTCGGCATTGCGGGCGGCGATCTCGAGCCGTCCGCCGAGACGCACGTCGTAGGTCTGCTCGGTGACGGCGCCGTCGCGCAGGTCGATCTCGTCGTGGATTGCGAGGTAGCGCTCCGGGTGCATCGGTGTGCTCGCCTCGGGGTAGATCGTCACGGACGAGCGACCGGGCACAAGGTCATCGAAGACCAGTCGACCGTCGTCTGCTGCGACCTTCCCCGAGCGGCCGTCCTCTCCGACGCGGATCTCGATCTCGCCGCTGTCGCGCGGTGCGAGGATCGGCTGGACGCTCACGTGCGCGTGCCGCAGTAGCGAGCCGTCTGCGCGTCGCAGCACGACCGCGAACGACGCCGTCGCCGGCGGACGTCGTGAGAAGTCGGCGTGCGCCTCGGTGCGCGAGCCCGGCGGCCCCGTCCTTACGACGATGTCCTTCGGCTCGGAACCCTCGATCCAGATCTTCACCGCGTACTCGGTGTCGGGCCGTGCTCCGAGCAGGAACGATCCGGGTTTGCGCGGCATCACCTGTGTGATGAGGTCGCCGTCGCGCGTCATCGCGCCCCACGTTTTCGCCTCGGCTCCTTCGAGGGGCAGACCCTCGCGCGTGGCCAGCACGTCGAGGAGCGCGCCCTGCAGGTCGAGCGCAACGTCGGGGTCGCCGGGCCGCCACTCCTGAGCGCGCTCGGCGATGAGGTCGGCTGTCGCGTGAATGCGGTCGGGGATGATGAACAGCAACCCGTGCGGCGTCGGCGCGCGTTCCCCGGCGGCGACGCGATGAGGCACCGGGGAGAGACCGTCGATCGTAAACGTCCCGTCTCGTGCGACGTCGCCCCGAAGGCCGGTGCGGAGCACCAGGTCGTCCGTGATCAGCAGCTCCTCGGCGCGCGCCCGCAGTCGCTGCCCCTCGTGACGCATCTGGGCGCCGGCGACTCGGAAGGGCTGGCCGGCATCGGAGATCGGACTGGCCGCCACGTTGCGCTCGTCGATCGGCATCCCGTGGTCCACGGTGAGGCGACCGCGGAGCTCGACGGACGCGGCGAGGCTCATGGTCGAGAGTGTGCGTTCGGTGCCCGCGGGCGCCGTGCCCCGCACCGCGGCGGGCTGGAGCGCGCGGTCGTGAGGAATGGCGAGCACGATGTGCGTCTGGTCAGGCGCCACCCGCAGGCGATACGTCCCCTCAGCGTCGGTCCATGTGGCGTCGACGGGAGCGGCCTCGATGCGCCCACCGACGACCGCGTACGCGATCACGCGCACCGCCGCCTCGTCCGGGCGAACTACGTCGCCGATCAAGATCCCCGCAGGAACGAGAACGACGTCGAGCTCGGCGCCGGGAGCGTTGGGGGCATGCCGCGCATCCCAGGCAACCGGCACCGTGGTTGGGACGTGCACCGGGCTGCTGACAGTGAGGCGGATCTCGCCGACGTCTGCTCCGTCGACGTGCAGGGGCAACTCGAGCGTGGACGTCGACTTGGTCACCGATGTCGCGAGGAGTGGCCGTGCGTGCAACCCGGGGGGGCGCCACTCGGCAAGGCTGATCCGATATCGCTGCGTCGTGGCCTCGGTGGTCTCGGCCAGGGCGTCGACGATTCGGAGAACGAGACGTGGGGGAGGTGGCCCTGATTCGTCGCCGATGGTGTCCGCGTCCCCTGCAACGACGTCGGTCGCGGAGGGAGCTGCGCTGATCGGGTCTGCGGCGTCCGGAGACGGCGCGCGCCGCCGCGTCGACGCAGGGTCGTCGTCGAGCACCACTCCCGCACGCGAGATCTCGACCTCGTCCCCGTCATCACTCGGTAGCAGAACAGCGAGCAGCGCCAGTCCCACGGCGCCCGCCACCACGATCTTCCACGTCGATGCCATCAGTAGTGCTCCCCTCCCCACGGTCTCCGTCGCCGCCGCAGCCGCGATGGGCCGAGCGAGTGGGCGGGAGACACCAGACGGATGGAGTGCGATCAACGGCAGCAGAGCGTGTCGCCACGTGCGATCGCCGCCTCCGTGCTGGGCGTCGAGCGACGTCCTGAGCAGCGCCAGTGCGCGGCGGGTTCGCGTCCGCACGGTCTCGACCGGAACGCCGAGGCGCTCGGCCGCCTCCGCCGGCGTCAGCTCCTCGCGATAGCGCAGGAGCAGCGTGCTGCGGTACGGCTCGCGGAGTGCGAGCACGGCCTCGGCAATGCCACGCCCTGTCTCGGCGCGCTCGACCGTCTCGGCGGCACCCGGCTCGGCCGGTCGTTCCGTGTGCGTCCGCTGCTCCCGCGCCTCGCGTCGACGCTCCGAGCGAACGACCTGCAGCGCCGCGTTGCGCGTGACGCGGGCGAGCCAGCCTCGGACCGACGTCAGGCGCGATGGCGGGGCCGCGATTGCCGCTGCCCATACGTTCTGTGCGACGTCGTCCGCGAGTGGGCGGTCGCCGACCAGCTGTCGAGCGAGGCGCTCGACGAACTGACGCTCCGTGAGGAGCAGGGCCACGGTCTCTCGGTGCACGATGTCATCCATCCTGCCCGTTCAGTGCCGCCGACTCGCGCCAGCGGTTCAGCTTTTCTCGGTCGATCCCGTCCCCGAGACGCGCGAACAGCCGGTCGATCGCTGCTGCGAAGCGTCGCCGCTCCTCGGCGTCCATCCGATCGTTGTGGCCACGCGTCAGAACGACGGCCTCCTTGGGGCCCGCGAACGCATCGAAGACCAGACGTTGGTACGCGTACGGCACCACGCGATCGGCTCGCGACATGGCGAACACCGCCGGCGCATCGATCTCGGGAGCCGTGTCGAGCGCGTTCAGGGCGACGGGGACCTGCAGCGCGGTGGGCAGCGCCAGGAGCCACAGGTTCCACCATCCGTGTCGGACGAGGATCAGTCGCCGCAGGGGCGGTGGGTTGCGGAGGACGAGTCCCGCGACGTCGCGCTGCGCGGCCACGCAGAGCGCGGCACTCGTGCCGATGCTCTCGCCCCAGCAGAGGATGGGTGTCTCCACCGCGTGGTGCGCGAGCGCGTCGTACGTCGCCAGGGCCGCGTCAGGGATCGCGGCGAGATCGGCCTCGCCCTCGCTGCCTCCGTAGCCCGGGAAGTTGACGGCCCAGACCTCGACGGGACGCGCCCCGAACGTCCCGGCGACCGAGGCGGCGATCCGCTCGGCACGATCGGCGTTCCCCGCGAATGCCAGCACGGCGGCGCCGATCGGCGCGACCGCCGCTCCGGGGGAGCGCGCCACCCACACCTCGAGGTCTCCCTCAACGCGTTCGATCACCCGGCGCTCGATGCCGGGCTGCCGCACAGGTTGTCGCGACGGGTGGAGCAGCAGCGTGTTCGCGCACCCGCTCGTGACGATCGCCAGAAACACGAAGGCGAGCAGCCCCCAGGTCTGGAACTCTCCGGCGGTTCGAGCGCGTTCCATCCGATCTCCCTTGCGTGCCGCGAGACCGTACCTGCACCGCGCGCGTTCGTTGACGTCGACAGCGCGATCGGCGAACCACGTCGCCACGATGTACCCGGGACCCGAGGTCTGGCACGAGGCCGGGCACGCCATCGTGGCGCGCTGGCAGGGCGGCGTCGTGCGCTCCGTGACGATCGAGTCGGAGCGCGACGATCACCAGGGGCACACGGAGGTCGCCTGGATCGGTCTCGATGCGCGCGAGAGGGCGCGACGCTCGGCGATGGTCGCGCTCGGCGGCCCGGTCGCGGAATTGCTCGAGGGAGACCTCGATCCCGACTGGGTCGACGTCGCGGTACTGGATGCCCTGCACGCGTGGCGAGGCGACTGGGCGGAGGCCGATGCGTGCCTGTGCGAACTGTCCCCGTCGGGCGCGGAGCGCGATGCACTGCGCATGTCCATGCTGCGCGAGATCGCTGCGTTCCTCAGCGACGCCGACGTGCGCGAGCGCCTCGCCCGCGTGGCCGACGCTCTCGATGCTCACGGGACCCTCGACGAGACCCTGTTCGACGACGCTCTGGGGTAGCTCGGCGCGTTATCGTGCGGGTGTGCAACGCCGCGTCGCTGTCGTCGTCTCGCTTGCCGCGCTCCTAATCGCCGCGGCAGGTCTCGCGATGTGTGAGAGCGGCGAGCCGCCGCTGGCCCCATCGGTCACTCCGGTCGCGGCCGACGCAGGGGTCCTTGCTGATCTCGACGTCGGGCGCCAATCGCGTGGGCGTGCCTCCGACCGTCCCGGGGCGACGGTTCAAGATGGGTCGAGCGCCGTCGACGCGAGCGCGAACGGAGCGGGCAGAATCGCGTTGCGCGACGCGCAGGTGATACGCGAACACGACTACGGAGTCGACGCCACCGGGCCGACCGGTCGGGTCGAGGCCCTCATGCTGAAGGACGGTCGCCCGTTCCAAGGCGGCCACGTCTGCTTCTTCTCAGAGGACCAGTTCGTCGAGCCCGCGCCGTGGGACGGCGTGAGGTCCAGCGCCGACGCCCACCTCGGCGTGCCGTTCCCGACGGGCCTGTGGCCCCACTTCGATCCCGTGCTTGGGTCCGGTGGCCCCGTACGCCAGTTCGAGATCGCGCGCGGCATGACCGATGCCGAGGGGCGCGTGACGCTCAACGTTCCCGCCGATCGCTCTCTCGTCACGTGCGTGCTAATCGGCATGAGCGGCATTCCGTTGACGTCGCAGCCGCGTGTACGCGTCGACGAAGGCGGCAAGGTCGCCATCACGATCGAGGCGGCACAGCAGCGCACGGTTCGGGGGCGCTGCGTCGACGGCGACGGCGAGCCGCTCGAGGGCATCCTGGTCCAGGTGCTCTCGCCACTCGCGGAACGACCGGTGTCCCGGCTGGCGCACACGACGAAGACCGGCGAGTTCAGCGTGGACGTGTTCGGCGATGACCCGGAGGTCCGTGTTCGGGCCGTCTGGAACTACGCGAAGTACCCGCTGGGGATCTACGAGTCCGAGTCGGAGGTGCCCCCGGTCCCGGCAGAGACAACCGTCTCGGGCATCGTGCCGGGCGAGGGCGACGTCCACATCTGGATGCAGCCTGCGCCGCTCGTGTTCATCGAGCTGACGATCCCGGAGTCGGGCTTTCGCTTCGACCACCTTCAGATCGAGGGCCTCGCGTTCGATCCGCGAAGCGCGGCCTGGGGGCGTCTCGGAGGCCCGCTGTACGGGCACAGCCAGCGCGCCGGCGGTGGCGGCGCGGTCGTCGGGGTGCCCAAGAGCGTTGCCGTTCGTCCGCTCCTGGTGTGGGGTCTGGGCTGGGCCGTCACCGCCATCGACCCTCGCGGACGCGAACGCCTGGCCGTCGCGATAACGCGCGGACGCCGCACGAGCGTGCAAGGCTCCGGCTGGCGCGCGACCGATCAGATTCGTGTCATCGCAATTCTCGGCCCGCCGGGCGCAGAGCTCCCGTGCATCTGGGTCGACGGCGACCTCGGTCACGTGGATCGATGGGCGCACGACAACTCTCCCATCTCGGCGATCGAGTTCCAGATCGTCCGCGACGGCGTCGTCGTCGGCCGCAGCGCCCGCGTGCCCGCAGGGACAGACGCGGCGGAACCGGTCGTCATCGATCTCGACTGAGCCGGCCCAGCGCCCGCGTCAGGAGATGCGGTAGACGCAGCGCTCGTCGCCGTCGAGTAGGTGTGACTCGCGCTCGACGCTGACGCCGGGTCCGAGCGTCGCGCGGAACACGTCGAGCTCGACGCGACACAGGCTGAGGCACGCCGTCGCAGCCGCGCAGATCGGGCAGTGGTTCTCGATCAGGAGGTACGTGCCTCGCCCAGCGCGGCGCACCTCGGCCATGTAGCCCTCGCGCGTTCGCTGCGCAGCCAGCGCCTTGACGCGCGCGTGGAGGCTGGCAGACGGCGGCGGCATCTGCGCCGAGTACTGCCGAACCTGCGCGGCGCCGCGCGTGTCCACGATCCGGTCGAGCGCCTCGTCACCGAGCGACTCGCGGATGGCATCGATCAGTCCGACCGTGAGCTCGCCGTGGCGATCGGGGAACAGCGTCATCGCGCGCGGCGTGAGTCGCCAGCGCCGGGAAGGGCGACCGCGACCCTCGGCGGCTTGCTGCTCGGAGGTGACGAGAGCCTGCTGTTCGAGTCCTTGCAGGTGTTGCCGCACAGCGACCGGCGTGAGCTCGAGGCGTGCGGCGATCTCCGAGGCCGTCGACGCACCGTCGGTCTTCAAGCTCTCGGCGACGCGCCGCCGCGCAGGGCTGAGCTCCTCGGTGTCGGCCATCGGGAGAGGTTAGGCGTCGTCGTCTAATTTAGAAAGAGATCGCTTGCTATATGCGCCCTCTCAATATAGAAAGTCCTGGCTTGTGAATATCAATGAGGAGGCGCCATGCGACTCGAGCACGTCAATCTCACGGTCGCGGACCTCGAACGGTCCGTGACGTTCTACTCTCGACTCTTCGGCTGGACCGTTCGCTGGAGCGGCCACACCACGAGTGGCATGCCCGCCGCGCACGTCGGCGACGCGGACTCGTACGTTGCGCTGTTCGAGGGCGTCGCCCGTGAGGTCCCCGTCGACTACGAGCACGTCGGCTTCAACCACTTCGGCGTGGTCGTCGACGACCTCGACGCCGTGAAGGTCCGCCTGGCCGAACTCGACACGCCGATCTCGTTCGAACCCGAGTACGAGCCGGGCCGTCGCGTCTACGTCTTCGATCCGGACGGCCACGAGGTCGAGCTCATCGACTACGCGGTGGCGTCATGAGCGCGCCGCATCTGATCATCGCGTGCAGTCTCGACGCTGGCAGTCGCAGCGCGGTCCTCGCCGAGGCACTCGGTGCGGAGCTGCGCCGGCGGGACGTGCCGGTCGACACCGTCGACCTCCGGCAGGTCGAACTGCCGTTCTGCGACGCCGGCTCGTGCTACGCCGATCCCAACGTGCTGGATCTGCAGAAGCGCATCGCCGCAGCGGCGTCGGTGACCCTCGCGGTCCCGATCTACAACTACGACGTCGGCGGAGCCGCTCGCAACCTGATCGCGCTCACTGGTCGTGCGTGGACGGAGAAGGTCGTCGGTTTCGTGTGCGCCGCCGGCGGCAAGGGTTCGTACATGTCCGTGATGGGGATCGCGAACTCGCTGATGCTCGACTTCCGAAGCCTCATCGTCCCGCGCTTCGTCTACGCCACGGGAGCCGACTTCGACGGAGACCAGGTGACGTCCGAGACCGTGACCGAGCGGATCGGCGAACTGGCTGGAGAGTTGACCCGCATCAGCGGTGCGCTCGCGGGGACCGAGACCTGAGCGTGCTACGCTCGGCCTCGATCGAGGAGGCGCGCGTGTCGTCGAGTGAAGTCCGAACTCCGGGTTGGTGGGCTGTCCGCGTCATCGGCGCGCTCGTGATCGCCGCGGTGCTGCTGATGCTCTCGAAGGACCTCTACGAATTGATCCTGTACTGGTAGGGCCCGCGCGTCGTGTGACCTTGCACGCGGGCGCTGGTCTCGTACCGTCTGCGCCATGCCCAAGTTCGCCTGCCAGACGTGCGGCTCGTCGTTCGACATCCCGCAGACGTCGATCGACAAGTACCCCGGTTGGAAGCCGAAGTACTGCCGTCAGCACTCGCCGAAGAAGCGCGGTGCGAGCAGCGGTGGCTCAGCGCGTGGCGGCAAGAACCGTGGCGGCTGGGGCGGCGGCGGGTCGAAGCGCGAAGAACACCTGACGTCGGCCGAGGTCCTCGCGAAGTACACCGGCGGACCGCAGACCGGCGTGTTCACCGATGGCAGCTCGATCCCGAACCCCGGCCCCGGCGGGTGGGGTGTCGTCTGGGTCCGCGACGGCGAGATCCAGGCCGAGGACCACGGTCATGCGGCGCAGACGACCAACAACCGCATGGAGCTCAAGGCCCTCATCGAGGCGTTTCGGATGTTGCCCGAGGACGCGACGGAGACGCTGCACACGGACAGCCGCCTCTGCGTCGACACCGTCGAGAAGTGGGCACCCGGCTGGGAGCGCGCGGGGTGGACGCGCAAGTCCGGTCCCATCAAGAACCTCGACCTCGTGAAGGAGCTCGTCGCGCTCCGGCGCGCGCGTCCGGGCTGCAAGCTGCAGTGGATCGCCGCGCACTCGGGTCACCGTTGGAACGAGTACGCCGACAGCCTCGCGACAGCGTGGCTGCGCGAACAGGGCTGACGGCACCGCCTCACTCGCGATCCAGCATCGCGATCGTCGACTGCCAGCCCCCGTCGCTCTCTCGCGCCACGGCGACGCCCGCGCCTCGCGCAGGGAGTTCGACCAGCAGCTCGCCAGCGGGAGACCAGATGGCGCTGCGCCCGCCACCGGGGAGGCCGCCGCTGGGCCCGCCGAAGTTCGCCATCGCGACGACCAGCGCGTGCCGCGCCGCGTAGCCCTGGAGGCGCACAGCATCGCCCTCGACGTCGGATGGCGGGACGAACACGCTCGCGAGGTACGTGTCGGCTCCGCGATCTGCAGCCGATCGCGGGTGTTCGGGCCGACTGGAGTCCGCGCAGATTGCGACCGCCGCGACATGCGTGCCGTACGAAGCGAGTGGGGCCCGGTCGCCCGGGTCGAAGACGGTCGACTCCGCCGGCGGGACGGCACCGATCGGGTTGGCGTCGGCGGCGAAGGCCCCCAGGTGCTGCTTCGTCACGTGATCGATCGAGCCGTCGGGAACGAGCAGAAACGCGCCGATGTGGAGGCGCTTGCCACAGCGAACCGGCGCTCCGATGACGAGCAGCAGCCGCGCGTCGATGGCGGCCTGCCTCAGTGGGTCCAACCGCGGATCATGCTCCGAGAACGCTAGCTCGGACGCCAGGTCGAGTTCGTAACCGATCAACGAGAGCTCGGGGAACACGAGCACCTGGGCTGCGTGGTCGCGAGCGGCGCTCACGAGGCGCAGATGCTCGCGGACGTTGGTGGCCACGTCGCCGGCGCGCGGCACCGTTTGCGCGACCGCGATCGATCGCTGAGTCGTCACGCCGGGACCGCAGCGAGCAGCGCTTCCATCTGCGTGGCCGGATAGTCGGTCGAGAGGTCCGCCAGGAGCTCTCGGTAGAACGCACCCGCCGCGACGGCGATCGGGCCTCTGGAGGCCAGCAGTGATCGCGTGGCTGACGGCAGCCCGCAGCTTCCGTCCAGCATCTCGCGCAGCGACTGGCGCCAGTCGTCACGGCAGTCGTGGTGGGTGACCACGGCGTGCACGAGGCTCGTGATGGCGGTGACGCGGTCGAACGTTCCGTGCCGATCGAAGAACCGCAGCTCGTCCTCACCGAGATCGAACGTGCGCGAGATCGCGAGGCCGAAGTCGCTCAGGACGAACTGCCGTCCATCGGTGAGTACGTTCTCGAAGTGGGCGTCCATGTGCAGGACGCCCTCCGTATGGAGGAACGTGATGGCTTCGAGCAGCGTCGCCTCGGTCGATCGCGCGAGCGCGGCGGGATCGTCGACCGCGGCGAACTCGGTGCGCAGCCACTCGAGAAGCGTGAGCGGGAAGTGCTCGAGGAACAGCACGACTGAGGACGTGGAAGTCGTCACCGCGTCGAGGCGCTGTGCGATGGCCTCGTCGTCGCCCCAGGTCGCGTGGCCGATCGTGAGAGGGTCGCGATCGGCTGTGATCGGGAGGACGCGCTCGCCGTGCATCAGAGGGAAATGCGGGCAGCGTCGAGAGAGCACCCACTCGTTCGCGAGCCGGTGAATCTCGAACTCGCGCGTCGCGCCGAAGCCCGTGCTGCCGAGTCGATACTGATAGTGGATCGGCAGCCCGAACACGTTGGCGGTCGAGTGACCGTGCACCCGCTCGCAAGCGGTCAGTGGAAGCAACTTGGCGAAGACCAGTGTTCCGCTACCGGGCAGCCGCACGGCGCCGCGGCCGACGCCATGGACGCGTGCATCGGAGAGGCACCGCAGCAACTCGTCGTCGCTCAATCCACGGATCTCGCGCTGAGCCGTGAGATGTCGCTCTCGGCGCCCGTCGAACGAGACGTCGAGCACCGTCATGTCACGGCGGGTTCCACGATCGAGAACCTCTGCGCCGTGCAGTCGACCTCGGCGACGGCACCGAGCGGCAGCACGAAGAAGGGATCGGTGTGGCCGAAGTCCATGTTGGCGACGAGCGGCAACGAGGTGAGGCCGAGTTCGTCGCGGACGACTTCCTGCAGCGTGTCACCGATCAGCTCGCGCTCGGCGTCCGTCGCCCACCGTCCCCCGGGCCGTGCTACCAGGACGGCCGCGACGCGGTCGAAGACTCCCAGCTCACCGAGGTGCCGCATCCATCGCCTGAACTGAACGGGCGTCGGCGCGTCCTCCGAGGTCTCCAGGAAGAGGATGGCGCCCTCCCACTGAGCGGCATCTGGCCAGATCCGTGTACCGGGCAGCCACGCGAGGACGTCCGCGCAGCCGCCGATCAGCGGCCCCTGTACGCACCCCTCGCCCTGCAGCCAGTGCCAGCCGTCCGACACCCGCAGAGCGCGCGGTTGCTCCTGCAGCGTCGCATCCGCCCAATCCATGTGTTCCACGGTCCAGCCGTCGGTGTTGGGCCTGATCTCGCCGATGGGGGCGGTCTCGAACATCGACCTCCGCACCGAGTCGACGAGGTAGCTGTGCATGCCCGCGTTCTCGGCGAAGCCCGCCATGATGGCGGGGCCGTAGAACGACGAGAGACCCGCGGCCAGACACGCGAAGTGCGTGACGGTCGTATCCGAGTAGCCGGTGAACACCTTGGGGTTGGCGCGCAGTACGTCGAGGTCGAGGTGCCGCAGAATGCGGATCGAGTCGTCGCCGCCGATCGTCGAGATCACACCCCGGATCCCCGGGTCCGCGAAGGCCTCCATCAGATCGTCGGCGCGCGCCTTCGGGTTCTGCGCGAGCCACTCGGCATCGCGCAGCGCGTGTCGTGTCGGGACGACGCGCACACCGAACGTCTCCTCGCACTGGCGCTTCCCGGCCTCGTAGCGCGCCGGAAACGTGCCCGGGCCGCCCCACGACAGCGAGATCGCCGCGACGGTGTCGCCCGGATGGAGGCGCGGAGGCTTCACGGTGGTGAGCATGGGAGTCGGAGACTAGCCCGAATGCTCCTCGCAGTGCAGGTCACGCTAGATTCACGTGCTCGACGGGAGGGACGACGATGACGACGAGACGCGTGTTGGCGCTGGCGGTGGTGTTTGCCGTTGCGGCCGCTGCGTCCGCGGTCGAGCCGTCGGTTCGCAGGCAGGCGAAGTCGTCCGAGTCGGGCGAGCGGCGCAAGGCGGCGAAGGCGCTGGCCACCGAGGGCTCGGTGTCGGCGGTCAAACTGCTGCGCACGCTGATCGCGGACGAACTCCCGTACGTGCGCGACTGGTCGGTGAACTACTGCCAGAAGCTCGAAGACGAGGCGGCCATCGCCGCGCTTCTGGTGCTGACCAAGAACCGTGACACGCTGACGCGCCGGAACGGCGTCGCCGCGCTGGGCCGCACGGGCTCGGCTGCTGCGGGCGACGCGATCCGCGCGATCGCGAAGAAGGACAAGCGCGCCGAGGTGCGACGTGAGGCGCTCGCCTGGTTGTCGTCGGTCCCCAACCCCGACGCGAGCGCGGCGACTCTCGCGACCGCCTGCGAGGACGGTGACGCTGACGTCCGCGCGGCGAGCCTCGTGGCGCTCGTGCAGATGAAGCCCGAGAGCGGGCCGGCGCTGGCCGTTGCTCGGTTGCAGGATAAGGACGAAGGCGTGCGCTGTGCGGCGCTCTGGGCCCTGTCGGTCCTCGCGCCCGCAGAGGTCAGCGAACACATCGGGCGCTACCGCGAAGACGACGGGTGGCGCGCGCGCGTGCAGGCGGTCGAGACCGGCCTCGTCATCCGCGATGCCCGCTGCATCGACGCCCTCATCGACCTCTTGGACTACCCGCATCGGCGCGTGTCGGTCGAGAGTCACCGCGCGTTGCGTCGTGCGACCGGGAAGCAGTACGAGAAGGACCCAGACCTCTGGCGCGCCTGGTTCTCGCAGAACCGCGCCGAGTGGACCAAGCCCGAGAAGCTGCACTCGTTGAAGAAGGCGGCAAGTGGCTCCGAGACGACCGTGCAGTACCACGGCATCGAGGTCGCGAGCGAGGGAGCCGTCTTCGCGATCGACATGTCGGGCAGCATGACCAAGATGATGAGCGGGAAGAACGAGGGGTGGTCGCGATGGGGGATCGCACTCTACAAGCTGCGCGAAACCGTGACCGCGCTCCCGGACGGCATCCGCGTGAACGTCGTGCTGTTCAACGACCGCGTCGTGCAGGCGTTCGACCACGCGCGGCCCCTCGATGCGAAGGTGCGCAAGGACGTCGAGACCTTCCTGAAGCGCGGTGGTCCCGGCGGGAACACCAACGTCGAGGACACCCTGCGCGTTGTGCACGCGATGGACGACGTCGACACGCTCTTCCTGCTCGGTGACGGAGAGCCCAATCGCGGTCCGTTCGTGCACGGCACGCGAATTCGTCCGTACTTCTGGACGCCGAACCGTCGCCACAAGTTGTTGGTGCACACCGTGTCGATCGGCGCGGACAAGAGTGGTCGCGCGCTGTTGCGCGAGCTCGCGAAGGAGAACGGCGGCCGTTCCGTGAAGTACTGAGCGGCGGGGGTTACCCCGCTTCGTTCTCGAGGTTCGGCCAGCCGGCTTCGTTCGCGAACGTCTCGTAGTCCACCGCCGCGGAGTGGGGGAAGTCCTCTCCCGTCTTGCGCTCGTAGGCAGCCGAGGCCACGTTCAAGAGCGCCTCGAACTCCATGTCCTCCGGCATCCGTGCGGGTGTGGCGAGCACGCGCTCGAAGTGCGTCCGTCCGTTCGCCACGACGCAGCACCGCGTGTAGAGGAAGAAGTCGGCTGAGAAGTAGTCGCCGCTGCCCCACGAGTTTTCGCCGGCTTCGCGTGCGTGCGCCTCGGTGTCGAGGGTGTGGAGCTTCTCCGCGAGGAAGTCCTCGAAGCGGAAGATGTCAGCGTCGCTCATCGTCGCGAGCGCGGAGACGACCGGCTCGACGACGGCCTCGTCGTCGCCCGTGTGCTCCCACTCGAGTCGCCCGATGAGCTGCCAGAAGACGCTCTCGGACATCGAGGTGACGGACCACTCTGGCTCCTCGTGAGCCGGGGCCTCGCCGTCGACGTAGCCCTTCCGCCGCTTCGACGCCACCTGCTTGTCGATGGCGCGCTGCGCGTCCTCGACCGTGTCGAAGTGCTTGCGGGTTGCGCGCGGGCGCGCGCCGCCATGCCCCTGCATCGCCACGGTCGTCGTGCCGATCAGTTCGATCGTCCAATACGCAGTCGACGGGTCGCTCGGGAGGATCAGTTCGAGGCGCATGGCAGTGTGGTCGACGGAGAGTACCGCGCGGCCGGATCGTCCCTGAAGGTCCCGCGCGGCGCGGCGATGGACGCGAATCTCTCGCCCGGCCCTCCATCGTCATGCCGCGAGGCCTTCCGGGAGACGTACGCTCGGACATGGCCGTCCACGTCCGCACCCGGCGGGCGCGCGTCGAGCCACAACCGCGGCTCGTTCTGTAGGGCTGCCCAGGAGGCTCCGCCATGGCCAAGGGTCAGAAGAACATCTCCAAGACGAACAAGCCGAAGCTGACGAACAAAGAGAAGCAGGCGAAGCGCGCCGAGAAGCGCGCCGCCAAGGCGAAGAAGTAGCCGCCGCCTCCGGCGAGCTCGGCCATGTCGTCCTCGAAGCGTGTGTCCATGGGCCGTCGTTGATACCACGCTGTTCGATCTGAGTCGACGCTGTGGAGCGCCTCCTCGTGCGGGCGGTCACTCGCGTGCGAGGGCGATGACGACGTCGTCGCGGCCGGCTTCTGCGCGCAGCGTGGCCGTCCACGTTGTTCCGTCTGCGTGGGTCATCGTGGCGCGAACCGTCCAAGTTCCCTCGGGGAGTGGGTCGACGACGAAGCGTCCGTGCGCGTCGGTCTTGTCGATCACCTGTACCGCGCCGTCTCCGACCGAGATCTCGACTGAGCCCGTCGGCGTCGCGTCCTCGACGAGCACGCGTCCTGCGAGTGACGTGCCTGCGATGGCGGTCAGGGTCAACACGCCACCGTCTGCGGCGACGCCGCGCGCGAGCACGCAATGGATCGAGTCGTAGGCGAACACGTCGTACGTGGCGCCCGCGGTCAGATGTCCGACCATGGGCCGGCCCATGGTGTACGTCTCGAATGAACGCACCTTCCCCGAGTTCGTGTCAGCGACGCGGAAGTCGACCGGGCCACCGTGCGGCAGGCTCGGCCAGTCGCCCTGCATGTCGAGGCGGAAGTGCGGTCCGGGCGCGGCGTCGAGGGTGATCGCTCCACGGCGCACGTCCACCGTCTGGAAGGCGACGCCGTCGGGGTCCTCGCCCTCGTAGATCAGCGCGACGTCGATCTCCGGGGACGCGAGTTTCGGGAGGACGACGCCGCCCTGGTCCGGCAACCCGCGCGTCCTCCAGCGACGGCTCGAGTCGCGCCACGCGACACGAGCCTGCCACGAGCGCGGGCCCTGGAAGTTGATCTGAGCGTCCCAACCCTCCGCCAGCAGCACCGCGTCCTCGCTTGCGATCCACCCTTCAAGGCGCGTCATGCGGACGCCGCCGCCCGTCTTGCGCGGATCCAGGATCAGCGTGTAGGGCTCGCCGAGGATCAGCTCCTGAATTGCGCACATGCCGTGTTCGTCGGTGTTGTCTCGGTAGCCGACCGACTGCCCGTCCGCGGACGCGACCTGGACGTGGACACCCGGAGCGGGCGAGCCGTCTGGGCGGCGGATTGGTACGTGGAGGGGGCGGCCCTTGGGACCGAGTACCAGGTCCTTGTCTCCCCCGCGGACGGCGACCCAGGGGACGCCATTGGCGAGCAGTCGCCAGGGGCCCGGCGCCACTCGCTCGAGTCGGAACCGGCCGTGTTCGTCGGTGTAGACGAAGATCAACGGGTCCGAGTTCGACAGGCCGTAGCGCTCGTCGCGCATGGCGAGACCGACCTCGATGCCTGCGCGCGGCAGGCCGTCGGCATCCACGACGCGGCCGGAGACCTCCGCGGCTCCGAACGCCTGGATCGTCGTCGCGTCGGGCGAGAGCGTGCCCGTCGGACCGCGGCCGACGGCGAGCGGAGCGCCGGTTGCATCCATCGCCTCCACGAGCGAGACGCGCGCCTCCGCCGCGGCCGTCGGGATGTTGAACTCGACGACGCCGTCGACGATCAGCGCTCGGTGATGCCACCACGGGTTGCGCGTCGTCACGAGGAGCTTGCCGGTCGGGATCGGGACTCCCGCAGCGTCGAGCACCTGGACCTGACGCTTGGTCGTCTCGGCTAAGGCACCCGGTCCGCGCGCGAGTGTGACGACGACGCTCTCGGCGTCGGCGGCGACGTCGTCCGCGCCGACCCACATGCCGCCTCCGCGCCGGGCGGTCGCCGAGACGACGAGCGCTCCGTCGGGCACCGGCCGAATCTCGAACGTGCCGTCGTCCGCGACCGGCGCGTCGCGCACCGCATCCCAGTCGTTGCCAGCCGGCCGCACATTCACAAGGACGCGCGTCGGCGGGAGGTCCTCGGGTGGCCACTCGATCTGTCCCGTGAGCGTGCGGCCCCGCTCGAGCTGGACCTCGATCGTGGACGTGACACCGCGCTGCACGACGACCTCGCGCGACGCACGGACATGTCCGTCGGCGCTGATGTAGACGGCGACCTTCGCCGGCGGAACCGGGTGACGGGGCGACCACCCGTCCGCGCCCGTGCGCACCTCGCCGTGGCTGTACCTGACGTGGAAGCCGGTGGGCTGGTCGACGGAGACGCGAGCGCCCTCGATCGGCTCGCCATCGGGGTCCGTCGCGTGCACGCGGACGTACCCTGCAGCACCCAGCTCGATCCGGGCCGACTCGCCGCCGGCGACAGCACCGGACCGTCCGCTGACGAAGTCCGGATGTGTCGCCTCTAGCCAGGTCTCGGTGCCGGCCTCGAGCTCACGCAGTTCAAACGCGCCGTCGGCGTCGGAGGTGACTGTGCCGAGCCTCTCGAACAGCCCGTTCCAGTCGGAGCCATCGACTCGGACCGTGGCTCCCGCGACCGCGTTCCCGTCAGGATCGACGACCGTCCCGATGAGGGGCGCGCTCTCCTCCATGACGATGTCGCGCGTCCGCTCCACTGCCGGTTCCACGGCCAGCGCGACGAGGCTGACGCGTCCGTAGCTACTCATCGTCGCGGCGCCCCGCGTGACCAGACCGGGGGCGAGCGCGAATACGTCCCAACGACCCGTTGCGAGCCCGATGAGCGCGTACCGCCCCTGATCATCTGCGGTGGTCGCGACCCGACGGTCTTCCTCACGCGGCCGTTCCTGGAAGCCGAACACGCGGGCTCCCGGAACCGGCGCTCCTGTGTCGGCGCGGATCACACGGCCCCGCACGCTCGCGGCGCGCACGAGTGGGATGACGATCCGGCCAGGTCCAGCGGGAACCTCCGCGGCTCGGCCCAGGTAGCTCGTCGCGCTTGCTTGCACGGTGCGGTCGTGGGACTCGATCGAGAGCTGCGCCGAACCGTCGTCGGCGACCTCCACGGCCTCGACGATGGGGCCCGCCATCGTGATGCGGACGAACTCGAGTTCTGCCTCCGCGATCGCGGCACCGCCGTCCGCCGCAACGATGCGCACCTCGACTCCGCCCGGGACGGCGGGCTCCTCGATCGGCTCCTCGACTGGCCGTCGATCACGCACGGTTGGGTCCGCGTCGTGTGTCGTCCCTGGGACCCTCGGCGGAGGGGCGCTCGCAGTGTCACGGAACGCCAGCCAGAGCCCAGCGCCGATGAGACCGGCAACGCCGATCAGAATTCCAAGTCGCCTCAACGTCGCCTCCACCGCGCGTCAGTCAGGCTAGCCCTCTTTTCGCAGGAGGGCGTCGCGAGAATGCGGCGACTCCGGTGCCCCCGTCCGTCCGTCCGGCGTGGCGTCCTCGTGAGAGATGGGGTTCGCACGGTCCGCGCTGCTTCGGCACGGGGGGTCACTCCGCCGGGTCGTCGTCCTCGACCACGATCTTCGTGCTGTGGCTGGACATGACCTTCCACCCGCCGTCGGTGCGCGTGTATGCGAATGTCACGCGCACTCCCGAGTCCTCGGGGTTCTTGCGAGAGCGGAAGTTGACGATCGCGCTGTCGCGGTACGTTCGCACGATCAGTTCGTCCACCAGCGGGTCGTGCGCCGGCGTGGGGAGGACGTTCGGGAGGATCGCCTCGCGATCGTAGATCTGCCCGTTGCGCGACCAGGTGAAGACGAAGTCGTCGACGAAGACGTCGGCGTAGTCCCGCTTGTCTCCTTCGCGAATGGAGCGATTGAACTGCTCGATCTTGGCGACGAGCGCGTCGCGGTCGCTGGTCGTCGACCGCTGGTTCACGGGCTGGCTCGTCGGCTGGTTCTTCGGCTGGCTCGCGGGCGTAGCCGGCGTCGCGCACGAAGCGAGTGCACACAGGAGTGACAGGAACACGAGACGCCGCATGGCAGATCCTCCACCCGCGCCCGATTGCGCGCGGCCGATGAGGGTACGGCAATCCCCTGGCGGTTCCTCGGCGACCCGGACCGCAGTGGGCGCTCTGGTCGTCGTCGGTCCGCGCTACGCTCGTCGGGATCGGAGGAGATCAACCGCATGTACACGTCCGCCGCACTCATCGATCTGCACGAGCGCACGCACCGGAGCCTCGTCGGAATGCTCGACCACTGCGCGGGTTTCTCCGACGAGGAACTGAGCCGGGAACTGGAGGGGTTCGGCTACGCGTCGATCCCGCTCCAACTGGGTCACGTGATCGGTGCGGAGCAGTACTGGATCGGCGTGCTCAACGGCCAGATGCTGGTCGACGAGGACCCGGCGGACGTCGCCTCGATCGATGCGCTGCGCGCGTTTCGGGAGCGGGTCATCGCCGTGACCGGCGACTACCTGCGCGCTGCGTCGGACGCGGAACTCTCGACCGCCCGCACGTTCACGACGTGGGGCGACCGCCAGGCCGATCTCGTGCCGGCGCACGTCGTGCTGCGAACGCAGACGCACATCTACCAGCACAACGGGCAGGTCGCCGCGATGTCACGGCTGCTCGGCCGCCCGATCCCGGCTGGACTCGACTTCCCGATGCGGTGACGCGCGGCGGCTACTCGCGCTCGATCGCGCGGATGGCCTGACGTCCGGCGGTGCGCAGCGCGAAGTCGCGCTCCGTGGCGAGGCTCCGCAGCGCCGGCAGCGCGCTCTGGGCGACGGTGCCTAGCACTCCGAGCGTGCTCGCGGCTTCCCGTCGCACGCGGAGCTCGTCGACATGCAACGCCGCCGTCAGTGCGGGGACGCTCCACGCTGCGCAGCGCGGGACGTCTCGGAGCACCTGTGCGGCAAGGCGTTGGCGCTGCGGGCCGGCAGCGCCCTCGAGCGCTCGCGTGAGGGTCCCCCGTGCGACGACGTCGTCCTGGTCGGAGATCCGCAGGAGCGCCGCGGCAGCCGGGACGGCGAGGATGCCCCCCGTGGTGTCCACTCGCTCCAGCAACGCCGGACGCGCCGCGACGGCGCGCGGGCCCAGTGCGCCGAGATACCGCGCGGCCGCTTGCTGCGTCATCGCGTCGTCGAGTGCCGTGACAAGGGCGCCGACCCGTTCCGCCTCGCCCTCGTCGATGGCGCACAACGCATACGCGGAAGACACAGCGAGCATGCCCGTGCCGTCGGCGAGCTTGGTCAGTTCCGGGACGGCACCGGCGGCGACGCCCCCGAGGTCGCCGAGCGTACGGGCGACCTCGCTCCGCTCGAGCTTGTTGGTCGCTGCTAGGAGCTGTGCGCGGAGCGCGTCGATCAATGGCGCCGCGTCGTCGCCCAGCGAGCGCGTGGCGGTCAGCGCCGCGAAGCGAGTGATCACCTCCTTGTCGCCGAGCGTCGCGCGGAGGACCGGGACTGCGCGTGCATCGAGTTGTCCGAGGGACTGCAGCGTGCCGATCGCCGCCGCGCGCACCCAGCCGTGGTCGTCGCCGGCCGACCAGAGGAGAACCGGTACGAGTCGTTCGGCACTCCCCGGGTACGCCGCCAGTGACTTCAAGGCGGCGCTACGGATCGACCACTGTCCGTCACCGACCTGCAGCAGGATGCGCTCCAGCGGCACGGCGGGATCCGGTCCGCTGCTCGCGATGATCGCGAGAGCCCGATCGCGCACCAGGGGGCTGGGATCGTCGAGGCACTCGCCGGCGATCGTGACGCCCTCTGGCACGTCGAGCGTGAACACGGCGTTCATCACCCACTGACGCACCCCGGCATCCTCGCTGTCGAGGGCGGCGCGGAGCGCGGGCATGACCTCGTCTGCGTCGTCGGGACCGAGCCAGGCGAGGGCGCCCGCGGCACCGGTCCGGACCTGCGTGTCCTCGTCGTCCAGCGCGCCGAGGATCGTCGTCAGGGCGCCACGCATCGCCGGGCCCACGCTCGCCAGGCCCTTCGCCGCCGCGATGCGCACGTCGACGCGCTCGTCGCGTAGCGCGAGATCGAGGTCGGCGACGGACTCGGCCGAGCCGGAGACCACGTACGGGAGCGTCTTCGCCGCCGTCGTGCGGACGTAGTCGTCGCGATCACGGATCGCGACGGCAAGCGCCGGTGCGGCATCCGCCGCCTCGTCTCTCCGCTGCCACAGCGCGTAGACCGCCTTCTGGCGGATAGAGGTGTCGTCAGAACGCAGTGATGCGACGAGCTCTGGGATCGTCGGCTTCGCGTCCGCGCCGTCCTGCCCGTGCGCGACCAACGCGGTCACGGCGATGCCGACCAACGCTGCTGTCAGGATCCGCCGTCGCATCGAGACCTCCCATGGCGCGCGCCGTCGAACCTACCGCTACTCTGACGCGATGCAACTCTCGGACTCCGACCTCGGCGCGTACCTGCGTCTCGTCCGACCGACCCTCTCGTCCGAGAAACAGCACGAGCGAGCGGAGGCGATGCGCGCCAAGGTGGTTGCGGGCGAGCGGGACCTGGCCGATCTGCGTGTCGTGCGTGGCTCGGACGGCGAGCTGACGGCGGCGATGCGACTGGCGCCGGCGGGTGAGGGTGTCGTTGTGGTGGTCGGGCCGTTCGGTGACGCGACCGAGGCCGCGACGCTGCTGCCCGAGGCCTTCGCACGAGCTCAGGAACTGAACACACGCGTCCTCATGACCCGCCCGACGGCGGATCGGCTGGTCCCTGCCTACCGATCCGCGCTGCTCGACCTGGGGTTCGTCGAGCGCGGTGAGCGCATCGAGTTCAAGACGTCGGTCGAGGCGCTGCCGCTCGACGACGGATCGCCCCTCACGTGGAAGGGACTCTCGGACGTGGGGGAGGACTTCGCCGTGACCATGCTGGCCCGCGCGGCGGAGGGCGATCCGCACGGACTCAGCGAGGACGAGGACCCGCGTGACGCGCTGCGCTCGTATCTCTCCGACGCTGAGCTGACGTGCGATCCCGATTGCGTGCAGATCGGCTACGACGGCGACGACGCGGTCGCGTTCCTGTGTGCCCAGATCGCGCCGAGCGACGGGTGGTCGCGCATCACCTACATGGGCCTCGTCCCCGCGGCGCGCGGCCGAGGGCTGGGCATCTGGGTGCACCGCCGCGGGTTCCGGCTGATGCGAGACCTCGGTGGCAAGCTGTACCACGGCGGGACGGCCTCCTCGAACGCGGCCATGGTGCGTCTCTTCACGAAGCACGGCTGTGAAGAGATCGAGCGGATGATCGACTTCGAGTGGAACGCCTAGCGGCGGCGCCGTCGTGAACGCTGCCGGCTACGCGGCTGGCTTCCGCAGGCACCACGTCGTCATGCAGCGCCGGTTCTGCACGTTCACGGTCTTGATCGGCTCGAGCAGTTCGCCGCCGAGGGCTTCGGTCGTCTGCAGCAGATCGTCGAGCGAGACGAGGAACCACTCGCGTCCGCCGTCCAGTCGGTAGCGACCTCCACCAAGGGCTTCGATGTGTGCCTCGATCCCGATGGTTGACGAGAGTCGCGCGAACAGCATCCCGCCCGGCGCGAGATGGCGCCACAGGCCGTCGACCATCGCCCGCCAGTGCGCGGCATCGCGTGCGAAGTGCAGAACGGCCAGACAGAGCACGACGTCGAACTGCGCGAGCGCCGCGTCCTCAATCGCGCCGGTGATGGCCCGCTCGTTCGGGATCGGATGACCCATGTCTGCGGCGTGGGCCGACGTGCGCTCGACCGCAGTGGCCGACTCGTCGAGAGCCCAGACCTCGTTCCCCGCACGGAGAAACAGGTCGAGGTTGCGACCACTCCCGCAGCCGACGTCGAGGACGCGCATCGACGGGGCGACGCGCCCCTTCATGAACTGATCGAGCAGGTAGACATCGGTCTTCCCGAGTGCGTCGATGAGCGGCTGGATGGGTGTCATGGGGTCCTCGCGGGGGAGCACGTAGCGTACGCTGGGCGCCGCGGTCGGCCATGACGCGTTCGAGGATGAAGGGCGCGGGCACCGCACTTGGGAGGGTTGCCGTGTTCGTGGTGCAGATCGACTTCACTCACGCGACGGGCGAGGTTGACTCGGACGCCGCCACCGATCTCGTGAACGTGTGGTGGAAGAACGGTCAGTTCGCCGCTTTCCCGGATCCGATGGCGCGAGTCGACTCGGGCATCCGCGTCACGGGACTCGTCTACGAGCCGGATGCGCTCGACGCCAAGCATGCCAATGGCTGGGTTCGACGTGAGACGGAGGTACTGCGCGACGCGGGCGTGGAGATCCGAACGAGCCTCGTGGGGCCGGACGTCGCCGGTGACACGGCGTGCGACTGCGCAGGGGTGACCGAGTACATCCTGTTCACGACGTATCTCGCCGTCGGCTCGCCGCTCCGCTGCGGCGCGTGCTTTGGCGAGGTGCCGCTGTATCGAGTCCCACGCGGGCCGAGCGACGAGCACCTTGATCTCCTCCAGTGGATGGCGGACTACCAAGCCTGCGACACGCTGCAGATGCACTGCACCGTCGGAGAACGCTTCGGCGAACGTCAGCTCCGCGAGTGGGACAGTGCGCTGAGCCGGCTCGCCCGCGAACTCGCGGCTGACATCGTCGAGCGCACCGGCGTGCCTGTGTTCACGTACCTCCATCGCATGCACGGCCGCTCGCTGGCCGCGGAGCGTCGTCGACCATGCCCGGGATGCGGCGCCGCGTGGTTGCTCGACGAACAACTCCACGGGCGATTCGACCAGCGCTGCGAGGCGTGTCATCTGCTCGGCAACCTAGCCGCCGACGTGACCTGAGCCGCGGCGCGTCAGATGCGCCGGAGCAGATCCTCCCAGCCCTCGTACTCGTTCTTCCAGTCGCCGTAGCACCCGGTCAGGCCGCACGCGATGCACCGGCAGCCGATGTACTGCCAGCGGACGTCGTCGCTGTCCGCGTAGAGCGCCTCACGCTCGTACCACCTGCGGCGCGACCTCGAGCGCTGACGGCGCGCGCCACCATCAACGTTCGTTGTGGCGCCGGAGTTCGAACTCCGACCAGTCCATGGCGATCTCGACTCGGTGGGTGGCGCCGTCGCCGGTGATGGTCACGATCGGCTGGGCTGGGACCGTCGCGATGCTCCGTCCGCTGCCGCCGGACGTGTCCATCTTCGCGAGCGTCAGCTCCACGGTGTACCGACCCGGCTCCCATGCGCGTAGCGTGACCGGCTTCCTCGCGAGGACGGTGTCCGCGGCTTGGTCGGGGCTGCGTGGGTCGTCGCCCCAACCGGCCGATTCCGGCAGCGGGCCGTCGACGGGAGCACGCCACTTCAGCTGAGCAGACAGCTCGTAGGGAGCAGGCGGCAGCTTGGCTCCCGGCGCGAGCGTCACGATGACATCGGACAAGGGAACTGGTTCGAGCACGACGGTACGGTCGTCGCTCACGTCACGCAGCGAGACGGTGCGCCGTCCAGGTGCCGTGACCATGACGTCCAGCTCCTTCGACGCGCTCAGCACGCGGATGCTCTCGGCACCGTAGGCGCGGGCGCCGTTCCAGTAGGTGTCAGCCCCTCGACCCCGGCCCGCGATCTGATCTCGGTAGTGCACCACCGCGTCCAGCACGGGCTCCCCCTTCGGCGCCCGTGCGCGGATCGTGAAGCCGCCGAGGTGCCGGCTGAGATCGATGTTCTGCAGGCGCGCGTCGCGCGAGATCGTGCCGGCCACGACGTCGATGTCGTCGATGGACAGGAGAGTCTCCTCTCCGAAGTACCCGATGGCGATGCGGACCGTGGCCGTTCCCGGTCGCAGCGTCGTGAACTGGAACTCCCCGTCGACCAGCGACGCGAGCAGACCGCTATCTCCGAACCGGGAGTCGGTGTCGTTGTTCCGCTGCGGGTCTCCGGTGACGCCGACTCGGATGTCTGACGGATCGACTCCATCCGGAACCTGCACAGAGCCGGCGATGCCGCCGGCCGGGCGGAGAACGAGGATCATGTCCGTTGCGCCAAGGCGCAGCACGGAGTCGTCGTCGAGGATGTACCCATCGAGGCCGACTCCGACCTCGACCGGTCTCCCTTCGACCGCCCCCCGCAGTTCGAATCGACCGCTCGCATCGGTCCTCGCCACACTCACCCCGTCGGCAGAGGAGCGCATGCTGTACGTGTGCTCCATGAGGCCCACCGTCGCGTTGGCGAGCGGGCGCCCTTGCTCATCCTGCACCGTGCCGGCAAGCAGCAGTTCGTTGCCGGCGAACGGCACATCCCCGACGTCGAACTCCCCGCTGACGATCTCGTCGGGTACGTCGATCGAGGCGACCGACTCGAGCGACCCGACGCGCCCACGCCAGACAACGCGGCCGATGCGCAGCTGAGCTCCCGGTGCATTCCCAGGCTCCCGATCGAACTCGAAGCGGAAGCCACCGTCTGCCCCGGTCGTACACGCTCTCACGTTCCGCGTGCCGCCGCTCACCGCACCCGTCTCGATCAGGTCCGCGGTGATCGACAGGTCAGCAACCGGCGTTCCGTCCGGCGTGACGATCCGACCGACGAAGGCGGGGCGGGGTGCGCCGACTCGGAGGACGACCGTGACGTCGTCGCCGGCGGCGACCGGACCCGCGAACGTCTCCTGCACCGAGGCGGACTGGTCAGCCAAGTTCACGAGGACCGCCTTCAGCTGCATCCCGGTCCCAACATGGGCAAAGCGCGCGGCCCTGGCAGCGACGAGTTCAAGCGTCACGCCTGCCTCGAGCTCAGCGTCGTCGTTCAGGTTGGCGGCCACCGAACCGAGTAGCACTGCGTGCCGAGAGCCCCCGACATCGCCCTCGACACGGCACGTGACGCTCCCGGTCGGTGGGAGAACGAGCCGGAGCGGCTCGTCGGGGAGCGCTCGCAGATCGACGTCCACGGTCGGTGCCGTCGCCAGCGGGACTCCGAGCGTGACGTGGTGTGTCGACTCGCCCTCCTCGGCGCGGTCGTCGGACAGGAGTGTGAACGTCGCTCGGCCATCGGCCTGAGTCTGAGCGGTGCTCTGTACGTACGTTCCCGCCGCGTCGGTGACGCCCATCACGTGGACCTGGATGTCAGCGACGGGCGCACCAGTGTCCGTGACAACGTCGACGCGAAGGCGGACTGGGGTCTCGAGCCGCAGTATCCAAGCGCCGGAGTCCTCCGCACTGAGAGTGACCCGACCACGGAGCTCGCCGAGTCGACCGATCGCGAACGCCATGATCGGAAACCGGGGGACCGGGACGTTCCCGGCCGCGTCGCTCCGGAGCAGCTGGCCACGTTCGGCTACCCATGCGAAGGGACCGTCGTCCGAGATCGGAGCGTCCGCGACCTCCGCCAACTTCGTCCGATCGAACTCGAGGAACGCGATGCGAGCACCGGCGATCGGCTCGCCGTCGATCGACACGACGCGCAGCGTCCGGCCAGTGTCGGCGGGCGCGACCGAGTCCGCGGAAGGCGTGGGCGCGCCCGGGACCTCGTCGAACTCCGGCGCCGGCTTCGGGCTGTCGTCGGGCGGCGTGGAACGTCGCGTACGGCGATCGACGCGCTCGCGATCGGGCGCGGGTTCGGAGATCTCGGCGGGCTCCGCGATCGGGCGTGCGTCGGATTCGGCGCTCGTGAGCCACCACACCGTGGCGGAGATGACCACGAGCAGAGCAACGGTGACGAGCTTGCGCATCCGCAGTCCTCCCGGGGCAGGCCATCGTACGGCCCCCGGGGCTCGGCGTCGGTTGCGTGAGATCGCTCAGCGTCGAAGGAGCTCGACGTCGGCCTCGTGACCCGGCGCGCCGGCGAGGCGGGCGTCCAGCGTGAGGAGTGGGGCGTCGAGCGCCTCGGCGAGAGCGACGTACGCGGCGTCGTACGGCGTGAGGTTCTCGCGCAACGCCCAGATGCGTGGGAGCAGCTCTCGGTGAGCGTGGCGCGCGATGCAGAGGTCGTTGACCAGGGCCAGCGCTACGGCGGCGTCGCGCGTGGACATGGATCCGCTGGCGGCCGAGCGTCGCAGCACGCTCGCCAGCTCAAGATCCACGAGGTGCGGTGCGTGGAGGTCCTCGCCGTCGACGAGCACGCGGTCGGCCACGTCGCGCCACGCGGGCCCGCGGACGAGCAGCTCGGCGACGGCCGAGGCGTCGACGACGATCACCGGGCGTCGCGGTCTGCGCGGACGAGGTACTCCACCGGCTTCGGCGTGTCGAGCGGGACGAGACGCTCGAGGCGTTCGCGCATCTCCGCAGGCGTCGGACGCGCGGCCAGCCGCACGACCTCGGCGAGGAGGTAGTCCGAAAGCGAGAGTCCCGCCAGCGCAGCGCGCGCCTTGAGGCGGCGGTGGAGATCGGACGGGACGTTGCGGATCTGAAGCGTGGACGCCATGCGACTAGCATGGATGCATGTGGATTGCATGTCAAGGCCTTGGTTGGGCGACTGGAGGCTGTGGGCGTACCTGAGAAGGACGTACGGCAACCCCGTTTGGTTACCGGCTCTGCCGGGCACGAGGTAGCGGGCCGGCAGCGGTTCCGTCGTGCGTGATCGCGCATCGCGCTACAGGACGGCGGTCACCCCAGCCGCCACGAGGGCGAGCGCTGCGGCAATCCAGTCGACGATGACGACCGCTCTTCCGAAGCGGAGGCACGGTCCGTCCGGCACCTCATGGCTGGCTTCGACCATCGCGAAGAGCGGCACGTTGGTCATGCAGATGAGAAATGCGAAGAACACCCCTTGGAACGGCAGTGCCGAGGACCCCCCAACGATCGCCATCGTGAGACCCGCGAAGAGGTAGGCGACGCCCAGGGCGGTTGGCGGTGTGAGGAACAGCACGGGGACGATGGAGCCCGGGCCGAGCCCGCGCGATCGGGGTCCTTCGCCGGGCTTATGGGGGGCCCGCCACTCCGCGGGGAGATCATCGGCGTCCGTCGCCTCGCTCACTGGGCTTCGTCTCCGCGCGCACGGCGCGCGACGCGCGCGACGCGCTCGCGCTCCTCGGGCGAGATCCGTGTCTCGCTGAGCTCGTCGATCCAGGTCCAGCGCCCCACGCGCACGTAGAGCGACCACGTGCGCCCGCCGCGGTCCATCCGCTGAGCGGACCGGACGTACGGGAACTTCGTGCGCGCGCGGTAGTTCAGCACCCACGAGAGCGCCTCGTCGATCGGCGACTCCCCCGCAAACAACGTCACCACAGCTCCCGAGCGTTCGTACCCCCAGTTGTGCGTACGACCGCCCCGCGGATCGACCCAGTTGTCGACGCTGCGTGCGGCGACGCCGCCGGGAACACGCGTCATCCAGAGCACGGCCGGGAGAGGGCGGTCGAGCCCCGCCTGGTTGCGCCAGATCGTCGCCACGATGACGCTGGGGAGGAACACCACTGCCGCGGCAAGGAGGAGAGTCCAGCGACCGGGCTTCCCGGGTGACTCCCCACCGGAGAGCTCGAGCCAGGTCTCACGCAGCGCATTCACCGGCGTGCACCTAGTCCGACGGCAGCGACCACGTCGACCACGTGTTCGTGTCCGGTCCGATCCCGCGCTCGAGGCGGCCATCGACGATCGGTGCGGCATCCGGAGGAGGGCCGGCCGCGCCGGAGTAGCGACGGGAGTCGGTCGCCAGCACTGTGCCGTGGGCGTCGATGACGAGGGTGACCTTGCCGGTGGCGCCGTAGCGATCCGGCCACGCGTAGCAGAGCAGCTCGGTCTCGGCAGCGTCGGGATCCATGGCGTCCGGATCGATGGCGTCGACCGGCGGATCCGCCGGGACCCACGCGCCGTCGGCGCCGCGGAGGAAGATGGCGAAGCTGTACCCCGAGCGGTGGACGATCCCGTTGACGTCGCGCGTGCGGTACGCGCCCGAGAGAACCGGAGGTTGGATCAGGTGCGTGCGTCCGCGCGGCACGATCGCGCCCGACAACTCGCGGAGCGACCCGCACTCACCGACCCCGTCGCCGTCGAGGTCGACGATCGAGGCCTCCCGGAACTCCCGCTGCGCGTTGACGATCCCGCGCAGACTCGACGACGCGGAGACGTCGTTGCGATTGATCCGGGCGTACGTGAGATTCGGGACCGCGATCGCGACGAGCACCGCGACGAAACCGAGCGCGGCGAACCAGCGCCACCGCTGAGCGACGGTCCGCCAGACCGATGCATCGCGCCACGTGCGCGGTGCGCGTGGCGGGGCAAACACTGTGTCGGGGACCGAGGGCGGGTCCATGCCTTTCCCATCGGCTTCACGCGATGAGGATCGCAGCCGCTGTCCCGTCCGAGTCCTCACGCGAGGCTAGGGCGACGCGATCGCGTCGCGGTGCGCCACGACGTATGCGTGCTCCCGTAACGTCCAGTCGATCGAGCCCTGCATCTGCTCTGCAGTCGCCAGTCCGCCGGAGTTGGTCTGCAGCCGCTCCGACCAGAAGTGCACGTTGCGCGTCTGACGATCGCAGATCGCGTCCACGAGTCGGCGGCGCCGTTCGTCGTCGAGGTCGTACGCGTCGATCAGCGCGCGTACCTGTCGCACCTGACGCGCGATCGGTTGTCGATCCGGCCGCGACGAGAGGCACCACGCCCACACGGCGTACGCGACGTCCTCGATCGGATCGCCCGGGGCCGCCATGTCGAAGTCGATCAGAGCCACCGGGGCGCCGTCGCGGAAAACGAAGTTGTTCGGGCCGGGATCGTGGTGACAGACGACCTCGCAGTTACCGGCGAGATCGCTGCCGCGCGTCGCCTCGTGGAACGCTCGCAGGAGCGTTCCCGCGGCGGCGACGTCTTCGGTGCGATGACGTCGCCAGCTCGGGTGGACCACGCCGTCGATGTACGAGAACGTGTCGCGACCGGCAGCATCGCGACCGAGGTGGCGCGGCGCCGCCGTGAACCGGCGCTCGGCCAGCAATCCGAGCAGCGCGGCGACGAACGGAGACGTCGGCTGCGCCGGACGTCGCACCGTGTCGTCCACACGAACGACTCCGACGGTCATGCGTCCACCGGGAAGCGGGATCTCCATTCCGGGCAGCACCTGTTGACGCACACGACGAGGGTAGGCCCGGACGGAGACGTCGCCCCCGATCAGCTCAGTGAGCGGCTCCACGTCACGCTGCGGTCCTGCGTGACGAAGCCCAGGCGTCGGTACGCGCGGTCGGCGGCGACACTCGACTCGAGGTTCGCCACGAGGGCGTGCGTTGCCCCGAGTGCGTGGAGGCGTCGGAGCCCCTCGGTCATCAGAGCCGAGGCCAGGCCGCGGCGGCGGTGATCTGGGCTACACCCGACGGGTTCGAACACGCCGAACGCGTTGGCCTCGTCGAACCAGGTCAGTGCGAACGCGACGGGTGTCCCGTCGGCGGCCACGGCGACGAGATCGAGGTCGGCGCGATACGCGGCCGCGGCTTGGACGACTCGATACGCGCGGACGGGACGACCGGCGCCGGCGACGCGGTGCAACTCCTCCAGCACGTCGGGATCGACCGAGTCGCGGATCGCGTAGCCGGGAGGCAGCGTCGGCGCGGCAGGCGCGGACGTCAGTTCTCGGACCCCGTACCACGAGAACGCCTCGTCTCCCGGTGCGTATCCCCGTTCGCGAAGCAGCTCCGCGTACGCGGTGTCGCTGTCGAGTGCGCGAACGCCGACCTCGGTGTGGCCGTTCGTTCGCTGCCAGTCCTCGCCCCAGTCGAGTAACTCCGTGGTCGCGGCGGCGTGGGCCGGATGCACGATCAGGTCGAGGAACTCCGGCTCCGGCCAGACGAATCCGACGAGTGCGTCGTTCGCGAACCAGAGTCGGGACGAGTGGAGCGGCTCGTCCGCGGACTCCTGTGCGAGCCAGTAGCCGAGGTCGCCGATCGTGAATGGCACGTGCGGGCCGGTGGCGGCGTACACGTCCTGCACGAGTCGCACGATGGCCGCGTGGTCCGCGGCGTCCCGATAGGCGCGCGCGACGTAGCTCATCGCCGTGCCCGGCTCCATCGACGCAGGATCTTCGACGCCGTGCGGTAGTGGCTGACGGTGTTGGAGCCGACGTACGTCACGAGTGCGTTCTTGCTGGTCCAGGCGAAGCGACCGGGCGTGAAGAGCTCGTCCTCGGAGAGTCCGCGCACGGAGGCCAGTACCTCGACGTACGACGCATCGAATTCGGCGCGAACCACGTCGACAGCCCGGTCCCGATGCATGGCCTGGATCGCGCGATTGAGCGCGGGAGTCTGGTTCCACGTGTACCCCGGTGCCGGGAGCTCAGGCGTCTCACCCGCGCGCTCTGCGCGATGCCAGCTCAGGAGCATCTGCTCCCACGCGAGGAGATGCGCGACCAGGTCATGGACGGTCCAGCCGTCTCCCCAGACACCGGCCTCGCGGTGGTCCCGGCCCGGCACGGACTCGAGCAGCGCGACGAACGTGGCATGCTCGGCCTCGACGCGCTCGACCAACTCGTGCTTCGATGCGTACTTCACGGAAATCAGCGTCTCACGTCCACTCGTTGTTCGACAGCATCGCGGGACAGCCGCGCTGACGCCGCCTCAGGCGAACCTCAGCCCGCGGTCGGGGGAGCGATGCCGATCACCTCGCGCGCGGGACCGACCAGCGCCGGTCCGCGGCGGCACGCCCACGGCTGACCGTTCAGGCCCCCAATCGTGTTGCCGTGCTCGATGACGTCGCCGTGTTGCAGAACGTACGCGCCCGTGTCGCGAAGCAACGCTGCCACGGCCCCGAGGTCCAGCCCGCTGACTCGACACTGGATGTCCGGCAGGCCCAGCGCGGCGAGCCCGAGCGTGTCCATGACGACCTCATCGTCGGTCGAGTTCTCGACGCGGAAGAGCCGGACGTTCAGGAACGGGTCGATCACGGTCGCCGCATCGCGGTCGTTCATCGCGAACACAGCCGGCTCTCGAACGCACTGGATCGCCGGGCAGAGCACGGCCGCCGGGCGGAGGACCTCAACGAGCCCGTCGAGCGCGCGACACATGCGCTCGACGCGATCGATATGCGGGGCTTGCTCGAGTGCGCCGTCGTTCACTGTCAGGTGACCGAGCAGATCCGACACGAGAACGCTGTGTGTGCAACGTCCGACCACATTGCGTGCGGACTCCCAGCCCCACGTCTGCTGCAGGGCCTCGTCGGCCCGCGTCGCCTGGAACGGCGCCGGAGGGAACACACCGAGGAACGGCCCTGGGCGTTCGTTCGTGCCACCCAGTCGGAAGCCGACGAAGTGACCGTCATCGGAGTGCCGCGGCTGCGCGACGTCGAACCGTCGCCGCAGCGCCGCGACCATCGTGGCGACGTCGAAGTCCGGCTCGTGCTCGAACAGAAGATCGAACATGTACGCCCGGCTCGGCCACTGTTCACCGTCGCCGCCTGTCGTGTGATCGGTCACTGCCGACGCCCGCCTACTTCCCCGTCCGGAAACGGAACGTCCGTTCGTCCGCCTTGCGCCGATACGAGTACGCGACCGTCGCCCAGTACGTCATGCGCGGCTTCAGGTGTTCGAGCGGCAGCAGACAGATGCTCTTGAAGTTCGTCGGCTTCTCGGCGTTGGCGGGCTTCTCGGGCCAGGACAACTTGAACGGCACCTCCGCGCCCTCGGGTCCGCCGATCCGCAGCTCGGCGGTCACGTCCGTGATCTTCGACGTCTCGAACGTCAGCGTGATCGGGAACCCAGCGCTGGTGATCGAGCGCCCGCTGCCGAAGATCTCGGGGTGCGGGACCGGCCGCTCGTGGCTCATGCGACGCGGCACGTCGTGCACGCCCGGCGCGGGAACGATGACCGGCCACGTCCAGGGGCGCTTCTCACGTCCGTTGGTTCCGTCGAGCGTGGCGCGCCTCTTCCCCTCGCCGAGGCCGACACGGCGCGTGTGCGGGTGGAACAGCATCAGCCGATGATAGAAGGAACTGTGGCAGAACTGGATCTCGAGCGAGAGCGGAGCCGGTCCGACGCTGCCGTGCCGGCCGGCCTTCGCACCGGCCTCGGTGTAGAGCTCGACGCCCTCGATCTCCGTGTGAGTGACTCCGTGGACGTCCATGTAGCGCGAGTGGGCCATGCACCCCTCGGACAGCTCCAGGTCCAGCCGCACGGGGGGCAGCCCGGTCCGCAATCGCAGGCGATTCCAGTTCTGGAGACCGATGCGGAGGCTCTTCTTCACCTCCTTGGTCTTCAGCCGGCCGCCCTTCGTGCTGCCGAAGTTGACGTCCGGGAACGTCGGGTACTCGGGGCGGTAGTGCACCCACGCGCCGTCCGCCGAGAAGTGCAGGAACACCTCCCACTCGTCGAGCATGATCGACGACTCGATGGGCACGACGTAGCGGTAGACCTTCGAGTCGATTACCCACGCGTCGATGCCGACGTCGCCGCAGAGCCCGTTCCCGTCGACGTCGAAGAACAGCATCTTCTTGTCGCCGAGCTTCGCGGCGTACGCGACCGGCTTCTCGGCCGCGGTCGCCCCGCGCGGCAGCTCGTAGAGGCTCGCCCGCTCCATCTTCGGTAGGGCCTTCTTCAGCCGGACCTTCTTGGGGTAGTCCTTCGCGGGGTTCTTCTGTGTGGAGTCATCCTGAGCACCGGCGCGTGGCGCGACGGCCGCTCCCGCCAACAGCAACGCCGTCATCACGGCGAGGGCCCTCGACCATGCCCCAGGCGGTCCTCTTTGATCCATGACCGAAAGCGTAGCGGCCCGCGCAGAGCCCGGCCACGGGCACGTGTGCCGCCTACCGCAACGGCCGAGCGGCGCGTACCGTGGCGGCATGACCGACCCGCCCCGGCCCACTGAGAGCTCTCGCGGCCCGCGCTTCGTCGTGATCGCGCTCGTCGCCGGAGTCGCGCTCTGGTGCGGCGTCCAGTTGGTCTTCGGCACCGAGAACTTCGGGGACTCGGTCAACTGGGTGTACTTCGCGCTGCTGGCCGTCGTCGCCGGCGCGCTGGGCTGGTTGGCACGGCTCACGACCGCCGGGTCGTTGCTCCTGGCGCTCTCGCTCTGGAGCGCGCAGGTGCCGGCGTACCTGCTCTACCCGAACCCCGATGGCGAGCTGGGGAACCTGTTCCCGATCGCAATCTTCCTGTTGCTTGTTCTGACGTCGCCCGTGCTTGCGGTGACCGCCGTCGCGGGGCGGCTGGCGCGTCGACGGATCCGGGACCCGTCGACGTAGCCCGGATCGTTCACGAGGGCGTCGCGGGATCGCGGCGAGACCGAGGAATGGCGTGGGTGCACGCCGTGACGTTTCGCGCCCGCCAGGCGTGGCGTCCTCGTGAACAATGCGGGCTGGCCACGGGCGGCGCTTGTCCCGCCTCCAGTCCGGGACGTACGCTCTGTCTCTCGACTTGCACGGAGGGCACGCGTATGTGGCGACGATGGACACTGGCGCTGGTTGCGGTCGCGCTGGGCGCACTGACACTCACTCAACTACGCGCGGCGACCGCGCTCGCAGAGGATGACGCGAAGGACCTCGAGAAGGCCGTGACGCACGTCATGACCACGCTACGGAAGAACAAGAAGGGCCTGCGCATCGGCATGACGAACGCTCAAGCGGCACGTGCCGCCAAGGGAGCTGCCATGCAGTCCGGCGAGTACGTGATTCCTCTCGCAGCAACCGTGTACGCACCCCCGGGCGAATGGCATGGCGTTCTGACGTTCTTCGTCGACAGCGACGAGCCGCGTGCGGCGTTGGACACGCTGGACGTCGCTCTACTCTGCGAGTCGTATGACAAGGCCGCGATGGGACGGACCATCGCGCGCGTCGGACGCAAGCTCGGGCTGAAGCTCGAGAACGACGAAGACGAGCCACTCACGTACATGGATGCAGAATCGACCGGCAACGATCTCTGGATCTCGCTCGGCGACGGCGTGATCTACCTCTCCGTCAACATGCCGTTCGAGTGATCGCGCGCTGACCGTCTTCCTGTGTTGACCACCCCTGCTACCGTGACGTCGGGGTCGGGAGGTGCGCATATGTGGTCAGTTCGGAAGCGTGTTGTGGCGACGGTGGCGGTTCTGACGCTTACGGCGTCTTCGGCTGCGGCCGACACCCTGCGAGTGCCCCGGCAGTTCGACACCATCGGTGAGGCGCTGGCCGTCGCAGCGACCGGCGATCGCGTTCTGGTGGCCCCCGGCACGTATCGCGAGAACGTGGTCGTCGATCTCGACGGCGTCGAACTCGTGGGGCGCAACGCTGTCTGGGACGGGACGGTCGACGGCATCCTGGGCGCGTGCGTCGTCGTGAACGGCGACGCCAACCTGATCCAGGGCTTCACGTTCCGGAACTGCACGACCGGTGCGCACACCCGTGGCGACGGGAACTCGGTCTCCCGCTGTCGCGCGCGGAACGCCGTCGAGAACGGCTTCCGCATGGACGGTGGGGAGGTCGGCCCGGCGGAGGCGAACGGCGCGACGATCGATCGATGCGAGACGTCGAGCACGCGCAATGCGGGCATCTTCGTCCACGGCAACGCCGTTCGCGTCGCGAAGTGCAACGTGCGTCGCTCTGGCGGCAACGGCATCGAGATCGACGGCGACGGCTTCGTCGCGGATCGCAATCGCATCGCGAACGTCGCCGGTGCAGGCGTGGATCTCGACGGCGACGACGCCACGCTGTCGCGGAATCAGATCCGCAATGTCGCGTCCGACGGCATCCGTGTGAGCGGGTCGGGAGCGACGGTCAGCCGCAACCGAGTCGTCAACGGCGGCGCGACCGGACTGCTGCTCGTGGGCGACGTCTCGACCGCGATCGCGAACCGCGTCAACGTCGTCGTGGACGCCGGGATCAGCGCGACGGGCCAGGAGTTACAGATCGGCGACAACCGCATCGTCGATGTGCTGGCCGGAGACGGCATCGTCCTGCAGGAGTCGGTCGACGACTCGGGCTGCGTCGTGACCGGGAACCGCGTCATGGACGTCTCCGGCTCCGGGATCCTCCTCGAGATGGTCGGCGGTCTCGCGTCGCGCAACGTCGTGTCCGGTGTCGGCTTCGAGTGCGGGATCGGCATCTCGGTCGTCGGCGCGACGAACGTCATCACGGATTGCCTGACCGACGACCTCCACGGTGTCGGGTTCCTCGTCGCCGGGGACGGCAACCAGCTCTTCGACTGCGTCGCGCGGGGCTGCTCGCAGGACGGCTTCTCGGTTCTCTCCGGCAACGCGAACCTGCTCGAACGCTGCACGGCCAGTGGCTGTGAGGCCCAGGGCCTCTCGAACTTCGCGACGCTCACCACCGTGCGGGAGTCGCGCTTCACGAAGAACCGCCTGGATGTCGCGAGCGAGACGGAGTTCGACTCCTTCTTCGGGACCCTGAGCCAGGGAGGGCCGGGCGCGCCAGTCGAGATCTTCAACTGCTTCGTGAGGTAGCGACGCGGTGCCGTAGCGATACTGGATCGGTGAGCAAGCACCGACCGCGCCGCCCTGCCGAGGCGTTCCCGACGCTGCGCGAGGCGCTCGACCTGCGTCGGGCGACGCGATCGGAGTGGATGGTGACTGCCGCCGTGGCGGCTGCGGTCACCGTGATCGGTGCCGGCGGGACGCAGACCACGTTCTTCCTCTGGGCGTTCGGGACCCTGATCGTGGGGCTCACCTGCGCTGTCCTGTTCGTCGTCAAGCGCGAGAGTCGACAGGGATCGAGCGCGCGCGGCGCTCTCGTCGTCGGACTCGGCTGCGTCGCGGCGTTCTTCGCCGCTGCGCCTCTGCACCGCGTGTTCGTGAACGAGAGCCGCTCGCGCGGCAACGCGATCGCCGTTGCGCTGAACGCCCACGCGGCGCGAGAGGGCCTGTTCCCCGCGTCGCTCGACGAGCTCGTTCCGCGCGATCTGGACGAGGTTCCGGAGACGGCGGCTGGGTGGTTCGCCCACGAGCCCTTCGGCTACTGGCCGAGTGGCGGTGACTTCCGCCTGTTCTTCCGCAGCGACTTCTCGCGTTGCGAGCGCACCTCCGCGACACCGTGGCAGTGGTGGGATTGAGCCTGGAACGGCCGTTCCGAACGATCGCGCCGACCGAACCGGCTCCTCGGACGTTTGATTCCATATGAGGCACTCACTCCTGACCACCCTTGCGCTGGCTCTGCTACTCGGCGCGAGTCGCCGCGAGGACGTGCTGCCGATCGTCGGGACCGCGCTCGCCGACGATCAGCTCCACGTCCGGGCCGACGCCACCGCCGTCCTTCTGGACTACTGGATTGGCGTGTTCATGACTGGCGGCTTGGAGTCGCAGATGCTCCAGGCCGGCGAGTGGTGGGACGCGCGCCAATCTCCAAGCCCTGCCCCAACTAAGTAACCGGCAGCCTCAACTCTCTCGCGAGCCGCGACCCCTGCGCCGCCCGCCGGTCAGACCTTCCCCGCGCGCGGCTGGTACGCTGCGCGGCATGAGCATCGAGACCGACTGGCAGCTGATCCGCAACCGGTTCCACACGTACGGCAACCCGATCAGTGTCGCCAAGATGGAGCGGGCTCTCGATCTGCTCGTGTTGCCTCGCGGTGCACGCGTCCTGGACGTCGGCTGCGGCAAGGGTGAGCTCCTGATCCGGCTCGTCGAACGCTTCGGAGCCGCCGCGGTCGGGATCGATCCGTCGACCGTGCTCTCGATGGCCCGCGCGAACGCCGCGGCGCGCATCCCCGACGCCGACGTCACGTGGCACTCCGCGAAGCGCGACGACGTCCCGCTCGAACCGGGAAGCTTCGATCTGACGGCGTGCATCGGCTCGCTCCACGCGTTCGGGGAACTCGACGACGCGCTGACCGCGTTGGTCGCGCTGACACGTCCCGGCGGATACGTGCTCGTGGCCGATGGCGTCCGGCTGCAGACACCGCCACCCGAGTACCTGGCGGCCATCGGAGCCGACGACACGGAGTTGCCGCGCGACAACGCCCAGAACATCGCTGCGGGTCGTGCGCACGGACTGCGCGCGCTCTGGACCGCGCTCAGCTCACGCGACGAGTGGGATGAGTTCGAGTGGCTCTACATGTATGCGATGGAGCGTCACGCCGAGGAGCACGGCCTGACGCCGGAGCAGGAGGAGCAGCTGGTGGCGACGCGGGAGTTCCAGGACGCACAACAGCGCTGGGGCCGCGACACGATGGGGTTCGGGCTCTACCTGTTCCAAGTGCCCGCGGGCTAGTCGGACGGTGAGCGCCTCGCTCGACGGAACTCGCGCGCGATGAGGACGCATCCGACGACGACCATCGTCCCGAGAATCGAGACCGCGAACCACGTCCCGTCGAGCGAGGTGCCACTCTCGGTCGTGAGCGTGTGGAACATCGCGTAGCCAAACCCACCGAAGAGCGCTGCTCCGATCGCGCACGTGGCGACCAAGAGACGCCGGCCGAGCGGGAGAGGCTCGGGCGGCGTTGCGTTCTCCAAGTTGTCCAGCCCGCGATCCAGTTTGCCTCGCACACGGCCGGCGGGTCGCGACAGGCGGCGGGTCGCGGCGTCGAGCGGCGCACCGATGCGCCGCATGAACCGCGCGAACCAGCCGCCCCGGTAGCCCAAGTCACTCCAACGGACCCCGCGCTCTTCGAGCCGCAGCAGCCCCTCCGTCGTCCGGATTCCCGACGCGACGATCAGGTCCCGCCAGTCGTCGTCCATGTTCCGAGAGAGCGCATCGAGATCGGACCCTGAGAGGAGGAGCGCCGCGTGGTGGACCTCCTCGGCGCCGATCCTTCCGCCGTACCCGTACCAGCTCTGCAGCAGGTCGCGCGCGATCGCGAGGTCCTCGCCGTTGAACAGCGCCGCGACATGGATCTCGACCGAGCGATGGAGCGTTCGGGAGGCGGGGGGCGTTGAGGCGTCCGGCATGTCGAGAGCTGCGAGCGTAGCGTCCGTCGCCGCGGCCGCGAACCGGCGTGCGACCGCCCAACCAGAGTTCAGTCGATGCGGGTTAGGGATCGTGCGGCCGCGGCCCCTCCGCCTTGGCGTAGACGCGGAGCAGGCCGCACTTCGGGCAGCGCCACGCGCGGACCGGGATCATGCGCGCCTTCTCGATGACGGTGCCGCTGCTGATCCCGAAGAACTTAGCCTCCTTCGGCGTGCCTGGGTGCCAATGCGTCTCGACCACGGCGCCGTACGTTGCGTCCGGGATGAACCCGAACTCCATCTTCTCGTTGCAGTCGGGACAGCTCGGGTCGAACGGCATGGTGGCACCTCCGCGCCGTCGTCGCGGCGCAAGCGAGACCCTACAGCGGCGGCAGGCCCGCCATCGAGTCTGTCGAGATACGGAACCCGGTCCGATTCCTCGGCTCCGAAGAATCGGACCGGGTTCCGTATTGCGCGTGCCGTCGCCCGGAGCGCCCGGGCGATCCGCCGCCGGCGGACCCGCGAAGCGGGCCAGCGGGATGGGGCCGGGCCCGACGGCACAACGACCGTACGCCCGTCGCCGCCGCGCGGCGGCGCAACCCCCTCGACTAACCGGGGGCTAGAAGTAGTGCCCGGGACTTGAGACCGTGTCGGTCGGCACGCGCAACGGACGCGTCTACGAAACTGGGTCTTCCGCGGGCTCAGGTGCGATGACGACGCGCATCTGCTCGGCAAGTTTGGTGCGCGCGGCGTCGCGCTGCCCCGGCTTCTTCACCTTGAATGGCTTGTCCGACGTATCGGAGGCGCGATGGAGTCGGACCTCAGCGTGAGCCTCGTTCTCTTCGAGCGGGTCGTCATGCGGCGTCCAACGGTACTCATGCTGCCCCATCTTCCACGGGCCCGGCGCATCGCCCGCTCTCAGCGCGGCGGTGCCCGTCCACGTCGGGTCGACCGCGCGAGGGCTCGCCTCGCCGGCGTACTCGCGGTTGAAAGAAGGGCACGGAAGCGAGATGGACCCAGGAACAACTCGGTCGCCGTCGACTGCCTTCGCGATGAGGCCATGAAAGAGCGTCTCGTCAGCCGGGATCGCCTTCTCGCGTTCGCGCATCGGTCGCTACGCCGCGAAGCGGATGAGAGCGAGCACCGTGACGCGAACGCCCTCGGAGTCGACAGATTGCTCAGCATCCAGCATGTCGCAAACACGGTAGTCGCTGATTCCCCGATCAGCAATGGACGTGGCCACGTCTCCGTCTTCACCGACAATCACGGTGGCGTATCGTGCGGATGCTCCACCGGGCAATCGCTCGTCGCTGAGCATGTACAGAGACACGTCTCCGTCGTCGCTTGCGACGACGCGATCGACCCCTCCTCCGAGGCCTCGGATGAGTGCGACCAACTCAGCGGCTCGGTCCAATACGACCTTCGTGACTCCTCCGCTGCGGAGCAGGTCCTGCAACTCGGCGACGGCATCGGCCGAATCATCTGCGCGCGAGGGTGCGCCGGTGAACGGCACCAGGCCTCCTAGGTGCGCGAGGTACGAGACGTCGTACGCGTAGTCGTCCCCAAGCACGAAGTCGACGTTCGTGGCAAAGGAAGTGAACGCCCACTGAGAGGCAACGAGATTCGTGAGGGCCGGGGGCATAGCGTCGCCGACTTCGATCTCGGCATCATGCGAGGCAATGATCGAATCGCGGGGATCGCGTGGCGGCTGCACGGCCCGGGGACGCTTGAGCACGCCCGCGTCTGAATCGGAGAAGTGCACGTGGGAGAGAACGCGACGGCGTTGCCGTCGCGACTCCTCATTGAGGCGGGTCTGGAGGCGATTGCGGTGCTTACTCGGACTCTTCGGCGCCATCGTCATCCTCGGTGTTCTCGGTGTTCTCAACCGAGGCGTTGTACTGCTGGATCACCGCGTCGGCTTGATTGTCAAGCCATCGTGCCAGTTGCTTCGCGGTCCGGGGATCGAACACCGCGCACATCTCCAGCTCGCGGACGATGCCACTCCGCCCTTCTGTCGCCGCTACTTCACCGACGCTGCCGTCATCGTTGAGCGTGTGGGTCATCTCGCGCGGTACGGCGTGGCGCTCGCTGTACATCGTCATCGTGATGAACGGCAGGGACGGGGATGGCCCGCCGAGCGCCCCATCGACGTGCACCGTGCGAAACCGGGGGCTCTTCAGATAGTGGAAGGTCAGCGTGGGCGGGCCGTCGTCGACCTGGTCGGCCTCGGGAGAAACGTCGGTCATGGTGTGCTCACTCTATCGGACGAACGGAGTGCCGCTCTTGCGTCAGCTAGCCAACTGCGTCGATGCGGCAGACTAGCCGGAGCTGCCCGCGTGGCGAGAGGAAGTGTGCGCGACGGACGCAGCCTGGAAGTGGGAACACCCCGAACTAACCCCACTTCTCGGCGCGCCGCGCTCTCGCCATCGAGTTGGCCGGGTTGGCCGGAAGCGTCCCACCTGCTACGGCCAAACCGTCGGCGCGGGATCCGAGTAGGCTGACGCGGTGGGTCTCATCGGTTGGCTACGACGTCATCTAGCTAGAGAACCCAGATATCGAACGAGAGAGCCCACCTCCCGGCACTGCGAGGCGGCGGTTGCGGCCTTCCGAAGCGCGCATCCGGGGACGCCCATCAGGGACGTGGAGGTGCGGGCGACTCTCGATGACGCGGTGATCGTCGCCGTGTACTACGCGGGGGGACGCCCCACGCCGCGCACGTACTTCCGTGTCGGACGCGCGGACCTCGTCGTGTCGGTGGAACCGCGCTCGCGCCATTCGGAACCAGGCTCAGTTCGGCGGGCTGAGCGCGCCACTCAGTATCAGGCTTGCGGTCCCGTGAGCGCGGACGGCATGGGCACCGGGCATAGCCGGCAGGGCTCGAACCTGCGACCTACGGTTTGGGACTCCGTAGGTCGGGTCAGTCGCCGGCGAAGAGGCGCTGGAACGAGTCGAGTTCGCGCAGGGAGGCGAGATCGGGGTCGTTCGACATGGCATGCGTGAGGTGTGCGGCGAACAGTGCGGGGGGCATCTCTTCGCGGCGACGGCGCAGATCTTCAGTCAGCCACTCGAGCGCCTTGTCGTGCTCGCCGGCGAGGGCCGCAGCGCAGACACCGTTGTAGAGGTGACCGCGTGCGAGATCCGCGCGCAGGCTCTCGTTCTTGAGGCCACGTGCGAACTCGGCCGCCGCCGCGGCGAAGTCCTTCTCGGCGTAGAGGCCGTAGCCGATCGTCAGGTGGTCGTACGCCTCGCTGGGACCGACCGCCGCGAGCACGCGCTGATAGGCCTCGGCCCAGTATCTGTGCTCGTTCGCGTAGGCGGCGATGTGCGCGTGGATCCACTCGGCTTCGCGCAGCGCGAGGAGTGCATCGTCCTGGCGACCGGCACTCTCGCGACCGGTGCCGATGTTGTACAGAGAGAGCGCGAGCTCGCGCCGTCGCGACGGAGTGGCGTCGCGCGTAGCGATGTCTCGATGGATCGGCAGTGACTCCGTGAAGTACGCGAGCGCCGCCTCGCCGTCGCCGAGGGTTCGGGCCGTGCTGCCGAGTTTCCCGAGCGCCCAAGCCAGACTCGCGGCGGCAGCAAGGTTCTGTGCGTCGAGCCCGACGATCCGGCGGCGCACGTCGACGGACTGCGTGAAGTGCACGAGAGCGCGCGGCTGGTCCTTCATGTCCTGCGCCAGCGCACCGAGCCGATCGTGGGCGAGTGCGACTTCCGACTGCCACTCGACGTTCGCGGCGTCCCGCTGCGTCAGCGCCAACGCCACCGAGAGCCCCTCTTCCAGGTCCTTGCGAGCAGCCTCGTGGCGGCCCGTGTGATGACGGATCTGGCCGATCCGCGAGAGCGCCGTGGTGAGGTCGCTCTGCCACTCGGTGTTGACGTCGTCGAGGGCGACCAGCTGCCGTGCGATGGCGAGTGCCTCGTTGTAGCTCACGAGCGCTTCGGGGATCTGGTTCGCGGACTTCGCGAGGTCCGCCAGCCCGATGAGCGCCGTGCCGACGTCATGCTGCGCGCGCGTGTTGCTCGGATCGCGGCGCGCCAGACGGCGCTTCACGTCGAGCGCCTCCACGAAGTGAGCGCGCGCGCCGTCGGTGTCGCCCGCGTCCTTCAGGCGGCCCGCTACCCGGCCCAGACTGAGCGAGAGGTTGCGTTGCCAGAACGACTTGGACGGATCCAGATCGACGAGTCGCCGGTAGATCACGAGCGACTGGCGATACCCCTCCAGCGCAGCGGCGGCGTCGCCCGCGAGACCGCGGCAGTGCGCGATGCGGAACACCACGCTCGCCACCTCGGCCTGCCGCTCCGGGTCGTCGGGCTGCTCCGTGCGGAGCTGCTGTCGGATCGCGAGACACTCCTCGTAGTGCTCGACGCCCGCGGACAGACCGTCGGTCTGCAGCGCGATGTCTCCGACGTGTTCGAGGCTCTTGGCGAGAGCAGCACGAGTGTCGAGATCCTCGGGGCTCTGCGTCGCGAGGCGCCGACGTATCCGGAGCGACTCGAGGTAGAGCGCGCGCGCCGTGTCGCGTTCGCCGCGACGCACGAGGATGGTCGCTACTCGATCCAGGCTTCGGGTCAGATCCTGCTCGTCATCGAGCCGGCGTCGGATCTCCGCAGAGCGTCGAAAGACCGCGAGCGCGGCATCAAGATCGCCCGTCTCCTGGTGCACGTCGCCCGTGCGGTTCAGTGCGGTGGCGAGCCCCTGCTGCCACTCGCGGTTCGTCGGCGCCGCGGCCACGAGTGTCTCGTAGACGGTCTGCGACTCGACGCACGTCGCGAGGGCCTCGTCGAGATCCCCGCTCGCGACGAGGACCTCGCCGATCCGCCCGAGCGCCAGTGCGCGTGACGCGCGAACCTCGTCGCTGACGTCCTCGATCGGTAGGCCGCGGTAGTACTCGAGTGACTTGCGCGACACCTGTGCGAGGAGATCCAGGCGACCGACCGAAACGAGTCCGTCGTGCAGGTCGTGGATCATGAAGTCGGCCAGGCTCTCGGCCGCTGCACGTTGCTTCTCTGCCCGCACGCGTTGGGCCTCTTCGCGGACGCGCGCGGACTCGGCGTCGCGTCGCTTGTCGTCCAGCAGGAACGCAACGAGGAGCGTGGCGGCGGTCGCAGCGACCAGGCCGACAACGCCCACGCGCCGCAGCAGCCGCGACCGCGCGGCGCGTTCCCGCTGCGCCATCGCGCCGGCCCGCATCTCCCGTGCGCGGTTACCGAGAGCCTCCGCGCGTTCGTTGTCGGGACGCAGTTCGAGGATGCGCACCGACATCGCCATCGCGCGGTCGAGCTGACGCACCAGCGCGTCTCCCTCCAGACCCTCGGCGGCTGCGAGCGTTGCCTCGCCCTCGGTGGACAGAGCGTCGACCTCGCGGTCGATCGCGCTCTCGCGCTGCCACGCGCGCAGCGCGTCGGCGAGCGCGCCGACCGTCTCGTAGCGATCCGCCTTGTCTCGGGCCAACGCCTTCAGGCAGATGCGGCCCAGTCCGGGGGGCGTTCCGGCGATCTCGGTGACGCCCTTCAACAGTTTGCGCACGTACTCGGGGAACGTCTTGAACTCGAACGGGAAGTCGCCGGTCAGGATGCGGTGCAGGATGGCGCCGAGGCTGTAGACGTCGGCGCGCGCGTCGATCTCCTGGACGTTCCCGAGCGCGGCCTCCGGGGCCATGTAGCCAGGTGTGCCGAGGGCGCTCGTTATGTCTTGAGATCCGTCTCTTCGCGCAGATTGCTCAGGCGCGACTGCCAGCGGCTACCGGTGAGGTCCGGGCGCGACTGCATCTTGGCGAGGCCCCAGTCGAGCACGACGACCTCGCCGAACTGACCGAGTGCGACGTTGGCTGGCTTGAGATCGCGGTGGATGACGCCGCGCGAGTGCGCGTAGTCGACCGCATCGCAGATCTTCAAGAACGCCTCGAGCAGCGCGAGCCGATCCTCGAACGTGCGTGCTTCGCTGATGCCGTCGTGCAGCGTGCGCTCGCCACGCACCAGCCGCATCGTGTAGTAGGGAAGGCCAGACGGCGTGAGGCCCATCTCGTAGACCGGAACGATGCCCGGATGCTCGAGGCCTCCCGTGACGACGGCCTCGTGGACGAAGCGCGCGATGACGTCTTCGGAGACGGGCCCCGACTCATCGGCCATCGGGTCTCGCGTCGTGCCCGAGCGGATCATCTTGAACGCGACGCGCCGGTTGAGCTCGCTGTCGAGCGCCAGGTAGACGACGCCCATGCCGCCTTCGCCGAGCGGCATGAACCCGAGGTAGCGATCACGCTCGAGCGGACGAAGCGGGGCGCTCAGACGCGTGCCGGCTGCGCTGATGGCGTGCGACGCTGCGGGTCCCATGCTGGCCGGCAGTTCGCGCGTGACGACCCGGCGGGCCACCGCCGCGCGAACGTCTCCGTCGGCGCCGGCGACGATCTCGGCCATGGCCTCCTCGACCCGCGCGCGGTCGGCCGGGTCCATGGCATCGAGGACCGAGCCCGACCGAGTCTCGGAGTACCGCGCGAGGGCGGCCGCCGCCTGCTCCTTTGTCCAGACGCCGATGTCGATGGCGACATCAGCGGCCAAGAGCTCGCGGAACGCGCCCGTTTGCATGCCCGAGAGTACCGAGATCGGCCCGGCGACGCCCGCGCGGCCACTCGCACGTCGAGGGCGGCGACCAGCAGCGACTCAGCTCTGGCGACGCGCGACCATCCGGAGTCCGGAGAGCTGGTCGGCATGCAGGCGCTTGCCTTGCTCCGAGTCCGGACCGACCGCGGCGATCTCGTCGTGCCACCGGAGGCCCTCGTAGAGCACACGAAGCCAGAGCACGCGTTGGAACGACTCCCGCAGATCCGCGATCGGAGCGAACTCCGTGAACCCGGCCAGGTACGCGTCGATCACGGCGGCCTTGCGATCCGCGTCGGACCAGCACGAATCGAGCAGGCGGTCGAGCGCGAAGAACGGGTGACCGACGACCGTGTCGCTCCAGTCGATCAGCAGCGACCTGCCGCCGTGGGCGATCACGTTCTCGGGCACGACGTCCTGATGCACGAGACGTGGGGCCAGTCCGTCCGCCATCAGTTCGCCGCACGTCTCAGCGATACGCGGACGCAGCGCGGTGAGTCGGCCGCACTCGTCGTCGGCGAGATGAGGCAGTGCGTCGTCGATCATGTTCTCGGTCGCGTGGAGGAGTCGCTCACCGCGTCGGTCGCGGCAGCCGACGGCGATCCAGCCGTCGGCGTCGAGGCCAGAATCGAGTTGCACGGTTGCCAGCGACTTGGCGATGCGGCACCAGTCCGCTGTCGGCGCGTCGTCGAGGCCGGCTGGTCCCGCATCTCGCGTCAGACTCCAGCCGCGGTCCGCGTCGAGTGCGAGCACCGGCACCACGTGCTCCGGCTGGGCGCGCGATAGCCGCGAGAGGATGGTGGCCTCTGCCGGCGGCAGGACGTGGTCGGCCTTGAAGTAGACGGCCTCGGCGTCGGTGGTCAGCCGCAGGACCGTCGAGCGCGCGGCCTGGCGGACTCGCTCCACAGCGCGGCAGGGCGCCGGCAGATGCTCAGCGATCCAGCCACGAGCGGCGAGCGGGAGATGGTTCTCTTGAGCGAGCGGGTTCGACATCCGCGCAGTAGTACCAACGGTGCGGTCACCGCCGACGAGGATCCTCCGCGAGGGCTACGGCTCGTCCCGCTCCCGCCGCGGGCGATCCGGTCCGCCACGGTCGTAGAGCGGCGTCTCCTCGGTGACGAGCCGTGCGATGCGTTTCGAGAAGTAGTAGATGCGCTTCAACGCCTCGATCAGGTCCGACTCCAGTCGGAACAGACCGACGCGATTGGGCTCGTTCGCGGCGAGGCGCTGCGCGAGGTGCGCCTCGACCGTCTCGGAGAGCAGCACCATCTCCGACTTCGCCTTGCGGACCTCGCGAGCGGCATCGACGTCCTCGCCCGCCAGCGCCTGGACCGACCGCTCGACGGCCCAGACGACGCGCGTGTGGAAGAGCTGCAGCGCGTCGCGCGTCTGCGGGCTGATCTCGATGCCCTGCGACAGCCGCGCACGCCCGGCATCGACAAGGTTCGTCTCGATCATGTCGCCGATGTTCTCGAGGTAGTTTGCGCCCGAGATGTACTCGGACAGGCGGTGCGACTGCTCTTCGCTGAGATCCTCCAGCGAGAGGCGCCCGAGGTAGGTGATCACTGCTCCGTGCAGGGCGTCGACCTCCTCGTCGCGCTCGCGCAGCAGCGCGAGCTCTTCGTCCGTCCCGGTCACGACGGGGTCGAGCGCTGTCCGCAACATCGAGAGGACGCAGGCGCCGAGACGCCCGAGCTCCATGCGGACCATGTCGAGTGCCAGAGCGGGCGTGTGGACGATGATGTCGTCCATGTAGCCCTTCCGGGCGAGAGCGTCCTCCGCCATCGTCTTGTCGGGCAGCACGCGCTCGACGATGCGCGCGATCACCGGCGTGAACCAGATGAAGATGAACGTGTTGGCGACGTTGAAGATCGTGTGCGCGTTCGCGATCTGACGCGGCGTCTCGGCCCTCAGCTTGGCGACACCGGAGAGCCCCTCCGCGACTGGGGACAGCCTCTGGATCAACTCGGCCAACTGGGGGATGAACCCCAGCCAGAGCAACACTCCTGCCGTGTTGAAGAGTGTGTGGACCATCGCGGCACGCACGGCCTCACGAGGCTTGCCGATCGCCGCAAGGCCAGCCGTCACGCACGTGCCGATGTTCGCGCCGAACACGAGGGCGATGCCCGCGTCGAGCGAAACGAAGCCCTGGGTCGCGAGCACGATGATGACGCCGGTCGTGGCGGACGAACTCTGGACGATGGCGGTGAACGCCGCACTGAACAGCACCGCGAGGAGCGGGCTGTCCATGTTCTGCATGGCCTCGATGAACGGCGCGTAGTCCCTCAGCGGGTTCGTCGCGTCCTTCATCACGGACATGCCGAAGAAGATCAGCCCGAGTCCGAGGAGCACCTTGCCCCAAACGTGCACGCCCCTCGCGCGACCGATGAAGCTCATCCCGAAGCCGGCGGCGACCAGTAGCAGCGCGTACTTCGTCACCTTGAACGCCACGATCTGGGCCGTGACCGTCGTGCCGATGCTGGCTCCCATGATGATCCCGATCGACTGCGAGAGCGACAGCAGGCCGGCGGAGATGAAGCCGACCACGAGCACCGTCGTCACCGACGACGACTGAATGATGGCCGTGATGAACGCGCCGGCGAACACGGCCTTGAAGCGGTTCGTCGTCATGCGCGCCAGGACACCCTTGAGCCGTGAACCCGCTGCGAGCTTCAGCGCGTCGGTCATCATCTCCATGCCGAACAGGAAGATGGCGAGGCCGCCGACGAGGCCCATCGTCAGCGCGGCGAAGTCGACGGATCCGTCGGCGTTCACCGCAGCGCGCCCCGTCTGCTCGGTGCCGAGGTCATGCGTCGTCGTCCAGGGGCGGCGCCTTCACGATCGTGACGGGGACCGGTGCGAGCCGCACCACGCGCTCGGCCTTGGAGCCGAGGAGTGCGCGCGCCAGTCCCGTCCGGCCCTCGCTGCCCATCACGATGAGTCGCGCGTCGAGTTCGTCCGCCACTTCGAGGATGCGCGTTGCCGGCACACCCGCGACGAGTCGCGTGGTGAGATCGGCGGGCGCTCCCATCTCCGGGTGACGTTCGCAGAGCTCCCGCAGGAACTCGTCCATCATGTCGCGGGCACCCTCTTCGATGCGCTGCATCTCGAGGGCGCCACCGTGCTGTGCGCGCAGGTAGTACCCCGGCGCCCCCACGGGGTCGTGCACGACGTGGAGCACCACGAGCGGCTTGGTGATCGCGCGTGCAAGCGCCGCACCCCAGAGCAACGCTGCCGCGGACGAGGCCGAGAAGTCGACCGGGACCAGGATGGGACGTGAGTCAGGCGCGTCCATGGAGCGTTCCCTCTCCGCGCACGAGATCGCAGTCGCGCGCAACGACGCAGTCTGACGAGCGCTCGGCGCCTCTTCACACGGGATTCACCGAGCATCCCGGGGAAGTCCGGGTCACATGCGACCTGGGTCACGCAGCGTCGCGCAGCGCGGTCCGTTCGTTCGTCCGAGGGCGTTCCAACCGAACACCCGCACTCGCGGTTGAAGAGCCGGAGCGCCACGCCGGCGCAGCAGGGGAGATCGGCAGATGGACTTCTTTAGCGCGTCTCACTACGGCTACCAGCACGGGAAGATCCGACAGCACGAGCGCCAGATCTCGCGCACCGAGCGGGACGTCGATCGCGCCAAGGACCGCACGCGCGACCTCGATGCTCGAGTGGACCGCCTGGCCCTCGCCTCACAGGCGATGTGGGAGCTCGTCCAGGAGCGGACGGGTCTCGACGACGACGACCTCCTGGCGAAGATCCGCGAGGTCGACCTGCGCGACGGCCAGCTCGACGGCCGCGCGCGGCCCGCCCCTCGTGCGTGCAACGCCTGCGGACGGCAGAACAACGCGCGGCGCTCTGCCTGCCTCTACTGCGGTGACCCGCTCGACCCGAGCACGGCGTTCTGACAATCGACGGGTGCCAGTCTCGCGCGGGGAGCGACCGTCGATTGTGGCTGTCCCGGCGCGGTAGGGTCTCGCTGCGAGGAGAGCGAACATGGACCATCGACGCTGGCTGGTGACGTTGGCGCTGATCCTGGCGGCTGCCGCGCCGTCACGCGCTGTCGAGGACCCCGAACCGACCCTCGACATCACTGGCGTGGTGGTGGGCATTGGCGCCGGGCCGCTCGAGGCCGTCAGCGTCGTCGCCGTGGCTCCGGAGGGAGTCAGCCTGCCCCACGGTGTGCACCCGGCAGCGCTCACGAACGTCGACGGCCGTTTCGCGATTCTCGACCTGCCCCGGGCGAAGTACGAGCTGACGGTGACCCGGCAGAGCGGCGTCCTCGAGGAACTCGATCTGTTCGACGACTTTGACGAGCCGCTGCGGATCGAACTGGACGTCGGGGGCGTGATTCGTGGGACGGTCAGAACCACGGATGAGGGGGGAATTCCCGGCCTGCGTGTGTTCGCGCGGCCCGCTTCCGGCGAGGGCGCACACTCCGCGAGCGCGGCGTCCGCGGTGGATGGCTCGTTCGCGATCATGGACCTCGATCGCGAGCAGACGTACGACCTGCGTACCGATCGCCCGCGTGCTGTGCGTCCGTCGATCCGCATGCTGCCGGCCGGAGTCCTTGCCGGAGTCCAGCCCGATGGAGATCCCATCGAGATCGACGTGGCTGCGGGGAACGTCCTCGCCGGGGTCGTCCAGCACGCCGACGGAACGCCGATTCCGCGCGCCCTCGTGTGGGCGACGCGGCGGAACAGCGTTGACCGCTCCGGTGTCATTCGGTCCGTCTTCGCCGGCGTCAGCGCGCGCACGGACCGCTTCGGTCGCTTCTGCATCGTCGGCGTTCCCGACGGTCGCTATCGCCTGGGCGTCAGCGACATCGATGGCCGTCCGGTCACCGTGGCGGCGCGCGGCGCAGAGGACGCGGTCGCTGGCGAGCGCGATCTCGAGGTCGTGGTCGATATCGCGGGCGAGATCGCGGGCACCGTGGTCGACGAGGATGGCGTCCCGCTGATCGCCACGCTTTGGGCCACGCCGAGTGGACCCGACACGCCGGCGCGGCAGGTGCCGTCGGACGAGTCCGGGGCGTTTCGGATGACCGGGCTCGATGCCCGTTGGTCGTATCGGATCATCGCGTATCGAGCCGGTCGTGTGCCGGTCGTGCTCGACGCCGTGCGCGTTGGCACGCGCGATCACCGGGTCGTGCTGCGCACGGGGCTCGCCGTCACCGGGCGAATCGAGTACGAGGACGGCCGTCCGGTGCCGCGCATCCCGCTCAGCGTCGAGAGTCTCGGCGTCGATGGTGTCCGCGGGATGGTGTCGCAGGAGGGCGAGACCGACGAGGACGGGCGCTTCCGTGTCACCGGCCTCCCGGAGGGGCCGATCCGCGTGAGCACCTCGCTGGCACGCTCCGACAAGCGCACACGCACGGTCGGCTCCGTGGATGCGGACGCCGGCGACGACGTCGTGATCGTGGTCCGCGTGACCCGCTACTAGCTGCTGGGTCCGGAGCTCGACGACGACGAGGTTGGAAGCGTAGAGCGCCCGGACCCGTTGGCGTGAGAGCCTCGGCCTCCGTATGGACGATCTCGATGACTACCTGACGTACCTGCGCGCCGCCGGTGTCACGTTCGACGTGGCAGCGAGCCTCGAGCGCGACGTCGATCAGCTCGGTCAGCCGCACGCGGAGCCTGGTCCTGTGCGCGAGCTGCAGCTCCCGGGGCTTCCACCCATCCGGGAGCATCGAGATCCCGCTGCCACACTCTCGGCGGACCACGCGACGCTCTCGGTGGCGACCGCGATGCTGCGACACGGCCTGGTCCGTCGCGGTGAGCCGTTCTGGGATGTCGGCTGCGGCACCGGCGTGCTCGCCATCGCTGCCGCTCTCTCCGGCGCCAGCCCGGTGCTCGGCACGGACGTCGACACGGAGGCTCTCGAACTGGCTCGGCAGAACGTGCAAGCGGCGGGCGTGGACGTCGAACTGGCCGAGCGCTCGCTGCTCGGTGCCGGCCCGCCCATCGGGGGCCTCGTCGCGACGAACCTCCCGCAGAAGCCACGCGCCGATGTCGGGCATCTGGCGCTCGCTCAGGACGGCGGACCTGACGGCGACTTGCTGTTCTCCGCTCTGCTGGACGAGGGCGTGGAGCGCCTCCGGCCGGGAGCGCGGCTCGTGTTCTTCCTCCACTCGCTGCCTCACCCGCGCCTGCTCGCGCGCATCGGACGGGAGTTCGCTCTGTCCCTCATCGCGTGGAAGCGGCGCTTCCTTGACCCCGGTGAGTACGGGGCCTTGCAGGAGACGTTCATGGAGCGTCACCGGGCGGCGGCCTCGTACGTCGGGACCGACGACGACGGCCGCCGCTTCCTCGTCTGCGGCGTGTGGCTCGCCGAGCGCCGGTAGCGCAGCGAGGACGTCGACGCGAGCGGGCGATAGGCTGCGCTCATGACGGAGGCTCACCGACCGCGCCGAGGACGTTGGCTCGTCCTGCTGCTGCTCGTCGTGGTTGCAGCAGTTCTCGCTCTCGTGGCCACGTGCGACGGCGCGCGCGAGCCGGTGTCGGAGCCTCGGTCGCCTGAGATCACCGAGGGCTCCCCGGCGTCGCCGGCCGAGGTCGGTGCCGACGGAGGCGAGCCGACGACCGACGAGCCGCCACTCGCAGCCCCGCCGCGCCGCCGGACGCATGTTCAGCGTCCGCCGACTGGTGCCTCATCGACGCCGGCGGAGTCGCCGCCCGCGGGGACCGTCCAGGTCCTCGTCGTTCGCGACGAGGTCGGGCGTGCGGTGGCCGACGCCACCGTGAGCGAACGCGATGGGGGCTGGGAGGGCCGGACTCCCGCGAACGGCACGCTGGGCCTACCGCTCGCGGTCGCAGCGGGCACCGTCGACGTCACGGCGGCCGGCTTCGCGGACGGTTCGGCCACCGGGCAAGCCGGCGCACCCATGATCGTCGTGCTCACCGGTACGGGCCGCGTCGTTGGGAACGTACGTGAAGAGGACGGGACCGGCGTCGCCGGAGTGCGGGTCACGGCCACGTGCTCGTTGAGCGACCCGTCCGGGTCGACCTCGTCGGTCCGCGATACCGAGACTGGCGCGGATGGCGAGTTCGTGATTGAGGGCCTCCCGCCGGGCGACGCGGTGCTGCGCGCTGAGGCCCCGGGGACGACCGGGTTCCCGCTGCGGACGGCAGAACTCGGCTACCGACTTCCGAGCGACGATCGGGCCGTCCTCGTCCTCGAACGCTCACGCGACATCCGCGGGCGCGTCACCGACCCATCCGGAAACCTGCCGCCTGGGAAACTGAGCGTCGTGATGCGCGGCGTCCTCCCGAGCGGCGGGAACGGTGCGGTGTGGAGCGGCAGCGTCGAGCCGGACGGGTCGTTCGTCGTTCCCGACGTCGGGTCCGGAACGAACGTGCTCTGGGCGTGGACGAGCGACCGAGACTCACAGCTCGCGTTGACGATCCTCCGCGACGTCCGACCGGGCACGGACGGGCTGACCATCGCTCTCGAGACCGGCGGGTCGATCTCGGGCCGACTCGTCGACGACAGCGGCGAAGTGATGACGACCGGCGGCTGGCTCTACGCCCACGACGCGGACGGTCTCGTCAACAGCGCCGCACTCCGAGCCGACGGCGGATTTCAGACGCACCTGCTCCCGCGCGACCGTCGCTACGACATCACTCTCGTCTCGAACGATGGGTGGAGCGGCGTCGCCCGGCAGGCCGCGGCCGGGACGTCGGATCTCGTCGTGGTGGCGAAGCGCATCCCGGAACTGACGGGGCAGGTGCGTCTCCCCGACGGCTCCGCGGCGGGCGCCGGCATCGAGGTCCGCGCGGTCGCACGCGGCCTCGGCGTGATCGATCGCCCCGGGGCTGCCGTGCGCACGGTGACCGACGCCGCTGGACGCTTCGCCTTCTCCGGGCTAGCGGACTTCGACTTCACCGTCGTCGCCTCCAACCACGGAGGCGGGCACGCACCGGCGCGTGCGCCCGGCACCCACTGGCCGGGCAGTGACGTCACGCTGGCGCTTCGGGACGGCGCATCGCTTGCCGCCCGCCTCGTGTCCGAGGGCGGTCGGCCGGTGTCCGGCCAGACCATCTGGATCGTCCCCGAGGACCCGGCATTCTGGGGCTGGAAGCAGAAGACTGACGAGGACGGACGCTTCGGCATGTCCACGTTGCCCCACGGCCGCGTGCGGCTCGTGCTCGATACGCTCGATGGCGAGGTCGATCTCGGCTCGGTCGATGTCCCGGCGCGCGACCTCCAGTTGACCGTTCCCGGGCGCTGACACGACCTGCGACAATCCCCCGATGCAGCTCCGCGAGTACTACGACAACGACCACGAGCACACGCGCCTCAGCGGCGTCGGGCGTCTCGAGCTGTGGCGCACGAAGGAGATCGTCGCGCGCTTCCTCCCGGAGGCGCCCGCCCGTGTGCTCGACGTGGGCGGTGGTCCCGGAGCGTACGCCGCGTGGCTGGCGGAACTCGGTCATCACCCGCACGTGATCGATCCGGTCCCGGTGCACGTCGCTCATGCCTCCGCCCTCGCGGGTGTGACGGCAGAGGAGGGCGACGCCCGTGCGCTGACCGCCGAGGATGCCTCGTGGGATGTCGTGCTGCTTCTCGGTCCGCTCTATCACCTGCAGAACCGCATCGATCGCATCGAGGCGCTGCGCGAGGCACGGCGGGTTGTGCGGCCGGGTGGGGTCGTGGTGGCAGCGGGGATCTCCCGCTTCGCGTCGTTGCTCGACGGCATGCGCGTCGAGTGCTTCGACGACCCCACGTTCGTGGCCATCGTCGAGGAGGACCTGCGCAGCGGGTGCCACGAGAACCCGACCGATGACGTCGCGTACTTCACGTCCGCGTACTTCCATCGCCCGGAGGATCTGCGGGCCGAGGTCGCCGAAGCCGACCTTTCCGTGCAGGGCACGTTCGCGGTCGAGGGCATCGGCTGGCTGCTGCCCGACCTCGATGCTCGCCTCGACGACGAGTCGCGTCGCCGGGCCTTGCTCGACGCACTCCGTGTAGCCGAAGAGGAGCCCGCTCTGCTCGGAGCGAGCGCGCACATACTGACCGTGGGGAGACGTGATGACTGAAGCGACCGAGGCGAGTGCTCCGACTGGGCCGGACGTGCGACTGCGCGAGGAGACCGTCGCGGATGCCGACGTGCTGTTCGCGCAGCAGCTCGACTCCGAGGCCAACTGGATGGCGGGCTTCACGTCGAAGGACCCGACCGATCGCGCCGCGTACGACGTCTGGCGCGCCAAACTCCGCGACAGCGACGCCATCCTGACGCGCGTCATCCTGTTCGGTGATGTCGTGGCCGGGAGCATCGCGAGCTTCGAGATGTTCGGCGACCGCGACGTCACGTACTGGATCGACCGCGAACTCTGGGGGCAGGGCATCGCCACGCAGGCGCTCCGCCAGTTCCTCGATGTCGAGACCACGCGCCCACTCCACGCACGAGCAGCCAAGGACAACGCCGGGTCGCAGCGTGTGCTCAGGAAGTGCGGGTTCGAGGTGATCGGCGAGGAGCGTGGGTTCGCGAATGCCCGCGGCGAGGAGATCGACGAGGTCGTGCTGCGACTCGCTTGAACTCGTCGCAAGAGCGTACGCTGGACGCCGGAGACACCCCATGCGCATCACGCTTGCCGCTGCCGCCTTCGTCGCCCTCGCACTCGCGCAGTCCGCGCCGGCCTGGTCGAAGTCACGCGTCCCGAAGGAGGACCTGACCGACTTCGTCGACTGGGGCACGTTGGTCGGCGATCAGAAGGTGCTCGAAGACGAGTCGGGAACCCGCTCGATCGAGACGTTCTCCGCTCAGGCGTTCCTGGGCAAGGGCGAGGTGCACTCGTTCGTGCGGTCGACTCCCCAGGCGGAACTCGTTCGACTCGATCGCTACTTCCGCAAGCGCGGGACGCGTGGATGTCACTGGCTCGGGTTCACTTCGTTTGGTCAGGCCGAGAGCGAGACCGAGGTCGTCTGGAGCGAGCCGCGCCGTATCCGCCGCGTGAAGCTGCGCGAGGGCAAGACGCAGCGCATTCGTCGCAAGGGCAAGCTGTTCGTCAATGGTGAGCGACGCGGCAACGCCCGACTCCGTGCGGAGCAGACGTTCGACGGTCACGTCGTGCTCGATCAGCCGGTGCACTCGTTCCCGGATGCGGTGCAGATCAGTTCGACCGCCGTCGTGCGGCTGAAGGACCGGACGCTCGATCTCATCGTCGAGTCGGAGTCCGTGGGCACCGAGTGGTTCGTCGAGCGACTGGGCCGCGTGGGGGATGCGATCTCTGGCAGCGTCCGCAACAACGGTGTGACGATCACTGTCGTCGAGGAGTCGCGCCGGCACCTGATCTCTGCCGACATCGGCGGCGTGCTGCTGCAGTAGTCCCTCGCTACCTCGGCGTCTCCGGGCCCGACGTCCGGCCGGGATCGACGTCGATGCCCTCGTCGCGCATCGGCAACCCAGGCAGCGTGCGGCCGGTGATCCATCCGTACGGGTTGTCGCGAGCGCGCACGGTGTAGGAGTAGTGCCCGTCCACGTAGTGGGGGTCCGGGACGAACCGAAGCGGAGTGCGGTCCACGTGCTGCGTCACGTCCTGGTCGTCTTCGCGCAGCACGAAGCGCGACCAGCGTTCGCCGTCGGCGACCGCGTACGTCGCGAGCGGTCCGCGCGTCCCGTGTCGCACGCGTCCGCTGTAGAGCACGTACTCGTTCTTGCGGCCCGAGTCGTACTGCTTCGCAGAGTTGTCGAGCTGCTTCGCTTTGAACAACTTGCCCACGCTGATGCGTGAGGTCGCCATCGCCTTCCACGCGTAGTAGCGGCCGATCTTCTCGCGCGGGTCGTCGCCGGGGAACGCGTTCGAGAGGATCCAGCGCAGGTTCCACGTGTGGAAGTCCGCCGAGGTCGTGCCCCGATCGTCGAACGTGAAGTACTCGACGATCCGGAACCAAACCCTGAGCGGCTCGCCGCCGTCCGCCGGGAGCAGCAACACCTTCCCGTCGAGCACCTGGCGGCCCCAGCGCTGTACGTCGCCGAAGCGTCCGCCGAACGTCTCGCGATCCTCGGCGAGCAGCTTCTTCCGGCGCTCCGGCGGGTGCTTCTTTCGACCGTGTTTCGGGTGCCAGAAGTAGACGCCACGATCCGGCACCGAGAAGTAGAAGCGCCCGCGCGCCAGGTACGCGCAGCGCTTCGTGCAGCCGTCCGGGACGGTCGACTCCTTGCGCACGTCTTGCCAGATCGGGACCTCGCCTTCCTTGCCGATGTCCGTCGCGTTGACGTGCACCGTTCGCGGCTCGAAGATCAAGTCCGTCGCGGGCTGCACACCGCTGCCCCGTCCGTCGCGATAGGGCGAGACGAAGCGCACTCCCGCACGCTCGTCGATGCCGCAGACGAACGAGCCGGTCGCCTCGGGACCCGTGACCGGCGCGCGGTCGTAGGCGAAGACGACGCGCCCCGGGCCCTCGTGGAACTGAACCTGCTCGCTCCGGATCGGCGTGCCGTCGCTCGGGCCGTGGTCCCACGTGACGACGAAGCGCCGTGCGGGCGCCGTGCCCGACGTCCACGTTCGTACGCGGACGGGCAACGCCGAGTCCGCGACCGGAGGGGCCCAGGCGGGCGTGATGATCCCGTCAGCACTTGCGGCGCCACGGCCGTAGGGGAACGCGCTGTTCGTGGCATCCTGACCATGCGCTGCTCCGGGATTGGCACTCTCGGCGAAGCTCTCTTGCGCACCTGGCTGGAGCCAGCCGTACTTCGACACGACAAGTGCGTCGTGGGGCTCGCCGTAGATCCAGGCCGGGAACGGCAACGCGATCGCGGCGGCGCCGTCGTCGCCGAGGTCGAGCGTCGTGGCATCACCGGGCGCGGCCTCGAGTAGTTCGTTCGCCTCTCGGACCTCGTAGCCCTGTCCGTGCGCTGACGCGGCGATCACGACAAGCGCGAGAACGGCCAGGCGGATCGCTGAAGCGGGGATCGACATCGGATTCCCCCCAGGCTACCCCGGTGCGTCAGCGGCTATCGTGCGCACGTGAGCAACGACGCACGGCCGAATCTCCTTCTCGTGATCCTGGCGGTCGCGGATCTCGATCGCGCCGTGCGCTTCTACCGCGCCGCGTTCGGGTGGTCGGCGACCGTCGAGGTGCCCGTCTATGTGCAGCTCGCCCTGCCCGACGGCCGCGGCATCGGGCTCTACGAGCGCGAGTCGTTCGGCGTGAACACGGGTGTCGTGCCGCAGCTACCGGCCGAGGGGCAGATCGGAGGCGCCGAGCTCTATCTGGGCGTCGCGGATCTCGATGTCGCCTGCACGCGCATCCTGGCTGCCGGCGGACGCGCCCTCTCCGCCGCCGCGCCGCGCCTCTGGGGGGACACCGTCGCGTACTTTGCCGATCCGGACGGCCACGTCATCGCTCTCGCCGACAGCGGCGAGCATGGCGAGTGACTCGATGAGCGACGCCGCGCCGCCCTTCATCGTTCGCCCGGCCACCGCCGAGGACGTGCCGGCGCTCCTCGCGGTGCTCAACCCGATCGTTGACGCACGGCGCTACACCGCGATCGCGGAGCGGCTGACCGACGACGAGATGCGCTCGTGGCTGACCGACGTCAGCGCGCGGAGAGGAGCGTTCCACCTCATCGAATGCCGCGCCGATCTCACGATGCCAGGTCAGACGGTGCTGGGGTGGCAGGCAGTCGAGCCGTTCTCGCCGCACCCCGGTGCCTTCGATCACGTGGCGACGATGGCGACGTTCGTCGCACTGGAGCACCATCGACAGGGGCTCGCGGCGCGACTCTTCGCCGCCTCGTTCGTCGCCGCGCGCGCGCTGGGCTACGACAAGATCTTCACGTACGTCCGCGCTGACAACGAGGCCGGTCGGCGGGCATACCGCGGGCAGGGCTTCGCCGAGGTGGGGGTGGCGCGCCGCCAGTGCCGCATCGACGGTCGCGACATCGACGAGATCATGATCGAGCGCATGCTCGACGAGTAGTCGAGCTCGTTGTTGGCTGCCGGTCGGGCACCGCTCCCGTCGAGACAGTGCGACGCGTCAGTCCGCCATGATGTGGAGCACGATCCACGGGATGACGCAGAAGAGGAAGACCGACAACTTGTAGGACGCCATCACGGCGCACTGGATGGCATCGAAGCGTTCACGTTCGATCTGGAACCACTTCGTGTGGAGGCGGAACACGAGGTCGTGGGCGAACGTGAGGATGAACCACCACCAGAGCAGCACGCCCATGTTGAGCAGCGTGCACCAGCCGAGGAACGTGTGCAGGGTCGGAAGATCCATCGCGGTACCTCCACTTCGAGAGTACGCCCCGTTGAGCGACTTGTCGGTGATCGGCATCACCCGGCGCGTAGAGGCTGGGCGGTCGGGACTCGCGAAGATCAGCGGACCGCGGTCTCCTCGACCGAGAGCCCCACGCGCACCGGGAGTGGCGTCACTGAACAGCCCAACTCTCGCAGCCAGTCCGCGACGACGTCGTTGCAGTTCCGGAAGAGCCAGTACGAGTCGTCGACTGGGATGAAGTCGAGTCGGTAGACCGGGTTGTGCACGCGCTGGCTCTCATGCGCCGCGACCATCGCGTCGAGCTCCGCGAGCAGGCCATCGACGGCGCCGCGCGAGACGGTCAATTCGGAGATGCGCATCCAGTGGAAGCGTCGTCGCACCTCGTCCGTGCTCGCGGCCGGGATCTCGCGCGTGGCGAGCGTCGCCTGCGTCGGCAGCAGCACTGTGTCGAACACGTGGTACCAACTGTCGTCCATCTCGGCGTACCAGTCCCAGTCGCCGTAGCCGAACTCGACGTGCGTCGCGCCGTCGCGCGGCAAGATCAGGCCGAGGTGGCGGGCGTCCTTCACCAGCAGCACCTGCGCGGGATCGTCGACGGTCGCGGGGCCGCGCACGGTGGAGACGCAGCCATGGAGGACACACGCCGCGGCGACGAGCGATAGCGCCGACACGATGCGGGTCAATCGGCGTGGTTTGGTCGTCATCGGTTGCAGCAGAGGATGCGTCGTTGGACGCGCGCGCGCCCAGAGTGTTCTCACTCCCCGAATCTCGCGCGCAGATCGGGTGGAAGGACGGGGCACGCGTCCGGCGGCGTGGCGGCGAGACGACGTCGTACGCGGGCGACGCCGGAATAGGCGAGGTCCGCGAGCGAGACCGGTACGAGTCCCATCACAATCGAAGCGATGCGCCAGATCCCGCCGAGGCGCGCCGACAGATGCCGGATCGCGCGGGACCGGACGAGCAGCGTCGCATCCTCCATGACCACGATGAGGCTGTCCGGAAGCCGCTCGCGCTCCGCGGTCGGCACCAGTGCATCCGCCGTCGCGCCGCCGAGCGGCGCGTAGCGGATCGTCCCGCCCCGATCCTCGGCGAGCAGGAACCGCACCGACGCGTGACAGAGCCCGCAGGTTCCGTCGTAGAGCACCGTGTCGCGAGCCGCCCGCGACGCGGGCCGGATCCACCCTGGATCGAACGTGAACGGCAGCAGTGCGACGAGCTCGGGGCTGGCCGAGACGCTGTCCGTGAGTACGAGTGCCGCGATCTGCGCGAGCAACGCTGCGATCCACGCGATTGGTCGACTGCGCGGCGCGAAGCCGAGCGCCGCGACCAGGAGGTAGAGTCCCGCGAGGAGACCCGTGTCCAGACCGAGCACGCCGTCCGGCGCGAGCTGGCGCACCACCATCCAGCCGCCGAGGAACACGCTGAGGCAGCAGAGCAGGAGCCACGACGTCGCGAACACGGGCACGGGCATTCGCCATCCGCCGTCGGGATCCACACGGCCGCGTGCGTCGCGGGAACCGAACGGTGCCGGCGGCAGCAAAAGGTTCAGGAGCAGCATCCAGAACACGACCCGCAGCGCCGGATGCAGACCGACGGGCGAGAATGCCAGGAGGCTGCCGGTCGCGAGACACGCTGCGAGAGCCGACATGCGCTGGCCCGAGCCGACGGCAACGGAGATCGTCCCGGCGACTGCGATCGCTGCGAGAAGTGCCGACGCCACCCACCCGGGAGAGTGAGGAGTCCCCGCGACTAGCACGACGGCGACCACGAGCGTTCCGGCCGCCCCGATTGACGCCCGCAAGACGCTGTACTGCCCACCGGTCCAGCCGTTTGACCACGTTCTCGGTGGGTCGGTGGCGGCGCTCTCGGCGGGCATCGCGTGGATGGTACGCCTCCCTCGGTGGGGGGCGCGGGAGTGCCGAAGAGGGAGGGGGCGCGTCGCAGCTCGGCTTTGCCGAGGGACCACATCGACACGAATCGGATTAGCCCGACCTTCTCATCACGTCGGCGCGGCCTGCGGCGGGAAGGCAGGAACGACGAGGGATGGTCGACGTGAAGACGGGTGTTGGGCCGACAGCAGAGTGTCCTGACCGAGCGGGGGCCGCGAGATCAAGGCGGACGCAGCGTGGTCGTGGCCCATCCCCCCAACGAGCTGTGTCAACGCAGAGATCGTGGTCCCCGCGATGTGTCAGGCGTGGCGACGTGGTGAGAAGGTCGG
>JAJFFG010000065.1 GCA_021776825.1 Planctomycetota bacterium
ACCGCGCACAACCTGCTGAAACTCGCCGCCGCGCGGGCCTGATCCGGCCTCCGCAGGCGTCCGAACGCGCCCTATGAGCTAGGAGGCCGTCCTCCACGGGCGCCCGGATCGGCGATGACGTAACTCGGACGGGCTCCTAGCTGCGGAAGACGCGCCGCGACCGCTGGAACAGCCAGTGCGTGGCGATGCCGATCGCCACGAGGCCGACGAGACCGAGCGCCCCGCGGATCCAGAGCTCGATCTCGGACCAGATCACGAACTCGATGCCGAGAGCGATGACGCCGAGCAGCGCGATCCATGCGAGGGCGTAGAGCGGGCGGCGCCACCACGAGCGCTTCGAGCGCCGCCGCCGCTTCTTGACCTTCACGTCGTCTGCCCTCTCTCTGCCCGTGCGGCACCTTTGTACCGCCCGGCGGCCCCCCGATTCACGTCCCACGCGCGAGAACGTCGCCGCCATAGGTGGATGGGCCCGCGGAGCGTCGTTCCAGTCCTGGAACAGCGGTGCGCCCACGTCCTGTTCCGGAGAACCCCATGTCGCTCTCCACGCGCGTGTCGATCGGTGTCTGGTTGGTGCTCCTCACCGGCTCGATCGTGAGCCCCATGATCGACGAGATCCCCGCGGCGCCCCGCGCCCCCGCGCGCGTCCCGTCGTTCGCGGGCGTCGGCAGCGGCACGCACTACTGGATCGACGCCGCCACGGGCCACGACCGGCAGCCCGGGACCGAGGACCAGCCGTGGGGGAGCCTCGACCGGATCGAGACCGCCGAGCTGCGCGCCGGCGACCTCGTCCACGTCCGGCCGGGTGTCTACCACCTGGATCGGAACCTCCTGCTCGAGGGCATCGCCGGCGAGCCGGAGGCCTGGATCGGGATTCGCGGCGAGGGCGACGTCGTCCTGCGCAATCGCGCGAACGAGAACGTTATCGACGTCGTCGGGTGCCGCTACCTGTTCCTCGAAGGGCTGGAGATCACGCACGACAACCAGGGCGCTCCGTACGAGGCCTGGCAGACGATCGACGGCATCAAGTTCAAGAACACGTTGAGCGAGTTCGTCTCGATCGTGGCCTGCTCGATCCACGACCTCGGTGGGGTCGGCGTCGCGTCGCAGGCGCCCGAGATCCGCTCGATCTCGCTCTACGGCTGCGAGATCTACACGTGCTTCACCGGCGTGTACTTCGGGTACTACGAGGACGAGCCGAAGAATTACGCGCACGACTCGTGGATCGCCCGCAACTTCATCCACGACTGTCCGCCCGCCGACCTCGACGGTCGCGGTTACGGCATTCAGATCAAGGGCGGCAGCAGCGGGAACGTCATCGAGGACAACGTCCTCGCTCACGTCGGCGGCGGCGATCGCGCCGGCATCGCCGTCTACCACGTGTCGACAAACCGCGGTCTCGAAGTCGCGCGGAACGTCATCCGGCGCAACGTCGTGCGTGCCGCGCGCCACGAGGGCATCTATGCCTCCGAGGGCGCGATCATCGAGAACAACCTCATCGTCGACTCCGGCGAGGTCGGTATCGAGGTGGGCCCGCGCATGACCGGCAAGTGGGGCACCTTCTACGGAAACCTCACGATCCGGAACAACACGATCCTCCGTGTGGACGCGCCGACGGGTCGGGGCATCCGTCTGCTCGACGGTGCCTTCACGCGTCCGTTCCAGGTGACGAACAACGCGATCGTCGTTACGGGCGATGATCAGTTCGCCGTCCGCGCTCCGACGCGCTTCCCGGGCCTCTTCGCGGGCAATCAGCTGCACGGAGGCGTCATCGGCCAGGGGCTCTCCACCTCGAAGTTCCGCGCCGGGACCGGGTTCCTCTCGACGACCTGGGGCGAGGCCGGGTTCGCGACTCCCCGACCCGACGGTCCGCTCGACGGCAGCGCGATCCGAAAGCACGCGCCGCTCGACGACTTCGACGGGGCGTCTCGCGAGCACAGCACGGATGCCGGGGCCCTCGACGCCGAGGCCGAGTGGGTGCCGGCGGACGACTTCAAGCCGATCTTGCGCTGAGTCAGGCCGCGACGACCGCGCGCGCTCACCAGCGGCTGAGACGGCTCTCCCCCGTGGGGAAGAGTGCGAGCACGGAGCCCGTCTCGGTGTCGATGCCCCAGCGGTGGCCGTCTGCGTCGCGCAGGAGCAGAGTGCGGCCGTCGTCGACGCGCTTGGCGCGGATCGGGCTGACCAGCACGGGTCCGGCCCACGTGGGTCCCGTGAAGTCCGGCCTGCGCTCGGTGATCCGGAAGCCGCGGCGCCCCTGCTCCGACGATCCATAGCTCTCCCATCGGAGTGAGAGCCCGTCGCGATCCCGGAGCACGCCGTCTCCCGACAGAGGATCGAGCTCCGGCCAGTCGGCGCCCGCGTCGACGGGGGCCAGAGCCTCGAGGCTCTCGATCCGGTCCAGGAACGACACGCCATAGAGGTCGCCCGCCGCGTACGCATCCTCGATCTCGCGGCGATACGCCTCGCGCTCGGCGCTCGATTCGGCCTCGCCGGTGGCGCAGCCGAAGCCCGGCGCCACGATGACGCGGAACGGGAGTCCGGTGTCCTCGTCGATGCGGATCGGAGGCACGACATCCTGGAAGCCGAGTACGCGCATCGGCTGTGGGCGCCCGGCCGCGATGTCCTTTCGGGCAGCCTCGCGTCCGCGTGACTCGTACACGGCGAGTTCCGCTGCCCACGCGGCCTCACGTTGCCGCTCCTCGATCACCTCGAGGACGAGCACGCCGCCCCAGAGGAGCAGCGCGACGCCGGGCACGATGAACAGGGTTCGCGGTCCGAAGGCCATCTCTCTGCTTCAGACGCACGACGGGCCGCCGGGATCCCCGCCCGATACGATCGCGGCATGACTGACGACCGCCCCTCCCCGAATCCTGAACTGGCTCCTGGCCTTGATCCCGCACTCGATCCCGCCACCCTCGTCGTGCGTGGCGTGCGCGCGCCCGCGCCGGAGACGCTCCCCGAAGGACTCCGCGCTCGGCCCCACGTCGCGCCGGTCTACCTCGGCGTCGCGTACGACTTCCCGTCGGTCGCCGCAGGAGCGGTGCCGCTCGGCGGTGAACAGGGCTACGCCTACGGCCGCTACGGACATCCGAACGGACGCGAACTCGAGGGCACGGTCGCCGCGCTCGAGGGGGCGGAGGCGGCTCTGGCGACGGCCAGCGGGATGGCGGCGATGACGGCGACGGTCATCACGCAGGCTCAGGCCGGCGATACGATCCTGCTCCAGCGCGACGCCTACGGCGGGACGGCGGCGATGTTCCGGGAGGATCTCGGGCGGCTCGGCATTCGCGTCGAGGCAGTCGATGCCTACGATGTCGAGTCGGTTACACGCGCGTTGGAGTCGGGCCCGCGCCTGCTGATTGTCGAGACGATCTCGAACCCCCTCGTCCGCACTCCGGACCTCGCGGCGCTGGCCAGTGCCTGCCATGCGGCGGGCGCGAAGCTCGTGGTCGACGGAACGTTCGCCACGCCGATCCTCTCGCGGCCGCTGGACGTTGGCGCCGACGTCGTGCTGCACTCCGCCACGAAGTACCTGGGCGGACATCACGACGTCGTCGCCGGAGTGGTCTGCGGAGACGCCGAGACGATCGCGGCCGCCCGCCGGACCTGCGTGCGCCTCGGCGGCACCATCGCGCCGTTCGACGCCTGGCTCGTCCTCCGCGGTCTGCGCACGCTCGCCCTACGCGTCGAGCGCGCGCAGGAGAACGCGCGCGGCCTCGTCTCGCGACTTGGCGACCACCAGCGCGTGCAGGGCGTGAACTACCCCGGGTGGGGCGCGATGTTCTCGTTCGACCTCGGCTCGCTCGACGCCGCGGAGCGGTTCATCGGCGCGCTGCGGCTCGTCACGTACACCGCGTCGCTCGGCGGCGTGGCCACGACGCTCAGTCATCCGTGCACGTCGTCGCACCGCTCGCTCTCAACGGAGGAGCGCGAGGGGCTCGGGATCGGCGACGGCCTCGTGCGGATCTCCACCGGCATCGAGGCGCTGGACGACATCTGGACCGATCTCGCGGGCGCCGTCGACGCCGCCGCGGCGTGACGTTGGTCTCGCGGTAAGATCCGCGGCTTCGTCTCGCCACGCGGGCGGGAGTCACCCGGAGGGGTGCGATGCACACACCGATCGAGATCACGCGCGCCGCACGCGTCGCGATGGGGACCCTGGCGGTCCTCGTCCTCAGTGCGTGCGGCCAGGAGACGACCATGACCCCACCCACGAACGGCGCTGCCGACTTCGGTCTGTCCTCCACTGGACTCGCGTATCCCGAGACCACGCGCGGCGACGTCGTCGAGGCGCTCCACGGTGTCGAGGTCGCTGACCCGTACCGCTGGCTCGAGGACCTCGACGCCGACGAGACGGCCGCCTGGGTCGCCGCGCAGAACGAGGTCACGTTCTCGTATCTCTCGAAGATCGAGGGCCGCGATGAGATCCGAGCGCGCCTCGAAGGCCTCTGGGACCACGAGCGCCTCGACGTGCCGTACATCGAGGGCGGACGCACGTTCTTCCGCCGCAACGACGGGCTCCAGAACCAGAGCGTCCTCTACGTGGTCGATGCCGAGGGTGCCGAGCCGCGCGAGCTGCTCGACCCGAACGGTCTCTCCACCGACGGCACGATCGCGGTGGGCGCCACTTCGGTCAGTCCCGTCGGCAAGCTGCTCGTGTACGCCGTGCAGGAGTCGGGCTCCGACTGGATCGAGTGGCACGTGCGCGACGTCACGACCGGCAAGGACCTACCGGATGTCGTCAAGTGGTCGAAGTTCTCGGACGCCGCCTGGTCGCGCGACAGCGCGGGCTTCTTCTACGCGCGCTACGACGCGCCCGAAGAGGGCAAGGAGTTCGAGGGAGCCAACTACTTCCAGCGCCTCCACTACCACAAGCTCGGTGACGCGCAGTCGGCCGACCGGCTCGTGCACCAAGACAAGGAGAACAAGGAGTGGGGTTTCGACGGGCGCGAGACGCTCGACGGCCGCTACCTCGTGATCTCTGTCTGGCAGGGCACCGAGCGCAAGAACCGGATCTGGATCACCGACCCCGCCGGCGGTGTCGCGATGATCAAGTTGCTCGACGCGGGCGACGCGCAGTACGAGTTCCTCGGGAGCTTCGGCGACGACATCTGGTTCAAGACCGACAACGGCGCCGATCGCGGACGCGTGATCGTCGTCGATGCGAAGGACCCGGCGCCCGAGAGGTGGCGCACGGTGATCGCCGAGGCGGCCGAGAACCTGCGCGAGGTGCACCTCGTCGGCGACGCCGTGTTCTGCCTCTACCTGAAGGATGCCCGGTCGCTCGTGAAGGTCTTCGATCGCGAAGGCCAGCACCTGCGTGATGTCGACCTTCCGGGCATCGGCACGGCGTGGGGCTTTGAGGGCAAGCCGGGTGATGCCGTCACCTACTACGCGTTCTCCGGCTATACGACGCCGACGACCGTCTACCGCTACGACGTCGCCAGCGGTGAGAGCACGCTCTATCGGGCGACCGACATGGACTTCGATCCGTCGGGCTACGTGACGAAGCAGGTCTTCTTCCCGTCAAAGGACGGCACGCAGATCCCGATGTTCCTGACCCACAAGAAGGGCCTGGGGCTCGACGGCTCGAACCCGACGTACCTCTACGGCTACGGCGGCTTCAACATCCCACTGACGCCCTTCTTCTCGATCTCGAACGTGGTGTGGATGGAGATGGGCGGCGTGTTCGCCGTCGCGAACCTGCGCGGTGGCGGCGAGTACGGCGAGGACTGGCACGCGGCCGGCACGAAGGACCAGAAGCAGAACGTCTTCGACGATTTCATCGGCGCCGCCGAGTGGCTGATCGACGAGGGCTACACGTCCACGCCGAAGCTCGCGATCGCCGGCGGCAGCAACGGCGGCCTGCTCGTCGGCGCGTGCATGACGCAGCGCCCCGACCTCTTCGGCGCGTGTCTCCCGGCCGTCGGCGTCATGGACATGCTGCGCTTCCACAAGTTCACGATCGGGTGGGCCTGGGTGAGCGACTACGGCGACCCCGACGACGCTGCCGAGTTCCCCGCGCTCCACGCGTACTCGCCGCTGCACAACCTGAAAGCCGGCGTCGCGTACCCGCCGACGCTTGTCACGACGGGCGATCACGACGATCGCGTGGTCCCCTCGCACAGCTTCAAGTTCGCGTCAGAGTTGCAGCACGTTCAGTCGGGCGACAACCCGTGCCTGATCCGCGTCGAAGTTCGCGCGGGCCATGGCGCCGGCAAGCCGACGTCGAAGGTCATCGACGAGATCGCCGACAAGTGGGCGTTCCTGAAGCACGTCTTGGGGATGTAGCGACGCTCGACTTCACGCGTTACGTCGTCGGAGGGGGTGGGTCAGGAGACCCACCCGTACGGGCGGATCTCCTGATCCGCCCTCGCGTTGCCGAGGTCGCGTCTCACCAGGACGAGAACACCCCTGGATCCATGTACGTCTCCAGGTGGTTGATCAGCGCGATGTAGTACGCCATCTGCGCGCAGAACGCCGTCGCCGCCACGGTCCGTGCCATGAAGAGCGGCTCCGGCACCGTGCGGCCCTCGTCGCGCGTCCGTCGGATGCGCACGACCGCCCAGAACCACGCCGTGGCGGGGATGATGGGGAACCACAGCACGCACGCTGCCGCCGCGACAAGCAGCAGTCGGTACCCGGCCCGACGATCGGCGACCGCATCGCGCGTGAGACTGTCGAACGCCAGGTTCTTCGGGACCGAGACGGACTCCCGACAGCCGGGACACGGCACGTCGGTCCCGCGATGACGTCGACTGACGATCATCTCCTCGCGGCACTCGGGGCAGACGTAGACGAGTGGCATCGGCGTGCTACCAGAGGCGGTCGACGTAGTTGACGGTGAGAACGTACGCGACCCACACGGCCACCACGACCGTGAGGAACTTCCCGAACTGTCGGCCCGCGTTGCCGGTCGCCGATTGCTGACGTCCTGCCGCCAGCGCTCGTCGCCGGTCGATCGCCCCCGTGATCCACGCCGGGATCGCGAGGAACCACGTGATCTCGCCGACGGTGGGACAGAAAAGGAACGCCGACAGCCCCAGGACGAGCGAGACCGTGGCCAGACCCTGCGGCGCTTTCCCGCTCGGATCGCGCAGCGCGCCGGAAGCGACACGTACGCGTCCGGGGACCGGAGCCTTCGGTGGGACGTCCTTCGTCACAGCGAGAGCCTAGCCCGCATCGCTCACGAGGGCGTCGCGAGATCGCGTGCTCGGGGACGTCAAGCGTGGCGTCCTCGCGAACGATGCGGGCTTGCCGCTGTTCAGTCGGGGATCACGACCGTCGCGGAACCGCGGACGTCGTCGTCCATCTCGCGGCCGCGCGCCTCGTTCCCCGCGTAGGCGCCCTCGACACTGAACGAGCGGCGCGAGACGCGAGCGACGACGCACGTACCGGTCGCATCCGTGAACCGATCGACGTAGGCGACGCCGCTCTCGACGTGCGCGATGTACTTGCCGCCGGCGTCGACGTGGAGCCGTGCGAACGGCAACGGCGTGCCGTCGACGCCCACCGCGCGGACGACGACGGTGCGGCCGGGGTCCTCGTCCAGGACGACGCGCCGGTGCTCACCGTCGGCAACCTCAATTGTGGTCTCGGTCTCGACGAAGCCGGAGATCGACGCGCGCAGGTGGTACTTCCCGGCCGGGACGTTCTCGATCCGGAGATGCCCCGCGTCGTCGGTGTCCTTCGAGTCCCAGAGTCCCCTGTGAGAGCGGCGCGAGAGACGGACGCCTACGCCCTGCGCCGGCCGACCGTCCACACGTCGTAGCCAGAGCTCGATCGTGCCGGTGCCGTCGAACGGATCGGTTCGTCCGTAGCAGCCGGGGACCTCGCCGACGGGGCCGCGGTACTGACTGACCCAGTCCTCTCCCTGATGCGTGAGATGCATCGCCAGCTTCGGGGTGTGACGTGTCAGCCGCAGCGCCTTCGCGGTCTCGACCGGGTGGTTCGTCGCGGTCACGATGAGCCGCGCGCCGCGGAAGAACGGCACGTCGGCCTCGAACGGACGCTTCTTGGGGTGATGGAGGGCCAGGCGACCGACGGAGAGCCTCGTCCAGCGAATGTGCCGAGAGCGGCGGCCTCGCTTGTCCGTCACGTCCAGCGCCAGGCGTGAGATCGGGCGCAGGACGAGCGTCACGGCCACCTCTTCGGCGAAGGGGCTCACGATCACGTAGCGCCGCAGGTCCTTCTCGGGATCGGGAACGACGAAGCCGCGAGGTGGCTCGACCGTGAAGCGCAGGTCGACGCCGCAGCCCGCGCGCGCCGGAGAGCCGTCGAGGCGCGCGGCGCCGTGCTCCCAGCGCAGCGTCGTCGCGAGACCGCGTTCGTCCGGGTCGTGGAACAGGCCGACGCGAGCCCGCAGCGCGCTGCCGGTCTCTCCGTCGATGACGCGCACGGTCAGCGGCAGCCCGTCGGTGCGGAGCGGCTTCGGCTCGGCGGCGGGCTCGTCGTCGGTCTCGGTCGCGGCGTTGTCGGAGTCCGCATCGTCCGGCGAGGACGCGGCATCCGCAGGGACGGGCACCACGACGCGACGCCGTGCGTACGAGACGGGTCCGGTCTCGACCTGTTCGATGGCGACGGAGCCCGGACGGTCGGCGTTCGCCGCGACGGCGACTTCGACGTGTTCCACCTGCGCCACGAGTGCACCCAGGACCGCGCCGAGAACGCTCGCGATGAGAGTCGCACGCAACACTTTGCCCATGTCCGACACGGAGCGAGGCCCGTGCCACGTCGCACGAGCCCGCTGAGCGTCACCGTCGCGACGCGCGCGTCACCGGATGCACCCGTTCAGCGAGCCGGCATCGTCACGACGTACGGACCCGGGCCCGTCACATGGTGCACGATGTCTCCCATCGCAAGCCGGGTGATGATGTCGATCTCTCCCTCAGGGAGGCCGTGGAACTCGGCGCGCCCCTCCGCATCGGTCAAGACGGGCGAGATCTGCGTTCCATGACGCATCTCGATGTGCGCGCCGACCCCGAGAACCACTGCGCCGACGTCGACACCGGGCATGGGAACTCCTTCCGTGTCGACGAGCTGGACCGTGGCCGTGCGCCCCTCGATCTCGTGCAGATCCACGGCGGCCGACTCGCCCGCGTCGAGCGTGATCGTCACACGCTCCGTGAAGAAGCCGTACGCCCGGGCTCGGATCACGAACTCTCCGTCCGGCAGCTGGCCCAGGATCACGGTGCCCGACGCGTCGGTCGGTACGCGCTGCCTGCCCGCTCCGGTCACCAGAACGTCGGCTCCGGGGTGCGGGCGCCCGTCGCGGCGCAGGACGCGGACCCGCACCGATCCCGTTCCCGTCTGCGGTTTCGTGCGGGATCCCTTTCGGCCGCGGAGTGCGGAGCCCGCACCGCCCCCGATCTTGATCGACGGCTCGACGGCCGGCTCGGCTCCGAAGTCGACCGTCACGGCCGTTTCGGCGCGCGTGATGAAGCGAGTGCGGTGGCCGAGGAACTGCTCTTCAGCGTGCCCCGCGAAGACTTCCAGTACGTGTCCACGCAGGTGCGGCACGCCACGCACCTCCGCGCGACCCGCACGGTCCGTCGTGGCCGAGAGGCGCCAGACCGGTGAGTGCGCGACGCGACACGTCACGGTGGCTCCCGTCACCGCCTGTCCCTTGGCGTCGGCGACGATGACGGTCACCTCCATCTCGCGCGGGAACGGCACGGTCAGCTCGACGCGTTCGGCGAGCCGACTCACCCGCGTGCCGTAGATCATCGGCCCGTCCGAGCCCGCCCCGATCGCGCCGGCGTATCCGGGTGGCGGTCGTACGTTCAGACCGATCTCGCAGTAGTGCCCGCGACGCATCGGTGTGTGGTCGAGCGTCATGCCGGAGACCTGCAGCACCTCGTCGCCGAACGGTGCGAGTGGTCCTGCCGCCGGCACGATCACCGCGAGCGGGAGCCCGGTCTCGAGATCGACGAAGCGCACGTCAACCGGGATCAGGCCGTTGGCGCGAATTGTGGTCACCGGCTCCTTCAGACTGAGCGGCGCGCGCCCCGCCATCCGGCAGCGGACCGCCGGGTCACGCGGGCCGGTCACGGGGAACGACGCACGGCCGTCTAGATCCGTGATCTGAATCGACTCGTAGCTTCCCGGGCTCGGTCGCAACACCACGCCTGGCACGGGTCGCTCGTCGGGTCCGAGGACGACCACCTCTCTCCGCTCCTCCACAGCGTCCTCCACTGGGTCCGACGCGGAGACCACGTCCGCCACGGGCGCGGTCTCGTTCGCGCCGGGATCCGACGTGTGTCGGCGTGGTCGCGACGTGTCCGCGACCTCCGCGACGGTCGACACGGAGCCCGCAGAGGCCGGCGACCTCGGTGGAGGGTCGGGCGAGGCGGGGGGATCAGATCGCAGCCAGCAGGTCCCGCACGCGAGCACGAGCAAGAGCAGCAGTGCGAGGACGACCACACGACGCAGCGTCATGCGCTTCAGCGTAGCCGTCTCTCTGCGGAGTCCCGCGTCGCTACTTCGCCGGCATCGTCAGCGTGTGCGGTCCCGGGCCCTCGAACGTGCCCGAGACCTGCCGCGAGCCGAACGACGCGGTGACCGACAGGATCCCCGCCGCCAGCCCGTGGAGGGTGAGCTCGCCGGCGCTGTCGGTGAACAGCACCAGCGACTGCGTGCCGCCGCGGAGCTCCGCGTGGGTTGGGTTGCTGAGCACATGGGCGGTCACGGCCGCGAATGGCAGCAGGACTCCGTCGGCATCGACGACCACGATCGTCGCGCCGGTGCCCTCGGACTCCTCGATATCGATCGCGAGTGTCTCGCCATCCGCGAGCTCGACCTCGGCGGTCGTCGTCACCAGGCCGGGCTCGGTGGCGCGTACGACGTACGCGCCGGGGGGCATGCCGTTGAACGCCGCCACGCCCCGGGCGTCCGCGCGCTCGCTCCGTGAGCGCGCACCCTTTACCTGGACCAGGGCGTTACTCGCGGGGCGGCCGTCGCGGCGCAGCACGCGCACGCGGAGAGTCGCGGACCCCGAGTGTGTCTGGATGCGCTTGTGGAGACGACTGCGGAAGCCTCCGCCGGCTCCGCCGCCCAGGCTGATCGACCCGCGCCGGATGATGGGGCCGTCCCTCCCGGGAGCGGGCTCGGCGTAGCCGTTCGGGGCCTCGACGTGCAGCACGAGGTCGACGCCCGAGCCGGGGCGGAGCGGTGCGTGGGGGACCGTCACCTCGTGGCGCTCCTCGAACCACTCGCCCTCGTTGTCGAGCGGTCCGTCCGTCGAGACGAGCGCTGCCACGGGCTCTCCGGTCTCCAGATCGACGAAGCGCAGATCGAGCGGGAGGAGATCCGAGATGCGGAGCTCCGTCCGCTCCGCCGTGAGCTCGATCGATCCGGGTTGGATCAGAGGGCACTCGACGGGATGAGAGCCCTCGAGCGGACCGTCGAAGACTGCGATCCCCTCACCATCCGTCACGTGCCGCGGCCGGCCGGCCTCGCTGCGATCGTGAACGACGACGCCGGTCACCGGGATGTCGCCCGGGCCTAGCACGACGACCTCGAGGCGGCGCGTCTCCACGGCGGGCTCCGACTCGACGGGAGCGTCGGCGGCTGGCGTTTCGACGTCGACCACCGGGTCGGCCTGACCCGGGTGTCGCTGTGCGCGGCGGCGCCGCGTCCGACTCGGCATTCCGATGGGCCCAGATGCGCGCGGCTCGTCCACGACAGCCGGTGGCTCGTCGGGCACGCGCGGTTCGACCGGCTCCTGGCCGTTGTCCAGCACGAGCCGCGCCATCCCCGCCAGCAGGGCGAGCAGCAACAGCGCGAGTAGAGCGAGTCGGCGAGCGGTCATGCGGTCACGAAGACGTTCCAACGGTACACGTTCGGTCAGGTTCGGCGCGTCGCGCCCACTGTCTCGGCCCAACGCGCCCCGTCGGTTGGAGATTCCCAATCTCAATGCGACCGGCCGCGGTCCCGGTGCGTCACCTGTACGGACCGCGGCCGAAGCCTGGCCGCAGTGTGTGCGGCCTCGTCCCCAAAACAGGGTGGACGTCGCGGTCCGCATCCCAGCGCACTGATCTGAATCTGATGGGCCGCGAACGACGCAGCCAGACGCAGGCGACGGCCCGTGTCCGGCACAGCTGAACTCGCGGCCCTGTCGCGTTCGCCAGCCGTCCGCTACCCAGCATGTCGACGAAGACAGCTCGGCGCCGCGACGGGTAGGCTTCGAGCGCGCCGAACCGCGCCGAACCGCGCGCGAAGTGCTCCGTTACTAGGAGCGAGTGGGATGGGGAGGGTGGGGTGCACGCACGACGGATCGGCCTGATCGTCGTCGCCGTCCTCGTGGTGGCCGCGCTCTGGACGGCGTGCACATCCACGCGAGCGCCGATCACTTCTCGACCGTGCGCTCCCACGCAGTGGATCTGGACGTCGAGGTCGATTCCGTCCTCGTCAATTTGATCCTCGAGCCGGTGCCGTCGCTACGCGTCGTCGGCCGCGTGACCTCGCGCGAAGGGCTCCCGCTCGCGAACGGCTTCGTCCAACTCAATGCGTATGGCGGCGACTACCCGGCCGTCGCGCTCGCGGAGTGGAACCGGGCCAGCCGGTTCGGCGTCGCTCCCGATGGTTCGTACGAAGCGACGCTGCCCATCGCGATGGGCAGGTTCCGGCTGAGGGCGATGATCCCGGGCCACGCGGACACACGCACCGACTGGATCGTCGTGCCGAGCGAGACGTCCGAGGAGGTCCGCGTCGACATCGAAGTCGCTGCCGGCAGCACGCTCTCCGGCGGCGTGCGAGATCGTGAGACCGGCGAGCCGATCGCCGGCGCGGGTCTGCGCCTCTCCACGGTTCTCACCGGCGAGCACATGTACTTCTGGCGCTCGATCGAGGGAGTGACCGACGCGAACGGACGATTCGAGATTCCGCACATCCCGGACGGGGAGGTGTCGATCATCGTCATCGCACCGGGGTACGCGGAGGAGTACGCGCTGCTCGACGTCCCGACGCAGTTGACCGCGGAGATCTCCGTTCCGCGAATCGGATCGCTCGAGGGCATCGCGACCTGGGACGACGGTCGTCCCCTCCCCGGTGCCGTCGTCGGGCTGCATCCTGGCGAGAAGGCGGTCATGAGGCGACTGCCGAAGACGAGCACGCGCACGGGGCCCGACGGTCGCTTCCACTTCCCGGACCTCTACCCCGGTCTCTACGAGCTCGACATCGAAGCCGCGCGTGAGGACGAGCAGACGTTCACACCGCGCCGATCCGGACCGTATCGAACCGGCGAGCCAGTGACGCTCGTCGTCCAACATGCTGGCCAGATCACCGGGACGGTGGTCGACGCCGCGGGCGAGTCCGTCGAAGGCGTCGTGGTCACCGTGCGGGGCGACGGCGTCACGCGAAGCGCGTCGACGTCAGTGGTTGGGCGCTTCCAGATTGGTGGGCTGCCACCCGGGACGTACGACGTCCGCGTCAATCCGACTGGCGCCGGTGGGGGGCGCGATCACGGCACTGCACCGGTTGTCCGCGCCGACGCTGGTACGACGGGCATGCAACTCACGTTGCCGGCGGGTCTGTCGATCGAAGGGGTCGTGCGCGACACCAGTGGCCAGGGTCTCGCCGGGCTGTGGATTGCTGTCGGCGAACGGCGCGTGATGACCGCCGGAACCGGTGCGTTCATCGTGCGCGGCCTCGCGACCGGAGAGCACGCCATCACGATCACCGATCCACCGCTCGGACCGCGGCGCCATTCAGTGACGACCCTCGACGGCGCAACCGCCATCCCAGCCGGGGCCACCGATGTCGTGCTGACCGCGCGCTGACGGCGCCGCTCGCTCGGACGGCGGTTGATCCACGGATCAGCGGCAAGCGAACTGCCGCGACCGAGCTGTGCGGTGACAACTGCGCCCACTCTCCGTCGCACGGCGCGGCGCCTTAGATTGGCACGAACCCGATCTGCCCGGCCCACTCCTCTGCGTTCGTGGCGGTCACCACGAGTTCCAGGTCGGCGATGACGAGCCGCGACGCCGCATCCCGCCGCACCACCACGAGTCCCGGCATCTCGGTTCCACGTCGCACCCGCTGCATCGCTTCGTCGATCATGGTCGAGCGATCGCAGGTCACGGTCACTCGACCGGCGTTGGCCGACCATGCCAGGACCGCGGCATCCGCCGCGCCGCGCAATCCCGCGTCTTGCACGCGAACCAAATCGATCGACGCGATCCGCCGACGAAGCGCGCGGACGATGCCGCTCGGCACATCCTCGTCGATCAGCAGACGCAGCGTCATTCGCGAGAGTCGCGAAGCTGCTCGAGCCGGCCGCGGATGCGAGTCGCTGCACTAGGGATGGCAGTCGCTCCGGCGATCTCGTCGGAGGCGCGGCCCGCGAGATACGCGTCGACCGCCGCGCGCTCGCGAAGCACGAACGCAATGACCGCGTACGCGTCCGAGAGACTCACGCTCGGATAGCGGAGTACCAAGTCCTCTGCGGAAGAGCCGGCGTCGTACTCGTGGACCACGAGGTCCAGCGTGATCCGCGTGCCAGCCACGCGCACCGTGCCGTCGTCGGAGGTCTCGAGCGGCGGAGCGGCAGCATGGAGGTCGAGCGTCATCGGCGTATCGTACCACCCCCGTGGCTGGCGAGATGGGCGCGTGAGCGCCCCCGCTATCTCCCGAGCACGTGCCTCAGGGCGTCCTCGAGGTTGGGGTGGCGGAAGGTGTAGCCGGACGTCGAGAGGCGCTGTGGCACCACTCGGGCGCTCGCCAGAATCAGGTGGTCGGCCATCTCGCCCAGCACGAGGCGCGCGGCGAAGGCGGGCATCGGGACGATCGTCGGACGTGAGAGCACGTGGCCGAGCGTCTTCGTGAACTCGCGGTTCGTGGCCGGCGCTGGCGCGACGGCGTTGACACCGCCACTCAGAGACTCGTCGCGCAGCGCGTGTGCGATGACGCCGCACACGTCGTCGATGGAGATCCAGCTCCAGACCTGGTCGCCGGAGCCCATGATCCCGCCCAGGCCCAACTTGAAGGGCGTCAGCATGCTCGCGAGAGCGCCGCCCTTCGGGCTGAGAATGACACCGATACGCAGATGCACGACACGGATGCCCGCGTCGCGCGCCGGCTGCGCGGCGTCCTCCCAGGCCTGGCAGACCTCGGCGAGGAAGCCGGAGCCGCCCTGGCTGTCGTCGTGACACTCCTCGTCTCCACGATCGCCGTAGTAGCCGATGGCCGACGCGCAGATGAGGACGCGCGGCTTCTTCTGGAGCGATGCGACGGCGGTCGCGATGGCGTGCGTCCCGCGCACACGGCTCGCGCGAATGCGGTCCTTCACGGACGCATTCCATCGCGCGCCCGCGATGTTCTCGCCGGCGAGATGCACCACCGCGTCGACGCCTTCGAGCGCGGCGAGGTCCACGTTGCCGGTCGCGGCGTTCCAGAACACGGTGTCATCGCCGTCGACGCGCAGGCGCACGATGCGCACGACCTCGTCGCCGCTCGACGTGAGCAGTGGCGCGAGCGCCGATCCGACGAGTCCGCTCGCCCCCGAGATCGCGATCTTCATGGCGACGTCCGGCGCGCGCGGCGCACCGCGTCGGCCACGAGCTCGCCGAGTTGCTCGAGCGTCTCGACGTACTCGACACCGCGTACACCACGGCGAACCCCTCGCGCCCCGGCACCACCGACGACGAGGCGCATGCGCGACGGCAGGTCGCGGAGGAGGTGCGCGAGGCGCCGGTCCGTGTCGGGTCCGCCCGACGAGAGCGAGACGCTCAGGCAGACGAGGTCGGCACGCATCTCCTTGGACGCGGCGACGATCTGCTCGATGGGCGTCGACGTGCCCAGCACCCGCACCGGAGCACCCTCGAGCGTGGCGATGCACGCGGCCATCTGGACACCGAGCGAGTGCGCTTCGCCCGGCAGTGTCGTCAGCAGGACCACCGGGCGGGTCGCGGTAGGACGAACGTCTGCGCGTCGTCGTCGGAGGAGCGTCTCGAGATGCTCCGACGCCTCGTGCTCGTGCCGGATCTGGAGCGCCCCGTTCGCCCACGCGCGCCCGATCGCCGTGACGAGCGGAGCGACGCGCTCCGTGACGAGGCGGCGCAGCCCGATCCGATCGCACTCCTCGTCGAGCAGATCGATGACCTGGTCACCGCGGTGCTGACGGATGAGCGCGATCAAGTCACCGTACGGGCGCTCGGCCGCCACGACAGCCGGCGCGAGGAGCGTCGCCAGCTCCTCGTTCGTGGCGCGCACCACGACGGACGGCTTGTGGCCGCGGGAGAGCGCTTCCGCGACCTGCTTCGCCCAGCGCACGTGATCCTGCGTGTAGCGCCGATGCCCCGAGGGCAGTCGGACGGGCACCGGACGCGCGTAGCGGCGCTCCCAGATGCGCAGTGTCGCAGGCGCGATCCCGGAGGCCTCGCTGAGGCCACCGATCGAGACCAGCCGGTCGGATGGTTCCGCCATCGTGTCCCTAGTCTCGCGGGTCGTGTTGCTGCTCACGCAGTTCGGAAGGGGCGTTTGTCCAATTCAATTCCCGAACACTCCCGGGCGGTCACTGAGTCCGCGCCGGGTCCGCGCCGGGTCCGCGCCGAGGCCGCACGTCTTGGACGGTGCGACAGAAACGTGAGTCCGCGACGCCGGACCGCGCACCATGCTGACGGAAGCGAAGCGCACTCGTCCGGAGGAACCCATGTCCCGCCTTGCCATCGTGATCGCCGCGCTAGCCATTGGGCTGCTCGCGGCGCCCGTCCGCGCCGACGTCTCCGCCGGCGAGCGAAAGAAGCTCGAGAAGGCGTTCGCCGACTACCTGCGTCAGCCCGACGCGAAGAAGCGGGCGAAGACGTGGAAGGGCGTGAAGGCGCTGGCGGGGAAACTGACGTTCGAGGAGATCGAGGAACTCGTCGGCGCAGCGGTACCCGGCAACACCTGGAAGAAGGGCTTCACCCCGACCGTGAAGTACACGTCGCTCGGCGAGGAGTGGACGTACTCGGTGATCGCGCCGAAGAAGCGACCGAAGGGCCTACTACCGCTCGTCGTCGATCCCGGGCACGGGTCGTGGCGCGAGAACTCCGACAAGGAGAACGAGGGCGGGATGCGCACGTGGTTGAAGACTGCGGGTGCCGAGAACGACGTCATCTACATCCGCACGCGCGTCATCGATCGCCTCTCGAACGACGGCCGCTACGACGCCTGGTCGAAGGCGCGGCAGCCGATGGATCAGCCGAACTCGGACTCCATCGCGACGGCGTTGCTGGATGCCATCAACGACGCCTGCCTGCGCTACCCGGTCGACCCAGATCGTGTCTTCGTGCAGGGCATCTCGCAGACGGGCTACTGGACGTGGTGGCTCGGTCAGTACGCGCCCGACCGCTTCGCCGCGATCGCGCCCGTCGGCTCGCGCACCCTGCACATGCGCCAGCTCGTCGGCAACTGCACGGCGGTGCCGGTGTTCCTCCTGCACGGAACGGCCGATCCGACCTGCCCGTTCGGGGATGCGAAGTGGGCGGCGGACGCGCTGAAGAAGCGCGGTGGCACGGTCGACTTCCGGCCGACCGAGGGCGGCGGACACATGAACGGCGTGTTCGTGCGCTTCGGCGAGATCTGGCCCGACATGGCCAAGCTCACGCGCAACCCGTTCCCGAAGAAGTTCGAGCGGAAGCTCGTCGGGCCGACGCGCCCGGACGCGTACTGGCTGCGCGCGCTCGGCGTCGAGGCGGACGAGTTCAACCCCTGGGGCGCACCGGCGCGCGTGACGGGCGAGATCGACGGGCAGACGCTGCGCATCACCGCCGAGGGATGCGAGAAGGTCGTCGTCCTGCTCGGCACGGAGATGCTCGACCTGGACGAGTCCGTGACGATCGAACTCAACGGCAGGAAGGTGCACAAGAAGCGCGTGAAGCCCGACGCCGAGACCGCGCTCGAGGTCGCGCGACTCCGTTCCGACGGCGGCCACTTCTCCGCGGCAGTGACGCTGACCGTCCGCTGAACGGACCTCTCCCGTCCGCGTAGACTCGCCGCGCCGCGCGACGATCCTCCGTGCGCGGGGAGGCGACCTCGATGACGACCTGGCTTGCAATCGTGATCTATCGATCTCGTTTCGACGCCGAGCAGCCGGGCAGCCTCGACCTGCAGGTGCAGCGTCACGAGGCGGAGACCGAGGAGGCGGTCCGCGCGGCGATCGAACACTCTCCTCCGCACGAGTACGAGAACCCGTACGGCGAGACGGTCACGTGGGAGTTGGCGTCGATCATGGCGGTCGACGAAGACCGTCCGTGTGCGTCGGGGGACGAGGTGATCGGGTTCATCGCTGACGCGTCTGAGCTGGTGGAGATGGCGCACTGTGCAGCACTGGACGGAGATGCGTGATGGATGGCGCGCCACATGCCGAGGTGAACGAGCGACTCGACGCCATCGAGCGCGAGCACGACGTGCGGGTGCTCTACGCGTGCGAGTCCGGGAGCCGCGCGTGGGGCTTTGCGTCGACGGACAGCGACTACGACGTGCGCTTCGTCTACGCGCGGCCGATCGATTGGTACCTGTCGATCGACGACCGTCGGCGGCGCGACGTGATCGAGACGCCGATCGACGGACTGTGGGACGTCAACGGCTGGGACCTGCGCAAGGCGCTCGGCCTACTCGCCAAGTCGAATCCGCCGCTCCTCGAGTGGCTGCGCTCGCCGATCGTGTATCGCGAGGACGCCGCGATCACGACGCGGCTGCGCGCGCTCGCCGAGCAGTACCGCAACGAGCGCTCGTGCCGCCTGCACTATCTGAACATGGCGAACTCCAACCATCGCGAGTACCTGAAGGGCGACGTCGTCTGGCGGAAGAAGTACTTCTACCTGCTCCGTCCGCTGTTCGCGTGCCGCTGGCTCGAACGCGAGTTGGGACCGGTTCCGATGGAGTTCGAAACGATGCTCTCGCGCGTCGACCTGTCGGTCGATGTGCTGGACGCGACGAAGCGCCTGCTCGTCGAGAAGCGCGCGGCAACGGAACAGGGTCGTGGCCCGGCGGACCCGGTGCTCAACCGCTTCATCGCCGACGAACGCGCGCATCAGGAGGCTGCCGCGGCGGCGCTCGAAGGCGTAGCGTCGCCGGATCTCGAACCGTTGAACGCGTTCTTTCGCGAGATCGTGTCTGCGTAGAGAACGATCAGCGCGCGGCGACCTCCACGACTGCGGTGGTCTCTGACTCTTCCTCGATCTCGATCGAGACTCCGAGCCACTCGCGGATCAGCGCCGCGTTGGTCGTCAGGTGCTCGTCGAGCGGACGCGACGTGCGGAACGCTCCGCCGGCGCCGATCGCCAACGGCACGAGCAGTTGATCGGCGAGGTGCGGACCGACGGGAGCGCCGCTCGCGAGGTAGCGCAGCGCCTGGTCCGCAGCGTCGTGCGCGACAGTGCGCGCGGCCACGCCCTTGCGACCGAACGACGTGAACACGGCGGCGCAGGCCTCCGACTCCACGACGACGAACAGTGCGTTGCCGGGTCCGTGTCGCTTCGGGAGTTCGAGGACGCGGAATGCGTCGGCATCCCACCCCGTCCGCTCGACGAGTTCGCGCGCCTCGCGGTGCGCGATGCCGGGCGCGAGCCCCGCCGAGAGCACGGTGCCGCTCATCGCGTGCACCTCACCGCGATCGAGCAGCTCCAGTCGTCCGAGCTCGGCGGACGGCTCGATGGTCACCTCGAAACGACCGCCGCCGGCGGGGTAGAACCCGTGGCGCGTCAGCTTCGACGAGAGCGTCGGTCCCATGCGCGCGACGACCGGCAGGAACGTGCGCTCCAGGAAGTCGTACGGCGGGGCCCACGCGGCGTGAGTGCCTCCGCGCAATTCGATCTGCGACGGCGCGGATGCGGTCAGCAGCGGGGGCAGAACGGTCTGCAGCACGAGGCCCGCCGACCCCGCGGTCGAGACGTGGAACGAGTGATCGCCGGCGACGACGCCTGTGGGGCGAAACGTCACGCTCTCCGATCCGAGCTCGTCGCCCTCGAGCTCCGCCGCGCCGACCGTGGCGGCGGCGCGGACGGAGGTGAGGTGCTGTCGCATCAGCCCCGGACGGCGACGTCCGGCGCGGATGCGTTCGATCGCGAACGGCTCGCCCGTTACGATGGACAGGGCGAGGGACGTTCGGAGGATCTGCCCGCCGCCGCGGGCGCCGTCGATCACGCGCATCGGATCAGCCCTTCACACAGACGACCTGACGGAGCGTGTGAGCGACCTCGACGAGGTCCTTCTGCGCTTCCATCACGGCGTCGATCGGCTTGTACGCGGCGGGGGTCTCGTCGATCACGGAGAGGTCCTTGCGGCACTCGACGTGTGCGGTCGCTTCGATGTGCTCGTCGAGCGAGAACAGCTTGCGGGCCTTCGTGCGCGACATCGCGCGTCCAGCGCCGTGGCTGCAGCTCTCGAAACTCTCTGGGTTGCCCTTTCCACGCACGATGTAGCTCTTTGCGCCCATCGATCCGGGGATGATGCCCATCTCGCCCAGCCCGGCGCGCACGGCTCCCTTGCGGGTCACCCACACGTCGGCGCCGTAGTGACGCTCGCGCTGCACGTAGTTGTGGTGGCAGTTCACTGCCTCGACATCCGCCTTGAAGCGCGGGATGCCCTTGCAGCGAGTGACGGCCTCGACGACGTTCTCCATCATCAGGATGCGGTTGCGACGGGCGAAGTCCTGCGCCCACCCGACGGCCTGCACGTAGTCGTCGAAGAGCACGCTGCCCTCGATGAAGTACGCGAGATCCTTGTCGGGCAGCTCGCCGAGGCGATCGCCCATCTCCTTGCGCGCCTTCGTGATGAAGTACGTGCCGATGCGGTTGCCCACACCGCGGCTGCCGCTGTGCAGCATGAACCACACACGGTCGTCCTGATCGAGGCAGACCTCGATGAAGTGGTTGCCCGTTCCGAGCGTCCCGAGGTGCTCCGCCAGGCGCCCATGGCGAACGTGCGGGTGCTTCTCGACCATCTCGTCGAACTCGAGCGACAGGCCGCGCCAGGCCTTGAGCGCCGTCTTCGGCGGATCGTGCCAGCTGCCCTTGTCACGACGCCCGCCGTGCGCGGAGCGTCCGTGGGGAACGGCGCGCTCGATGGCGTTGCGCAGCGGACGCAGGTTGTCGGGCAGGTCTTCGGCCGTCAGCGTCGTGCGCGACGCCATCATGCCGCAGCCGATGTCCACGCCGACGGCGGCCGGCACGATCGCCTTGTGCGTCGGGATGACGCTGCCGATGGTCGCTCCGTAGCCCCAGTGCACGTCGGGCATCGCCGCCACCCACTTGTGGATGAACGGCAACTGCGCCACGTTGCGGAGCTGCTGCTCAGCCTGCTCCTCGACACCGACGCCGCGGATCCACGCCTTCACGGGGACGCCGCTGTCGCCCCGGATCGTCTCGTACCCGGCGGGATCGAGAGCCGCCGAGTCGTGAGCGGCCGTGTCGTCTGCAGGCGTGTCGTTGGTCATGGTTCCTCTCCCGGGAGCAGAGCACCGAACACGGACGATACGGTCCGCGAAGCGATTGGTCAGGAGGCGACGGTCGGCGACGAGGGCGTGGACGAGACGATTGCTCTACCGCTGAGCTACGGCCCCCCGGATCGCGCGCAGCGCGCGCTGTTCGGTGGAGCCGCCGGGTGTCGAACCCGGGACCCATGTGGTCCCGCCCGGCATTCGCCGCGACCGCTTCGTTCCTCTCTTGTTCTGTGTGATCAGCCGGTCTCGATCGACGCGATCTGAACGGCTTCGATTCGGTCAGCCCAGTGATCCGCACCGAGCTCGCCGGGGTCGTGGACGCCGACATCCGCTCTGTCTCACCCGAGACGGACGTCGTGCTGCACGAGCACGAGCTCGAGGACCCGTGGGACTTCGAGGGCGTCTACGCCTTCCTCCACGACTTCGCCTCGCGGTACCCGTGGGACCCGGAGCACGAGGAGTACCTCGTCCACATCACGACGGGCAGCCACGTGATGCAGATCTGCTGGTTCCTCCTCGCGGAGTCGCGGCGCATCCCAGGCAAGTTGTTGCAGACCTCGCCCCGTAGCGAATCGGGACGGGGCGGCGAGGCGGGACGCGGCGGCGAGTCGGGACGGGGCGGCGGATCGTCGGGTGCCGGTTCCTACTCGATCATCGACCTCGATCTGTCGCGGTACGACGGCATCGCGCGGCGATTCGAGGAGGAGCAGGTCGAGGGACTGAGTTTCCTGAAGTCCGGCATCGTGACGCGCAACGACGCCTTCAACCGTCTGATCGAACGCATCGAGCGGGTGGCGATCGCCTCGCCCGCACCGATCCTGCTGCAGGGGCCGACCGGGGCCGGCAAGAGCCAGCTCGCCCGCCGCATCTTCGAACTGAAGCGCCTTCGTTCGCGCGTGCAGGGCGCGTTCGTCGAGGTGAACTGCGCGACGATCCGCGGCGACAGTGCGATGTCGGCGCTCTTCGGACATGTGGTGGGTGCGTACACCGGCGCCCAGCGGGATCGTCCCGGTCTGCTGCGGGCGGCGGATCGCGGGGTGCTGTTCCTGGACGAGATCGCGGAGCTCGGCTCAGACGAGCAGGCGATGCTCCTGCGTGCGCTCGAGGAGGGGACGTTCCTGCCCGTCGGTGGCGACGCCGAAGTGCACACCGAGTTCCAGCTCATCGCCGGCACCAACCGCGACCTGGGCGACGCCGTGGCGACCGGACGCTTCCGCGACGACCTGCTGGCGCGCATCAACCTTTGGACGTTCGAGCTGCCCGGGTTGGCGCAGCGGACGGAAGACATCGAGCCGAACCTCGACTACGAGACGGCGCGCTTCGCCGAGTCCACCGGGCGCACGGTGCGCTTCAACGCGGAGGCGCGTGCGCTGTTCGTCCGCTTTGCGACGTCGCCGGCCGCGACGTGGCCGGGGAACTTCCGTGACCTGAACGCAGCGGTGACGCGCATGGCGACGCTCGCGGCGCCGGGACGCATCTCAGTGCCGGTCGTTCGCGAGGAGATCGAGCGCCTCGAGCGCGCCTGGCGTCGTCAGGACCCAGATCCCGATCGCGCCGTGCTGGTGCGACTGATGGGGGAGGATGGCTACGCCGCGCTGGATCGCTTCGATCGCGTCCAACTCGCCGAGGTCGTGCGTGTGGCCCAGGGCTGCGGGTCGCTGGCGGCGGCTGGGCGAGAACTCTTCGCCGTGTCGCGGACGCAACGGACCTCCGTCAACGACGCCGATCGCGTGCGCAAGTACCTGGCGCGCCATGGGCTGCTCGAGGCGCTCCGGGCTCCTCGGTAGACCGGCTTCGTTCACGCGGCGTACACGTTCCCGTGGGTAGTTTGGCGTGCGTTCGTGCCGAGCAGGGAGGTGAGGCATGGCGGATTCGTCGCGTGGGCTCGCGTTCGTTGCGTCGGGACTCTCAGTAGTCGCCGTGGGGCTCGGCGTGATGTCGATGCTGGCGACACCGGTCTCGACGACGTCGACTCGCGACGGGCCCGATGACTCGCGCCTCGCCGAGATCGAGGACCAGGTCGCGCAGTTTGCGGACCGCGGGCTGCGGGAGCCGGCTCGGCCCGGGGAGGTGGCGGCACCGGTACGGATGGCGAGGGCGACTCGTCGGTCGCGGGGCGACTCCTCGCGCTCGAGGAGACGGTCGCCGAGCTCACGAAGGCCCTCTTCGACTCGAGCGAGGACGAGTGGACTCGCGCTGTGGTCATCGGACTGCTCGAGGGGTTCGTGGACCCCGAACTCGAGCCGTGGCTCGTGGACACGTTGCAGAACGATCGCTTCAGCAGCACGCGCGAGAACGCGACGGACACGCTGTCGTACCACACGGGTTCCGAGGCGGTCCGGCAGGCGCTGCGGGACGCGGTGGAGAACGACAAGAACTACGACGTGCGCGCGGACGCGCAGAACGCGTTGGACAAGTTGCCCCGTAGGGGCGGAGCCCCTGCTCCGCCCTGCCGACACGGGATGTTCGGGCCCGGCGGGTGGTTGGCGGTCCGCGAACGATGGGGGCCAATCGGGCGGCCATCGGCGAGGCACGTCGCGGACCGGAGGCGCCTTGAGGATCTCGCCGACCGGCTCCGGTGCGCATGACCGACGTCGCCCGAAGCGCGCCATCCACCGGTCTCCACCGCGCCGCGGGGCTCGGGGCGGGCGGATCGGGAGATCCGCCCCTACGACCTGTCGAGACGGTGCGCTCGTTCCATGACTCCGTACGGGCGGGTCTCCTGACCCGCCCTGCCGACGCGGGATGCTCGGTCCCGGCGGGTGGCTGGCGATCAGCCATCGACGTTGGCCGATCGGGCGGCCACGGGCGATCGACGTCGCGACTCTATGACGACACGGGTGTCGTCGACGGGCGTTGACGCCCTCGACCGATGGCCCTCCGCATGACGCGGGTCCTCCGTGGAGCGCCCGTGGACCCGCCGTCGCCCGAACACCCCCAGCGGGCGGGGCGGATCAGGAGATCCGCCCTGTACGACGGATCAGAAAGGCCTAGCCCGGCCTATTCATGAGGCTCGCGCACTCCGTGACGACCGTCGTCCGCGAGTACAGGAGCAGCCTGGATGCGGGGTCCACGGCACGCGCCGAGAGG
>JAJFFG010000066.1 GCA_021776825.1 Planctomycetota bacterium
CCACCCCTTATCGCCGCCCCGTCCCCCCCCTCCCACCCCCCCCCCCCCGCCTCTCCCCCTGGTGCGGCGGCGCCGCCGGCCCCTGGGCGGGCCGCCGCTCTGATTCACAGTGGTCTCTGATCCAGACCGGTCTCGGACTCACACCGTGCTCGTCCCGCTCCGGCGTTCCTCTCGGAACAGGGTCAACTCGCACCCTCTCAGCGACCGATGCGGGAGGAGAGGCCCGAACTCCCGAATGGAGCCCAGCGTGGAATCTTCGACCGAGAAGCAGGTGACGTCGCCGATCCGCAGCGCTCAGAGCGCAGCGTCGTCGCGGGCGTTGGCGAGCAAGGTCACGGAGCTCGAGACCTTGATCGCCGTCGAGCGTGCGGAGAACGCGCGCCGCCTGAAGGAGGTCGACGGCCACATGCGCGTCATGCGCGGCGCGCTGCAGGAGCTCCAGTCGGACTTCCGTCGCATCTCTGCCGAGCGCGAACAGCTGCGCATGGAGCTGGAGAAGCGCGATCGACTCATCTCCCATCTCGAGGTGAAGGTCAACGAGTTGCGCGAGAAGGCGGACTCTGCCGCCGCGGACCGCGAGGGAGCCGCCGCCGAAGTCGTGGCTCAGGCCATCGGCCGAGCGCAGGAGGCCGAGCGTGAGCTCGCCGAAGCCCGTGAGGCAGTCGAGATTCTGCGACTCCGCGCTCGCGAACTCGAGCACGCCGGTGACCCGGCCGAGAACACCGAGCAGATGCTCGAACTGCGCGATCGGGTAGCCGAGCGCGAAGATCAGCTCATTCGCGCCGCGGAGACGATCCGTGAGTACGAAGAACGTCTGGTCTTCAGCGAGGATCGAGCCGCCCGCGCCCTCCGGACGGCTGAGAACCTGCGGGATCGCATCGACGCCGTTCCGCTCCAGTCGGTCCCTGCACCGGTCCAGCGACCGCCCGCGGACGCCGCCGTTCCCGACGCTGTGCTCGACGCCGAGGACGACGACAGCGGCACCTACGTCCCCGTCATCGATGATGCGACGGTCGACGTGCCGGAGCCGCGCGCCAGGAAGCCGAAGTCGAAGCGAACTCCGCGGCCGAGGCAGAAGCAGGAAGGTCCGCGCCGAGCGCGACCGCATCGCGCCCAGCGCACCGAGCCCGCGGCAGCGCCAGAGGTCGTCGAAGAGGACGCAGCCGACGACGCGCCGTCGAGTGTGTTTCCCGACATCGAGGGGCTGCGCTTCGAGAAGGAGATCACCCGAGACACCCACGGTGCGTTCTTCTACGCGAGAGAGACCGGCAGTCGCCGTCCCGTCGCGGTCGCGTTGCTCCCGGGTCCCGTCCAGGACGTCGACACCAAGCGGACCGATGCGCTGATCCTCGCGCGGCACCCGAACCTGGTGTCAGCGCTCTCGTACGGTGTGTCCCGTTCAGGCGCCTACGTCGTGTTCGAGCGACCCGTCGGCGAGCCCGCTGACCAGTGGGTCGGACGCATCGGTCCCCTGCCCGAGCGAATTGCTCTCGCAGTCGCGCTTCAGGTGGCGCGCGGTCTGCGCCAGGCGGCCTTCCACGGTGTGGTGCATGGCGACCTCGAGCCGTCGAACGTGCGCATCGATCCGGCCGGCCGCGTGCAGCTCATGGGCGTGGGGACCTCGTCCCTGACGCCGGCTCACCGACGCGAACTCGTGGCGCCGGGGTACGCATCGCCGGAGCGCCTGCGTGGCAGTCCGCCGCCGGATGCCCGCACCGACATCTACGCATTGGGCTCCACGCTGTACTTCCTGCTCACGGGGGTGGCGCCGTTCGAGGGCGATCGCGATGCCGTGCTCCGCAAGCAGGCCGGCGGACGCTTCCCGGACCCGCGGGCGAAGCGGCCCGAGATCTCCGAGGAGGTCGCCGTCCTCGTGCAGAAGCTGACGGCTGCCGACCCGGATCGGCGCCCCGTGACGTGGGACCAGGTTCTGGTCGAACTGGAACGCCGCGTTCCGGGCGAGTCGTCGCCCGAGCTGGCCGGGAACCTGCCGGCCCGCCTGCGTCGGTTCGCATCCGAGCGCCCGCAACTCGTGACAGCCTTGGCCGTGGTCCCGCTCGGGATCGCCGCCGCCGCGTTCTACCTCGCGGGCGCGACCGAGACGACCGTTCGCGATCGATACGCTGAGGCGACGGTCCGCGCGGACCAACTCGCGACTGACGGTGACCTCGAGGCGGCGCGGCGCATCTACAGCCGCTTCCTGAGCGACACCGGCGACCCGGTCGTCGAGCGCGAAGCCGCCGCACGCTTGGACGACCTCTGGAAGTCCGACGACCGCTAGACGGCCGTCAGGCCGTCGTCGCGCCCGGCGGCGCGCCCTCCGGGCGTCAGCCCGCCCTCACGCCGCCCGCTGCGCCGGACCAAGCAACGAACCCGAGCTCGGCGTTGACCCTCCTCCGCGGGGCGGGGCCCCGCGTCGTCACGTCGCCTTGATCTCGACTCCGTTGCTTGGTCCGGAGCGTTCTCGAGGGATCGCAACTGCCGGCTCACGGCGCCGGTCGAGGGTTCCTCCGGCGACCTCGCCGCGCTCCGCAGCGCGTGGCGTGAGGACGGACTGCCACCCGGCGCTTCGTGGGATCGGGTGCGGCGCCCCGTCGCCCGGGGAGAATGGCCGAGAGCGCGGGGATCAGGTTGCGCGGAGACGGGCGGGGACGTCGGCAAAGGAGGCCGCCGTGAGGTGCGGGATGCCGGCGGTGACCCACGGCTGGGCCTCGCGATGCCACGGGGCAGGGTGGGGCACGTAGACGGTGCGCAGGCCCGCGAGGCGCGCGGGATTGATGTCGCTGCGCGGACTGTTGCCGATCATCCAGCAGTCGCCTGGGTGACAGCCGACGCGCGCGGCCGCGTCGCGGTACGTACCGATGTGCTTCTCGTCGACGACGAACACGTCCTCGACGTGCTGACGCAGTCCCGATCGCTCGACCTTCACGAGCTGTTCGTCCGCCTGGCCCTTGGTCACGATGACCACGCGTTCGTCGCGGCCGAGCGTTGCGAGCGCGGTGTCGACCCCCGGCAGCAGCACGATCTCGTGATCGCGGATGGCGGCTTCGGAGGCGTGCGCGAGATCCTCGAGCGCGTCCTGCTGCGCCGGAGTGGCGTGCGGCACGAGATCGCGGAACGCATCGCGAACCGAGTGGACGAACGGCCCGGCGCCGTAGCCGTGGATCGGAATGTTCCGTTCCTCGGCGGCGTGCAGCGCGGCCTCGGCCCGCTCGGGCGCCACTCCCTGGCACTCCATGAACGTGACCCATCCCCGGATCACACGCTCGAAGTGGAGGTTGTTCTCCCAGAGCGTGTCGTCGGCATCGACGAACACCACTCCGCGAGGGTTGCCTGCGGATGAGTCGGTCACGGCGGACGAGTCACTCACGGCGGCGGATCGTAGCGCCGCTATCCTCCGTCGATGTCGAACCGGCGGACCGTGGTGGTGCTCTTCGTGCTCGCGCTCGCGTTGCGCGCGGTGGCGGCGCTGGCTCTCGGCATCGACGGCCCACCGGTCGAGGACGAACGTGGGTACAGACTGCTCACGCAGTCGGTCGCCACGGGAGATGGGCTCCGGCTGCCGCTGCCAGAGCACCTCGACGGTCCGGACCGGCGTGCGTTCCGTGCTCCGCTCGTGCCCCTTGTCTTCGCTCCCATCGCCATGGTCGGCGGCGACGTCGTCGCGATGCGGCTGCTCAATCTGCTGCTCGGGGCCCTTGGCGCCCCGCTGCTGTTTCTCGCCCTGAGGGGAGGGACACTGCATGCAAGAGCGCCTCCGCGCGTGGCCCTGCTCGCCGCACTCGCGTACGCCGCCTGGCCGCCGCATCTCTACCTCTCGTTGCGCGCGTTGTCCGAGCCGCTGTCCCAGGCGCTGCTCTTGGGCAGCATCGTGGCACTTCACGCGTTCCAACGACGCCACTCCGGGCCTCTGGCCGGAGTCCTCGCTGGTCTGTCCGTGCTCGCACGGCCGTCGGCCCTGATTCCGGCTCTCGCGGTGGCTCTCGTCGCGGGAGGTCGCCGCCGCGGCGTGCTCTACGCACTCGCTCTTCTCGCCACGCTCGTTCCGTGGTCGCTCCGCAACGTCATGGTCGTCGGCACACCTGCACTGACCACGAACTCCGGCGTCACGCTGGTCGGCGGAAACTCGCAGTCCGCGTTCGACGCGCCGTGGCCGGGCAAGTGGAAGGCGCCCGCGGCCGTGTACGCGACCGTCGACGACGCGCCCGATCTCGACATGTGGGGTTGGTCGCGACTCGGCGAGACGGCGAGTGACGCGCGCTTCCGCTCGGATGCGCTGACCTGGGGCACCGCGGATCTCGGTCGTCTCGCGGAGCTGACGTTCCACAAACTCCTGCGGCTCTTCGATCCCGACCCACACAGCTCGAAACCTGACGCCGCAACGAAGGCACGCATCGGTTGGCTGAGTCTCGGACCCGTGCTCCTCCTCGCCCTTCTCGGGCTGCTGCGGGCTTGCCGCGAGCCACGACGGTGGGGTACCTGGATCGCGCTCCTGGCCGGGACCGTGGTCACGGCTCTCATGTTCTACGGTGACACGCGCATGCGCACGTGCGCTGACCCAGCGCTGCTCGCACTGGCCGCGGCCGGTCTCGTCTCGCTCCCCGTTCCATGGCGGAAGTCAACCGACGTCGACGGTTCTGGTTGAATGAGGGGTCATGACGACTCCCTCCAGCCGAACCGACGACGAGGCGCGGGCCCTGCTCGACGCCGAGCTCGAAGCGCTCGCCCCGCGAGCTGACGCGCTCGGCGCGGACGGCCTCCCCGCCGTGGCCGGTTGGAGGCTCTTCAACGCCTACGAGTTCGAGGCGGCGGCTCTCGCGTACGAGAGCGCGGCTGACGCAGATCCCCAGGGGATCGAGGTGCGCTTCCAGCACGGCATGTGTCTGCTCGAGCTCGGTCGATACGACGACGCCGCGGCGGACTTCCGCGCTGCGATCGAGTTGTCCGACGCGCTGCGAGACGACCCCGACGAGGAGATGCTCGACTGGGTCGACGACGATCCCGCGTACCGCCTGGGCAACGCCCTCCACGCGAAGGGCGACCTCGACGCTGCCGTCGACGCCTACGAGGTGTCGGCGACGCGGAACACGGTCGGCACGGATGCTCTCCGCGAGATCGCGCGGTGCCGACTGGCGGCACGTCGCCCGGCCGAGGCCTTGGCGGTGCTCGACCGCATGGAGGCGCGCACGAAGCGACTGTCCGTCCACGCGGAGATCCGCGCCCTGCGTGCCGACGCGGAGCGGACTCTCGCCGCGTCCGGAGATGCGTGAGCGACGGCGGCGATCAGCCGCCCCTCGATGAGCGTCTCCGTGGGGCGCGCGGCGGTTCACGTTGGAAGCGCATCGGCCGCGTCGCGCTGGGCATCGGTTGCGTTCTGTTCGGGATCATCGGCGGCCTCGTTCCGATCCTGCAGGGCTGGATGTTCATCGCGCTCGGCGCCACGCTGCTCGCCCCCGATTTCCCGCCGGCGCGTCGCGCCATGAACTGGGTCTATCGACGCTGGCCGAAGGTGCGGCGGCTCGTGCCCCGTCGCTACCGCCGCATGGGACGCGCCGCCACCCCAACGTCGCCCGCGGCGTCGAGCGAAGCGTCCATCGGGGCGCCGACTCAGGACGGGCCGCGAGTGGAGCCGACGTCCACGGAGCAGCACTGACGCGTGACCCTCCGGATCCTCACCTACAACATCCACAAGGGCGTCGGCACCGACGGCGTTCCAGATCTCGCTCGCATCGCAGACGTCGTGCGCCACTACCGACCCGACGTGCTCGCGCTGCAAGAGGTCATGTGGTTCGACCCGCGGCTCGACGAGCCACCGCAGCCCCGCCGACTGGCCGAACTCTGTGGCTTCGAACACGGTGCCGTGGGGCTGATCACGCGCCGTCGCATGGGGCACTACGGAAACGTCACGCTCTCGCGCTTCCCGATCGTCGAGCACGCGACGCTCGATCTCACCGTGCCGCTGAAGAAGCCACGCGGCGCGCTGCACACTCGCATCGCTGCGCCGGGCGGTGACCTGCACGTCTACAACGTTCACCTGGGACTGGCGGGCTTCGAGCGCACGCTGCAGGTCGAGCGACTGCTCGCCGACGCCGATGAGGTCGCTCCCGCTCCGGCACCGGCCATCGTTCTCGGCGACACGAACGACTGGCGCGACCGCGTGCTCCCGCAGTTCGCGGCGCGCGGCTTCCTCACGCACGCGGAGCGTCGTGGCACGGCACACGGCACGTTCCCGAGCTGGTATCCGGTGGGGGTGCTCGATCGGGTCTTCGTCCGTGGCGGCGTCCGCCTGACGCGGGTGATGGCGTCCCGTATGGCGCTGGCCCGCGTGGCCTCGGACCACCTGCCCGTGGTGGCTGACGCGGAGCTCGCGGCGTGATCGTGCGCCGACCGTGGCGGCGACTCGATCGCCGCCTGCGACGCGCGTTCCCTGTCGTTGACGGCAACGCCGTGCGCCCGCTGGGTGTCGGCGCTGAGTACTTCGCGGTGATGGAGGCCGCGATCCGCGGCGCACACAGTGCGATCGACGTCGAGATGTACCTGTGGGAGGACGATGCGGTCGGGCGTCGCTTCCTCGATGCGCTGACGGCCGCAGCTCTCCGGGGACTGCGCGTGCGGGTGCTCGCGGACGCGTTCGGATCGCGTGAGGTGCTCGACGGCTTGAGAGAACTCTTGGCGAACGGTGCGGTGGTGCACGTGTTCAATCCGTTCCGCGTGCCGTTCCTTCGGCGCTTCTACCACCGGACTCACAAGAAGCTCGTCGTCCTGGACGAGGAGACTGCCTACTGCGGCGGCGCGGGGTTCTCGGTGCACTTCTCCGGGATCAAGCGCCGCGAGGAGCCGTGGCACGACCACATGTTCGAGATCCGCGGTCCGCTCGTGCAGCAGCTCGCCACGTCATTCGTCACGGACTTCGGGCGCTTCCGTGCCATCGGCGGACAGTTGCACGGGCCACTGGTCGCACCGCCGGCTGATCCTCGCGCCGTGGGCGTGGCGCGCGGGCGCGTGCTCCGCGGATGGCCCGATGCGCGCGACTTCCCGACGTCGCTCTTGCGGGCGGTGCGCGCCGCACGTGAGCGCATCCTGCTCGCCACTCCGTACTTCCTCCCGCCGCGTGCCCTACGCCGCGCGTTGCGCCTCGCAGAGCGACGGGGAGTGCGCGTCGAGATCGTCCTTCCGGCTGCGCACGGAGCCAATCCCGTGCTGTGGTACGCGAGCCGTCGTCACTACGGCGGCATGCTGAAGCGCGGCGTCAGCATCTACGAGTACGGGCCGCGCTTCTATCACGCGAAGCTCGCCGTCGTGGACGACGACCACGCGTTCGTCGGCAGCTCCAACATCGACCCGCTCTCGTGGAGGACGAACGCCGAGCTGGATCTCGTCTTCCACGACGCAGCCAGCGTCGCGATGGTGGCCGACCTGTTCGGCCGCGACCGCGACCTGGCACAGGAGGTCACTCTCGAGGACCACCGCGCGCGAGGGATTCTGCATCGAGTGTTCGAGCGACTCGCCGGCCTCTTCGATCGCTGGATGTAGCCAGCTAGCAGGCTGTCGCGCCCACCGGCGTGGCCCGTCGAGGCGGGCACGTCGACAGCCTGCTAGTTACGGGAACGCTTCCGCAGCGTTTCGACCGACTCGATCACCGCTCCGACCGCGCGGTCGATCTCCGCGCCCGTCGTGTGCCGAGACAGCGAGAAGCGCACAGCGGCCAGAGCCTCGCGGCGCGAGCGTCCCATGGCGCGCAGGACGTGTGATGGCTCCGGAGATCGTGTGCTGCACGCGCTGCCGTTCGACGCGTCGACTCCAGCGCGATCGAGCAGGGCGAGCAGGCGGTCGCTCTCGAGGCCGACGAACTCCAGGTTCGTCGTGTTCGGAGTGCGGTGTCCGCCGCCGTTGACGCGCACGTCCGCCAGAGCGCCGGTCACGACCCGTTCGAACCGGTCGCGCAGCGCCGCCATCCGTTCGGCGGCCTCGGTGAGGTCACCCGCGCACTCCCGTGCTGCTGCGGCGAAGCCGGCGACGAGCGGCACTCCTTCCGTCCCCGCGCGACGGGCCATCTCGTGCGTGGCCGGGTACGGGCTCTTCCAGCGGCCGCCCGCGCGGACGAGCAACGCACCGATGCCCATCGGCCCGTGCACCTTGTGGGCACTCGTGACGAGCAGGTCGGCGCCGAGCGCCCCGAAATCGACAGGGATCTTGCCCGCCGCCTGCACGGCGTCGACGAGGAGCGCACTCCGGTTCTCGCGGCACGCCGCCGCGACGTCCTGCACGGGCTGTACGCAGCCGGTCTCGTTGTTGGCCCACATCACCGTCACGAGCGCCGTGTCCGGTCGCAGGGCCTCGGCGACGGCATCGGCGGCGACGACACCATCCGCGTTCGGCCGCACCCAGGTCACCTCGACGCCCACACCCCACGTGGAGTTCTTCGCCGACTGCAGCAGGCTGCGGATCGCATCGTGTTCGATCGACGAGGCGACGATGTGGCGCCGCTCACCCGAGGCTCGCAGGGCGCCGAGCACGCCGAGTCGATCGGCCTCGGTGCCACCGGAGGTGAACACGACCTCGCTCCCGGCCGCCCCGAGCCACTCCGCGACGTCACGACGTGCGTTCGAGAGGACGCGAGCGGCCGATCGGCCCCGGGCGTGCAGTGAGCTCGGGTTGCCCCAGCCGTCGGCCAGGGCCTGACCGATGGCTTCGCGGACCGCGGCCGAGGGCCGCGTCGTCGCATTGGCATCCAGGTACACACGGTTGTCGAGCATGGCGTCGCTTGGCACCGGGTGATTCTCCGTGCGCGCGAGCCGAGGGCTGTGCGATTTCGTTCCGCCACCCCTCGGCACCCCCCGTCTAATCGAGCGCTTCGCGCGTCCCGAGCGGGCCGCGTCCGTCACGGGAGACTCCGATGAAGCTCGTCCAGCGTGCGTTCCACCTCTCCGCCGCGGCCCTGATCGCCGTCGCCGGCTGCGGTACTCCGAAGGGCTCGACGACCACTGCCGACGACGGCTCGACGTCGGCAGACCCCGCCGCGGCCGTCGCGACCGCTCCGTCGCTGGCCCCCGCGGTCGAGGGCGACCCCATGGGGGTCATCGTCAACACGCTGCCGAACGGGCTGACGGTGATGCTCTCGGAGAATCACGAGGCGCCCCGCATCACCGCGTGGATCACGACGCGCGCGGGGAGCATGAAGGACCCGGCCGTCTCGACGGGCATGGCGCACTACCTCGAGCACATGCTGTTCAAGGGGACGACGCGCCTCGGCACCACGGACTACGAAGCCGAGAAGCCGCACCTCGATCGCATCAACGAGCACTACGACAAGCTCTTCGAGACGACGGACCCCGAGGCGCGCGCGGCGCTCTACAAGCAGATCGACGACGAGGGCAAGGCGGCCACGGCCTACCAGATCCCGAACGAGTTCGATCAGCTGTACGACAACCTCGGCTTCAGCGGCCTCAACGCGTTCACCAACAACGACCAGACGTCGTACACGGTGAACCTGCCGGCGAACCGTCTCGAGCAGTGGGCGATGACGGAGTCGGAGCGCCTGCGCGCTCCGGTGTTCCGCCTCTTCCAGAGCGAGCTCGAAGCGGTGTACGAGGAGATGAACCAGTCGCTCGACAGCGCGGCGCGCCTGAACTGGGCCTCGCTCAACAAGACGCTCTTTCCGCAGCACCCGTACGGCACGCAGCCGACGATCGGCACGGTCGAGCACCTGAAGAACCCGTCCATCCGACGCATGTACGAGTTCTTCGAGACCTGGTACGTGCCCGGGAACCTCGTCATTGCGCTGGCCGGTGACTTCGATGCCGCCGAGGCACTCGACACCATCACGCGTCACTTCGGTTCGATGGCGTCGAAGGACGTGCCGTCCGATCCCGAGTTCCCGCTGCCCCCGGTCGACGGCGTGCAGCGCATCAAGATCCAGCACAAGGCCGACGACCAGATCACGCTGGCGTGGAAGACGGTGGCCAACGCGCACGCCGACTACGACGCGCTCGTGCTCTGCGACATGATGCTCGACAACTCGCAGACCGGTCTGATCAACGTCAACATCAACCAGGAGCAGCTCTGCCGCTCCGCCGGGTCGAGCCCGACGTTCTTCCTGAAGGCCGGCATGCAGACGCTGCGCGCCGTGCCGAAGCCGGGCCAGACGCTGGAAGAGTGCGAAGCGCTGCTCCTCGAGCAGGTCGCGCTACTCAAGCAGGGCGCGTTCACGGACGACGACCTCGCTGCGGTGATGACGGACTTCGAGCTACAGCAGAAGCGTCAGCTCGAGAGCAACGACGCGCGCGTCCGTGAGATGACGCAGGCGTACCTCGAGCAGGTCGACTGGTCGTACCACGTCCACTCGCTCGATCGTCTGCGCGCGCTGACGAAGGAAGACGTCATCGCCGCCGCGAACAAGTACCTGGGCGATGACTACGTCGTGGTCCTGCGTAGCAACGGCGAGCCGGACCTCCCGGAGGTGACGAAGCCGAGCTTCACTGCGGTGAAGATCGAGGGCGAGCGCCGCTCCGACTTCTTCAACGAGGTGAACGGTGTCGAGGCGGAGCCGATCGCGCCGCAGTTCGCCGAGCTCGGCCGCGATTACCAGGTGCTGCACACGTGGTGGGGCACGCTCTACCACGCGAAGAACCCGCTGAACGACCTGTTCGACGTGAGCATCCACGTCGAGGTCGGCACGGCCGACGACGCGCGACTGCACACGGCGCTCGACCTGTTCGCGCTCGCGGGCGCCGGCGATCTTGATCCCCTCGCGTACAAGCGCCGCCTCTACGCCCTCGGCTCCCAGATCGGAGGCGGTTCCGGCGAGCGCGAGTCGACGTTCTCCGCGTCGGGCCTCGACACGAACTTCGCCGAGACCGTCGCGCTGATGAAGTCGCACTTCACCGCGCCGTCCGGTATTGCGCAGGACGACCTGAACAAGCTCGTGCAGAGCCAGATCGGTCAGCGGACGATGGCGAAGACGCAGTCGCGCGTCGTCAACTCGGCGCTGCAGCAGTTCGCGCTGCGCGGCAAGCAGAGCCCGCTGCTCGCGATGCCGACCAACGACGCCCTGAAGGCACTGACTGCCGAGGACCTGATCGCCGCCGCCGGCGAGCTCTGGGGCTACAAGCGCATCGTCACGTACTCCGGTCGACTCACTCCTCAGGAGGTCGCGGCGATCGTGGCGCCCGAGTGGGGGAGCGAACTGAAGACCGCGCCCTCGCATCCGGCGATGACGTACGAACAGCCGGGCAAGAACCGCGTGCTGTTCGTGGACGATCGCGCCGCACAGGCCCAGGTCGGGATGTTCAGCCCGGACGGTGTCTACTCGCCGAAGCAGGTGCCGCCGTCGCGTGTCTACAACGAGTACATGAGTGGCTCGATGGGCGCGGTGGTGTTCCAGGAGGTGCGCGAGGCGCGCTCGCTGGCGTACTCCGCTTGGACGAACTACACGACCGGGAGTCGCGCCGGCGACGCGAACGTCATGCGTGGTGCGCTCGGCACGCAGGCGGACAAGACGCTCGAGGCGATCGATGTCCTGCTCGGACTGATCCGCAAGATGCCGGCACAGCCTGCGCGGATCGACCGTGTGCGCAGTGCGATCGACGAGTCGTATCGCACGCGTCGCCTCACGTTCCGCGCGATGCCCGGCGCCGCGCTGACGTGGCAGCGTTGGGGGCTCGACTCCGACCCGCGCCGCTACAACTGGCAGACCGCCACGTCGATGGACATCGACGGGCTCACGGGGTTCTCGTCCCGCTTCACCGAGGCGCCGTTCACCATCACGGTGGTCGGCAACAAGGAGAAGATCGACCTCGAGAAGCTCAAGGCGTTCGGCGAGGTCATCGAGGTGTCGAAGGACGACATCTTCAGCTGGTAGAGCGACCTAACGGGTCGCGGAGGGCGGATGCCCGACGATCACGCGGAGACGGACGAGGCGGCACGCCGCGCGCCGCGGTCGTTCGTCCTCCCGCTGGCCTGTGCCCTCGTTGCGCTGACCGTTCGCGCCGTCGTGACGACGGCGCAGTGGCGTGGCAACGCGCTGGTCCGCGAGCCGCGTCTCGACGATCTGTACTACCTCGACTGGGCGCGGGAGATCGCGTCCGGGGCGGTGCTCTCGGCGGGGCCGCTCGGGGCGTCCGAGCCGTACGTCCTGAACCCGTTGCTGGCGTGGGTGCTTGCGCCCGCGGCGTGGCTCGGAGCGGTCCATGTCGGGGCCCTCGTCATCAACGCGCTGCTCGCGGCGGGCACGTCGTGGCTGTCTGCCGCAGCAGCGCGGCGTCACGCAGGCACGATGGCGGGATGGACGGCCGGACTGGCTGTGGCGTTCTCGGCACCGCTGGTCCACCTAGACGGTCACGTCACCGTAGCTGGGCTGGCGGCCTTCCTCGTCGCGGGAGCGGTCTTCGCGTGCGCCCCGCCGCGGGACGGTGAGCGCGGACATGGCCCGATCGCGGCGGGAGTCTGGCTCGGTCTGGGCGCGCTGGCGCGTCCGGTGGCACTGCTCGCGCTGCCGTTCGTGGCCTGGCTGCACCTGCGCGGGACTGAGCGTGGAGATTCTGGTCGTGCTGGTCGTCTCAGCGGTGCTCGGGCCGCGCTGGTGACCGTCGCCGTGTTCGGTGCGTTTGCGGTGGGCTCGCTCGTGCGCAACGTCACGGTGTCGGGCGAGCCGGTTGTCTACACGGCGGCGAATGGCCTCAATCTGCACCTCGGCAACAACGACGCCGCGCGACGGCTCGGTGCGATGTTCACCCACGAGTTCCGCTTCTCGCCGCGCGAGATGCACGCCGACGCGCGCCACCGCGTGGGATGGGAGCTGCAGCGACTGCCCACGCGCGTCGAGGTGTCGACGTGGTATCGCGATCAGGCGCTCGACGAACTCCGCTCGAACCCGGGTGCCAGCCTGCGTCATCACCTCCAGAAGGCGCGGTGGTTCGCCGCGCCCTACGAGGTGCCGTCCAGCGCCGACCTCGAGTACGAGCGGGGGTTCGTGCCGCTGCTCCACCTCGGGTTCGTTCCCACGTGGCTTCTGGTTGCGTTGGCCGCCGGGGGCGCCTGGGCGGCGCGCCGCGAGCGTGATCTTCTGCTCGGCGCGGGTGGTCTCGTGCTGGCACATCTCGCTGCCTGCACGCTCGCGTTCCCGCTGTCCCACTATCGGGCACCGGTGATTCCCGCACTCGCCGTTCTCGCCGGCGTCGCGGTCGCCGGAGTCCTCGGGGCGCGTGCGAGTGCGATGCGTGCCCGTGCCGGCCGCGAACGGCTCGCCGTGATCGGAGTCGCGTCGCTCGTCGCACTGCTCGGTTGGCTGCCCCCGGGGCCGGGGTCGCTGCCGGCGGTGCGCGCGACGAACGATGCGATCGGTCGCCTGAACGTCGGGGATGGGCCCGGAGCGGTCGAGGCGATGTCGCGCGCGCTCGCCATCGACGCCGACGATCCCGGCTCGTGGTTGGTCATGGCCGAGGCGCAACGCCTGGCGGGTCGGCCTGATCTGGCCCGGACCTGGGCGGACCGTGCGGCCGATGCTCAACCCTGGAACGTCGCGGCCCGTTCGGCTCGGGCACGCCTCGACCTCGACCTCGGCGCTCCTGCGCGTGCGGTGAGCGACGTGGACGCACTGGTGGGGCGACTTCCCTGGAGCGCGGCGGCGCGGGGCGAGCGCGGCGTCATTCGCTGCTTCGCTGGGGACGTCGACGGAGCGCGCGAGGACCTGGAGGCCGCGCTGGCCGGTGGATACTCGCCCGACCCTCGCGCCCTCGAACGCTGCGGGCTCAGTCCGCGCGACCCTCGGCGATGAGGTCCTCGACGTCCGGTCGGCACGTCCCGCATCCGCGGGTCGCCGGCAGGTGACGTCGGACGTCGTCGACTGAGCGGCACCGCTCGATCTGAATGACCCGTCGGATCTCGTCGGTCGCGATGCCGAAGCACGTGCACGTGATGTGCGCTCCCGGCGGCGGCTTCGGCCGAACGAACGGGAGGAGCGCATCGGAGAGAGCGAAGTGCGGGATGCGCACGGCCGGACTCACCGCGGGCGTGTCGGCGACCTTGGCGAGAGCGGCGGATGTGAGGCGAGATGCCTCGAACACGGTCGCGCCCTCGAGCAGGCCGCACAGGATCTCGGCGACCTGGCGCGCGACGTCGAATTGCACGAGCTCGAAGCGCGCGGTGCGGATCAGCCCGCCCTTGCCCAGGGCGAGACGCAGGGTGATGCCCGGGCCGGACACGAGAGACCCGGACGAGCCGGTGGCATCGGGAGCATCGAGCGGGCCCTGGTGAGGCGCCGCCTCATCGGGGGCGCCATCAGGGACGTTCTGGTCGGCGTCGCCGGCGGCGCCCACCGGCTCTACATCGCGGCCTTGAGGGCCTTCTCGATCTCAGGCTTCGGCCGGGCGCCGGTCAGTCGCGTGGACTCGGTGCCGGACGCGAAGACGATCAGCGTCGGCACGGCCATCACGCCGCAGGTCGACGACACGCCGGGCGCGTCCTCGATGTTGCACTTCGCGATCTTGGCGCGTCCCTGATACTCGACGGCGAGTTCGTCCACGATGGGGGCGATCGCCTTGCACGGGCCGCACCACGTGGCATAGAAGTCCACCAGAACGGGGACGTCGCTCTCGAGCACCTCGGACTGGAAATTCTGGTCGGTGACGTGGAGGACTTCGCTCATCTCGGGCTTCTCCGCTCGTGGTTCGGTGGGCAGCCCCTTGTAACGAACCACCACCCCGGTAAATGCCCTTTTTCGACCTCCTGCGGACCCGTCTCCGCGAGCCCGCAACGGCCGCTGCGATCGCTGCTGTCGCATTGCGACTGCTGCTGCTCTCCGCGGCGTGGACGGCGAACCCGATGGTCGCGCACCCGCAGCTCGACGGGGACGTGTACCTGCAGTGGTCGGCAGAGATCGCGGCGGGCGACCTCCTCGGGACCGACCCCGCAGGTCTGCTCCGCGGCGGGCCGCTGTTCCTCAATCCGCTCTACGCCTACCTGTTGGTGCCGTTCCAACTGATCTTCGAGGCGCCGGTGCTGCCGATCCTCGTCGCGCAGGCACTGCTCGGGGGCGGGACCGCGGCACTGGCGGCGACGACGGCCGGCCGCCTCTTCGGGCGTCCAGGTGCCTGGATCGCCGGGCTCGCCGTCGCGTTCTCCGCCGTGCTCACGCAGCTCGATCTGCATCTCTCGGTGTCAGGGCTCGCGGCATTCCTCGTCGCTGGCGCCGCATGGTCGTGTGTGCCTCCGTCGTCGTCGGGGCGCTGGCGCCTTGTCCACTCGCCGATCGCGACCGGCCTCTGGCTCGGTCTCGGCGCGCTCGCCCGGCCCGTGACGCTGTTCGCCCTGCCGTTCCTGCTCTGGCTGCACGTCCGGCGCGGCGAGGGGCGCACTGCTCGCATCCGTGCGGCAGGCGGGCTGCTGGTGGCCTTCGGCCTCTGCGTCGGCCCCAGCCTGGCGCGCAACTGGATCGTCACCGGCGAGCCGATCCTCTTCACCGCCGCCTCCGGCGCGAACCTGCACCTCGGGAACAACCCGGACTCGCGGCGCTTCCGCACCATGGCGACCCCGCACTTCCGGTTCAACCCCCGGGAGATGCACGACGATGCGCGTCGCTACATGTCACTCCGACTCGGCCCCGATGCGTCGTGGGGCGAGATCTCGGCGCGCTTCACGAACGACGCGATCGAGGAAATCTGGCGGCAGCCCGGCGACTCGATCGCCTTCTATGCGCGGAAGGTCCGCTGGTTCGTCTCTCCCACCGAGGTGCCGTCCAGCGCCAGCTTCGAGATGGATCGGGAGCTCGTGCCGTGGCTCCGATTGGCGTTCCTCCCGACTTGGCTGTTGATGGCGGCAGGGCTGGTTGGGCTCTGGGCACATCGGAAGCGTCCCGACGTGCTCCTCGGCGTCGGCTCGCTGGGACTCGCCCACGTTCTGGTGCTGACGATGGTGTTCCCGCTCTCGCACTATCGGAGCCCCTCGGTGCCGGCCTTCGCCATCCTGGCGGCGGGGCTCGTGCATTGGGTGCTCGCCGAGCGCCGCCGGCCGCGGCTCCTCGCTGCTGGGATCGGGATCGCCGCGCTGGGTGTGCTCGGAGTCGTTCCGCCGGGACCCGGTCCGTTGCGCCACACCGGCCTGATGAACCTCTCGCTCACGTACGGGAGCCTGGATCGGTGGGACAAGGCCGACGAGCTGGCTCAGCGCGCGACGACGGTCTACGACGCGGAGTGGGCGCCGCTCGAACTCGCCGCGCCCTGGTTCCAGCGCGGCATGTCGGCCTATGCGCGCGGACGTCCCGCCGACGCGGTGCCGCTCTGGCGACGCGGGCTGGAGATCCAGCCGCAGAACTGGGAGGAGCGGCTGCACGTGTGCGTCTCCCTGCTCAGCCTCGCGCGCCCCCGTGAGGCACTGGCGGAGGCCCAGCGCTGCATCGAGATCGACGCCCGGCTCCGGGGGCACCCCGCGGTGCGTTCACGCATCGGGGAGTGCATGGTTCGCCTCGGCGAGCACCGCCAGGCCCGCCCTCACCTCGAGTTCGGCCTCCGTGTGGGGCGCTTCCCACGAGATCGTCCCGCCGACTGGGCGGTGGACCCGTTCCCCGACCTCCGTGGCGACAGACGACAGTAGGATCGGGCCATGCGCCACTGGACCCTGCTCGGCATCCCTCTACTGCTCGCAGCCGTCGTCGTTCCGACGGGCTGCTCGGACCCGCCGCCGCCCGCCGTGGCGCCCAGGGCGACGTTCGTTCCACCTCTCCAGGACGCGCAGGAGGGCGAACAGCTGATCTTGGCGCGCGGCGAGCAGGAGTGGCGCTACACGATCATCGGAGCGGCGGACACGACGGTCGAGGTGGAACTCGTTCGGTACAGCGAGGGCGTTCCGCTTGACCGGCCGGAGCGCTTCACCTGGCACCGCAATAGTTTCGGCGTGCCGGACGACGCCGTCGTCCGAGCGATTCAGCCCAAGGTGCTCCACCAGGACGGCCAGCGCTGGGACTGCTGGCTCTTGCACGTCTACACGCGCGATCGTGGTGTCTTCTACTACTGGCTCAGCGACGACGTTTCCGCCCAGGGCTGGCTGAAGATCGCCCAGGCCAAGGACGGCAAGCCCGACGAGGCTCACGCGCTGAAGCGCGTCGGGGACGAGTCGCCCGACCGCTGAGTCGTCGCTCGCGGGAGAGTCGGGAGAGTAGAGTGCAGGCGTGTGCGGCAGGCTCGGCGCGAGCCTGCGCCGACGCTACTTGCGGCCGGCGTTCGCGGCTACTTGCGGAACGCGCCGCGATAGGCGCCGTAGCGCTTGCGCTGGCGGCTGATGATCTTCCGACCGCCCTTGGTCTTCGAGCGGGAGAGGAAGCCGACCTTGCGGACACGCTTCTTGTTGCTACGACGGATGCGGACCTTCATCGATGCGTCCTCGGTGACGTGACCGCGGCAGTTCTAGCGCCTCCTGCAGGCGCGAGCGGGGCGGACGATACTCCCGCTCCCAGGGGCCGGCGACAGATTTCCGGCCACCTTCAGACCCTGGGAGATGGGCATTTTCCCTCTTGACGGTCCCTGCCCGCGCCCCGAGACTGATGGCGTGCCGGAGGAATCCGGCTGCAGAGTTATGAACTCTGGATGATCGGGGTCTAGGGCTATCAGGGTCGCCGAACAGAGCGTTCGGAGGCTCCCGGGGGCGGGAGCCTGCGCGCAGAGCAACGAGTTTCGCCTAGCGTGAATCGACCATCGACGAGTTACGAGAGCACATACCGGAGTCCTTCGTTTTCGCTTCAAGCGGAACCGTGGGGCCACGGGCGTGTGTCGTATCCGTTCAGTGTCGTGAGCACGTGAGGCGGGACCATCCGGGTCCGATAGAGCCATCCACACTCGCGGGCGGGAAAGACGTTTCCCCCGCACATGGCGTGGATGAGCGTGTAGGAGGGATATTCAGATGAGGCAGATGCACCGCGGCCTGACCGCAGCGTCCGTAGCGATCGGCGCACTCACGGTGGGCTTGTTCGTCACAGATGGCGACGCGCTTGCTCAGAATCGCCGGAAGGCGAAGGCGGCCAACGTCAACAACCTGCTCACGCCCCTGGGACTCCAGGGCACGCGCGGAGCGGGCAACGAAGTGGTCACCGCGTTCCAGTTGGTGGACCGCAGCCGTCGCAAGACGGACCTCGACGTCGAGTACGGCGTGGATCGCAACAACGACGGTCAGATCGCCGATGGCGAGACCGTGCGTGAGCAGATCCTCGACCCGAACACCGGCGAGGTGATTGGTGAGGGCGACATCCTCCCGTCGGAGTATCTCCCGACGACCGAGGACCGCCGCGACCCGCGCAACACGCGCAAGAACAAGGGTTCGCAGCTCTTCACGACCGCCGCGGGCATCGGTGCAGCCCACGCCTTCGTCTGGAACAGTTCGGCCGACATCGAGTCGTCGAACTTCCCGACGGTGCAGATCCTCTTCACCCAGGACGGGCGCCCTGTGCCGGACCCGGACAACCCGGGCGGCTTCCAGTTCGCCGACACCCAGCCGGGTGTGCGCCTCCGCATCCGCGCCTCGAAGGGCAAGGGCAAGAAGGCGAAGGTCGGAGACTGGCAGTACTCCGAGGCGTTCGCGCTCAACAACAACACGCCCCCGTCGATGACGATCGACGCGGTCATCCCGAACACGACCTCGAACCCCGTGGCCTCCGACGAGGTCGTCGACATCCTCTGGTCGGCGTTCGACGACGACTCCGAGGACAAGAACGCCAACGGCGCGCTCGACCCCCTCGACCTCGAGGACCGCAACGGCAACGGGCTGCTCGACTCGGAGCCGGTCGCCGTCGCGTTCGACTACTACCGCGTTGGCCCTGGCGAAGACCCGACCTCGATGACGCCCGCGGAGCTCGCGGCGCTTCTGTGGTCGCCCTGCACCAACGACATCGGCTCCGGCGACAGCAACACGGGGGCTCCCTCCGCTCCCAGTGACGCGGTTCCCGCCGATCCGCTCGACCCGGCGAACCAGCACACGTTCTCGTGGGACTCGGTCGCCGACGTCGGCACCGTCAATGCGAACTTCATCCTTCGCGCACGCCCCTTCGACGAGAAACTCGAGAATGGTGAGTTCGTCTACTTCGAGACGCCGTTCACGCTCGACAACTGGAAGATCTTCAACACGGGCGGTCCCGGCGCTGTGCTGCCCGGCGGACGTGTCGGTGCCTCGGTCGTCAACCTGACGCCGAACCTGGCGCAGTCCGACGGCGCGTACAACCCGCCGCTCCAGAGCTTCCTGGTCACAGGCGGCTCGTCGGTCGTGAACGGTCCCGGTACCAACTACCTGGCCGTGATGATCGTCAACACGGAGACCTCCGAGACGGCGACCGCCAACGCGGCGCCTTTCGTGAACCTCCTCGAGGCGCGCTCGCACCACACGTCGACCGTGCTCGATGACGGCCGCGTCCTGATCGCTGGCGGCTTCGGCGCAGGCGGCCTGCCGCTCGCTACCACCGAGATCTACGATCCGCTCACGCACCAGATGGAGCCGGGTCCGACGTTCGCCACCGCACGCGCCAACCAGACGGCCGTGCTCCTCGGTTCGGGCAACGTCGCCTTCTTCGGCGGCATCGGTAATGGCGGCGCGCCGCTGGCGAGCTGTGAGATCTATCGCTTCAGCCCGGCTGGTGACCCCGCGAGCCCGATCGAGGCCCTGCCGTCGCTCGGCGTTGCGCAGCACTCGGCCCACGCGATCCTCCTGCCCGACCTGACCGTCCTCGTGACGGGCGGCATCGGTGCCGGTGACTCCCCGGTTCAGACCGCGCAGGTGTTGAACCCGCTCCACGACGACGACCCCGCGGACCCGACCACCAAGAACCCCCGGTTCGAGGCAGCGGGTGCGATGGCCACCGGGCGCAAGCACGGCTCCGCCACGGGCATGCTGAACGGACACGTGCTCTTCGCGGGCGGCGCAGCCAGCCCGGCCACGGCCACGATGGAGGTCTTCAACTACCTCACTCGCGCGTTCGAGGGCGTCAGCATCGACATGGAAGACGGCGGGCGTGCGCAGCACGTCGCGGCGCTCCTCGGCGACGGTTCGATCCTTCTCGCGGGCGGCACGAGCGACCCTGACACGGGCGCGCTGCTGTCTACCGCCGACGTGGTCCGGATCACCGGTCGCGACAGCGGGACGGGCATCTGGTCCGCCATCTCGCTCGCGGTCAACGGCGACATGAAGACGCCTCGGCGTCTCGCGTCGTCCGTCGTGATCAACAACAGCCGCGTGTTCATCGTCGGTGGCCTGAACGCCACGGGCGGCTCCATCGCCGAAATGGAGACCTACACGCCGGAGGGCGGTCGCAACTCGCGCCCCTCGGCCCGGACCGACCTCGAGTCGCAGCAGCAGTCGTGGGCGTTCGGCGCACCGATCGTCTATCGCCTGACCGATGTCGACCTCGACCCGGCTCGCGTCATCGTGCAGTGGTCCAAGAACGGCGGCATCAACTGGAATTCCGCAGCTCCTCAGGCCTCGACGATCGGCGGCGACGTCGCCGAGCCGGCAGCTGGTCGCTCGACCGGCGCCGCTGACGACCAGACCGCGGGCATCAACCCCCGCGCCATCCCGCAGTCCGACCACCAGTACATCTGGGGCATGAACCAGGACATCCCGCGACCGCCTCCGGGCGGCTCGGATGGTCCCTACATCTTCCGGACGATCCCCTTCGGCGCCGTCCGCGGCGACGCAGCGCAGTCCGTTCCGGTCACCGTGCTCTTCAACACGAAGGTCATCCCGACCGTCATCGCGTTCGAAGATCCGACCGGCAGCCCTGACATCAACCAGGGCGGCGACATCAGCATCTTCGTCCACCTGCGTGACATCGACGGCACCGGTCCCTTCGGGCCGAACGGCGGGCGCATCGGCGACCCGGGCGAGGCCGTGTTCGAGTACGCAGTCGACGCCAACAATGACGGCATCATCAATGACGGCCAGGAGTTCTGGAACGCGATGAGCCAGTCGACGGCGGGTATCGACCCGTCGCAGCAGGGCGCCAGCCGCCTCGTCGGTCTCACGACCTGGTCCGAGGCGCCTGACCACATCTCGTCGGGCAACATCTTCGGCCAGCGTCTCCCGGAGAACGGCTGGGCCCAGTTCTTCTGGGACAGCGTCTACGACCTGGGTGCGCCGGCCAGCAGCGTCGGCAACGTGTTCATCCGCGTGCGCCCGTTCGACAACCTCATCAGCCCGACGCCGGACGAGGGCTTCACGGCCACCGTGTTCAACGAGCCGGGTCAGGCTGAGAAGCTTCGGATCGTGCGTCACCCCGACGCCCTCTGGCTGAAGACCTTCGCGCCGGCCGGTAACAACTCTGCTGCCGTCTCGGTCAACGAGGCCCTGGTCTTCACGTTCAACGGCATCGTCGATGCCTCGACCGTGAACTCCGACACGATCCAGATCACGCGCAACGCCACCCAGATCCTGGGTGTCTACGTGACCGAGGCCAACGTCCCGGCCAACGAGACCGTCATCACGTTCTTCCCGCTCGCGAACAGCACGGTCAACGATGCCCCGGTGTTCGCGGAGTCGGACGCCCAGACGGTTCTCTTCCCGTTCAACACGTACGACGTGACGATCCCTGGCTACGCCAAGCAGTCCGATCCGACGCTCGGCCTCACGCTCCGTCCGGTGGGCTGGCTCGCTCAGACCCGGACGCACCTGATTGCGCAGAACGTCCCGATCGCGGAGAACTTCACCACGATCGACGGCAACTTCGATGACGGCACCCTCCCGGTGCTCGACTCGCAGTTCCCCGTCCAGGGCACGACGCTCGCCAGCGACGGTGGCGGCGCTCAGTTCTCGCTGAACACGAACGTTGGCATCGACATCGGAACGGTGAAGTCGCCTGACATCACCGTGCGGGTCGACAACGCCCAGAACTCCGTCATTCCCGGCCGGTGGACGGTCACCAACACCCAGGACCCCCTCACCGGTGCGATCTCGGGTGTCATGACGTTCACCCCGCTCTTCAAACTGCCCTCGGGCGTGCAGGTCTTCGTGCAGACAAACGGTAGTCCGCTGTCTCTCAGCGGCAGCCCGCTGAGCGTCGACACGAACTACACGGTGGATGCTTTTGGCCGCCAGGACGTCACCATCACCGAGTCGTTCGCCAACGCGGATCAGCGCGACACCGCGAACACGACCGCGATCTGGGGCACCGACCCCTGCGACCCCGGTGCTCTCACCGGTGTCCAGGACGGCAACTCCCAGCCGACTGGTGGCAACGACCTCACCATTACGTCCGGCAACACGCTGACGATCTCGGCTGCGGTCAACCAGTACAACAACATCACCGTCGAGAAGGGTGGCACGCTCCGCATCCGCCAGGCGAGCAGCACGGTCACCGTGCTGGCGCAGGGCGATGTGACGATCGCTGGCACCGTCGACTTCTCGGGTGAGCCGGGCGACTCCGGTCACTTCGGCAACACCTCGACATCCGTCAGCGGCACCTGGTACTTCACGAGCCGCGCAGTCGGCACCCGCGATGGTGGCAAGGGCTTCAATGGCGCCGGCAGCGGCGGCAAGTCGGAGAACACGTCGACGAGTCCCTTCCGCAAGGACGGCGTGGACGGCACGGGACCCGAGGGCGGCGAGGGTGGCAACATGAACACCCTCAACCGGACCGGGTCGAGTTATCGCTACGGCTCGGGCGGTGGTGCGGGTGGCGGCCACGGCACGGCCGGCATCGCCGGCGGTGCGGCCAGCAACTTCGGCACGTCGACGCTCTACGGTCCGCAGTCGGTGCCTGGTGGCACCAAGGGCGAGGCCGAGTTCCTGACCGGCGTCACCGGCGGTGATGGCGGCGGCGGAGGCGGCACGCATCGCTACTCCTCCACGTGGTACGCCCAGGGCGGCGGCGGTGGTTCGGGAGCTGGTGGTGTGACCTTCGTGGTCGATGGCAAGTTTGAGCTGAAGCCCTCCGGCCTCATCAACGGTCGGGGTGGTTCGGGCGGCGCAAGCGTTCACCACGCCGGTTCCGGTGGTGGTGGCGCTGGTGGCGGCCTGCACGTCAAGGCGGGCGGGGATGCGATCCTCGACGGCCTGATCGACCTTCGCGGTGGTCAGGGCGGCCCGGCCAACTTCGGCTACTACTCGGACTTCTACACCGGCACGCCGCACTTCTCGCGTGGCACCCTTCGTCACGGTGGCGACGGCGGCCTAGGCCGTTGCCGCATCGAGGCGGGCAACCTCGGCGACTTCGACGAGGTGCGGATCTTCGGTCAGCTCATGACCAAGAAGATCCAGGCACTGCCGACTCCGAGCGTCGGTGCGGCCGTCGCCGCGCCGGCAGCGTTCACGAACGGTGGCACGGTGGCCTTCGGCGCAACAGCCGAGGTCCGCTACACCTCGCTCAACATTCCGGCCGGTCGTGTCGTCGACATGACGGGTACGGCCGCGGTCAAGATCTTCGTCGATGGTCCTGTGAACATCGATGGCACGCTGCGGGTCAACGGCGCACGGCCTGTGCTGGGCTACACCGGCGCGACCGAGTTCGATGGCTCCAGCGGCATCAACACCACGTTCAAGGCCGGGACGGGCGTGTTCGGTGGCGGCGCCGGTGGTGACTCCTACAACAACACGGCTGCGGACACCAAGGCGACGCACTTCCGGCGTCAGGGCAAGGACGGCAACGGTCCGTCGAAGGGCCTGAACAAGGACGGGACGAACTCCGGCTACACCTGGAGCAGTCGCAACCTGTTCAACGGTGACAGCGGCGCGAGTGGCGCTGGCGGAGCGGGTTCTGCTGGTGGCAACGGTTGGGCGCCGTACTCGACGTCCGGTCGCTATTCCTACGCAGGCGCCGTGACGGATACGACCGGCAACGGTCGCACGCACGAGAACGTGGCTCTCGACCAGGCAAATGGTGGTGCCGCACTCGATCCGAGCACGCTGACTGTTGCCAACCTGGCCAACTTCGTTGGCTCCGGTGGTGGTGGTGGCAACAACGGTGGCTACTCGTTCTCCACCAACCGCGATGTCGGTCATGCCGGCTCCGGCGGTGGTGGTGCGGGGGCCTTCGCGATCATCGGCTCGGGGACCGTCGACATCGGCGGCACGATCGAGGCGCGTGGTGGTGACGGTAATCCTGGTGGCGCGGCATTCTCGTCGCGGATCACGCAGTGGAACTGGAACACCGGTCAGCGTGCGAACGTCTCCTACGCTCACTCGGCCGGCGGCGCTGGCTCGGGCGGTACGGTCTACATCCTCGGCGACGAGGTCACGATCGATGCGGTCACGGTCGGCGAGGGCGGTGGTGCCGATGGCGCCACGTTCGACATGCGCGGTGGCATGGGTGGCGGTTGGCGCCAGAAGAACAACCGGGGTGGCGTCTCGGCGCGGTACCCGACCTACAACTCCCAGGGCAGTTTCGGTGGCGACGGTGGCTTCGGCCTCGTCTCGATCGACTACACGACGTCTCTGAACGACGGTGCGACGCTGGCCAACAAGTGGGGCCTGCAGCAGTCCGTGTTCAAGGACACGTTCCAGCGTTGGGATGCGGCGCTTGCGGGTTCGGCGAGCTTCGTCTGCCGCGGTGTCAACGGCGGCGGGACGTTCCAGTCTGACTGGTACGACCTCGGTTCGATCTCTCCTGACCTCACGTCGGCGAGCTTCGGCTTCGTCGGTCCGAACACGACCCACACCGTTCAGGTGCAGGGCGCGCAGTCTCACCCGCATAACCCGGGTGCTGGCGGCACGGGTGAGCCGGACTCGAACGTGGTGAGCTCTCTGATCGACCCGTCGAACACGGTTCTGTCCGGCTGGCGCTGGACGCGCTTCACCGGCACTCTGAGCCGCACCTCGACGGACTCGACGCTGGCGGCTCCGGTACTCGATGACTTCAACCAGAACGTCAACACAGATCAGTAGTCGCAGCTGAGCGGGTCCGCCCGCTCCTCCAGCGACGACAATTGGGGCCGTCCGGCAACGGGCGGCCCCTTCCGATTCCAACCCTGGTCGCGGGCGCGCCGCGCGTAGTCTGCTGACATGACGCCTCCGCGAGTGCTGACGATCGCCGGTTCAGATCCGAGCGGTGGGGCGGGGTTGCAGGCGGATCTCAAGACGTTCGCGGCGCACGGCGTCTACGGCATGGCCGTCATCACGGCGCTCACGGCACAGAGCACTGTCGGGGTCGCTGCCGTACACGCGCCACCGGCGGCGTTCGTGGCGGCGCAGATCGACGCCGTCCTCGAGGACTGTCCGCCGAGGTCGATCAAGACCGGGATGCTCTTCGACGCCGAGGTCGTGAAGGCGGTCGCAGAACGCCTGGGGCGTGTGCCGGCGTTGGATCTGGTAGTGGACCCCGTGCTCGTCTCCACGAGTGGAGATCGGCTTCTCACTGCTGACGCGGAGGCCGCTCTAGTGGAGCGCCTGGTTCCGCTGGCGACGCTGCTGACGCCGAACGCCACAGAGGCCTCCGTGCTGACCGGGGTGGACGTGACGGACGTCGAGTCGGCCGAGGCCGCTGCGCGTGCGCTGACGGCCCGGGGGGCTCGTGCGGTCCTCGTCAAGGGCGGTCACGTTCCGGGAGACCACGCCGTGGACGTGCTCGTGGACGGAGACGGCGCAGCGACGCGACTGTCGCTACCGCGTCTTGCGATCGCTCCGCCGCACGGGGCGGGGTGCACGCTGTCCGCCGCGATCGCGGCCCAGCTCGCCCTGGGGCGACCGCTGCACGAGGCAGTGCGTCGCGCGAAGGCGTGGGTTCACGCGGGTCTGGCGGCGTCGTTCTCGGTGGGGGCGGGCGGTGTGCCGGTGAACCACCTTGTTCGACCGGATGGCGTGTCGTGAGGCTTCCCGCGCTGGCCATCGTGGGGACGGGACCGGTCGCGCTCGCCGTCGGTCGCGCACACACCGATGCCGGTGGGCGCGTCATGGGCGTCGTATCGCGCGACGACCATCGCGGTCGATCCGCCGCGGCGGCCATTCGGGCGGACGGCGGTGGTGCTGATCTGACCGTTGTCTGTGAGGCGGAGGTCGTGCTCGTCGCCGTCGCGGATGCCGCTGTAGCGGCCGTCGGCGCGCGGTTGGGCGATCTCTCGCTGCCCTCCGAGTGTCTTGTCCTGCACACGAGTGGTGCGCTCTCCGGGGGCGCCCTTGCGGTTTCGAACACGGGTACCGGGTCGCTCCACCCGCTGCAGTCGCTGGCGCGGCCGGAGACCATGGACAGCGATCCGGCCGGAGGCTTGGCTCGGCAACTACGTGGCGCCCACTGGTTCCACGAAGGATCCGGCTCCGCATCGGCCCGGTTGCTCGTCGGGGCCTGGGGCGGAACCTTCCACCCGCTTGCCGTGGGGGCCAAGGCTCTCTATCACGCTGGAGCTGCGGTTCTCTCGAACCACGCCGTGGCGCTCTTCGATGCGGCGACGGAGTTGTTCGAGGCGGCTGGCGTCCCCGGAGCGGAGTCCCGTGCGCCGTTGGCCTCGCTGCTTCTCGGGACAGCGCGGAACCTCGGGGCGGTCGGAACGCCGAACGCGTTGACGGGCCCGATCGCCCGAGGCGACGTCACGACCGTGCGGGATCATCTTGCGGCCCTCAGAGCCTCCGCACCGCACCTCGTAGCGTCCTACGTCGAGATGGCGCGAGTGACGGTCACCGTAGCCGAGGCGCAGGGGCTCGCGGTGGAACCGGCCGCCGAGCTTCGCGCGTTACTCGATCAGGTCTCGGAGGATCTGGGCTAGGAGCCCGTCCGAGTTACGTCATCGCCGATCCGGGCGCCCGTGGAGGACGGCCTCCTAGCTCATAGGGCGCGTTCGGACGCCTGCGGAGGCCGGATCAGGCCCGCGCGGCGGCGAGTTTCAGCAGGTTGTGCGCGGT
>JAJFFG010000067.1 GCA_021776825.1 Planctomycetota bacterium
CTAGCCCGCATCGTTCACGAGGACGCCACGCCTGGCGGTCCCGAGCACGCGATCTCCCGCCCCGGCGCCGCTTTCCAATCGCATCTAGAGGGTGCATGCGCGTCTCCGGAACGAGATCTCACGCACTCGGAGCCGCCAGGACACCGTGCGACGGTCGGACATGAAACGTGACGGCGTACACCCCACACCGATCGACGAGCTCGCCGCGTTCTCGCGACGCCCTCGTGAACGCTCCGGGCTAGCGCCGCGTTCTCGCGACGCCCTCGTGAACGACCCGGGCTGACCTGCCTCGTTCACGAGGAGTCACGCGCCGGCTCAGCGGACGCCCACGGCCAATTCGACAGCCGTTGCCGGGGGCCGATAGAGTGCGCCGCGCATGACGGAGACGTGGACGGACGCGGAACGGGAGCTCGCCAACCGCATGCGCGGGGCGGACATCATCTCCGTTCGTCAGTTCACCGCGCCCGACCTGGGCACGCTGCTGCAGATCGTCGAGCGCTTCGAGACAGTCACGTCGCCGGTTCTCCAGGGCAAGGTGCTCGGCGCGCTGTTCTTCGAGCCGTCGACGCGAACGCGTCTCTCGTTCGAGAGCGCCATGGTGCGCCTCGGTGGTGGCTGCATCGGGTTCGCAGACGCTGGCATCAGCTCGGCAGCCAAGGGCGAGTCGCTTCCGGACACGATCCGCATCGTCGAGTCGTACTGCGACATCATCGTCATCCGTCACCCGCGCGAGGGTGCCGGTCGGGCGGCGGCCGACGCGGCGGAGAAGCCCGTGATCAACGGCGGGGACGGCTCGAACCAGCACCCCACGCAGACGCTGCTCGACCTCTACACGATCCGGCGACGCATGGGCACGGTGGCTGGACTGCGCGTGGGCTTCGTCGGCGACCTGAAGTACGGACGCGCAGCGCACAGCCTGATCGAGGCCCTCGCCATGCTGGGGAACGAGCTGGTGCTCGTCTCTCCCGAGTCGCTGCGACTCCCGCCGCGCCAGCGCGAGGATCTCGACGCCCTGGGCGGCGTGTGGAGCGAGACGCCCGACCTCGCGTCCGTCGTCCCCGGCCTCGACGTGCTCTACGTGACCCGCATCCAACGCGAGCGGTTCGGCGACCCGCTCGACTACGAGCGGGTGAAGGACGTCTACCAAGTCGATGAAGCGACGATCGCACCGAGCCGGGACGGCTTGATCGTCATGCACCCGCTCCCGCGCGTGCTCGAGATCCACCCGAGCGTCGACGCGTCCCCGAAAGCCGCGTACTTCGAGCAGGCGGCCAACGGCGTCACCGTGCGCAAGACGCTCCTCTCGCTGCTCCTCGGGGTGACGCCGTGACCGCCGACCGACGCGCGACGCGCCAGCAGCGCGTGGCCTCGCTGCGCCACGGAACGGTCGTCGACCACCTCAGCCCTGGCATGGCGCTGAAAGCGCTCGAGATGCTGGGCGTCCCGAGCGAGGGTGCCGCCCTCCTCGGTATCCACCTCACGAGCGAGAAGATGGGCCGCAAGGACATCTTGAAGCTCGAGAACGTGGAGATCTCGGCGGAGCAGATCGAGAAGCTCGCGCTGTTCGGCCCCAACGCGAGCGTCGTCTTCATCCGCGATTACGAGGTCGTGCGCAAAGTGCAGGTGGAGCTCCCCGACCGCATCCACGGGGTTCTGCGCTGCCGCAACCCGAGTTGCATCACGAACCACGATCGCGTGCCGACGTACTTCGACGTGACCCAGCGCGCCCCGACGATGGTGCGCTGCGCCCACTGCGAGCGACGGATGGGCGAGCACGAGTTCGAGTTGTTGTAGAGACGGCGGCGCCAGCCGACGTCCCTACAACCCACAGTCGCGGGCCAGGCCCTGCGCTGTAGGGGCGGACCCCCTGGTCCGCCCGCGCCCGCTAGTGAGCGCTCGGGCGATCACGGCACGAGGGCGCTCCGCGAGCGACGTGGTCAGTGCGGACGGCCATCGGTCAACGACGTGTATCGCCGGCATGGTCGACGATGGATGCGCAGCCCCACCGACGACCGGTGGCCGAGCGCGTCACCGACGTCGTGCGCTCAGGGCCATCGGACCGACGCCGTCCGATCGTCCCCCGGCCGGCGGGGCGGAGCAGGGGCTCCGCCCCTACGGACGCCGTCGGCCGGATCGAACGGTGCCGGAACTCAACGACCCCGTACGGGCGGATCTCCTGATCCGCCCCACCCGTTGGGGTGTCTCGCGCGAGGCAGGCCCGATGGCGCTCTGCGAACGACCCTCGTGATGCGGACGGCCATGGGTCAACGACATCACCGCTCGGCGACCGGCATCACCATCGTTCGTGAGCGTCACCGCGATTGCCGACGTGCGCCAGCCGCCAACGTCGCCCGCGCGAGCCCTCGTCGACGCGGGTGGGTCAGGAGACCCACCCCTACGACACCGTCGATCCAGTGGATCCCGCCGTAGGGGCGAAGGGCCCGACGGACAGGTTGGCGCGCGGCTGCGCCGCGCGGCGTAGGACGGAGCTAGGCGCTCCGCCTACTTCTTCGGCCAGCCCCTCTTGTCCCCGTCCTCGACGATCACATCGAGCTCGGACAACTCCATCTTGTGCTTCTTCAGGATCTGGCCGCGATACCCGTAGAGGTGCTTGCGGTAGACCTTGGCGCGCTCCGGGTTCTCCGTCTCGCCGGGGATCTCGTCCTTCGCGAGGGCCGCTGCGCGATCCTTGATCTGCCACCACTTGGCGTAGATCTTCATCCGCGTCGGCTCGTCGATGCGATCGGCGATCGTCTCGGGATCGACGTACTTCTCGGGAGCGTCCATGTAGCGCTTGAGGTCCTCGGGCCGGCGGAAGCCAAAGCCGGTGATCTCCTTGAGCGCGGCGATGAGCGCCTTCGTGCAGATCGGACGTGGACGCCAGTTCCGCTGGCCGCCGTACTTGGACTTCCACTTCGCCTTCGCGGCGTTGGCGTCCTCGGAGCCCGCGGCGCCGGTGTCGACCGTAACCGTGCCCGTGGCGAAGCTCTTCTCGTCCGGGTACTTGTTGAAGAAGGAGAGCATCTCGATCATCGCCTCGTCGCTCTTCCACTTGCCGTAGCACGTGAAGACAGCGGCCACGACGTCGTCCTCGAGGTGATGGATCAGCTTCTTCAGGGTCTTGTCAGCCTTGCGGTACTCGAGGTCGCCGATCGAGTCCACGCAGGCGGTGACGACCTTGTGCTCCTCCTCCTCCTGCTCCTCGGCGATCTTGACCAGTTTGGCGCCGGCCGACTTCGCGGACGAGAGCTGAGTTCCGAGGCCGCGGGCCAGCGCAGCACGCTCGTGCTTCTCGGCCTTGCGCATCAGCTTCAGCAGATGCTTCGCGATCGACTTGTGCTGATGCTTCGAGTACGTGCGGATCGCCTTCAGCTTGTAGTCGATGTCCGCGGTGTCGAACTCGCGCTCGAAGCGCTCCTGCGCCTTCTTGAGCGTCTTCGCGTCAACGTCCTCGGGGATCTCCGCTGCTCGGATCGGAGCGACGGTGAGCGCCGAGACGGCAAGGGCGCCGGCGAACATCAGTGCGGTGAATGGGCGCATGGTCGATCTCCTCATCAGGCGGAGGCGCGGGCCTCCTCGCGGCCGCGTCCAAAGCGACGCATCAGCCGCGGCCAGAGTCCTTCGGGACCGGCGGGCTCGGGAGCCCATCCGTCGGGTGACGGCACTCCGGCCACCACACGACGGACGATCTCGTCCCGCCCGATGTTCCGCGCGGCGGCCGCGAAGCTCGCGATCACGCGGTGGTTCAGCACAGCCGGCGCCACGGCGCGAACGTCCGCGCAGTCCGGACGCGTGCGACCAGCCAGCAACGCGCGCGCCTTGGCGGTCATCACCAGCGCCTGCGCGGCCCGCGGGCCAGCACCCCAGGCCACCAGGTCGTCGAGCGTCTCGGGCGCGTCGTCGCCGGGGCGAGTCGCGCGTGCGAGCGTCGTCGCGTAGCGGAGCACGTCAGCGGGAGGCTCGGCCGTTTGAACGAGGTGCTGCAGTCCGAGGATCTCGTCGCGGGTGAGGACCGGCTTCAGCTCCGCCATCGAGCCGGCCGTCGTGCGCCGCACGATCGCGCGCTCGTCCTCGGCACTCGGGTAGCCGACGTTGATCTGAACCAGGAAGCGGTCGAGCTGGGCTGCGGGCAACTCGTACGTGCCCTCCTGCTCGATGGGATTCTGGGTGGCGAGCACGATGAACGGCGGATCCAGCGGTCGCTGCTCGCCGCCGCTCGTCACGCTGCGCTCCTCCATGCCCTCCATCAGCGCGGCCTGCGTCTTCGGCGGCGTACGGTTGATCTCGTCGGCGAGCAACAGGTTGGTGAAGATCGGACCGTGCACGAAGCGGAAGCCGCGGCCCCCCTCCGGCAGCTCGGCCAACGTCTCCGTGCCCACGATGTCGCCAGGCATCAGGTCTGGCGTGAACTGGATCCGCTTGAATTCGAGGTCCAGCAGGCTCGCCACGGACGAACAGAGCATCGTCTTGGCAAGACCCGGCACGCCGACGAGCAGTCCGTGGCCGTTGCACAGCAGGCAGTAGAGGACGAGCTCGACCACGTCTTCCATACCGACGATGCGTCGGGCCATCTCGCGGCGCACGTTCGACATGGCCTCGGGGAGGCGGCTCACGAGGGCGCTGCGATCCATCGCCGCAGGATACCCGCACCGGGGCCGGAAGCGACCGGATGACGCGCATCCTCCACGTGATCACCACACTGGATCGCGGCGGCGCCGAGACCGCGGTGCTGCATCTCGCAGGCGAGCAGGCCGCTGAGCACGACGTGGCAATCGCGTATCTGAAGGGATCGGGGGAGCTGGCGTCGCACTTCGAGGGGCGTGGAGTGGGCGTCCACGACCTCGCGTTCCACGGGCTCCGAGGGGTCGGTGCGTATGGACGGGCGAAGCGTCTCGTTCGCTCGTGGCGACCGGACGTGATCCACACGCACCTCTTCAAGGCCGACTGCCTCGGTGCCGCGCTGGCCGGCGCCCATCGGCCCGATCGAGTGAGGCTGGTGTCGACGAAGCACAACGAGGACGTCTATCTCCGCAGCCCGGGCTGGCGCGCCGTCGGGCGACGCGTGGCGGCCCGCGCGGATGCGCTCGTCGCGATCACGACGGGCGTGGCCCGCTTCATCGCCGCCGAACTCGGCGCTGCCCCTCGTCACGTCGTCACGATCCCGTACGGCGTCCCAGCACCTGTGGGCGGAGGCGATGGCCCGGCATTCCGGACGCGACACGGCATTCCCCTCGATGCGCCACTCGCTGTGTGTCTCGCCCGATTCGAGCCGCAGAAGGACCACGCCACGCTGCTCGATGCGTTCGAACGGTTGGACGACAACGCCTGGCTGGCGCTCCTTGGACGCGGCTCGCTCGAGGAGCAGGTGCGCGCGCGAGCCGGAGCGCGCGTCGCGTTCTGTGGCTTCGAGCCGAACCCCACCGACTCGTTCGTCGCCGCCGACGTGGTCGTCCTCGCCTCGCGTCACGAGGGACTCGGCCTGGTCCTGCTCGAGGCCGCTCAGTTCGGCGTTCCGGCCGTGGCGACGCGGGTCGGCGGCATCTCGGATGTCGTCACCGACGGCGAGACCGGCCTGCTCGTGCCAGCCGGTGATGCCGTCGCGCTCGCCGACGCGCTACGACGGATGCTCACTGATCTGTCGCTGCGCGAGCGACTCGGCAGGGCTGCGTGGCAGCGCGTGCAGCAATTCCATGCCGTGGAGGACTACGTCGCCGCGACCGCGGCGCTCTACGACGATCTCCTCGAGGGACGCCCATGAGCGGCTCTCGACCCCCGCGAGTCCTCATCTGTGCGCGTCCGGGCATCGGGGGCGCCGGACGTGTCATCGAGACTCTCTTGCGTCGACTCCCGGAGCACGGTGTCACCGGCACCGCAGCGCTGAGCGCCCTCGAGGGCGATCGCGTCCTCGAGGTCGCACACGCCCACGGCTGGGCGGTGGAACGGCTCGACCTGCGGCGCGAGATCAGTCCACTCCGCGATGCGCAGGCCGGACTGCGTCTGCGACGTCTGGCGCGGGGGCACGACCTGGTGCACGCGCATGCCGCGAAGGCCGGCGCTCTCGCGCGTCTGGCGCTCCCGCTGCGCAAGGGCGTCCCGGTCGTCTACTCGCCCCACGGCTTCTACTTCACGTACCACGACGAGGGCTCGCCCGCTTGGCGGCGGTACCTGGGACTGGAACAACGACTTGCACCGCGGACGACGCTGCTGCACTGCGTGGGCGCGGCCGAGCGCGAGACCGCCCTCCACCATCGCCTGGCCACAGCCGAGAGCTGCCACGTCCTGCCGAACCCAGTACCGCCAGACCCAGTACCGCCAGACCCAGTACCACCAAACCCAGTACCACCAAACCCAGTACCGCCGGCGGAGGAGGTCGCGGTCGAGGGCCTTCCGGAACGCGACTCCGCGCGTCCGCTCGTCGTCATGGCGGCACGGCTGGAGCACCCCAAAGACCCGCTGACCTTCGTGCAGTCGGCCGGTCTCATCCCCGCCGAGCTCGGCGCCCGTTTCGCCCTCGTCGGCGAGGGCTCGTTGCTCGCTGCGGCGCGCGAGGCCGCCCCGGACGATGGCCGCGTCACGTTCCTCCCGGAGGGCACGCCCGTTCGGGCCCTGCTCCGGCGCGCGTCGCTCGCCGTGCTCGCGACGCACAGCGAGGCGCTGCCGCTGTTTCTCCTCGAGGCGTTGGCCGAGGGAGTCCCGATCGTCGCTTCCGACATCGCGGGCTGTCGCGACGCCGCAGCGGACGCCGCCCTCTACATCGCCGCGGGCGACGCGTCAGCCCTCGGAGCCGCGATCACGCGCACGCTCCGAGAACCCGCGCTCCATCGCTCGCTCGCCGCCGCGGCGCGAGCACGTGCGCCGCTCTTCACCGAGGAGCGTTGGATCGAGGGTCTTCTGGCGATGTACGCGCGGGTGCTCCCGGGTCACGCCGCAGCTGCACCAGCGTGACGCCGGCCAGAACCAGCACCGTTCCGAGCCAGAACAGCAATCCCAGATCCTGATCGCCGGACAGCCAGCCGGCGCTCGCGAGAGCGGCCGCGAGCAACGCCGTCGCGACCGGCTGCGCGTTCGCGCAGATGGCCACTTGGACCGGACCGAGGTGCCGCAGCATGGCGTTCCAGAGCAGCATCATCACCGTGCTCGTGATGCAGCACATCCACGCGAGACCCACCCAGCCGCGCCAGGGAATCGCGTCGAGGTCGAGCGCCACGAAGTCGCTCACTCCGAAGGGGACGAAGAGGACCCCGCCGAGGATCAGCGACCACGCCGTCACGGTGCGCGGATCGTGCCGTCGCATCAACGGGGTGGCAGCGACCGTGTAGATCGCCCACATCACCAGCGCGAGGCAGATCCACAAGTCGCCGCGGCGCAGTTCGGCGAACGCGGCGTCGGACTCCCACGGCCGGAGCAGCACGATCACACCGGCGAACGACGCGACCACGCCGAACACGGCGAGCGGCTTCGGCCACCGCCGCTTCCAGGCGCAGACCAGCACCATGACGAGCACCGGTGTCAGCGCGTAGATCAAGGACGGATGGGCGGGGACCGTGTCTTCGAGGCCGCGCAGGAACGGGTACTGGTTGAGCCCGACGACCAGCACGCCAAGAGCCGCGACCTGGAGCCACTCGCGGCGCGTGAACGTCGGGCGCGGAATGACGGTCAGCGAGAGGGCGAGCAGGAACAGAGCGGCGCCGACGGAGCGCGCAAAGACGAGCGCCTCGGGATCCGCGAACGCGTCAGCGGCCCACTTCCCCAGGACGTACGTCATCGCCGCACACGAGACGTGCAGCGCCATGAAGAGATACGCGCGTCGGGCGGTCACGAGATCTCGAGGAGGATCTTCATCGCGCCGGGCCGTGCGGAGCGCTCGAACGCCGGTGCTGCGTTCTCGAGCGGGAGCGTCTCGTCGATCAGCGCTTCGACGTCCACGACGCCATCGGCAAGCATCGTCACGGCATCCGCGACACGTCCGCACCGCGTGCCGATCACGGCGATCTCGTTCACGACGAGGTCGGTCGGGTCCAGCACCGCCGTCCCGGCGGCGGGCGCGCACGTGCTCTTCAGAGCCAGCGTGCCCCGTGGCCGCACGAGCGCACGCGCGGACGACAAGCCACTCGGCGATCCTGTCGTGTCGACGACCAGGTCGAAGCGTTCGTCGGTCGACGCCACGACGTCCACTCCGCCATCCGCGAGGAACCCGACGCGCTCAGGATGGCGCGAGACTGCGACGACCTGGTGCCCCCTGGACACCAGAACCTGCGCGCACAACGCTCCCAGTCGCCCCGTCCCGACGACGGCAGCGCGTCCCGATCGGCGCGGCAACGTCATCGCCGCAGCGAGCGGCTCCGCGAACACGGCCTGGCGATCAGAGAGGCTCGCGGGAACGACGTGCAGGTTGGCGACCGGCAGGACGAGTTCCTCCGCGAACGCTCCATCGAGCGCACGGATACCGAGCACACGGCGCTCGGGACAGTGACGCTCCTCTGTGCGCGCGCACTCTCCGCACACACCGCAGCCGACGTTGATGTCCCCCACCACGCGCTCGCCGACCAACGCGGGATCGGCAGGACACTCGACGACCTCGCCCATGGACTCGTGTCCCGGCACGCCGCTGAAGCCCTTGTATCCGGCGAGCAGTTCCAGGTCGGTCCCGCAGATCCCCGCGAGCCGCACGCGCACGCGTGCCCAGCCATCCGGCAGCTCCGGGCGCGGCCGATCGATGACGCGCACGACACCGTCGACGAGCTCGACCGCGCGCATCATCCCGTGCGGTCCGGAGGCGCCGTCGCGGTGCGCGGCGGCAGCGCGAGAACGCGATCGACTGCGGCGAGCACCGGCGCGGCCTGGAGGTCCTGCAGACACCGCTGATGCACAAGCGGGCAGACCTTCTCGTGGCACGGCATGCACTCGAGCGCAGGAGTCAACGTGACGACCTCTGAGCGCGTGTTCGGCTGCGCCGTCATGTTGGGGCTCGTCGACCCCATCACGCAGACGGTCGGCACGTCGAACGCGATCCCGAAGTGGCGCGGCCCGGTGTCGGTCGTGACCATCAGCGCGAGTCGCTTGACGATGCCCTTCAGCCCGGCCAGCGACAGGATGTTGCTCGACGTGCGGAGCACCGTGGGCACACCGGCCGCGACGATCGCGTCTTCGACGACCTTGCCGAGTGCCTCTTCGCCCGGACCGCACAGCACCATCGGTCGGAACCCACGATCGCGGTGGAGAGCCGCCGCGACCTCGCCAAATCGATCTGCGCGCCAGTGCTTGCTCGGACCAAACGATGCGCCGACGTTCAGGCCGACGACCGGCGTCTCCGCCGCGCCACGCTCCGCCAGATACGCCGCCGCTTCTGCGTCGCCCTCTGGCGTGGAGGCCATCACCGCGTGGTCGCCCAGGATCTCGCAGCCAAGGTGCCGCGCGAAGTCGAGGTAGTACTGCGGCATCGGACGCGGCTTGCGGCGATGGCCCTTCATCTCGGGCTGGAGACGGTCCGTCAGCAGGAAGCCGCGACCGCCGTACGACCAGCCGAGTCGCCGCGGTACGCCGGACATGCGCAGCATCAGCGCCGAGCTGAACGAGTTCGGGCAGCAGACCGCCAGGTCGTAGCGCCGGCGTCGCACCTCCTGCGCCACGCGCCACATGCCACCGAGGCCGCTGTCGACGCCGTTCCGGTCGTAGTGGATCACGTCGTCGAAGATCGTGAGACCGTCGAGGATCGCGGCGCCCGAGCGCTGCACGATCAGGTCGATGGTCGCCCTCGGCTGCGCCTCGCGCAGCGTGCGCACGAGCGGCGTGGCCATGACCACGTCGCCGAGCCAATTCGGCATGCGGACGACGATGCGGTTGAAGGCCTCCACGCCCGCGACGGTACGTGGTTGGCGAGGGCGGTCGATCTAATCGTTCACGGCGATTGCGGGGTGCGTCGTTGGTGGGCGCGCGTCGCATGAGTGGCAATCGCCGCGCCCTCAGTTGTTGTTGGTCGGCTCCGCGGCTGCGAGAGCTCTCACGCGAGAGCCACCCCCTCGGCCGCAGCCTTGCGTGGCCTCATCTCCCGCGTCACGGATCTTGCGCTGACGCGCAACCTCCGCGCCCCGGGTGAGGATCCGGACGACTTGGGGCTCCTCCGATCCAACGGGTCTACTTCGTCAACGACGCCGTACGGGCGGATCTCCTGATCCGCCCCGCCGACGCGGGGTCACATCGATTGCGAATTGCGTCACAGGTGAACGACCGTCGCGAGATGCGGCAATCGCCGCGCCTCCCATGTTTCTGGTCGGCTCCGCGGCTGCGTCAGCTCGCACGCTAGAGCGACGCCCTCGGTCGCAGCCTTGCGTGGCCTCATTCCCCGCGTCACGCTGCTTGCGCTCGGGCGCAACCATCGCGCCCCGGGTTCGGATTCGGACCGGGGCCATCTGCTCCGTCCATGGGTCTAGGCATCGTCAACGGCGCCGTACGGGCGGATCTCCTGATCCGCCCCGCCGACGCGGTTGCGCGAACTCGATGCGGATCGTCGGCGCTCAGCGGACGACGCCGGTGGATCGCGCGGCTCCCGGCGATGATCCTCGCGGCTGCGCGCGCTCTTCGTGGTCGGGCGGCGACAGGTTTCGCCGATGGCCGTGCAGTCGACCGACGTCGCTCGCGGAGCGCCATCGCACCGACGTCACGTGGGCGACCCCAGCGGGCGGGGCCATCGACACAGCGACCGCGTTGGGTTGGCGGGGGCGCGGTCCGTCCGTCTCCCGACCCGGGGCGCGCTGGTTGCGCGCGAGCGCAAGCAGCGTGACGCGGGGAATGTGTGCGCGGAGGTCCTCGACCGGCGCCGGTTGCTCTCGAGAGAGAGGTGACGAGACCGAGCACACACCAGCAACAACGGAGGCGCGGCGATTGCCACATGCCCCCGACGCCCGTCCACCTACGACGCGCGACGCAATCGACGTGACCCCGAGGCGCGGCGATTGCCGCATGTCCCGATGCCCGACACCAACCCACCGTCCGCAATCGGCGTGCCCCCCGTCCACCCACCAACCGCCAGCAATCGACGTGACCCCGCCCCCTCACGACACCGCGAAGCGCCAGATGCCGCGCACACAGAATCCGAGTGCGAGTCGCAACTCCGCGCCCTTCGCCGCGCGCTTCGACGGGCGGGCGACGTACGTCAGTGCGTCGCGAACCGCGTCCGTCAGGAGTCGCAGCAGGAACAGCGGCTTGAAGAGCACTCGGTAGAGCAACCCCGTCCCACGCCCGTGAAAGCGATCGACGTAACGGAACAGGCTCTCGACGTACCAGACGAGCGCGCGCGCGCCGTCGTGATCGCTGCTGGCACCACCCGCATGACGCACGGTCGCAGCCGCGACGAAGCGCACGCGCTGACCGAAGAGCGCGACACGCCGACAGAGATCGGCCTCCTCGAAGTAGAGGAAGTAGCGGGCGTCGAACCCACCGAGTGCCCGGAACGTCTCGCCGCGCACCGCCAGCGCCGCCCCCATCACGACGTCGACATCGGCGTCCTCCGTCGGGTGCGAGGCGAACGGCGTCTTGTACGCCGCGTACGCGCTGGCCCCGAACCGCAAGAAGCGCAGCGCCGTGTGCTGATGCAGCAACGCGAGCGAAGTCGGATGCCCGCGCACGGACGACTGCGGCGCTCCGTCGTCTTCCACGAGCGCCGGGCCGGCGACACCGATCTCCGCGTCGGCACGGAACGCGGCGATCAGCGCATCGAACGCGCCCGACTGCAACTCCGTGTCGCCGTTGAGAAAGAGCAGATGCTTCGCCCGCGGCCAGAGCTCGGCGCCCTGGTTGCACGCCGCGCCGAACCCGAGGTTGCGCGGACTCGCGAGCAGGGTGACCTGATTGCCGAGCTCGTCCTCCACTGCCGCGCCGCTCCCGTCGCGCGAGGCGTTGTCGACGACCGCGATCGTGACATCGAGGTCGCTCGCCGCCGCGTCGGCGAGCACGCTGCGTGCACACGCCAGCGTGCGCTCACGGGTCTCGTACGACACGATCACGACGGCCAGGTCCGGCATCAGACAGCGGTCCCAGCACGTACGCAGGCGGCGACAGCGGCGGCTGTCCGCGGGCCAATCACGCTCGTCGCGAAGTGCGCGACAACGTGCTCGCGACCCAGGGCGCCGAGAGTCGCCGCCGCGGCGGGATCATCGAGCAGCGCGATAACCGTCTCCTCGAAGCCGTCCGCGCCCGGCTCCGCCAGCCGCGCGGTGCGCCCGCCGTCCGCGATCGCGACGTTGGCCCCCACGGCGTGGGCGACGGCCGGTACGCCGCACGCCATGTACTGCAACATCTTGAAGCCGCACTTGCCGCGGCTCCACGGGTCGTCGGTGAGCGGCATCAGGCCGATCGAGAGAGACTGGAGGAACGCCACGTCGGCATCCTCGCTCCACGGTTCGAACGTCGCCTCCACGGGAACTTGGGGCGCTCGGTCCGCCATCACCGTGAACTCCACGTCGGCGCACCGCGCCAGGACGGCGCTCAGCGCGTCGCCGACACCTTGAAGATACGCGCGCGTCGAGCGCGAGCCGATCCAGCCGATGCGGAGACCGGCGGGACTGTTTCCCGGACAGAACCGCTCGGTGTCGATCGGCGTCGGTGCCAACACACATGCCGTGTCGGGCGCCGCGGCGCGCACGTGATCCACGAGGTACTCGTTGCCCGCCAGAACCAGATCGGCGGCTCGCACGGTTCCGCGAAAGCGAGACACGCGGACCCTCGAGTGCGGCCGACCGCGGGCGGGGTCGCGGTACATCATCGCGTCGTCGAGTTCGTAGATGAGGCAGCGAGCCGAGCGACGGAGCAGCATCAGCTCAGCGCGCGTGAACAGCTTGCGCAGCAAGAGCACAGCGTCGAACGATGTGAGCTCGCCGAACAGCGCGAAGCGCGCATGCAGTCGCTTGGGCAACGCGTGGATCACCACCTCCTCGAACCCGGCCGCCGCGTAGTGCGGCAGGAGCGCCCGGACGCGGTGGCGCACGACCGGGCCGTCCGGATCCGTGCAGAGCACTGCCAGTCTCACGAGGCGGCCGGTTTCCGCGCGATGACCAGGTAGCCCGTCGTGTGGATGCGCTTCCGGTCGAGCGGATCGAGCCACGACAAGACGAGCGGCGCGAACACCGTGAAGAAGAGCATCGAGAACGGGTGCAGGATCAGGAACACGATCTTCCAGATCAGCGCGCGCTGCTTGTGGAACAGGTAGCGGTGCAGCGGCTGGATCTTGTCCCCGAGAAAGCGGAAGTAGCCGCCTTCGGGCTCGATCTCGTCCGCGACGAGTCCGGCCCGTTCCAGAAGCAGCCGAAGCCCGTAGCGCGTGTATCGGAAGTAGTCGTGCGGCTGCTGGTGTTCCTTGAACGACTGGGGTGCGGTCATGAATAGACGCCCGCCGGGCCGCAGCACGCGCGCGACCTCGACCAGGAACGGCCCCGGGTCGGTCAGGTGCTCGAGGGTCTCCGTGCACAGCACAGCGTCGAACGACCCGTCCCGGAACGGCATCCGCATCAAATCGGCGGAGGCACTGAGCGCTCCGTAATCCCAGCGGGCGTCCCCGCGACCGTCATCCACGGTCACGTAGCGGGCGTGCCCGAAGCGTGCTCGGAACGGCGCCTCGCCGGCCCCGGCGTCCAGAACTCGCTCGCCCTGCGTTACCGCGGAGGCACAGCGTGTCACGAACGAGGACACCGCCGACCGGTGGAGGTCCAGTCGGTCGCGAAGGGAACGCGGGAGGAGGGAGCGCAGTCTCAAACGGGTCGAATCGACGGAAGTCCCTGGTGGGACCGAAGTAGAGCAGGCTCGGGCAGCGGGGTCCACGGCGTGCCGATGCTGCGGTTCCGGCGCTGCGCCACGCCCCCGCCGCTTGGTATGCTGCTTGCGCGATAGGAGCGGAGGCGACGACTCGCCCCGTAGCGGAGGACCCGATGAAGACAACCCTGCATGCGATCGTCATGGCGGTGCTGCTGCTCGGCGGCGCAACGCTGCTGATAGCCCCTGTCCACGCGGACGAGATCGACGACCAAGTGGCGGAGCTCCAGAAGCTCGCCAAGGACGGCGACGACGGCAAGGTGCTCGCGAAGCTGACCGAGCTGCAGGACAGCGTGGATGCGCGCGTCGTGAAGGCCGTCGCGAAGCTGACGAAGAACAAGAACGTGCGCATCGCCGCGGGCGCCGTCAAGAGCCTGGCGGCGCGCAAGGACAAGTCCTTCTTCAAGGCCGTGAAGTCGAAGATCGGCGACAAGAAGCTCGGGAAGAAGAAGCCGGACCTCTACGTCGCCTACCTGAAGGCCGCTGGCGAGTACCGCGAGCCCAAGTTCCTCGACGGCCTCGCCGACGTCGTGAAGAAGTACCTCCCGACCAACGCGCGCTTCTCGATGGCCGCGATCCGCTCGTACGGCACCGTCCGCGAGAAGGACGTCGTCGATCAGCTGATCACCTGGCTGGAGCAGTGCGACTCCGCGGGCGGCGGCAGCGGCTCGGGGGGCGGCGGCAGCGGCAAGTCGATGAGCCAGGAGACGCGCGACAACTACGCCAAGGGCAAGAGCGCGTGCATCGACACGCTCGCCGAACTGACCGGCCAGGACATCGGCGACGCCAAGACCTGGAAGGACTGGTGGAAGAAGCGGAAGAAGAAGTTCACCTTCCCCGACCCCGACGCGCCAGAGGTCGACCCGGCGACGTTGTCCAAGTGGACCGACATCGCGTACGGCTACACGGTCAACAAGCCGGAGGCGGCCGGCTGGATCTTCGAGAAGCCCGACGAGGCCGTCATCCGCATGCGCCTCGTCAACAAGGACGAGGACGGCTACGTGAACTGCCGTGCCGAGTTCCTGATCCACAATCTCACGCGCGAGAATCCGAAGACCGTCAAGGGCCTCGCCGAGTGGTACGTCGGTGACTACAAGGAGAACCGCTTCTCCGTGCTCTCGAAGGACCCCGTCCTCGAAGAGAAGAAGCTGAATGGCCACGACTGGTTCGTCGTGGCGGCGAAGGGCGACAGCGGCGGCAACTTCAAGGGCTGGGCGACAGCCGAGATGCGCGTGTACATCACGAAGCTCGACCACATCGCGCTCCGCATCGAGGCCACGACCCGGCTGGGGTCGGAGCCCGAGGTGATGAAGGCGCTCTGGGACGCGATCGAGGGCATGACCTGGGAGTAGCGGTCACGCCGCGTGCGATGCGCACACGGCGCGCCCTCAGTTGTCTCTGGTCGGCTCCGCGGCTGCGTCAGCTCTCTCGCGAGCGCAACCGGTGTCGGTCGCAGCCTTGCGTGGCCTCATCTCCCGCGTCACGGCGCTTGCGCTAACGCGCAACCGCCCCGCCCCGGGCGAGGATACGGATCGGTGTCGTCTCCTCCCATCCAACGGGTCCGCTATCTCACCGGCGCCGTAGGGGCGGACCCCCTGGTCCGCCCCGCCCGCTCGGGTCATCCGCGCGAGGCCGGTCCACTGGCGCTCGGCGAACGCCCCTCGTCATGCGAGCGGCCATCGGACGAGGGCGTCAGCCCCTACGGATTGCCGTTTGCGGCGGCGTCACCGAGTTGCGACCGCGATCGCCCGTGGCCGCCCGACCGGCCAGAGTCGTTCGCGGAGCGCCATCCACCCGTCTCGTCCGAGCAGCGCGCGTCGGCGGGGCGGAGCGGGGGCTCAGCCCCTACGAGCGGTACGCCGGATCCCGCGGTGCCGGAACTCAACGACCCCGTACGGGCGGATCTCCTGATCCGCCCCGCCCGCTGGGGTGGCTCGCGCGAGGACCGTCCACCGGCGCACTGCGCGCGACCCTCGTCATGCGGACGGCCATCGGGCGAGCTCATGTCGCCTCGATACGGTCGCTCCGGTCCTCGCGCGTTGCTTCACGGCGCAGGCGTCCGGTCCCGCCCTCGCGCTACGCCGCGGTCGTTGCGGACTCGTCGTCTTCGTCGTGCGGCCCGCCGGTAGCTGACGGCGAGTCGTCCGTCGCAGGCGGAGCGGGCTCGGGTTCTGCCGCCCCAGGCGATGTCGCAGACTCCGCCGGGGCGGCCTCGGGCGCGCGGTGGACGACGGTTCCGGCCTTCTCGGCCGCGACGGCTTCCAGGGAGTCGACCAGACGGTCGAGCCAGGGTCCGCGCTCACGGTCGTTCGACGCTTCGCGGGCTTCGCGGCGGGCGCGGACGCGGAACATCGGATCGGAGAGGGCGTCGACCCAGACGCCGAGCGCGCCGGCCAACTCCCCCGCGTCTCCGCTGGGGATGACCGTTCCGGCGCCGTCTTTCCGGATCGCATCTGCGGCGCCGTTCGCCGTCGTCGTCAGCACGGGAACACCACTCGCGAGCGCTTCGAGTGTCGCCAGCGAGCAGGGATCGCGATACGTCGGCGCGACGAGCAGATCCGCCGCACCCAGGAGCGGACGCACGTCCTGGTTCGGCGCCACGAGGACGCGCCCCTGCAGCCCCTCGCGCTCGGCCTGCAGCGCCGCCTCGGCCGACCGCTCACCGACGGCGATGCACGTCCATGCAATGTGCAGGATGCCGGAGAGCGCGCGCAGCAGGACGTGCCAGCCCTTGAGCCGCCAGTTGCCGCCCATGAACAGGAACACCGGCGAGTCAGGCGGAACGCCGAGCTGGTGGAGCAGGCCGTCGCGATACTCGTCCCGCAATCCGGGGTGGAAGAGGTCGCGATCGACGCCGTTGCCGTGCTCCTCGAGCCGACCGGCGCAGACGGGATACGCGGAGGCGATCTCGGCGCGGATCATCGACGACACGCACCAGATGCGTCGCGGCAGGCCCGTGGCGAGCAGCTCGTCCTCGATCGCCAGAAACGCGCGGTGCTTGCCCGACATGCGGTGCAGCAGGCGCGTGATGCCCCGCAGAGCCCACGGCTGCGAGGCCTCCCCTGCGGCGAGCGTCGCCCGGTGCAGGCCACCGTGCGGCCAGTAGACGTCGACGCCGGTGACGTGTCGGATGCCGAGCGTGACATCGCAGCCGAGCTCGCCGGCGGCCATGACCGAGGTCTGGCAGAGCAGCCTCTCGCGGTCCCCGCGACGCACGCGCGGCATCCGGATCTCGTGGAACTCGCCGGGCGCTCCAGGAGCCGCGTCAATCGCGAAGACGAGCGCCTGGTGGCCACGCTCCTGCAGACGTACGGTCAGCGCCGCGAGGGCACGTTCCATGCCTCCACGTCGCGGATCGAAGTGGTCAACGAAGAGACCGACTTTCACGCTGCTCCACACCCTCTCTCACGCCGCGACCCACGCCGCGACCCGCGACGCACGTACGCCCCCCGCGAACCTATGCCGGAGCATGCGCCTCCGCTTGGGCTCGATCCGGATTGCCTCATGCACGCGCCGCCTTGCGGTCAGACCGCGCTCGGATGCGTCGCTCCTTGGCAGCGACGGCACGTGCGAAACGCTTCGCGGCGGCATCGAGCCTCGGCACGGAGAAGTACTCGCGCAACCAGCGCACGGCATCCGTCCGCGTGATCGCGTCGCGTGGCAGTCCGTGCCAGAGCTGAGCGGCGTCCTTCACGAACCAGCGACGTCGCGGGTGCGGAGCGCGTCCGGCGCGCGTCAGATCGATCAGCGACATCGCGAAGCGCGGTGCCCCATCGGCGCCGGGGTCCAGCCGATCCACGAACACGTGGCAGGGATACGCGTCTCGATGCCGCAGGCGCGCCTGACGCATGCGACGCCAGATCTGGGCCGTCATCCGACCGAGCACGCGCCGCTCCGCCCCGGACACGCCGGAGCGCAGCAGATCGTCCAGCGGCTGACCGGGACAGCCCGCCACCACGACGAACGACCCGCGCTCGACGTCCTCGCCGTAGGCCGCCTCACGGCACACCGGCACACCGGCACGTTGCAGAAGGTCGATGCCGCGGCGCTCGCGCAGCGCCTGGCTCAGCCCGCCGTCGACCGGCGGGTAGATCTTCATGAACCAGTTCCGCCCGTCCGGCGCATCGATGCGGCGATTCTGGCGATCGGGCAGCGTGCGCAGGACCGTCATCTCTCCCGGGTCCAGCAGGGCGTCGAACAGGTGCTCCGGAGCGGCGCCGCGCAGCTCCGCGAGCACGCTCACCAGCTCGCGGTCGGCGCCCGCGTGCCCGTGGCGCCAGCGCGTACGTCCGACCAGTTTCCGGATCTCACGATCAACGCGACGCGCGAGCTCGGAGAGCCGATCACCCGCCCAGCCTGTGGCGCGGCGCAGGACCCGAACCCGGTCGATGCGACCAACGCCGAACGGCAACGAGAACAGGAGCGCAGCGAGATCCTCCGCGCGATGCCCGTTCGCGATCCCAGCCAGGGGCGCGGCCGCTCGGGCGACGTCGATCAGCATCGCCGACGGCGCTCCCTCGGTCGCCTCGTCCACGAACACGTGCGACGCGGTCAGGTCCGGCATCCGCAGCCCGGCGTCGTGGAGGAGCGCCGCCAGATCGGCCGCAGCACCCAGCGCACGGCGTACGCGTCCGCGATCGCCGGCCGACAGGGCATCCGAGAGGACCTCGCCCAGGGGCCGGCCGGCTGCCTCTGCCGTGATCAGCCAGAACGTGCCGTCGACCCGCCCGGCCGCGAGAAGCTGCGACACCGGCACTCCCGCCCGATCGAGCCGCTCGACCCAGTCGGCCTCGCGAACGACCTCGCGCACCTTGGGGCCGCGTCCCTGCTTGGCAAACCAGACGCGCCCCTCCTCCTCGACGCGCCAGACCGAGCGGTCCGACTTCCGTTGCACGAGCTCTCCGCGCTGACCATCGATCAGCCCGTCGATCCACCGGCCCGGCCCGGGGAACGGCACGTCGTCCAGGCTCAGCACGCCGCATCCGGCAGCTCGTCCGGCTCCGCTACTCGCCGGGCGCGCTCCATGAGGTCCGTGGAGCTGCGCGTCTTCGGATCGCCCACGATGGCGACCCGGGCTCCGATCTCGCCCACCGTCGGTGCCTCCGGCACGGTGTCGGCCGTCCAGTCGGTTCCCTTGGCGTGCACGTTCGGGCGCAGCGCGCGCAGGATCGCGTCGGCCGTCGGCTCGTCGAACACGGTCACGTAGTCCACGCAGCGGAGCGCGGCGATGACCTCTGCGCGATCGGCCTCGTCCTGCAGCGGCCGGCCGGGTCCCTTGTTGCGGCGCACGCTCGCGTCGCTGTTGAGTGCGACGACGAGCACGTCGCCCTCCGCGGCCGCCCCGGCCAGGTACCGGACGTGACCGGCGTGCAACAGGTCGAAGCAGCCGTTGGCGAGGACGACCACGCGCCCGGCCTCGCGCTTACCCACGAGCAGCGCGGCGAGCTCCGCGCGATCCAACACGATGTGCCCGCTCACGCCGCCCCGCTCTCACGCAGATCGGGCAGATCTCGAACGAGGTCGAGCACCGAGTCGACGACCCGCACATCGCCCAGCCCGGCCTCCGCGAGGCGCGGTTCGTTGCGCGCCCCCTTGCCCGTCCGGACGAGCACCGGCGTGACGCCCGCGGCGCGCCCCGCCTCGAGATCGCGCAGGTCATCGCCCGCGAGCAGGCTCCCGGCGAGGTCCACGTCCCACTCCGCGGCCGCGCGGAGGAGCATCCCGGGCAGCGGCTTGCGACAGTCGCAGGCGACGTTCCACGGCGCCACGCTGCCGGCCGGAAGGTGGAAGCAGGCGTAGCTCCCATCCAGGGGCCCCACGGCGGCCTCGACGGCGCTCTCGACCGCGGCGTAGTCGTCGGTCGAGAAGTACCCGCGCGCCACGCCGCTCTGGTTCGTCACGACGAGACGCAGCCAACCACGCTCCGCAGCGAGCGAGACGGCCTCCCGCGCACCGGGGATGGCCCGCACGCCGGCCGGATCGCCGAGGTAGCCCTCGCCCTCGATCAGTGTCCCGTCGCGATCGAGGAAGACGGCGCGGTGCCTTCTCAGACGGCGCGTCTTCAAACCGGACATCCTCAGACGGCGCCCCCGCCCACCGAGTCCGCGTCGTCGGCCCCCTCAGCGCCGCGAATGCGATCAACGATCCCTGTAGTCGAGCGACCCTCCAGCAGCGGTACCAGCACCACACGCCCGCCACGCGCCTCGACGAACTCGGTACCGACGACGCCCTTGTCGCGCCAGTCCTCGCCCTTCACGAGCACATCCGGCTCGACCTGCTCGATCAGACTGAGCGGCGTGTCCTCGGAGAACAGGACGACGTAGTCGACGCACGCGAGCGACGCGAGCAGTTCGGCGCGGTCGCCCTCGACGTTCACGGGACGCTCCGGCCCCTTGAGCCGCCGCACGGAGTCATCGGCATTCAGCCCGACGACGAGCACGTCGCCGGTGTTCCGCGCGGCCTGCAGGTAGCGCACGTGCCCGGCATGCAGGATGTCGAAGCACCCGTTCGTGAAGACGACCTCGCGACCGGCCGCGCGATGCTCCGCGACCTCCGCACGGAGTTCCGCGACGCCGAGCACGCGGTGGGCGGATGCGGGGGCGGGACCGAGCGCGGCGATGACCTCGTCGCGCGTGACCGGCACCGCGCCGACGTGCCCCACCTCGACGCCGGCGGCGACGTTCGCCATGAGCACCGCCTCGTAGAGGGTTCGCCCGTCACCGAGCGCCAGGCCGAGCGTAGCCGCGACGACATCGCCGGCGCCCGTCACGTCGTAGACCTCGCGCGGGCTCGTCGGGACGATGCGCTCCGTACCGTCGCGCGCGACGAGCGCCATCCCGTCCTTGTCCAGCGTGATCACGGCGGCGTCGACGTCGGCCAGGTCGAGCAGCTTGCGCCCCGCCGCCAGGATGTCGTCGCGCGATGTGAGTTCGTGGCCCGTCGCCTCGCGCGTCTCCTTGCGGTTCGGCGTCACGACCGTCGCGCCGGTATAGCGCGCGTAGTCACGGCCCTTCGGATCGACCACGACGGGAATGCCGGCAGCGCGCGCACCGGCGATGACGTGCCGCGTCGTGGCATGGCTCAGCACGCCCTTGGCGTAGTCGGAGACGACCACGCACTGAGCGCCCTCGAGGGCGATGTCGTACGCGACGCGCAGGCGGGCCTGCGCCATCGTGTCGTACGCATTCGAGCTCTCGCGGTCGACGCGTAAGATCTGCTGATGCCCGGCTGCCCGCCCGGCCACGAAACGCGTCTTCAGCGTCGTATCGCGACCGGGCACCGCGACGAGCGCACCATGGTCGACCGCCGCGGCGTCGAGCAGACGTCGCAGCGCCGCACCCGCTCGATCGCTCCCGGTGAAGCCGACGAGTCGCACGTTCGCCTCGAGCGCGTGCAGGTCGACCGCCACGCTCGCTGCGCCACCCGGTCGCTCCTCCTCGCGCCCGACGCGCAGGATCTGGATCGGCGCCTCCGGAGAGATGCGCTCCACGCGCCCGAAGACGTAGCGATCCAGCATGACGTCGCCGACGACGACGACCGTCGGTTGACCGAGTTCGCGAACCGTGCGCGCCAGGTCGGTCATGCGTCCGAACTCTCGTCAGGCAGTGCGCCCAGTGCGGCCAGGACGGCGAGCCGGAACAGCGGAAGCATGATCTCGTGATGCCCCGCCAGGTCGTAGCCACGCGCCGGGGGTCGCTTCACGACGTTCGTCGCCGTCCGGTAGTGACGGATCATGTCGAAGTTCGCGGTGGTCAGGTCCTCGACCGGATGGCCTGTGTTGCGCGCCACGGACATCGCCTTGAGGAACACCTCTGGGAGGAGCACCGCCGAGCCGACGTTCAGCCAGGCGCCGTGCGCCAGCTCCGATGCGATCGTGCACGCGATGCGGAAGTCCGTCTGCGTCGCCGCGCCGATGTCGGCGCCGTCGCACTCGGGGTGCATGTGGACCGTGTCGGTGCCGATCGCCACATGGACGGTGCACGGCACGCCGAGCCGGGCCGCCTCCGCGAGGAACGAGACGTCGTTGTGCGGAAACTCGCCCTCGAGCAATCCGAGGCCGAGTGCGCGACCGAGGCCGATGTCATCCGCCCGTGCCCGCGCCGCCGCCGTCGCGAACGCGCGTCCGGTCTCGTCGGCCATGCCGTATACGCCCTCGCCGAGCCCGGCGGCGACGTCCTCCGAGGTCGCCCCGACACGAGCGATCTCGAGGTCGTGGATCGCCGTGCTCCCCGCGAGATGCAACGACGTGACGATCCCTCGGCGCACGAGGTCGAGGATCGTCGGCGAGCAGCCCGTCTTGACCACGTGCCCGCCCATGGCCACCGCCACGCGCCGGCCGTCGCGGTGCGCGCGGGCCACGTGGCCGGAGAGGTCGCGCAGTCCGCGTGCCGCCAGGAAGTCGGGCAACGACGCCAGGAGCTCGGCCACCGATGCGTCGGCCTTCGGCAGCGATCCGAAGCGTGTCACGTCGACGAGCGTGGGACGACCCTCCAGCGACCGGGTCCGGACAGCGGACAGGTCGAACGGGATCGGCTCAGGCGGCGCAGTGGGCACCGGCGACGCAGGGGGCACCGGCGACGCAGGGGGCTCAGTGGACTCGGGACTCTCGGGCACTCAGGTCTCCAGATCGCCTTCGGGCGGGGACGACTTCCAACGCCGGTGCAGCCAGAGCCACTGCTCGGGCGCGCGCCGGATCGCCGCCTCGAGGCGGACATTCAACTCCGCAGTGATGCGCTCGACCTCCTGATCATGATCCGCATCCTTCCGCACCGTGACCTCTGGCTCCAGCCACGTGTGGTAGCGGAAGCCCGGCCCGGTCCGGATCGCGAACCCCGGAATGATCGCCGCTCCGGTCCTCAGCGCCAACTCCGCAGGAGTCGGGATCGTGCTCGCCGGGAGCCCGAAGAAGGGCACCTGGATGCCGTGTCGGCGCGCATCCTGGTCCACCAGGATCGCCACAATGCCCCCCTTGCGCAGGGCCCTCAGGAGTCCGCGCACCGCGCCGGACTTCGGGACGACCTCGGCCCCGGTACCTCCCCGAAGGCTGCGTACCCAGGTGTCGAGGAGCGGATTGTCGAGGGGCCGATAGACGCTGGTGGGCGTCCGACCGATGCCCAGACCGGCCGCGGCGATGATCTCCCAGTTGCCGAGGTGGCACGAGACGATGATGGCACCGCGGCCCGACTCGGCGGCCTCGCGGAGGGACTCCTCACCCTCGAACGTCAGGAACTCCTCGATCGGACGGCGCGCCATCTCCGGCTGCAGCCGCACGACCTCGACACCGAGCGACACGAAGTGCCGGAAGACGTCGCGGACCATCGTCCGGACCTCGGTCTCCGAGAGTGCCGAGCCATCCTCGAGGCGATAGCGGGCTCGGATGTTCTCGCGCGCGATCTCGCGATGACGCCCGTCGACCAGGTGCAGCAGGTCCCCGGCGCGCCGAGCGAGGAAGTAGGCCGCACTCCACGGCAGGGCCGCAACGACCGCGGCGAACGACCTCGCGATCCAGTACTCCAGCCGATGCCGGGCCGTGACGACGGGCTCGGCGGGAGGGTCTGCGGTGCTCAGCGCTTCGCCAGGGCCTCGTCGAGGAACGCGTTCCACGTGTCAGCGCCATCCGTGATCGCAACGTCGATCTGGAGTGCCCGCAGCGACGGAGCCGCGTCCGGCCAGGGGTGACGCGCCAGCTTCACGGCGTCCTTCTCGGTCGTGAGGACGATCTCGGCGTCCTGTGCCGAGGCCGTCGAGGCGAGTCCGGCGACGTCGGAGGCCGTCCAGGCGTAGTGGTCACCGCGCTCCTCGTGGGCGACGACGCGCGCACCGAGACGGCGAGCCGTCCGCGCAAACGCATCCGGGTTGCCGATGCCGCTCGCCAGCACGACGCGCTTGCCGCGCAGGGAGCCGACGTCGCCCGCAGCCTTGCTGGCGACACTGCCGTCAGCGTCGGTCAGCCCGCTGGCCTTCATCTCCGAGACGACGATCTTCGCATGCTCGTTCCAGCGCAGGATCTCCGCGCGGATCGCGTCGAGCTCGGACTCGGTGGCCAGTTCGGCGCGCGTGATGAGCACGGGGCGCGCCCGGTACAGGCTCGAAAGAGGCTCGCGCAACGTGCCTCGCGGCAGGACCGCGCCGTAGCCGAACGGGCTCGTCGCATCGATGCAGCACACGTTCACCGTGCGGTGCAGCTTCTGATACTGGTACGCGTCGTCGATCACGAGCACGTCGCCGAGACGCGCCCGCGACGCGTGACGGGCGAGGGCCAGCCGGTCCTTGCCCTGCAGATGCAGCACGTCGGGATGACGCCGCGCCAGCATGCGTGCCTCGTCGTTCGCGCCGTCGGACTCGCCCTTGTAGCCGCGCGACAGGATCACCGGCCGTGCGCCGCGCTCGAGGAGCTGACGGACGATCAGCGAGACGGTCGGAGTCTTGCCGGTCCCGCCGCACGTCAGGTTGCCGACGGAGATCACCGGCGCACCGACGTCCTCGCCGCCCTGTCCGGACTTGACGATCTCGACCAACGCGGAGCCCCAACGGTAGGGCACGGAGAGCGCTCCGAGCGCCCCACGGGCGAGCCCGGCCCCGAGGCCGCTGGACTCGCCGCTCACGATCCTGCGGTAGGTGGCGCAGCAGCTCATGGCGCGGAGTCTACGCTCAGCGGGATCGTGCCCCACAAGGGAACCGGGGTCGGAGTCGGCAGAGGCCGGTTCCGCGACGTCGAGGGGCGCGCCTGGCAGGCTGCTAGTTCGAGGACGTGGCGCTATCGGACTTGGTCGTGTCGGCGGGCGTCTCGGCCAGCGCCTTGACGGACTGCCACTTCTCGTACGCGACCTTCCACTGGGGGAATGCCTCGAGGAACGCCTTTTCCTCCTCGGAGGGGAAGAGGCCCAGCACGACCTTGCGGCGCTGGATCTCCTTCGGCGTCTCGAGGTTCCAGCGCGACGGCGGGTACTTGTCGAGCAGGGCGACGTGCTCTGCCGAGAGCGTCTTCGTCTCGACCTCGGTGACGCCCTCTTCCTCGGTCGTCGCAGCCTCGTCGGCGGCGGCGGTGGCTTCCTTCTCGGCCTGGCGTGCGGCCTCGGCGGCGGCAAGCCTCGCGACAACGTCCTGGCGCTCGGCCAGCGCGCGACGCTTCGCGTCACGCTGAGCGAGGGCGATTGCCCGTCCCTCGTCGGCGGTGATCGCCCCGAGCTCCTCGACGCGCTTCATCTCGACGACGTGCACGAAGATGTAGCCGTCCTGCGCACGGGGAAACCACAGCCGGAGGCCCGCGCCGTCCTCGTCCTGGTCCGCCGGCTCGAAGCCCCCGCGCTTGGTCCAGCGCTCGAAGACCTCCTTGGCGCGCACGATCCCGATCAACTCGTTCCCGGTCTTGAGCTCGACCGAGTACTTGACGCCGACCACCGGCTGCAGCGGCTCATCGTCCCGCGGGACGGGCTGCGACGGCGGTGTGACGACGGGCGGCTGCTCCGCATCCGCCGGGCGGTCCTGGGCGAACGCGAACGCGGGCAGCGTGAGCACGAGGGCGACGGCAGCAAGTCGAGTCATCGGATCTCTCTCCCCGGATTCAGCCCGAAGCGATCTCAGGCTCTCTAAGGGAGGATCGGGAGACACGGCTCCGGGACTTGAGCGCTGAGCCCGGACTTCTCACCACGTCGGAGCGGCCTGCGGCCGGAACGCAGGAACTACGAGCGTGTGCGACGTGAAGTCTGGTGTTGGACCAACGACAGAGTGTCCCGACCGAGTGGGGGCCGCGAGATCAAGGCGGACGCTGCGTGGTCAGGGGCTGATCCCCCCAACGAGCTGTGTCAACGCAGAGATCGTGGTCCCCGCGATGTGTCAGGCGTGGCGACGTGGTGAGAAGGGCGGTTTCAGGGGATCCGGAGCTCGGCCCCGACCTTCAGGCGGTCCGGGTTCGAGATCACGTCACGATTGGCCTCGTAGAGCTTGGTCCAGTACTTCGCATCCCCGAGTTCGCGCGCGGCGATCAACGAGAGCGACTCGCCCTTGCCGACCTTCACGGTGCGACCGCCGGCCGCGCGCAGAGAGACACCGCGTGAAGAGACACCGCGTGGCGCCGGGCGGTTGGCGGACACGTTGCCGCTCCGCGTTGCGGCCCCGGGGATGCGCAGCTTCGTCCCGACCTTGAGACGATCCGGATCGGGCAGCGTGTCGGAGTTCGCCTCGACGATGCGACGGAACAGGTTGGCGTTGCCGAGGTACTGCTCCGCGATCGACGAGAGCGTCTCGCCCTTTTGGACGACGTGCACGCCCTCGCCTGCGGCGACGCGCTCCTCACCGCGGGCGGGCCGACGGAGGGGAGTCGGCGCATCGACGTTGGCGGGAACGCGCAGCGTCTGCCCAACGCGCAACCGCGCCGGGTCGACGTCGGGGTTCAGTTCGGCGATCGTTCGCCAGTGCTTCGACGAGCCGAACAGGTCCTTCGCGATGCCGTAGAACGAGTCGCCACCCGCGACGGTGTAGGAGTTCGTGCGGAGTCGCGGCGTCGGAGTGGGCGTCGGCGGCGTGTGGACCACGGGCTTCGGGGTCGGCAGCGGCGTCGGGTGGATGCGGACGGGAGGGTCCGGCTTCTCGACCGGACGATCCAGATCCTGCGCGCGGAGCCAGTCCGCCAGCGACATGGAGCCCTTCCGCGGCGTGGCGGCCGGATCGCTCGAGGGCCACACGGGCTGCGAGCCCAGTTCCTCACGCGGCTCGAGCTCCCGGACGGCGTCGTCGCCGTCGAGCGATGCCACGTCCTCGCCCTGCTCGGGGAAGAGGGTCTCGCTCGGCGTGATGGCCACCACACCGACCACGACCACGAGGATCACGATCACGAGGATCCCCAACTTCTCCAGGTTGCCCATGCTGTCGTTGCTCACGCTGCCACTCCCGTCCCACTCGGGTCGCGTCGAGGCCACACGTGGAGCTCCGAGGGCGACATCCCGCCGAGGTTCCAAGGGTAGTCAGCCGCCGATCTGGGTCAAGCCGGATTCCACGAGATGTCGTAGGCCAATGCACTTTCCTCCCCAGCATGTGGATGTCGAGACCACGTCCAGCCCACGCCGAGCACGCGTTCGACATCCGGCACTACCCTGGAGAGGCGCGCGAAGTCCCCTTGGGGAGTGGGGCCATGAGGTCAGGGTCAACACGAATTGCGCTCACCGTCTGCCTGCTCGTGGCGACGGTCGGAACGTGCACCGCTGGCGCCGTCGGCTGGGTGCGTTCGGGACGCCCGGACGAGCCCAGTTCGGCCCGGGGCAGGGACCTCGCACGCAGCGAGGTGACCGACCAGGCCCCCACCGCGACCGGCGCGAAACCCGTCCCGGGTGGTACGGCGCGTGCTAACTTCACCCGGATCGGGCCGCGTGAGCGGCGTCCGTATCCTCCGGAGGACACCCTCCGGGGGAGCCGGGGAACGTTCGCCCCCGAGACGTCACGAGAGGAACCCATGATCACTCGCCCCAGCACCCGCACCGGTCTGACCGCTGTCGCCCTCGGCGCCGCGCTCCTCGGAGCCGTTCCGCTCGTCGATGGCGAGGTCCTCGCGAAGGAAGACGTCGAGACCGTCGCCGACGCCGCGACGAGCGACGTCTCGATCCCCGGCATGGTCCAGTTCGAGGGCAGCGACGAACAGCCGATCGGCATGAAGGCGAAGGACATCGCCAAGTTCATCGACAAGGACCTCGGCGGCGAGCCGCGCAAGGAGGCCGGCGGCAAGTTCGACATCATCTGGGAGAGCGGCAAGCTGCTCTCGACGCCGCTCCACGAGGTCTCCGTGGGCCCGTTCCTTCTGGGTCGCTACGAGGTGACGAACGAGCAGTGGAAGCGCTTCCTCGACTCGCCGCGGAACCAGTACGAGCTGGAGACGGACGTCAACCTCAGCTCTCTCGCCGCCATCGTGCAGTTCAAGGTGCGCATCGATCCCGAGAAGGACTCGGCCGGCTTCCAGCGCGCGTGGCAGGTGATCCTCGCGCGCAACTCAGACGTCCTGATGCCGATCCTGAACCCCACGACGGAGTCGGAGAAGGAGACGGACGAGAAGTCCCCGGCGGACGACAAGCCCGCCACCGACGACAAGCCTGCCACCGACGACAAGCCTGCCACCGAAGACAAGCCCGCCACCGACGACAAGCCCGCCACCGACGACGAGCCCGCCACCGACGACGAGCCCGCCACCGACGACAAGCCCGCCACCGATGACAAGCCCGCCACCGACGACAAGCCCGCTACCGACGACGAGCCAGCGACCGACGGGGGGCCGGAGGTTGACGGCGAGACCAAGCCGGAGGAGAAGCCGAAGAAGAAGGAGCGAGAGTGGGACGCGCTCGTCGCTCGCGCGCACCTCACGCCACTGCCGGCCGGCCTCAAGCTGTCGATGCTCTGGGTCCAGCCGCCTCCGCAGGAGAACCGCGAGTGGGACAGCTCGGGGAACGTGAAGGCCGGGATGCGCAAGCGACCCGTGCACTGGGTCTCGTGGTTCGAGGCGGTCGAGTTTGCCCGCTGGGCCGGGTTCCACATCCCGCTCGAGGCCGAGTGGGTCCACGCCGCACGCGGTGTCGAGGGACGACGCTTCGCGTGGGGTGACAACTGGGACCCGAAGGCACTCGTCTGGCGGAAGAACAAGCCCGACGGGACGACGTCCGATGTCGACACGTTCGGCGACTTCGCGACGCCGGGGTCGGGCATCTACCACATGTCCGGCAACGTCTCCGAGTGGGTCTACGACATGGCCGAGAGGTACGCGCGCTCGAAAGCGGACTTCGACTTCGACCAGAATGCCGTGCAGTCGCGTGGCGGCACGTTCGCGAGCAAGGCACACGAGATGCTCGCCGCTGAGCGGTTCGTCGACGCCGGCGACATCCTCTCCGCTAGCGCGAAGGTCGAGGGGTACGGGCTTCGCCTCGCGGCGTATCCGAACCCCGCGATGGACCTGACCGTGCCGGTGGCACGCGAGTTCGACAACCACGACTTCATCGAGGTCCCGTGGGGCTGGCTCCCGCAGGGCCTGGGCCTCGGTGAGACGGCCAGTGAGAACGCGAAGAAGTTCAAGCCGCTGCTGGGCTTCGACGCCACACGCTCGGGCGGCTCGCTCAAGCGCAACGTCGTGGATGGCTCCGGCGGCTCGCACAGGTACGTCGTCGGCCCAGCCAAGGGGATCGCGTTCCTGCCGGTCAAAGGCATCCTGAAGGACGCGCTCAAGACCGGCGACTCGCTCCTGAAGTTGGGCGCGAACTCGGCTGAGGGCGGGTACCCGATGCTCCTCGGGATCCTGACCGCCACGGACAACTGCACGATCCGTGTCTACGACGAGACCGGCGAGAACCCCCAGGACGTCTCGCTCTCCGACGACCACTTCGGCGCGTTCCACGAGCGCCTCCTGTACCCCTTCCCGATCGGCGCGTTCCTCGTCCTCAAAGGCGATCGCGTGGCGGTGTACCCCGCAGATCCGGGTCAGGGAGATAAGCGCGGCGCGCACCTGAAGCGTGATCCGATCGGCTGGCTCGCCACGCCGATCGTGCCCGAGTGGATGCCGACCAAGGAAGCTCGTCCTGCGGGCTCGCTCGCCGCCGGCCGAGCCGTCCTGACGGCGGTGATCCCGCAGATGGACAAGGATGGCATCGCGCTGAAGAGCGGCAGGTCGTCCGTGGTGACGATCGAGGTCGAAGCCCGCTTCACCGACGAGTAGAGGCGGAGCGGGGCGGGGCGGGGTCACGTCGATTGCTGGCGGCTGGTTGGTGACGCGCATCGGGGCCTGCGGCAATCGCCGCGCCCTCGGTGTCTCTGGTCGGCTCCGCGGCTGCGTCTGCTCTCACGCGAGAGCAACGCCCTCGGTCGCATCCTTGCGTGGCCTCACTCCCGCGTCACGGCGCTTGCGCTGACGCGCAACCGCCGCGCCCCGGGGTCACGTCGATTGCGGCGCACGTCGCAGGTGGGCGTGCGTCGGGGGCATGAGGCAATCGCCGCGCCTCCGTTGTTGCTGGTGTGTGCTCGGTCTCGTCGCGTCTCTCCCGAGCGCGACCGGCGCCGGTCGAGGACCTCCGCGCACACACTCCCCGCGTCACGCTGCTTGCGCTGACGCGCAACCGCCGCGCCCCGGGTGGGGATCCGGGTGGGTGTCGTCTCCTCCGATCCAGCGGGTCGGCTTCATCAACCGCGCCGTAGGGGCGGACCCCCTGGTCCGCCCCGCCCGCTGGGGGTGGTCGCACGAGGCGGGTCCGATGGCGCTCCGCGGACGACCCTCGTGATGCGGACGGCCATCGGTCGACGACCGTGCCGCCGCTCGTTGCCGCATCTCGCCGCGGGTGCGCATCCGATCCCTGACGCGCGCCACTTCCACGGGTTCGTACGGGCGGATCTCCTGATCCGCCCCGCCCGCCGGGGCTGTGTGCGGTCCAGTCCGGCGACGTGCGGCGAACCGCTGGTGCAACTCGCGCGGTCATCGGAGGACCCGGCTGGCATCGCGATGTGAGAACGTCATGCCAGTCGACCGTGAGAGGTCTGCGCCAGCATCGACCCCACGAATCGAAGAAGGCGGAGCCATGTGGCTCCGCCTTCAGTTGCGATCCCGGATGTCTTCATCTGGGTGAGGGCCCACCCCCTGGATGGGTCCTCTTGATGATGGTTGGCAGGTACCTGAAGTTGGTCGGGGTTGGTTGGGGCTTGTTGATCAGGGATATCAGGGTCGTAAAACGTTCCTAATTGTCACTGTTCTGGCTCCAGGCCCTGCCGGATGGGCGCCCTTCGGCTCGTAGCCTCCGCGCGACCGGTAGTAGAAAGCAAGCCGCGGGCCATTCGCCCGCCGTGACGAGTCCATCCATCACAAGTCATTGATTGCCCACGACTTAGATGATCAGACTGGGTTCGATCTGTGACCTAGGACACCCCCGCCCCTGGTGCTACGAGCGATTCCGCACGCTGGGATTCGCCCAGTGTGACGACCGATGCCGCCCCGCGCCCGGGCCCCAGTCCAGCGCTTCGTGGGAAGTCTCGGCAGCCCGAGACCGTCAGGTAGAAGTCCACCGTCGAGAACTCCCCCGTCAGCAGTCCGCAGTCCGCAGTCCGCAGTCCGAACCCAGCAGCCTGAACTCCAGCAGTGCGACGCTTCCTTCTCCTGTGGCCCCTCGCTCGCCCGTATCGCGCCCAGATCGCGATCGGCTTCCTCGCCGTAGCCGCGACCGTGGCCGCCCAGGTGTTCGTCCCGCAGGCGTTCCGCTTCGCGATCAACGCTCTCCCGGGCGACTCCCCGCGCCTGGACCTAGCCGCGGGCTGGGCCCTCGTGGCGGTGGTCCTCACGGCATTCCGCGGCTCGTTCCAGTTCACGATGCGGCGACTCCTAGTCGGCGTCTCGCGGGAACTCGAGCGGGCACTTCGCGACCGGCTCTACGCAAGTCTGCTCCGCCGCAGCCCCGCCTGGATGGCGCGCCACCACACGGGTGACGTCATGAGCCGGCTCACGGCGGACGTCGAGGCCGTCCGCATGAGCGTCGGACCTGGGCTGATGTACGTGGCGAATACGACGGTCCTCGTGCCGCTCGCCCTCTGGCTGATGAGTTCCATGAGCCCGACGCTCACGCTCTTGAACGTCATCCCGTTAGTCGGAGTCGCAGCAGCCACGCGGTTCCTCGCGCCGAGGCTGCACTCGGCCTCGGTCGACACCCAGGAGACCCAGGCAGCGCTCTCGGCTCGAGCCCAGGAGAGTTTCGCCGGCGTGCGCGTCGTCAAGTCGTTCGCCCGCGAGGAGGGCGAGGTCGAGACATTCCGGAAGCACGCCGAGCGCTCGCTCGATGCCAATCTCCGGATGGCCGACACACGCGCGTTTTTCCGCCCGGTCATCGGTCTCATGCGCGGCGCCGGTCTCGTCCTGACCCTCATCTGGGGCGGCCGGATGATGGCGCGCGGCGAGCTCGCGCTGGGCGACTTCCTGGCGTTCCACATGTACGGCCTGCTCCTGATGTGGCCCATGATCTCGCTCGGCTGGGTCATCTCGATCTGGCAGCGCGGGCGGGTGGCGATGGGTCGCCTGGCAACGCTCCTCGAGGAGGCGCCCGAGATCCGCGATCCGCCGTCGCCGACGACGCTCGGCTCCGTGCGCGGCGAGATCGAGATCCGCGGGCTCACGTTCACATATGAGGGCGCCGCGCAGCCGTCGCTCCAGGACGTCGACCTGCGCGTCCCGGCCGGCGGGACGCTCGCCGTCGTCGGAGCGACGGGGTCGGGCAAGAGCACGCTCTTGGCGGTGCTGCCGCGGCTGCTCTCTGCGCCCGAGGGCACCGTGCATCTGGACGGCGTCGCCGTCGAGGAGCTCGCGCTCGACGAGCTGCGTGGCGCCATCGGCTACGTCCCGCAGGACACGTTCCTGTTCAGCGACTCGATCCGCGAGAACGTGGCGTTCGGCTTCGCGGACTCGCACGACCGGGCGACCGACCTCGACGACACCGTCCGGGCGGCGGCGGAGACGGCTCGCATCCTGACCGAGATCGAGCGCACTCCACGGGGTCTCGACAGCCTGCTCGGCGAGCGCGGCGTGAACCTCTCCGGTGGTCAGCGACAGCGCACCGCCATCGCCCGCGCGCTGGCCATCGACCCGCCGATCCTGCTCCTCGACGACTGCCTCTCCGCCGTCGACGCGCGCACCGAAACCGAGATCCTCGCGAACCTGCGCGAGGTGCTCCGCGACCGGACCACGATCGTGGTCACGCACCGCGTCTCGGCGGCCAAGCTCGCCGATCGAGTCGCGGTCCTGGCCCAGGGGCGCGTGATCGAGACGGGCACGCATGACGAGCTCATCGCCGCGGGTGGCACGTACGCGCAGCTCGCGCGACGTCAGTCGCTCGAAGCGCGGTTGGAGGCGGCGTGAGCAAGAAGGCCGAGACCTTCTGCCCCGACTCCGACGTCGTCACCGGCAAGGCCTTCGACGCGCGGCTCGTGCGGCGCATGCTGGCGTACGTCCGGCCCTATCGGGGGCTCTTCGCGGCGTCGATCGCGATGGTCACGGTCGTCGTCTTCCTCGAGCTGCTGCAGGGCGAGCTCGTCAAGCGCATCATCGACGGACCGCTGAAGGCGGCGGTGGCATCTGGAGACGGCATCACCGGATGGGAACAGGCGGCGGGGACCGTCGCGACCTGGGCGGGACTGATCGCGATCCTGGTCGTCTTCACGGCGGGACTGCGCGTGATGCAGGTGATGTGGATCAACCGCGTCGCCCAGCGAGCCATGCGGGATCTGCGTGTGCAGGTGTTCCGGCACGTCCAGAAACAGGCGCTGCGCTTCTTCGATCGCAACCCGGTCGGACGCCTCGTGACGCGCGTCGTCAACGACGTCGAAGCCCTCTCGGACCTGCTCACGTCCGGGCTCGACGCGATCTTCCACGACATCTTCATGCTGGCCGGGATCGTCACCTGGCTGATGATCGTGAACTGGCGCCTGGCCCTCGTGTCGTTCGTCGTGGTGCCGCCGCTGATGATCGTCACGCAGGTGTTCCGCGGCGCGTCACGCCGCGCGTTCCGACGGGTGCGCGAGAAGCTCGCGACCGTCAACTCGACGATCCAAGAGACCGTGCAGGGCGTGCGCGTGATCCAGTCGTTCGTGCAGGAGGCGAAGGCGCAGCGTCGCTTCGAGTCGCGCAACCGCGAGCTCGCCGACGCGCACCTCTCGACGGTCGCGAACTTCGCGCTGTTCTTCCCGCTGGTCGAACTGCTCTCGACGATCGGCAAGGCGACCGTGATCTGGTGGGGGGCGCGCTCGATCGGCGGTGGCGACATCTCGTTCGGCGAGCTGACGCAGTTCGTCTTCTACCTCGAGCTGTTCTTCCGCCCGATCCGCGACATCTCGGAGAAGTTCAACATCCTCCAGGGTTCGATGGCGTCGGCCGAGCGTCTGTTCGGTCTGCTCGATCGCGAGCCCGATCTCGCGTCGCCGGCCGACGGCTACGCGCCGGAGCGTCTTGTCGGTGAGGTCGAACTGCGCGGCGTGACGTTCGGATACGCGCCCGATCGACCAGTGCTGGAAGACATCGCGTTCCACGTGAAGCCGGGCGAGACCGTTGCACTCGTCGGCGCGACTGGCGCCGGCAAGACCACGGTCGCGGGTCTGATCACGCGCCTGTACGACGTCGATCAGGGTCAGGTCCTCGTCGATGGTGTCGACGTCCGCGAACACGAGCTCACCTCGTTGCGGCGCGGGGTCACGGTGGTGCCGCAGGACGTGTTCCTGTTCGCCGGGACCGTCGAGGAGAACCTGCGCATGGGCGACGACTCGCTCACGCACGAGCAGATCGAAGCGGCGTGCGCAGCCGTCGGCGCGGACCGCGTTCTGCGCAAGCTGCCGAACGGTCTCGCCAGCGATGTCGGAGAACGCGGCGGCCGGCTCTCGGTCGGTGAGCGGCAGCTCCTCGCGTTGGCGCGCGCGCTGGCTCAGGACCCGGCGGTGCTGGTGCTGGACGAGGCGACGAGCAGCGTCGACTCGGAGACGGAGCATCTGATCCAGAGTGCGCTCGAGCGACTGCAGGAAGGACGCACGACGCTCGTCATCGCGCACCGCCTCTCGACGATCCGCAAGGCCGATCGCATCCTCGTGTTCCACCACGGCGAGCTACGCGAGCAGGGCGATCACAAGACGCTCGTCGCGGCGGACGGCATCTACGCGACGCTGCACCGTCTGCAATTCGCCGCGTAGGGGCGACGCGGGGGCGGATCAGGAGGTCATCCCGGAGGGGCGGATCTCCTGATCCTCCCTGCGGCGGCGATGCCCTACCTCTCCTCGCGGCGCTGGAACGGCGGCGGCGGCTCCTCGGGCGGGGGGTCCGGCGGGCCACCGCGGAAGTTCCTCGGCACGTCGATCTGCTGGAACAGCTCGCCGGTCGCGACATCCCAGCAGAAGATCTGCCGGCGTCGCTGCTTCGCGTCGCCCTCGAAGTGGATGAGCGTGCGCCGGTCGGCGACGAGCGCCACCGGCTCCCCCTTCAGGCGGACGCGCAGCGTGCGGGCGCGCTCCCCGGTCGCCGCGTCGATCCAGTCGACAATCTGCGACGTGTTGCCCCAGCGATCCTCGTGGACGCCCCCCGCCCGCAGTCGAACGCTTCCGCCGGGAAGGATCACGTCGAGCTTCGGGTCAGAGATCTCGAACCGCTCGGCGTCGCTCTGCCAGCTCGTCGTGAGGGCGTCGAACGCGAACACGATGTCGAGCTGCCGATGGTCGAACACGCGGTGTGGCACACGGCCGTTGACCGCCGCGTCGACCATCACCTCGTTGTAGCCGTCCTGCTGCGCCTGCAGCACCGGACCGGAGACGCAACCCTGGCTGCGCCGGAGCAGACCGGTCAACGGGTCGCAGCGCGGGCCGCCTGGGAACCCGAAGTAGCGGAGTTCGGCCTTGCCCTCGGTCAGATCAGCCTCGGCGAGCAGTCGGCCACGGGCCGTCCATCCGGCGAGGTCGTCGTTGGCGGGGAAGCCCTGCGGGACCGGCGCGGTCGACTCGAGGGCCCCCGCTGTGGGGATCCGCTCCGCGACCGCCTCGGGCGGTGCCTCTTCGGGATCGTCGACGACGGCCGGCCCCGCGCACGCACCGGCAACCACGACGGCAATCAGCAGAGCAGATACGCGCGTCATCGTCCCGACCCGAGCACGCCCCGTGCCCAGCCATGCAGCCTGCCCAGTCTCCCTGAGCGGGGTCGACCCGGTGACCGCGTGACGCGGGGGTAACGCCGAGTGTGCCCCAGCCTCGCGGCATCGATCTTGCGCCAGCTGTCGTTCATAGGAAGAGGAGCGTCCCATGCTGCGTGCCAAGCTGCGTCCCCTGCTGCGCCCGATCTTGGGCCATCTCGTCGGAGCCATCGTCGTCCTGGCGGCAGGCCAGACGGCGTTCGGCCAAGCGCTCGAGATCAAGGAGGGCTCGCCGCTCCGGATCGAGTCGCTCAAGGTCTCGGCCGACGTCACGGAGGGCATCGCCCTCGTCGATGTGGACCAGACGTTCCGCAACGAGACGGATCAGCAGCAGGAGGGCTTCTACCGCTTCCGGCTCCCGGCCAATGCCGTCGTGCACTCGTTCTCGATGTGGATGAACGGCAAGGAGAAGCAGGGCCGCGTGCTCGAGTCCAAGCAGGCTCGCCGCATCTACGACACGATCGTCGCGTCGAAGAAGGACCCCGCGCTGCTCGAGGAGATCGGCTGGCGACGCTTCCAGGTCAGCGTGTTCCCGATCCCGGCGCGCGACACCGTTCGCATCCGGCTCGTGTACGCCCACATCGTCGATGACGACCTCGGGCTCCGCACGCTCGAGATCCCGCTTCCTGAGGGCGCCCCGGTGGGCGTCGCCGAGATCACCGTCAACGTCCGTGACAAGCAGGGTGTGGCCGTCCTCGACTGTCCCACGCACAGCCAGGCGCAGATCCTGCACGACGACGTGCTCGGCGCCGTGACCTGGTCCGAAGAGGACTTCGCGCCGCAGGGCCCCTTCCGCGTTCGATCGGCTCCGGCCTACGACGGCCTCGGGCTCGCGTGCATCTCGCACCGCGCCGAGGAGTCGACCGAGGGCACGTTCCTCGTGCGGGTCGTCCCCCGGCTCGACAAGATGCCCGAGCTACCGCGCGACGTCGTGTTCGTCATCGATCGCTCCGGCTCGATGAAGGGCGAGAAGCTCGAGCAGGCGCGCGCCGCGCTCCTGCACGGCCTGAAGACGCTGCGCGAGAACGACCGCTTCTCGGTCATCGCGTTCTCCTCCGGCGCCCGCGCCATGAAGGGCGGACTGCGCGCCGTCGACGACGCGTCGATCACCGACGGCCGCCGCTTCGCCGAGCAGTTGACGGCATCCGGCGGAACCAACATCGACGATGCGCTGCAGGAGGCCCTGAAGCTCCGCGGTGACGACCCCGGTCGGCTCTTCGTCGTGGCGTTCCTGACGGACGGCAACCCGACCGTCGGCGAGAAGAACCCCGATCGCATCGTCAAGCGCTACCAGAACCAGTCGCAGGGGAAGGTGCGGCTCTTCGCGTTCGGCGTCGGCAACGACGTCGAGGACTTCCTGCTGACGCGCCTCTCGAAGGGCAGCCGCGGCGCCGCGGAGTACGTCCGCGAGAACGAGGACCTCGAGGTCAAGCTGTCGATGCTGTTCGACAAGGTCCAGAGCCCGATCCTCACCGACCTCGAGATCCGCGTCGTCGGCGACGACGTGCACGTGATCGGCACCGAGCCCGAGCAGATCCCGGACGTGTTCCGCGGCACCGCCGTCGTGATGTCCGGCCGCTACACCGGCCACGGCCCGGTGCAGATTCAGATGACGGGTCGCGTCGGCACAGAGCTCGTCGAGATCACGCAGGACGTGGAGCTTCCCGCCGCGGCGGGCGAGAACGCGCACGTGGCTCAGCTCTGGGCGCGCATGCGCATCGATCGTCTGCTCGACGAGCTCCGCATCCACGGCATGGTCGACGAGATCAAGCAGGAGATCATCCGCCTCGGGCTGCGCTATCAGGTGGTCACGCCGTACACGTCGTTCCTGATCGTCGAGGACGACATCCACATCCCCGATGACGCCGAACTGGCGAAGGTGCCGGAGGGCCCGACGACGCGACCCGGCGGCGGGGGCGGCGCGGCCGGCGGCGGCGAAGGCGGTGGACCCGTGACCGCTGGCGGCGAGACCGGCGGCCCCACGACCGGCGGCGGCGGAACGACTGCTGACGGCCACGCAGACGATGTCGCTCCCGAGTCACGTGAGCCGAGCGATCCACCCCCCTCGCCCGAGGGTGGCGGTCCGACGACACCCGGCGGCGAGACCGGCGGCCTGGACTCCGGGGAGAGCCCCACCGGTCCCCAGGGTGGCGGCGACGGCACGGGCGGCAACGGCTCGTATCGCGGCCCCTCCGGCGAGAACCCCGGCGGTCGCGAACCCAGCACCGGCGGCGGGCAGGGCGGAGGACCGAGCAGCGGCGGGACCGACGTCGGCAGCGGCGGCGGCGAAGGCGGCGGCGAAGGCGAGTCGGCCGGCGGGGCGAGCGACAGCGGCCCAGGTGGCCCCAGCTCTAGCGGCGGCGCCGGCCGATCGCCGGGCAAGAGCGGCGTGAAGCGCGACTACTCCTGGTGGTCGTTCTGGTGGCAGTTCCACGCGGACACGGCGCTGCCGGCCCCGACGCGCACCCCGATCGCCCTTGTCGACGCACAGCGAAAGACGGTCGTCGATGCGCTGCGTCGCGTCGCACTCGACGCGAGCGCGAACTTCTTCATCCGCTCCGAAGCGCAACGCGCGCTGGCTCGCATCGGCGACGATGCCGGTCACGTGACCGGTCTAGCCGAGCGGATGCTCACCGGACGCCGCGCGGACGGCGAAGCGGCGTTCCATCGTGTCTGCGAGGAGCGCGCGGGACGCCTGCCGCTCGAGCGCGGCACTCTCTCGGACACCGATCGCGCGCACCTGCTCGAGGTGCTCGCCGACAACGAGCGGAAGGTCTCCTACGTGCGGCCGTTCGCCGCGCTGACGCTGGCGCTCAGGGGAGACGCGGAGGACGACGAGATTCGCCTCGCGCTCCAGCAAACCGCGATCGATGGCGGCGACGGTCGCAACGACCTGCGAGCTGCGTCGTTCCTGGCGATGGGACTTCAGGGCAACGGGGACGCCGCCTCCGCGCTGGAGACGATCGTCGCGTCGGGGAAGATGCTCGGCGGCGCGCACGTGGCCGACAAGGACCTCGCGTATGCGATCGACGGCCTGGGTCGCCTCGGAGCCGTCGCCGACGAGAAGACACGATCCGACGCAATCGCGACGCTCCTGCGCGCGCTCACATCGAAGAAGCACCCGGCCTACGCTGCCGTCGCGCGGCGGGCGATCCCGACGGCACTCGCCCGGTTGGCGACCGCAGCCCACGGGAACTCGCAGTCATCGATCGTGAAGGCACTCGAGAGTTCGATCCGCCGCGATCGCGATGCGTCGGTCCGCAACTTCGGCGCCCTGTCGCTCGGTCGCATCGCGGCCGACGCCAGCGTCAGCGAGCAGGCGCGCCGCGCGGCCCGCACGGCGCTACGCAAGCTCTGGAATCGCGCTCCGGAGGGCACGCGCGAGTTCGTGGCGCTCGGTCTCGGGGTCTCCGGTGCCGACGGCGACGCCGAGAAACTGCTGCTCGACGGGATCGTGAACGGCTCGCCCGATCTGCAGGGTGCGTGCGCCATCGCGCTGGGCATCTCCGGTGGGAAGCGGCATGCCGCTTCGCTCGCCCTGCTAGCCGCCAACCGCGGTACGTCGGCCGAGGCGCGCATCGCTGCACTCCGCGTGCTCGAGAGCGTCGCCGACGAGAACGCGCTCGAGATCGTCAAGGCCGCGGCACACGTCGAGCCCGGCGGCGACGTCGTCGCGGCGATGGATCGCGTTCTGGCGGTTCGGGGTGATGCGAAGGCGTTCCAGCGTCAACTCGATCACGCGCTGCGTGGGGTCTACGACGCGGAGTCGTTCGGCGTGGTCTCGCAGGCGGGCGACATCGAGACCGCCCTGCGCCTCGCCGCCGTCGTGCGCGACGAGAAGCAGCAGTTCGCGGACGTGACACGCGGCATGGCCGCGCGCGCGCTGGGCGAGATGGCGAGCCGACCGGACCCGCGTGATGCGATCGCGGTGGACTTCCCGTACCGCGCGTACGCCGGGTCGGTTTGGGAGTTTATGGACTGGCGGTGACGTTCACGGCGATTGCTGCGGGCGTCGAAGGTGGGCGCGCGTCGACGCAGTGGCAATCGCCGCGCCCGCCAAGGTTGTTGGTGTGTGCTCGGTCTCGTCACGCGTCACGCGAGAGCCACCGGCGCCGGTCGAGGACCTCCGCGCACACATTCCCGCGTCACGGCGCTTGCGCTGACGCGCAACCGCCGCGCCCCGGGTGCGGATCCGGACCGATCTCGGACGCGCGCCACCCCAATCGGGCCGTACGGGCGGATCTCCTGATCCGCCCCGCCCGCTGGCGTCGCTCGCGCGACGCGGGTCCGATGGCGCTCCGCGAACGACGTCCGCCGCGCGGACAGCTACCGGACGACCCCGGCCACCACCACCGCCGCCCGCCGCCCGCCGCTACTCGTTCCCGAGCGCGTTCAGCCCGGTGATCTCCATCCCCACGATCAGCATGTGGATGTCGTGCGTCCCCTCGTACGTGATCACCGACTCGAGGTTCGCCATGTGGCGACCGCACACGTACTCGTCGGTGATCCCGCTCGCGCCGAGGATGTCGCGCGTCGTGCGCGCGCACTCGAGAGCCATCGCCACGTTGTTGCGCTTGGCCATCGAGACCTGCGTGTGGTGCAACTTCCCGGACTCCTTGAGCCGGCCGAGCCGTAGCGCCAGGAGCTGGGCCTTCGTGATCTCGGTCAGCATCTCGACCAGCTTGTGCTGGATCATCTGGAAGCGACCGATCGGCTTGCCGTAGATGATGCGCGTCTTGGCGTGCGTGAGCGCCTCGTCGTAGCACGCCTGCGCCGCGCCGATGGCGCCCCAGGCAATCCCGAACCGCGCGCTGTTCAGGCACATCAGCGCGTTCTTCAGGCCGACGGACTTCGGCAGGATCGCGTCCTTCGGGAGATGGCAGTCGTCGAAGACCAGCTCGCTCGTGACGCTCGCGCGCAGGCTCCACTTCCCGTCGATGTCGTTCGTCGTGTAGCCCGGCGTCCCCTTCTCGACGAGGAACCCGCGGATGCCGTCCGGCGTCTTCGCCCAGACGACGGCCACGTCGGCGAGCGTGCCGTTCGTGATCCACATCTTGGCGCCGTTCATCACCCAACCGTCGTCGGTCGGCTTCGCCGTCGTGATCATCCCGCCGGGATCAGAGCCGAAGTCCGGCTCGGTCAGGCCGAAACACCCGATGGCCGTTCCGGCGGCGAGCTGCGGTAGCCACTTCTGCTTCTGCTCCTCCGACCCAAACGCGTGGATCGGGTACATGACGAGCGAACCCTGCACCGAGCAGAACGAGCGGATGCCACTGTCACCGCGCTCGAGCTCCTGGCAGATCAGGCCGTAGACGACATCGCCCATACCGGCGCAGCCGTACCCTTCGAGGCTCGCGCCGAGCAGGCCTAACTCGCCCGCCTCCCGCGCCAGCTCGAGCGGGAACACACCCGCCTTGAAGTGCTCTGCGACGTCGGGAACGATGCGCTCCTCGACCCATCCGCGCACGGAGTCGCGAACGAGCAACTCGTCCTCGGTCAGAAGCTCGTCGACGCCGTAGAAGTCGGGGCTCTCGTAGGCCATTCGCTGCCACCTCCGTCAGGGGAACCCGCGATGGTACGCGCGGCGTTCCGGCTCCCAGTCGTAGATCCGCGGGCGCGTCGGAGGTCAACGGCGCACGCGAGAGGGGGAGCCCCGAACGAGCGGCCTCCAGTCCCGGCGCGTCCCGTGCCGATGAGCGCGTGGGCCCTCCTGTGGGCTCTCGGTGTCCCAGCGATAGAGGTGAGCGTGTTCGGAATCCGTCCTCGCGACCAGAAGAGTGTGCGGCGGCCCATCGTGGTCGGCGCGGTGCTGTTCATGGTCTGCATGCTGGCGGCCGGAGCAGCGCTCGGCTCCCTGGGTCAGGAGCGTCTCACCGAGGCGTCGCTGCGCGAGAATCAGACCGCAGCGCTGCGGTCACTCGAGCGCGAGGTACGCCGCGATGCCGCCCACGCATCCGCTCGCACGGCAGACCTCATGTCCGATGCTCGCGCCGCGGCTCGCGCGGTCGCGGACCACATCGCGCACCTCGGCGCCGAGCCGGTCGACACCTCCGAGTCCCCCACGCCGTTCACCACCACTCCGGGTTCCGAACTGCCCCGTACGGTCCTGCCGGCGCGCGGGACCGTGGCCATCGCGCCCAACCCGGGGCCGATCGACGAACGAGCGAACGCCCTAGCGTGGCGCGCCGCTGCGTCGAGCTCCGTGATGCACGCCGTGACGGAGGCAGGCGGACACGTCACGCGCGTCTCGGTCTGGGTGCGTGACGAGGGTCTCATCGTCCATCCGGGCACGACGGTCGACGGCTCGACCTACGGGGATCGTCTGCTGGCCCACTTCGACGCGAAGATCGTCGCCGCCGACGAGCCCGACGAGCGCGGGTGGCTCCTCCAGCAACGGCCGGACCTCGGCGCGGTGCTCTCTCACGTCGTCCGTGTTCGCGACGACTCGGGACGCACGTTCGCCATCGTCTCCGCTGACATCGAGATGGCAAGCCTCCGCGAGGCTCTGCGCATCCGACTCGACCCCAACCCAACCGCGGTCCCGGTCCTGATCGATGCCGCGGGACGCGTTGCACTCGCCGATGCTCAGGCAGCGCAGGCACTCGATCTCGACCACGATGTCGAGGATCGCCACATCGCGAGAGCGCTGTCCGATGTGGTCACCGAGGAGCGCGAGCGCCTGCCCGAGGCTGGACCGGCCGTGATCCACGACGGAGTGCGGGTCACCGCCGCAGCCATGGTCGCCGACACGAACTGGGCAGTCGCTGTCGTCGTGCCCCGCACGCACGAGAGTGAGCTCGCAGTCGCCGGATCCCAGGAGACCGCCGACCTCCTTCGGGATTTTGCGCTCGCCCTGCTCGGCTTCTCGATCGTGTTCGGCTCGCTGGCGACGCTGGCGGGGGTCGGGTTCGGGGACTGGTTGCGCCGCCGCATCGCGCCGCTGGTCGCTGGCGCCGAGGCGATGGCCGCCGGGGACCTGACGCACCGCATCTCCGTCGACGGAAACGACGAGATCGCCACGCTCGGGATCGCGCTCAACACATCGTCGATGCGGCTGCAGCAGAACCTACGCAAGCTCGAAGAGAGCCAGCGGCGCCTGTCCGGCCTGATCCAGAGCATGGCCGAGGGCCTGGTGATCACGGACAACGAGGACCGCATCTCGTTCGTGAACAACCGCTTCGCCGAGTTGGTCAAGCGCGCGCCACGCTCGCTCATCGGCCACTACGTCGAGGAGTTCCTCGTTCCGGACTCGCTCGAGACCTATCGCCGCGAGGCGAAGCAGCGCCAGACGGGTGAGAGTTCGCGCTACGAAGTGACGTGGAGCGTCCACGGCGGAACGCACCCGCGCACGCTCGTGTCCGGCATGGCGCTCTACGACGACGAGGGCCGCTTCTCCGGTTCGTGCGGAGTCGTCACGGACATCACGGAGCGGCATCTCGCGCAGGCCGAGACCGCCCGCTCTGAGAAGCTACGCGCGCTCGGCGAGATGGCCGGAGGCGTCGCGCACGACTTCAACAACATCCTCACCGCGGTGCTCGGCAACACGCAGTACCTGCTCCAGGAGGATCTCGACGAGTTCACCATGGAGGCGCTCAAGGTCATCGAGCTCGCGGCGCTGGACGGGACCGAGACCGTGCGCCGCATCCGCGAGTTCACGAAGCCGCGTTCAGGTGTCCATGAGGCGCAGCCCGTCGACGCGAACGAGATCATCTGGTCGGTGGTGAAGATGGCACGCCCGCGCTTCGACAGTGAGGCGCGCGAACGCAACGTCGAGTACGAGGTGAACGTCGAGCGGAAGGCACACCGCAACGTCGACGGGAACGCGTCCGAACTGCGCGAGACCCTCCTGAACCTGGTCTACAACGCGCTGGAGGCGATGCCGGCAGGCGGCACGCTGACCGTCGAGGCGTTCGACCGCGGCGAGGACGCCGTGGGTCTGCGCATCTCCGACACCGGCGAGGGCATCCAGGCCGAGGACCTCGACAAGATCTTCGACCCGTTCTTCTCGACGAAGCGTGACGGCAGGTGCTCGGGACTCGGGCTCTCGATCTGCTACGGGATCGTGGGCGCCCACGGTGGCCGCATCAGTGTCCGATCCGAGCCGGGCGACGGCACGACCTTCACGATCGTCCTGCCGGCGAGCCGGATCGTGACCGAGACGGACGACGACGAGCACGACACGCCGGTCGTGCAGGCAGCGCCTCCGGAGGCGCGTGTGCTCATCGTGAGTTCCAACGGAAAGCAGGGTCGCCAGCTTCAGGAAGCGCTGATGAAGGAGGGCACCGAGGCCGTCGCGATCGACAAGATCCGCAACGCGGCCAGCATGATCGCCGATCCGGGCATCTTCAACGTGCTCGTCGTCGAGAACGATCTCGGTCGCCGCAGCGGGTGGGAGCTCGCTCGCAACGCGCGACGCCAGCGCCCCGAGCTGCGCATCATCCTGCTCGCCGACCCCTCGCGACCGGTGGACGCGACCCAGGCGCGCAACGCAGGCATCGACGCGACCCTCGTCCGGCCGTTCGACGCAGCGGATCTGCGGGGCGCGATCCTCCGTGTCATCGCCATGCCGCCGGCGCGCATCGACGTGCCGACGACGACGCGCGCCATGCGGTCCACGCTGCCAGCATCGGCCGAGGTGACGAGCGAGATCTGGGGTCCGTCCACGATCGAGCTCGCCGCAGCCGCGCCCGTCCATCGGACGCGCGAAGACGACCGCGAGCCGACCGAGGAGCTCCACGCACCCGCGAGCGACACGCTGGACGACGAAGACACGCAGAGCATCCCGACGGTCGACGACGTGACCGGTGAGTTCGAGAGTCGCTCCGTCGTCGCCCTGGACCCCGACGCGACGGGGTCGTTCGCGGCAGGCACGATCGATACGACCGGGCTGGAACAACTGAGTGAGACGCGCAGCTTCGAACCGTCCGAGGACGCCGATCTGCGCACGGGAAGCGACGCAACCGAGGTGGCGCTTGCCGGAGCCATCGCCGACGACCAGGAGTCCGACGACGCCTAGTCGCGTCGCGCGAGGAAGCCCGATGAACCAGATCCAGAGCGAGTCGCTGATCCCTCTCCCGCAGGAACAGTTCGGCACGCTGCGCGCGTTCGTGCCCGACACACCGTGGACGACGTCGCCGCTGCACGTGCTCGAGAAGCGCGTCGGCCGCGCGTACGTCGACTCGCCCGAGTCTCCACGCAACCTCGTGATCGTGGTTCCCGCGGACCCCGACGCCGCGCTCCCCGAGCAGGCGTGGCTCTTCGGCCTTCCGACCGCGCACGCGCTGCGCGAGTACATCGAGGGCTCGTCACGCCCCACCGACTTCGTCTGCGACGAGGATCTCGCCCCCCTCATCGAGGAACAGATCCCCGACGCGGCGTCGACCGATCACTCTGTCCACTGGTTCGAGAAGCTCGAGAACGACGAGTTCGACCTCGAGCGCGTGGACGGCCTGCGTCGTCTGCGCCTCTCGGATGCCGGGTGCCTCGCGACGCTGGAGTTCCCCGGGATACTGCGCACGTTCGAGTCGGCGAAAGACCTCCTGATGGCCGGCGGCGGCTACGGCGTCGTCGTGGACGACCAGGTCGTCTGCGCCGCCGTCACGGTGGATCTCTCCGTCAACTACGCGCGCATCGCCGTCGCAACGGCGCCGGACCACCGCCGCAAGGGGCTCGGCCTCGCCGCGGCGAAGCGCCTGATCTCGGCACACCACGATCAGGGCCGGCTGGCCTGCGCGGTGGTCAGCGGACGTGAGGAGGCCGGAGAGCTGCTCGCAAAGAAGATCGGCTTCGCGAAGGCCGCCCGTCTGCGGACGTATCGGGCCGAGCCGACCGACGACGTGTAGCCAGTCGAGGGCCTCGTCGCGTCCCGTTGGGTGCCGACGCGTGCCGTTGGGCTTCGCCGTCTGCCGCCGCGTGTCGTCGTTGCCTCCCGCCGCGTGCCGTGCTCGTCACAGGACGTCGCGCCAGCCTCGTCGGGCGAGCCTGGCGCAGATGAATCCGCTCGGCCAATGTCACCTTCGCCCGCTCCCAAACGACCCCCGATGGGGTGGGTGGGGGGTAGTGGGTGGGCGCGAGCACCGGACGAGAGGCCGGATCAGAGGCTCGATCAGCTCGTCGGCGGCCCGTCTTCCCGCGGCGACGGTTCGGCCTGCGCGGCCCCGTCGTCCTGGTCGGCACTGTCGGCGCGGGCAGCCTCCCCAGCCTCCCCAGCCTCCTCGACCTGACTAGCCTCCGCAGTCGCCCCAGCCTCCCCCACCGCGAGGACGTCCAGCTCCACACAGGCGCACGCCACACCGAACGCCTCCGACAGCGACGGCGTCGTCCGTCCCTCGTCGCCCGAGACGAACTCCTTCACGTAGAGCCCCGGATCGGTTCGCACCTCGAGCACCAGCCGCGCCGACGTCACCTCGAGGACGCGCACGCTGCGCACCACGCGGCGCCGAACCAGGTCGGCCCGCCGCGCCACGCGCTGCGGCGTGCGCTGCGCCAGTTCCACACCGACGAACGTCGTCGCGCGTTCGGCCGCATCACCCGGCAGTGCCGCGTCGTCCTGTGGCTCGACCACCACGCGATACGTCTTCTCGCCGTGCTCCGTGGTGATCCGCGCCAAGTCCTCGCGTCCCACCACGCGCAGCTCCCGCACCTCGACGCGCCCACCGGAGCGCGATGCAATCTCGGCGGCAAGCGCCACCGCATCGATCGACCGCCGCCGCGGGACCTCGACCGAGACGACGAAGGGCCGCCCCTCCCCCAGCATGCGCACGTCCACGTCCTCGCGCCCTGAGCCGTGGAACGCCGCCGAGCGCCCTCCGACCACGCCGCAGATCGAGGGCGCGACGAAGTCCTCGACGGACTCCGGGACCTGCCGGCCTGTTCCCTCGCACGAGGCGCAGGCGGCCCCATACCGCCGCTTCCGACCGCGGCACCCGCGACAGTGAAAGACCGTCTGCGACACCCCACGCACGAGCTTCCGATACCGCCCGGCCACATAGACCGTGCTCGGCTCCGCGCGGACTGCCGCCCCGTCGTCCTCGATCTCGACGGTCAGGAGCAGATCGGGGCGCACGTGAACGAGAGGCCGCTCGGGCCACTCCGCGCGGAGAAAGTCCCTGAGCACCTCGCGCAGCTCCGAGCGAGCGAGACGCTGGTACTCGAGGTCGGCAACATCGGCAAAGCCGCCGGGCGCCGGCACGGAGCAGTCCCACGACGAAAACTCCCACGGCACCGCGTGCCGGAGGAGTTCAGGCAGCACAGACCTCCCGATCTCACCAGCACGCACCCGGAGGTCATCCGGCAGCTCGGGGAAGCGCTCCGTCGTCACGGCGCGAGATCTTACGTGGTATGCTCCCGCCGCCGGAGCGGAACGGACGGCCGCGGCTCCCTTGCGGATGCCGAGGAAAGTCCGGGCTCCACAGGATAGGACGGTGGGTAACGCCCACCGGGCGCAAGCCCAGGGAAAGTGCAACAGAGAGCAGACCGCCGATCGGCGGCAACCTTCGGGAAGCCGCAGGAGGTAAGGGTGAAAGGGTGGGGTAAGAGCCCACCGCGCCGGCGGTGACGTCGGTGGCACGGTAAACCCCGTCCGGAGAAAGCCCACATAGGGGGGGACGAGGATCTTCGGGTCCTCGGCGAGGCGGTCCGTCTCGCCATGACTCCCGGGTAGGGCGTTCGAGGCGGTCGGCAACGGCCGTCCCAGAGAAATGGTCGTCCAGGCGCCGCAAGGTGCCTGACAGGATCCGGCTTACGGGCCGCTCCGGCACCGATCCGCCGACCTTCGGGGCCTCACCTTTTCCGTGGTGCGGCTTCGGAAGTCCCGGGTAGAACAGGAATCAGTCGTTGGGACCGTCCGAGCACCCGCCAGAACCCCTGGCCGGCGTGCACGGCGAAGGGAGTCCCCCTCGAGGCCGGAGAGGTCTCGGTGGGACCTCGATCCACCACGAAGGACACAGCGCTCGAGCTCGTTGAAGCTCCTGCATCCGTGTTCCCGCGTGATGGGACGGCACCCACAGAGCAGCGTCGCGGAACCGGCTACTCGTCGGTTCGGCGCAGCACGAGGTGGCAGCACCATGAGCGAACAGGGTTCAGCCGGCGGTGGCGGCGGCAGTAGTGGCGATAGCGGCGGCGGCTCCGGTGGCGGAGGTGGCGGAGGCCGTCGTCGGCGCCGCGGTCGACGCGGCGGACGTCGCGGCGGCCAGGGTCAAGGCCAAGGTCAGGGTCAGAGCCAAGGTGGCGGAGGCGGCGGCCCCGGCGGAAGCCAGGGCGGCGGTCCCGGCGGAAGCACCGGCGGCGGACCGGGTGGCACGCAGCAGCAGACCCGGCGCAAGCAGGGTGGTGGCGGCAACCGACAGGGCGGCGCTGGTGGCGGTGGCGGCAACCGACGTCGCGGCAAGCCGCAGCGTGGCGGCGGTCAGCGTGCTGGCGGACAGCGTCGTGGAGGTCGCCCTGGCGGCGGCGGCGGACGTCGCGGCGGCGGTGGCAGCGTCCAGCGCTGGAACCAGAAGCAGCCCGAGTACCTGCCGGGTGGCGAGATCCCGACCGAGTGCGACGGCATCTCCGAGATCATGCCCGACAGTTCGGGCTTCCTGCGTCGGATGGACCGCAGCCTGCTCGCGCAGCACGACGACATCTACATCCCGCCGGCGCTCGTCCGGCAGTTCAACATCGGGACCGGCTCCCGCATCGTCGGCAAGGTGGGCGAGCCCACGCGCAGCGGCCAGCGCCCCCACTGCTCCGAGATCGAGACGATCGACGGCATCGATCCCGATGAGTACAAGCTCCGCATCCCGATCAAGCACCTGACCTCGATCGATCCCGAGAAGTGGATGAAGCTCGAGGGCAAGTCCAAGGACGTGACGACCCGGATCATCGACCTGCTCAGCCCGATCGGCTTCGGCCAGCGCTGTCTGATCGTGGCGCCTCCGCGCGCGGGCAAGACCGTGATCATGCAGCGCATCGGCGCCGCCCTGAACGAGTACTACCCCGACGTCGACGTCATCATCCTGCTCATCAACGAGCGCCCCGAGGAGGTGACGGACATCCGTCGCACCATCGACGGCGACGTGATCGCATCCTCGCTCGACGACCTGGCCCCGAGCCACGTCGCCGTCTCGGAGATGGCGTTCTCGCGCGCGCAGCGCCTCGTCGAGCAGGGCCGGGACGTCGTCATGCTGGTCGACTCGCTGACCCGCATGGCGCGCGCCTACAACATGGAGATCGGCTCCAGCTCGCGCACGCTCTCGGGCGGGCTCGACAGCCGCGCCATGGAGCACCCGAAGCGCCACTTCGGCTGCGCCCGCAACGTCGAGGGCGGCGGCTCGCTCACGGTCATCGCCACGGCGCTGATCGACACCGGCAGCCGCATGGATCAGGTGATCTTCGAGGAGTTCAAGGGCACCGGCAACGCCGAGATCGTCCTGAACCGGAAGCTCGCCGAGCTCCGCATCTGGCCGGCGCTCGACCTCAGCAAGTCCGGCACCCGCAAGGAAGAGAAGATCGTCCCGGACGACATCCTCAAGCTCACCTGGACCCTCCGCCGCGTCCTCGGCAAGCTCAAGCCCGAAGAAGCCATGGAGCTCCTCGTCGACAAGCTCGAGACCACCACCTCGAACCGCGACTTCCTCGAGCACTTCCACCTGAAGTAGGGTCTGAGGCTAGAGCGTCGGACTTGTGCCTATAATGGTGCCGATAAGGCAACCACGAGGGCACGCCATGACCGACCGCAAGCCACGCCGATCCAAGGGATCGGTCTTCCGCCGCACACGTGCCGACGGCACGCAGTACCCCGGCTGGTACATCCGCTGGACGGACGCCGCCGGCAAGCGGCAACAGGCCTTCGGGGGCCGCACGAAGGACGCCGCCGAGGCGCTCCTCCGCAAGAAGCTCGACGAGAAGGACCTCCACAACCGCACGGGCACGCGCCCGCCGGAGGACGTCTCCCTCAAGGACTTCCTGCCGCAGCTTCTCCGCCAGATGCGGGCGACGCTCCAGCCGATCACCGTCCGCAACCGGAAGGGCTTCCTCGAGCGCGCCGCCGAGCACTTCGGCAATCGCCCGATGTCGCGGGTCAACCACGCGCACGTCATCGCGTTCTTCAACGATCTGCGCCTGGAGCGCGGGCTCGCCGCGTCGTCGCTGAAGAACCACAAGACGACGCTCTCGGCCGCCTTCGTTGCCGCGATCCACGCCGGTGCGGCAGCGACCAACCCGGTCCGCGGGCTGCAACTGCCGAAGCCGGACGAGAAGCCGATCCCCCACCTCACGCCGGACGAGCTGCACACGATCTACGACGCGATGCCCGAGGACATCCGCCCCGCCGTCGTGCTGCTCGGCGAGGCGGGACTGCGCCGCCAGGAGGTGCTCGACCTGACGTGGGGCGACGTGGACGCCGACCTCTCGCGCGTGACCGTGGCCCGGTCGAAGAGCCATCGCTCCCGGACGGTGCCGTTGACGGAGACGGCCCGCACGATCCTCCGCGACCTGACTTCTGCGAAGGCCGCGGAGGATCGCACTCCCCGCTTCGAGTTGTTCTCGATCTCGGCGTCGAGGTTCAACGACCGCTTCCGGAAGGCCGCCGACGCCGCCGGGTTCCCCCACGTCACGCCGCACACCCTGCGACACGCGTTCGGGACCGGCCTCGCGGCAGCGAACGTCCCCACGCGGGACATCCGCGACCTGATGGGCCACTCGTCCATCCAGATCACGGAGCGGTACATGAACCGCGCGCCGGAGACCGCCCTGCAGCGGGCGATGAAGCAGCTGGAGGCAACGCGCGGTCACGACACACCGCCCGGCCCATAGCGCTTCGCTTGCGCATGGAGCTGCTTCAGCCACAGATCGACGAGCACCACGTAGCGCTTCCCAACCTTCGCCGCCGGCACCTCACCCCGTGCGATGAGCTTCCGGAATCCCCGGTCGGACATCCCCACCCACTCCGCCGCCGTACTCACCGGCAGCACCGGGGGCCGCGATGGCGTGCCTACTCCCGGGTCGGCTTCTCGATCGGCGGCCACACGGAGAGCCCGCGCGAGCTCCTCGAGCAGCTCCACGCCATCCGTCCGCCGGCGGTCCATGGGTTCCATCGCACAGTTACCCAGGCGGGCTCCCGCGGAACATGCCCTTGATCTCCTCGACAACGGACATCACGTCGTCGAGGACCGCCCGCAGAACACCCGGCGGCTCCGGAGGTGGCGTCAGATCGAGCTTCCGCCCGAGACGCTTCTCTACGTTCTTGCGCAGTTCCTCGCGCGCGTCCTCCGGAAGCCCGGAGACAGCTTCTACGAGTGCAGCGCCGATCAGGACGTTCGCGGCGCTGTTCTTGGTCACGCCGAGCCGCTCAGACATCGCCTCGAAGAGGGCGGCCACCACGGGATTGAGTCGCACGGTGAGCTGACGCGGCGCTTCGTCGGCAAGCGATGACCTGACGGACTCCGCGAGGAGCTTCGTCTGCACCCATCGCCGCGCGTGCCCACTGGGCTCTCTCGTCCCACGACTCTCGGGCTTGTCCTTCACCACGACCGACCTCCAGACTCCTGAGTGACTCTTGGATGAGTCACTGACGAGTCTAGGTGGGATGCGGTTCCGCTGAATCGCGAGATTCCTCAGCCCGCAGGTCTCCGCGACGCGCCGCGGCTACCATCCGAGCCAGGATGGAACACCTAGACGAGGTCGTTGCTCGCCTAATGCGCGCTGCGCATGACCCCATGGTCCCCGCAGGCCGTCTCACGCTGGGCGACCCCGCCACACCGGCCGAGCTCCGGACTGTCCGGGAGTACCTGGGTGACACGCTGGCTGATGCCCTTCAGCCGCTCCTCGACGTTTGCGCGGGGTTCGGCATCGACGATGCCGACGCGGAGCACGCGGGTGGCAGCTACGGGTTTTGGCTCAGCGCGCACAATGGAGACCTCGCCCCGCAAGGCTGGGCGGAGGTGTACCCGCACTCGATCGAGTGCTGCATCGCAGAAGAGGTCATCTACTGGGACGTAGCTGGTGGCAAGGACGGACCCGTGTTCCTCGTGTGCCACGATGGTCCCGACCATTGCATGCTGTTCGCCGGCTTGGGCGAGTACCTCGTCTTCCTGCTCACGGAGCCCAATCCGTTCGAGAAGGCCTACGGGCAGGTGCACGCCCGCAAGGACTGGCCGCCAGTACGCGAGTTCGACACCGACGATGCTGGCCTCGCCTACTTCCTCGCCTCGTTTCCGCCGCACTACCGTGTGATCGATCTCCGCGGACAGCCTCTCAAGACTGCGTTCACCTATGACGGCGGCGAAACCGAGTTCACGCGATGGGGCGACGAGTTGGTCTGGGTTCAGCGCAGGCGCCCTGGCCTGAAGTCCCGCTTGTCCGCCCTGGCTCTGCGGACCGCCGAAGGCGTGATCGGGCTGATCACGTTCCTCTGGCGGGCGATAAGGAGCGCCCTGCGGAAGGCGTAGGCGCTCGGCAACGGACCGCACGATGTCCGGTACCCACGCGCGACGTGCACCGTCCGTGCCGATAACTCCGCGTCGCTCGCGCTCTGTATCGTGGCGTGCTTCGGACTGCGGAGGCCACGAGAACGTCATGCCGGACTCTCCAGAGATCACTCCGCCGACGTCGCGCGCACTCCTCACCACGCTGTGCGGGATCTCGTTCAGTGGGCTCCCGCTGGTCGTGAACGCGGTGATCGGGTTGTGGATCGCGATCGCACTCGCGACGTCCCCGTGGTGGCACCCGGCAGCCGTGCTCGTGGTGTGGCTGCTCGTACAGTTGTGGCGCGCAGCCATCCGACTCGCCTGCACGATCGCGGCGGAGCGACCGCTCCCTCAGTCGGGGCGCTTGGCGGAGATCCCATTCGACGCTCAGGTCGCGATTCGTAGGCGCGTGCGAACCATCCGGGCAAGCCTCTCGGGACTCTTCGAGCAGTTGACCGCCATCCGCCGATCGGAGGGCAAGCGCGACGACGTTGTCATTCCGGCGATCGTCCTTCGCGGCACGATGATGCGACTTGCCGAAGCCACGACGGGTGACGTACACGATCTTGCTGCGCACGTCGCCGACGCGTGCGACAACTTTCTCGCGCCGCTTCGCCAAGCGACGGATCTCCCCGCGGAAGAGGCGAGGTCGTTCGCCGATCGAGTCGAGCCTCAGATCCGCCAACTCGGTCAGACTCTCGCGGACGAGCACATCGACCCCCTGTGGGCGCAGTTGCCCGACTCGTCGTTCCCGGATCTTGAGCAGTAGGAGTCAGGTCCGCCGCTCGGTGACCTGCCCGGCACGCCCACTCCGCGCCGCCCCGGCGGTGGCCTGGGAGAGACCCAAGAGGCGAGCCAAGGCGGCTGTCAGTGCATTGATCGCCACGCCTCTCCTGACTACCCCTACCCCCCTGTTAGTAGAGGGGGTAGGGCGACCCGAGCCCGCGACGCTGGCCGACCGCGTATCCTCCGGCATGGGGTTCCTGAGACGTTGGCGGGAGCGACGCGAGCGAGGTCGCGCGAGGGCGCGGCTTCTCGCGGAGCGTCGCCGACACGCGCGCACGCATCAGGACGGGTCGCGGCGGATCTACCTCTACGACCCGATCGAGGACGACTCTGAGCTGGTCGACGTCCTTCGAAGAGCGGACGAGCTCGCTGAAGAGCGACTTCGCGTTGACGAAGGCCGCACGCCCGACGAGTTCGGGTACGGCTACCACTTCGATCGGAAGAAGCAGGACATCCTCCTCCGCAAGTTCGAGATCGTGTGGTTCACCGACGAGGAGATGAACCCCGAGATCATCTTCGACTGACCCCGACGCGGGCCGGCCGGTCGCGAGCGACTCGGCCGGCTCCGCGCTTGGGCGTCACGTCTCCGTGATGGCGGCCTGGAGCGCGGGGAGCGTGTCCTTCGCGTGCTCGGCCAGCAGGCCGTGCTTGGCGGAGCGTCGGCCCCGACCGCGGCGGGTCAGGTCGCGGATGAGCTCCTCTCCGCCGATGTCGGCCAGCAGCGCGAGCGAGGGCGCGACAGAACGGACGAGCCAACCGCCGACCTCGTAGGCCTGGGCTGCCGGGCTGCGCTCGTCGATGCCGGGCGAGAGGATGTCGTCCGCTGCGCCGGCCAGGAAGGTCTCCCACTCGGGCAGCGTTGCCGCACGGGACTGGTTCTTGCCGTCGCGGTCCACCGGCTTCGTCGTCAGCGTGAGACGCTGTCCGAGCCATGCCGTGTGCAGGGTGCGGAGTGGCCACGTCTCGACGCCGGTGAGCGCGTCGAGCTGCGGATGCAGACGGGCGATGCGGCTCAGCGCCTTGTGCGCCAACTCCGCCTTCAGCTCGAGCTCCCACCTGGATAGCCGCTCGAACGGACACGTCGCGCCGGACGCCTCCATCTCGGCCTTCTTGTCGTAGCAGCGGAGCATGCTCGCGGACGCGCGGCTGCCGCACTGGACGGTGAGGGCCGTCGTGCCCTTGCCGGACGTGTACGTGACCTTGTGGAACGACGCGATGTAGCGGTCCTCCTCGATGTGATCGCGCAGCCGGTACGGCGTCCACGGCCCCGAGGTGTCCCGCGCCAGGTCGAGGCGCGTGCAGCGGACGTTCTGCGACGTGAGGTGCAGGACGAGCTCGCGGACGGACCGCTCGGCCCGCCACGCCTGGAGCGCCTTGCCGCTCATCACGAGCATGTACGGACGCGGCTGCGGACCGTCGGCGGCGAGGATCGTGCCGTGCCCGTCGCGGATCGCGGTGCGGTATGTGTTCAGGCCCTTCGCGAGCGTCTCGGTCGGTCCGCGCAGACACCACGCGAGGTGCGGCCCGTTGTCGTGCGTGACCGTGATCCAGTCGATGAGCGTCCGGTCGTGGTCGATGGCGGCGGTCATCGGACACCGCCCGTCGACAGACGCCGCGTTACGCTTGCGTACGGAGTGAGGAACGAGTGACGGATCCGACCACGCGCTGGGACGCCTTGAAGGCGCACGGGCTGCGAGACATCGCTGACTGGGGCGGGCCCTGCCCGTACCAGTTCTCGGCGTGGATCGAGCCCGAGGAGAAGTACCTCTACTTCCGCGTTCGTGGCGGCATCGCGTCCATGGACGTCATGCCGACGTACGACCCTCCCAGCCGAACGGAGTGGGAGGGCATGGAACGGTACGACGAGAGCGTCACCTGGGACGCGGAGCCGGAGGTCACGCTCCCGCTCTTCGAGAAGCTGATCCGTGGATGGCGCGCAGGCCGACCGCCCGAGTTCTGATTCGCTCGCGCGACCGTCGCCTGTGCCTATCTTGTGCCTAAGCGGAGTTCCCCAAGGGGCCGCTGAGGACCGGTTCGAGGGTGCTCTTCCGGTCCCTGGGAGCCTGTAGCGGTCCCTCGCGGAACCAGCCGGAGTCCCACCTGAAGTAGCCCGGGCGACCACGCGGCGAACCTGTGGTCCTGCGCGAGCGGTGTCTGTTGCTGAGTGGAAGGTGGTCCGCCTTCCACCCGGCGGACAGTCTCCCGATGCCGAGTCCGTGACCGCGCGCTACGCTTGGCGACGGATGACACGCGCGGACGATCAGCCGTCGCCGGGAACCGAGTCCGGCCCGAAGACTCTGCTGCTCATTCAGTGTCTCGACGAACTCGTTGCGCTTCTTCGGACGCACGTCAGGGCTCATCCGGGCGGCGAGCATTGGGCGCAGTGGATGTCGGCTGCCGCAACGGATTTGCGAGCGGGCGACTTCCGGGGCATCACGAAGACGCTCGGGGCGTCCGGTGGAATGGGGAGCTTCACCGACGTGGTCTTCTCGGGGGAGACCCCAGAGAGCGCACACAGCGAGTTTGATCGCCTACGCTCGCGGGCGTTCCGACTCGCGGACGCGATTCGCCGAGGGGCGACCTTCGAGTAGGTACCGAGCCCGTCCGTCCGCGCTGACGCACGCTACCCCCCGCTGGATGGCGGGACAGTTCCAACGAACCCAACTCCTCGTCGGGCCGGTTGGTTCGACGACTCGGCGAGACGAGCGCTGCCCCACGCCATCATCAGGCCCCGCGTCCAGGGCGCCGGACTCTGCAAGTTGGGCTCTGCAAGTTGGGCTCGTTGGAACTGTCCCGGACTCTAAGAGCGGACGAGGCACGGGGATGGCGCAGCGTCGCAGGCGGCCTACGATCAACGCAGGCGGGTCGAGATCGGACGAGCAGGAGATTCCACGATGAGAGCGTTCACGATTGTCGGGGCCGTGTTGCTGGGTGCGACGGTCGGTGCGCTGGCGATGCGACCGGCGCAGGGTCAGGTACGGACCGGGGAGCGCCAGCTGCAGGGTGGCGCGCGCGCCGCAGAGGCGGTCGAGACGTATCGCATGACGACGGATGTGCGCCGCGGCGCGCAGCGTGCGAAGAGGCCGCAGCTGCAGAAGGACCGCCGTCATCTGATCCACGTCCCGGAGTTCTACGGCGAGGTCTTCGAGATCACGGCGCACGGCGACGACGCGGTGATGTGGTTCAAGGCGGACGACGGTGTCGTGCGCAGTGCGATCGTGCCGGGCGTCGCCGACGGGCTGGTGCGCGTCCAGGCCGTGGAGGCCACTGGCTTCGACGTCAGCTTCCGCTGACCGGCATCGGTGTGCGCAGCGAGCGCTCCGACGCCTACTCGACGTTGATCTCCAGAACGGCGCGGCGGGCCATGTAGCGTTCGAGCAGATCCTCGGACTCGAGGTAGGGCTCGATGGCGGGGAGGGCGGCCTCCGCGCGTGGGCCGGTGCGTAGGAGCAGGCGCAGCACCTCTGCCGGGGCGACGTAGAGCGCCGCCGGGCCGAGGTCCACGACCCGGGCAGCGGAGTCGACCTCGCGCTGCTCCTCCAGCAACTTCGTCCAGTCGGCGACGAGCCGCGGCGGCGCGGCGCCCGCCAGGCCGATGGCGACGCCGAGGGCCTGCAGCGCGCCGGGGCCAGCGATCGGACGGTCGGGCTCCCCCTCGTCGGGGAAGTAGTGCTTGTTCAGGTAGCGCTGGAGCTGCGGGTTGCGGGACAGGGACGCGGGCATCGCGAGGGCCACCTGCTCCGCCATCAGGGGGTCGTCCGTCGGCATCGAGATCCAGAGCCGCTCGGCGAGGGCCGCTGGAGGTGACGGCATCCGGCCCATCCACTCCGTGGCGACGCGCTTCATCTTCCGGAGCTGGATCTCCGCCCGGAGGTCCTCGGGCGCGGAGATGAAGAGCTCCTTGTAGCTCTCCATCACCAACGGGCCGGCCTCGGGGTCCCCCGGCGAGAGCTGCAGCACCGCGAGACCGGCTGCGAGTTTCCGATGGAGGTCACCTGCCTGCATCACCGCGCGGATGCGCGGGAGCAGCGGCTCCGCTGCGTCGCGACGAATGCTGAGCGCCGCGATGGCGTCCCCGAGCTCATCCGGATGGGAGGACGTGAGCCGCTCGAGCTGCGCCGTCGCACTGGGCGCGTCGGAGCTCAGGCCGGAGCGGTCAAGGCGGTTGAGCGCGAGGAAGAACGCCTTCTCGTCCATGCGCGCGCCGAGCAGCGCTCGGAAGTCCTCGCCGGCATGACCGCAGGACCACCCGAGCAGCAGGGGGACGTGGTGATCGAACGACGCGCGAAGCCCCTCGTCCGGGGTCTTCTTGGGATCGAGGAGAGCGAGCAGGCGCGGGACAGCGGGGACGTCGCCCAGTGCCGGCGTGGCGTCCGCGTACCCGTCGCAGCGCCGTTGGACCAGGGCTTCGCGTCCCAGTACGGCAAGGCACGCCAACGCCAGGCGGCGGGTGCGGGGGTCCTGCGCGCGCGTCGCCGACGTCACGGCCGCGCGCACCTGCGCCCCGTTGCTGCTGCCGCGTAGACGGGCGGACGTGGACAGGACGAGGACGACGCGGGCGAGAGCGGGTTTCGCGGTGCCGCCCCCCGTACCGAGCGCCGACGTGATGGGGTACGCGATGTCCTTCGGGGTGAGCGCAGTTCCGAGGCTCCGTACCTGGCGGCCGACCTCTCCCCACAGCTCGCGCTCGGTCTTGTCCGTCCGCAGCCGATCGAGATACGTGGCGATGTCCCCGAGCCCCTCGGAAGCCAGCTCCGTGATCGCGGCTTGCGCGGCGGAGCGGACGGCCCCCTTGCGATCCGTGACCAGCTCGAGGAGGCACTCGGCGGCGGCGGCGCCCTCGGGGTACGCCGCACCGAGCTTCTTCGCCGCCTCGGCCCGCGCCTTCGCATCGTCCGCGGCGAGCTCGTCCACCAGTTTCTCCACGGCGGCGCGCGACGCAGCACCGTCCTGCGCGTGGACAGGAGCGGCGAGCGCCGCGGCGGCCACGAGGGCCAGCGCCAGGTCACGAGATGCCATGGGAACGTCTCCTCCATCCGCCCGAGGTGCGTCCTACGCTACCAGCCTCGGCTCGGCCGCCGACGCGGCCCCCGCGCGACGGGGACCGCTCTCTCCGTCGCGGACCGGGTGAGCGAGCCGACGCGCTCGTACGAGACGTTCGTCGCGGATCTGCGCGAACGTGGCGACCTATGGCGATCGGAGTCGGCCGTCGGCCGAGAAGGAGATCGCGCGCGTGCCGCTGCGCGATCGACGGCGCGTTGTCGAGCCGATCGCCGGGCTCGCCGCGGACCCGCGTCCACCGGGCTGAACCAAGCTGTCCGGGCACGACAAGTACCGCACTCGGCAAGGCGCGCGACGCCGCCTTCAGCGCCCGCCGGTCGTCACGGCGAGGCTCGCGCGGTCGAGGAACAGCAGCGCGAAGCAGGTGTTGAGCGTGTCGAACGGCGGGTGCGTGTCCTTCTTCAGCCAGCGGCCGCCCTGCTCCTGCTGATCGACGAGCAATGTCGCGCCTTCGGTGTACCAGTCGTGGCCGCCGAGCATCGGCGTGCGGCGCAGGTCGCCGACGCGCTCGAGGCCGTACAGATACATGTAGAGGTAGTGCGTGCCCTGCGGGTTCTTCGTCACGGTCCAGTGGGCGTCGAGCCACGCGATGCCGTCGCGGATCGCGACGTCGATCTTCGGCTGTAGCTTCTTCAGCGCGACCGGCCCCTTCTTCTCGAGCACGCGCTGCGCGCAGAGCAGCGAGATCATCGCGGCTGTCGTCATGTTGCCATCGGTGACCGTACGCTCGGTGTCGAGCGGCGTATCCCGCACGTAGGCCCAGCCGCGAACCTGCGCGCCCTTCAACGGGCCGCTGTCGGCCGCGAGCGGTCCGTCGGCGTCCTGTTGGTCGAGCGTCCAGCGCACGGTGCCGACGACCAGTTTGCGGGGGACGTCGATGCCGCAGCGATGCGCCGCGAGGATCGCGAGCATCGACATCGCGGTGGCGCTCGTGTCCTGATCCGCGCCGACGTTCTGCGGGGAGTTCGGGCGGAAGTACCGCCAACCCGGCTTCATGTGGCGATCCTCGAGCGCCTCCACCAGTTTGCGCATCCACGCGGCGTCTGCCTTGGGCAGTTTCACGCGCAGGTCGGGACGCTTGCCGGGCTTCGTCGCAAGCTCCGCGGCGGCCTCGCGCTTGCGCTCGCGCTTCGTCTGATTGTGGCGCGCCTCGATCGCCAGGATCATCGCGGCGATCTCGTACGTGGAGAGCTCCCCACGCAACTTCGACAGCCACGCGAACCCGCGCTCGATCTCCGGGGCGTCCGGCTCGACCTCGCACTTCAGCAGCGTGTAGAGCGCGAACGCCGTGGGGCCCGCCGGGAAGTCATACGCGCCGTCCTGCCCGTCGTACGAGCGCGCGCCGGCGTAGGCCGTGGTGCCCCAGGACCCGTCCTCGTGCTGCGCAGACCGCAACCAGGAGACGCCACGATCGATCGCGACGTTCACGCGCTCGTGGAGCGGAGGCGGCTCGTCCTCGGCCCGCGCGGCGGGACCGATGCCGCAGAGCACGACGGCGAGCGCGAACGCCAGGCTGCGCATCCTTCCTCCCGGGGAGACTCCCCTGCCGCTCGATGGTAGCGCCCACGAACGGCCTCCGACGTCAGCTGGCCCTCGTCCTCCGGATCCCCGAGCAGGTCGCGGTGGCGCTCGCGCTCCTCCGATGTGAGGACGCGCTGCCGGCCCGCGTCGACGAGCTCGAGCAGTTCGTCGATGCCGAGGAGCCAGACGCGCTCCGTCCGCTCCGCGCACCACGCCTGGAGCGCCTTGCCGCTCATCTGCCGCACGTAGGGACGCGGCTGCGGACCGTCGGCGGCGAGGATCGTGCCGTGCCCGTCGCGGACCGCGGTGCGGTACGTGTTCAGGCCCTTCGCGAGCGTCTCGGTCGGACCGCGCAGGCACGCCGCGAGGTGTGGCCCGTTGTCGTGCGTGACGGTGATCCAGTCGATGAGCGTCCGGTCGTGGTCGAGGACGGCGGCGGTCATCGGACCACCCCTGGGGTCAGCGCAGACCGTAGACTGTCGTCATGGCCGGCAAGTTGAGTCGTCGCTTTGTCGTCCGCGCACTCGCGGCCTCCGCACTGACTGGCGTGCTGACTGCATTCGGAGTGCTCGGTCTCGTCGTCGGCCCTCGCCCAACGTTCCTCGTGGAAACCGCGGGCCTCGCAGCAATCTGGTGCGCGATGTACGTGGTCGTGAGCACGATCCACGCTGCCCTGCAGCGCTCCCGTGGCCCCGTGGACGCGGCGATCTGACTCGACGCTTGTGCCTATCTTGTGCCTAAGCGGAGTTCCCCAATGGGCCGCTGAGGGCCGGATCGAGGGCGCACTTCCGGTCCCTCCGAGCCTGTAGCGGTCCCTCGCGGAACCAGCCGGAGTCCCACCTGAGTTAGCCCAGCCTCCAGCGTGGACGTGACCCGCTCGGACTACGACTGCTCTTCGAACAGGGCGCGCGGGAGTCCGCTCTGGCGGATGATCGATCGCAGCGTCCCAGCGCGCACCTCGCGGTGATCCGGCACTGGCACGGTGGTCGTCGTCCCGGAACCTCGCCGCTGCATGACGACGTGACTGCCGCGCTGGCGCACGCGCAGGAAGCCGTGCTGCGCCAAGATCGCGCACACCTCGCGCCCCGAGAGGACGCGCAGCCTAGGCACGCTTGGCGTCGAAGCGCGTCACGAACACTTCGGGGCTCGTGCGTCGGTCGATCTCCGACGGATCCGCGCACTCGAGGAACAGTTCGACCGCCTCGCGGAGATTTGCCATCGCCTCTTCGACCGTGCTGCCCTGACTCGCCACATCCAGTTCCGGGCACAGAGCGACGTAGCCGTCGCCTTCGCGCTCAACGATCGCGGTGTACGAGAGGGTGCTGGACATCTGCGCTCCTGTGACTCCGACACAGCATACCTCAGCGCACTGGACGCGGCGGGCCCGGTCGAGACATCTGCGACTCCGCGGTATCGCGCAGGCGGGGCGCGAGGCGTGGACGCACATCGTGCGTGACGGTGATCCAGTCGATGAGCGTCCGGTCGTCGTCGAGGGCGGCGGCGGTCATCGGACCGCTCCGGTCAACCCATCGCGGGTGATACGATCCACCGCATGAGCGGAACCTCGACGGCTGGAGCTGGACAGGCCTCGGTAGGTCGGCGACGCGTGGTCTTCGTCTCGGTGGCGATGTGGATGGGCGCCTGCTTCTTCGTCTCGATGATGTTCGTGGAGGACGACCCGGACATCACCCTGCTCGCGATCGTCGCTGCAGCGGTCGGATGGACGAATGCCTGGTGGTTCATGCGGCGCCGAACGCGGCGTCTACTGAATCAGAACGCCGGCGCGCGTCCCTGACCCTGTGCCTACCTTGTGCCGATGCCGACTTCCCCGAGGCGCTTCGTCGTACCGCGCTCGCCAGCACGTTGCGGAAACGCGGAGCCTGTAGCGGTCCCACGCGGAGCCAGCCGGAGTCCCGCCTGAGGTAGCCCGCAGTTCTCCGCGCTCCGCCGACCCGAGTTGCTGGGGTTGGTTGACGCGGTCGGAGTGTCCGCACTTCCGTTCCGCTCGGCCTAGACTCATCGCATGAGCGACCCACCCTCAGATGAGTGCGCGGAGGAGCTCCGCCATCTCCTCGCCACGTCCGTGCCACTGGGGCTGGACACGCAGGAGGAACTCGCCGACGCGATCGACGATCTCGTGCTCTCGCTCGGCGGCGACGCGGAGTGGTGCCTGACGCAGCTCGAGCAAGCGCTCGCCGCGAAGCGGATCGACGAGGCGACGTGGCCGGAGGTGCTCGACACCGACCGGCTGGACGCCGTGTTCGCGGAGCTCGAGCAGCGCAGCATTCTGTGCTGCCCGGACGCCGGCTACACGAACAGCGACGCCCTCGAGATCGTCGATGCGACGTGGCGCGAGAACGGCGGCCGGGAGTCTGGGATCGCGGGCTTCTGCGTGTTCCAGCGTCAGGATGCCGAGCGCGCGCTTGCCGGCGGCGGCCTGTTTCTCGGATACGGCGTGTTCGGGGGAGATGAGGCGCTCAGCATCACGATCGGGCGCAAGGTAGAGCACCGACTGGCGAGCGCCGGGTTCGACGTGGAGTGGGACGGAACGGCCGCCACGCGCATCCGGATCACGCAGATCGACATGCGGCGGCGCGGACTGATGGAGTACGCGGACGACGAGTAGCCGAGGAGCCGGGACACTCCGAAGAAGCGGAACTCACTCGACGGGGAGCGCGTGCGGCTCGCGGAGACCTGGGGTCGGCTCGGAGTGTCCCCCACCTCCCGGCCGTTCGGGTGCGTCTCGATCGGGTCGCGCAAGCACTGCGCGAGGTGCGGCCGCACGTCGGAGTACCGAGATCGGTGAATCTTCTCGCCGGGCATCGCGGGACCACGGTCGGTTGGCGAAGTCTCCACTGTGCCCACGTCCACGTTGGCCGTCGCCGCGCCCGGCCATCGCTCCCCGCTACCATCGTTCACGTGTCGTCTTCGCCCCGGCTGCCCCCCGAGATCGAGCTCCAGCTCGCGAACTGGGCACTGGGCTGGCTCCTGCCAGAAGACGTTCCTGGCGTGGCCGTCGCGCTGCTCGTCGCGGGCTTCGATTCGCCCGAGCTTGTGCGAGTCGCGGGCGACGTCGCGCCCGATCCACGCGAGGTCCGTGACCGGTTCGAGCGCGCGCTCGACGAGACCGGTCTTCGCGTGGAACGCACGACGGCGCGCATCGTCCTTACGCGTCACGTCTGCAACGAGATCGTCGCCGGGCGGTTGGACCCGTACGACGGAGCGCAAGTGGTCTGGCGGGAGGTCACACTCGAGTGCCCGCGACATGACGCGAACGCGTCCCTTTACGACAAGTTCGGCGGGATCGACGACTCCGAGTACGAGACGGATCTGGCGCAATCGCTCGCCGTTGGATTCCTGGAGCTGTTCCCTCCCGACTAGCGGTCGCAACGCGTCAGTGGCCGGCTCATGGGAGCGGCACGCATCGACTACCCCTCGGCCGAATCGGAGTTCCCCACGGGTCCGCGTGGCACCGGTTCGAGGGCGCACTCCGGGATGAGCGTCCGCTCGTGGTCGAGAGCGGCGGCGGTCATTGGACCACGTGGCGCGGGAGCATCAACTCCGCGCGCCCCATCGACACACCGCCGGCGCCCCGAGTAGGATCCTCGCGATGAGTGTGCCACCACACGTCGGCCCGAGGGACCAGCCGACCGCTTTTCGGCGCGTGCGGGCATACGTCACCCGCGCGTTGCTCTACGCGGTCGCCTACCTCGGGGTGATGGTCGCGTGGAGCGCGATTGCCGGCGAGCCGCTCTACACCCGCGTCTCGGTCAAGCCGGCGGTGATCTTGGGGTCGGCGTTTGCGCTCTGCCCGCCGTACTTCGGCCGGCGCACATCGCGACGACGGGCCGCTGACGCGTCGTGAAGACGTGGATCGCAGGACAGTCCCCAACCCCATGCGGTCCAGGCGCCGCGCGTACGCAATCGGCCCTGCGCTAGCGATCAGGCGCTAGCGACCGGTGTCGGTCGCCGCCGCCCCCTCGTCCTCGATCTCCAGACGCATCGCGCGGTGGTCCCGGAACTCCGGGACGAAGATCGTCGCGGCGTAGGGGACCTCGTCGACCTCGAACGCGATGCGGACCCGGCCCCACGCCGTCGTATGCCCCCGGGGTTCGCCGTCGGGTCCGAGCGACTGGCCGGCGCTCTGTCGGGGGGAGCTCATGCAGGTCGCCATGCCGTAGACGACGCCGGCGTCCTCGTTCACCTTCAGGAACTCGGAGTCGAAGGTCACGACACCCGCCGAGAGTTTCGTCCCGGTCGGCGCGTGCGTGATCAGCTGCCACGCACCGGAGGTCCGCACGGTGCCCGCGTCGGGTCGCCGGCCCAGGGTCGCGCGCAGCCGCGACGTCACCGGATCGAGCGTGATCGCGATCTCGACCGGGCGCGCGGTGTCCGCTGCGGGGGACGTCGGTCGAATGGACGCCGACAACGCGACGCTCTTGTCCGTCGTGGCGATGTCGACGTCCGCTCGAAGTGCCGGTCGCTCACGACGCTCGCGATCCGCGGCGTCGTCACGCGACGAACCGCTCTCCGCGTCTGCGATGGCGGCAGTATCCCTCGGTGCGATCGGTTGCACTCGCGTACGAACCCGCACGGGATCGCGACTGTCGTTCCGCGCCGCGGGGGCCGCCGGCTCGGATGGGTCGGCGCGCTGCGGCCGCGGCCACGACGTAATCAGCAGCGCACCGAGAATCAGCAGCGCGAGGAGGGCCAGACCGATGAGCAGGCGCTTCACGACCGCCGATAGTACGGGGCGGCGGCGGCACGACTATCCCCACCTCCAGGGGACGGCGACTACTCGCTCCGCTTCCGCGCCGTGACGACGGAGTCGATCACCAGGGCGGCAATCAGCACCGCGGGACCGATCTCCCAGCAGCGCGCCGCGATTGGATTCTGGTCGAGAAAGTCCACGGGCCAGGATCCGATCCATCCCCGCTCGCTCGCGATAACCAGGAAGAACACGGCGACGAACAGGAAGCCGATGCTCGCGAGGACGTTGCGAACCGTGGTGCGCCTCGGGCGTTTCGGCGGGGCCGGCTGAGCGTCCACGCAGCGATGCTAGCAACCTCCGCTCGTGGTGAGCGCATCTGTGACAACTACGTCAACGCGCGACCGCGACCCGCGTCGTCGACCCTGAACACCCGGCACGATGTGTCTGTACGTCACGGTGAAGCCGGCGCGATCCGCTCAACGGAGTCTCGACAGTCGGGGGTCGTGACGCCCGCACCCGGAACCGCCGCACTCGCGCCGCGGTTACGATCCTCACGATGCTGCGCCCCGTGATGTCCCGAGAGGATTGGAAGCGTGCGAAACACCGAGGGCGCGCCTTCTACATCGGTGTGCGCGTTGTGCCGCCGACGCTCCTCGTGCTGGCATTCGGCGTGCGCCAGCTGCTCAGCCACCGCGACGACTGCACGATGCTCGTGATCGCGCTCGTGTTCGCCGTCGTCGGCTACGTCAGTTGGGGCGCGACCTACGATCGCACGCGCCGGAACTACGAGGCCTTCGACGAGGAATAGCAGCGCTCAGCCGGCCGCGGGCGGTTGCAGCTCGTGCCGGGATCACACGTCGCGGCGATCATCGCTGCACCGCCCGCTAGACTCCTCGTCATGGACTCGACGCCAATGCGCGCCGCGGCTGAGGAGCGAGCACCAGGTCTCACGTGGTGGCAGCGGCTCGCGTTCGGGCTCACCGTCGCCGGACTATGGTTCGTGTTCCACCTCGTGTGGGACGCGGTCGCGGGGCGTGATCTGCGGGTGCTGTCGGCGGGACTCCAGTCGGTGTTCCTTGGCGGCGTCATGGGGACGATCATCGGGCGCAAGCAGTGGTGGAACGAGTCGCCCGATGCCGTCAATGATGCCGTCAATGATGCCGCCAACGATGCCTGACACGATGACCGACGACGAGCCCACGCGGGGGCCGGGCATCACCGTCGCGGCCGTGCTGCGGTTCGTGGGTCGCGTCATCCCCTTCGCGGGGGGGTCGTTCGGGCTGCAGTACGGGTACCGGTCGTTCATGGACCGCACGATCCACATCGACGAGACCCTGGAGTCGGCTGTGATCTTCGGTCTCCTCGCTGCCGCTGCATGGCCCCTCATGATGGCGAACGCAAGGCGCCGAGGGCGCGAGGGCTGACGGTCCGTGGAGGACGTGAGCGACGCTCGCCAACCGACGAAGCCGGCGAGTTGGTGGGCAGCGCGACGCCACTGGACCGGTCGGACAACGACGTACCTCGGACTGTCGATCTTCGTCGTCTCGGCGTGGGGTGCCTCGTCGCGGTCTCCGTGATCCAAGACGAGCGGCTAGACCTCGTGGGAGAAGTGCTGGCGACCACCGCAGTCGGCGGAGCTGCTCTCGCCGTCGTTGGTCTCGCGCTCGGCGTCGGCGTGCGCCTGACCCGGTGGATCTCGCGGCTCTGGCGACGGCAGCGACGTTGATGTGCAACAGGCTCCGCTCGACCGACCAAGGCGCCGCAACGCGCCGCGCCTGTTGACGCGGACAGCTCCTCACCTACGGTGGGAGGGCGCGCGACGGGATACCGGTTGGGCATCGGAGACTACTCGTGCGGAAACTCCTCGTCGTCATGGCCGCCCTCGGCGGTCTCTCGGTTTCCGTCGCGTGGGCGGCGGGCACCATCACGTTCGATCAGACGCTGATCACGATCGGCGACGCGCCGACGCGTGGCCGGCTCGTTCTGCGCACCGAGCCGGAGACGCGGTCGCTGCCGGAGATCGCCGCTCCCGCAGAGCCGGGCGACGCGCCCGCCCTCACCGACCAGTTCACATCGGCGTCGACCACGCTCCCCTCGCATGGCGGCGGCGACGACGCGCTCCATCTGACGACGAACACGACGCTCCAGTCGGGGACGTACGACGTGTCGACGTTCACGGTGGATGCGGGAGTGCTCGTCCATTGCGCCGGCCCCGTCACGATCCGCACGTCGGGTGACGCGCTCGTCGAGGGCTCGATCCAGGCGCTCGGTAGCGACGCCCATGTGATCCTCCTCTGCGACGGCGACTTCACGGCGCGCGCAGTGAGCGGGTTCGCCGCTCCCTCGATGCGCTCCGGCACGCGACTGGCGCGCATGGTCGTGGATGCGCTCGGCGACGTGACGATCTCCGGCCGCACCGACGGCACGGGCGACTGCGAGTTCTACGGATCGCAGGGCGTCCTAGTGTCGGCGCGTTCGGTGGGCACGCTCCTCGACGTCGCGAACGCGGAGTTCTCTGCCGGCCCGCACGGCGTCTACCTCCGGTCAGAGGGCGACATCGTCACGCGTCACATCACGATGACCAGCTCCGGCGGCGGCATGAACATTGCCGCGTTCGGCGGCGACGCGACCGTGTTCGCGAGCGACATCGACACGGGATCACTCGGTCTCCGGCTGCTCGCCTCAGGGTCGTTCGGGATTGGCGACGGCTCGAGCGTCATCACGAAACACGTCACGGTCCGCGCGGAGAGCGGCAGCCTGAAGATCACGGACGACAGCCTGCTCGAGGTGCGCGGCACCACGACGGACATCCGCGTCGGAGACGACGTGATCATCGAGGACGACTCGCGCCTGCGGCACGTCGGTGGTGGCCTGCCCGCCGAGATCGTGGCGGAGGAGGGCAGCCTGCGCCTGGGGCCGGGGGATGCACGCCTGGAGTCCACGGGCAGCGGCGCCATGATCGTCCGCGTCGGCGAGGACGTCTCGGTCGGAGCCGGAGCGAGCATCTCTGCGGTGGACGGCGACATCGAGCTGCATGCGGCGCGCGATGTGGATGCCGAGGGTGACGTCACGTCCCGCTTCGGCGCGGTCACCGTTCGCGCGGGACGCGACCTCGCGTTCTCCGATCCGGTCGATGCCGAGACGGAGATCACGGGCGCGGCGCTCGCGCTGGCTGCGGGAGGGGACCTCGAGCTGACGAGCGCGCGCGCGAAGAGCGGCGCTCTTTCGGCCAGCGCGGGAGGAAGCCTGCGCGCGAGCGGGGCGATCTCTGCGGCGCAGTCCATCGACGTCGTGGCCCTCGCTGGGAGCATCGACGTCGGCGGGTCGGCGATCTCGACGAGTCCCTCGGACCAGGAGTCCGGGAGCATCCGCCTCGAGACCTGGGCCGGAGACGCAGCGCCGATCGATCTGACCGCCGCGTCACTGTCAACGGGGACCGCCGACGCGACGAGCGGGAACATCCTGATCCTCGTCAGCGAAGCACCGCCGTCGCCGGGTGCCCCGTCCGAGGACGACGGCAAAGTCACCGAAACGCCGCCTGGCGCGTCCGAGGAGTTTCCCCTCGAGCTACTGCGCGCCCGAGCCAAGCCCGCGCGCCGCGACACGTGGCGCATCCGAGCACGCTGGACCATCGCCCTCGACGCGGACCCCGTCGACCTCGACCCGGACCTCGCCGTGACGATCGGCTCGACGCGACTCCCAGTGAGCTTCACCAAGCGCGCCCGCCGCGGCGTCGCGGTCTACAAGGGCGACGGGGTCACCCTCCGTGTGCGGCCGGCCGCGGAGGAAGGCGTCCTGCGCTTCGACCTCACGGCCAAGCCCGCGCTTGGCGATGCGCTGTCCGGCCGAGGCAACGGCACTCTCGATGTCGTCGTGTCGACGTCGGCGTGGAGCGCTTCGACGCGGGTCGAGTTGCAGCGCGGGAGATTTCGCGCGGATCGCTGAGCGACAGCAGCGAGTTCCTCCGAGCCGAGAGACGGATACGATCGCGCCGTGAGCGACGACGACGATCCGCGACTATTCGGGCAGGAGGACACGCTCGCGGACGCTCTGCTGCGGCTGCAGGACTACCGCGCGTTCAGTGAAGCGTGGAAGCACGACCACTGCTCGTTCTGCTTCGCGAAGTTCATGGATGCGACGTACTCCGAGGAGCATCGGCGCTTCATCGCCGAGAACCCCGAGGTCCTGACGCGCGGCTACGCGACGACCGCGGCGCACAAGAGCGGCGGCAACACCGAGTGGATCTGCCCGACGTGCTTCGCGGACTTCCGCGAGCGATTCGGGTGGCGTGTCGTCGAGGGTCCCGTCGACGGCTGATCGCGGTGGTGACGTGCTAGCCGTGCCCAGATCGCATCTGCGCGCGACGCGTCCGCAAGGGGAGCGCAAGCGATGGCCGATAAGGACCCCATGGCCCTTGCCCGCCAATCCGTGGCCCTTCTCCTGATCGTGCTCGTCGCGGCGTGTGCGCGCCCGGCGCAAGAGACGGAGGCTCCGGCCCGATCACGGGCAGCGGAACCGCAGCGCGTGGAGCCGGAGACGGCGCTAGTTCCACTTCCCGTTCCAACTCCCGCTTCCGGATCAGCGCCAACTCCAACACCCGCACCCGCACCCGCACCCGAGGTGATCGAGACGGAGACTCTGCAGATCCTGGTGGATCGGATGCGGTTCCGGATGGAGGTCCTAGCGGAGGACGTGCGCCAGACCGCGTGGTTCGCGCGGTCGAAGGATCCCGTCGCGCTTCTGCCGCTGATCCAGGCCAAGATCGACCAGCTTGTCGTCGACCGCGATCAACTCGCCGCGGCCCGTGTGGACGGGAACGAGGAATCCCTCCGCCAGTGGATCGCCGAGCTGGACGAGGGACTCGAGCGCGTCCGTGCAGACCTCGAGGACCTCGGGGCGGGCGGACAACCCCGGCGTCGTCGCAGGCGGAAGCGAGTGGACGTCGCGTTCTGGGACGTCCCGATCAACAGTCACTTCTTCCACTGACCTCGCACGCGCCTCGCCGCCTGCCGCGCCGTGAGGGCATCCGGCCAACGACCTAGCCGACTCCCCACGCGATCGCGTTCGCCGCGGTGTGGGTGATCCACCCGTAGACAAGGCTGCCGGTCCACTGACGCGCTAGGCCGATCACAAGCGCTCCGAGCAGCACGTAGAGCAGTTGGAACGCGACGAAGCCCGGCGGCATCGCGACGAAGTTGGGGATGTGCCACGCGGCGAAGATGAGCGCGGTCAGGAACAACGGCCACTCGACGGGGAGTCGCGCGACGACGCGACCGCTCCACGCGGCGTCCAGCACGCGGTACACGAAGCCGAAGAACACGAGGTCCTGCGCGAGGGGCGAGATCGTCCACATGCTCGACGACCAGCCCTCGAACGCACCCGTGTCGAGCAGAGGGTAGACGAGCGCCGTCAACGCGAGCGGTCCGCCGCAGACGAGGAGCACACCGCGCCAGTGCTCGCGAAGACGGCCGACCACGAGGCCGCTACGACGCGGAGCGGGAAGCGTCAGCCCGAGGCCGAAGACCAACGTCAGCCCGTCGACCCAGTACGGCCACGAGATGCCGTCGAGCGCCTCAGGTGGCGGCCAGGATGCTCGTGCCCCCCAGACCACGCCGCCGTGCCAGAGCGCTGCGGCGAGCACACCGATCGCGACGGCGACCACGCGCCGACGGACCGATGCCGGGGCGAGCGGTGAGGGATCACGGTCCATGCGCGGAGGCTATCGGATGGGCGACGACGACCCGACAGTGCAGGCCGTCGTCGTCATCAACGTCGTCACACGAGCTGCCGTCGACGCGGTCAGTCGTCGATGCGGTCAGTCGTCGAAGACCGGCGGCGGCACGTAGCCGTCGCGCGTGCCCCGGTCGAACGGGAGACCGGTCGACAGATCGACCGCGGGATCGACGCCCGTGCCCGGTCCGCGATCGTCGAGACGCGCATGGAGCAGGATGTTGTTCTGCTCGTCGATCAGGGCGACGGCGCCGATGTCGCGCACGACGGTCTGGCCCTCTCCCGGCGCGTGCGTCTGGGTGCCCCAGCGCAGCGTGAAGCGGCTCGCGTGGTTCTCCCACGAGAGAAGCACATCGCCGTTGTCGGCGTCGACGAGGCAGAGCGTCTCGTCGCGCGGCAGTCGCCGAAGTCGCACGGTCACGAGTTGCTGGCGTGTGCTGAGCCACGAGCGGACCTTGCCCTTGACGCGGACGTCCGGCCGATCGCCGAGGCGCTCCATCCGCACCACGTTCATCGTCCGGCGCTTCAGCCTGGTCTTCGCCGACGCAGCGTCTGCCGCCTGCGGCACGACGGCCGCCAGCGCGAGCGCTGCTGCAATCACGAGCGTGTTCACGCGTCGCGACATCGTACGGATCCTCTGCGGCCTGGATCTTCCAGTCATCGTCAGTCTCCTGTTCGCGACGGCTTCGTCGCGTGCGCACCGCGCCATGAGTGCGATCGAGTCTACGGCCAATCACGGGCGTGGGAAGTCGCGTCGCACGGTCACGTTGCTGGGACGGCCGGCATCGCGAGTCCGTCCGGACAGGCGCCGAATCGTGTCGTACTGTTCCTGGGCTGCCGCAGGCGGTGCGCCCATTCCGGCGGACTGCCGCACGAGAGGATCCCTGATGAATAGAACCCAGGCCGCGCTCGCGGCGGCGGCAATTGCCGCGTTCGCGGCGGCACCGATGGCGCTCGCCAAGCCCGGCAACGGAAAGGGCAATGGCTCCGACAAGGGCAACCGCGCCGCCGTCGGGAAGGCGCGCGCCGGCATGGTTCGCACCAGCGACGGCATCGATGCCGACGCCAAGGGCCGAATCGACGTGGCCACGCGCCCCGGAGACCGTTCCGAGATCCGCGTGAAAGGCCAGAGGCTCGATGCGGGCCTGCTGGTCGACGTCACCATCGAGGGTGATCTCGGAGAGATCCCGCTCGCCGACGCGATCAGCGTCGATGCCGAGGGCGGCGTGCACGTGAAGATCCGTACGCAGAAGGGCGACGCGCTCCCGCTCGACGCCGCGACGCTCGGCGACCTCGCCGGTCGTCGCGTGCGCCTGCGGACCGACGCCACCGGCGATCTCCTGCTCGTCGGTACGATCCCCGAGATCGGTGCCGATCTGCCCAAGCGCCTGCGCGACCGTTCGACGCTGGTCAACGACGCTCCCGACGGCGGGGGCGGCGAGGGCCGGATCGACGTCCGTTTCACCGGCCGCGACGTGCGGAGTGATCTGCGCGTACGAGTCGGCGGTCTGCTCGAAGGCGACGTCGTCACGTTCCTGATGGACGACGGCGAGGGAGCGTTCGTGGCACTCGGCGACGCCGTTTCTGCCGATGCCGACGGCGAGGTCGCATTCCGCGCGCGTACGCATCACGGCGATGCGCTTCCGTTCGACGCCGCCAGCGTCCTCGCTCTGGCCGGCCGCGCGGTTCAGGTGCAGGTCGGGGATGCGGTGCGCCTCTCCGGCAACGTGCCGGGACCCGTCGCGGAGTAGCCCTCCCCGAATGAGCGAAGGCCCCGTGTCGCGTGAGCGGCGCGGGGCCTTCTTGTTGGATCCGATCGGCGGAGTGTCTAGCGCGCGGCGCCCTTGAGCTGCAGCTTGATGCTGCGGCGCTTCGGGTCCGACGTCTGGATCACAACCGGCTGGCGGAACCGCCCGGCCTCTTCCGGGGCGAACCCGAAGGACAGGTCGAGCTGGCTGCGCGGCTCGATCGCGAACACCCCGCCGCCACCCGTGAAGGGCGGGAGCGCGTCACCGACCGAGACCACGAGGCTCTCGGTGCGGCTGGTGTTCCGCAGCTTGAGCGTCCGCTCACGCGTCGGCTCGCCGTCGGCGTTCGGATCGGCGTCGACACGACCGAAACTCAGTTTGTTCCGGCGTCCCGTCCGCACGCGGCCCCCGTCGGAGACCGGCAGACGGCCGGTCGGCGAGAGCTGCAGTTTCGCGGCCTTCAGATCGTTGCCCGTGGGCGGGTGGATCTGCAGGTTGCCACCATCGATATAGCCGTAGACCTCGTACAGCACGTCGGTCTGGTTCGGGCCGTTCGAGTCGAGCGTCGCCTTGTCGACGCCGTCGTAGATCGTGATGCGGTAGAAGTCCGGGCACTGGCAGTCGGCCAGCTCGACTGAGCCCTTCTCACCGAAGCCCGTCGGGGGGCAGATCGATGCGTCGGTCGGGTCGGCGTTGGCGCGGCCGGGCTCGCCCAGATCGTCCACGTTCACCTCGAACCAGTGATACGTGCCGTTGAAGCCCTTGTTGCCCTTGCCCTCGGCCGTAACGTTGGCGCCGGCGAGCTCCCACGTGGGTGACTTCTTGCCCTTGCCGATGTTCTTGAACGTGCCGATGCCGTCAAAGTCGAGCTGCTTGGCGGGCGCCGGACGCGCCTGCTCGCACCAGCCCGGATCGGTGCAGCGGACGTCGACGATGCGCGACCCGTCGGGGGCGCTCGAGGTCCCGCCGTGGAACGTGAAACTCCCGGTCGGACCGTCGTGCTGCGAGTGGGTCCACTCGCCCGAGGGCTGCGGCGGCAGCACAGTGCTTGCGCCGACCTGGCCACCGAAGCTGTAGCGGTCAATGTTGTCCGGCACCTTCGAGCCGTTGCGCACCATCGAGCCGTCCTCGAGGGTGTGATCCCAGTTCAGATCCGTGTCGTGTCCGCCACCGGTGAAGCGGCACGCGATGCCGGGATCGACCGACGTCTCGCGGATGCAGAAGTCGGCGTACGCCCACCAGTTGTTGATCGTCGGATCGAACAACACCGACGGAGGGCAGGCCGGCCCCGGCTCGAAGCCGAACGGCAACGCGCCGAGCGTGATGTCGCACCAGGTGTCGTAGGGCAGATCGTCGAACACGTACGCGCCGTCGGCATCGGTCGTTGTCGACGCCGTGAACACCACCTCGGTGTCGTGGTCCACGGTGCCGTCGCCGTTGACGTCGGCCCAGCAGACGAAGTTGATCTCGACGCCGGCCACGCCGTCCTCGTCGGTGTCGTGGAACCCGTCGTTGTCGACGTCGTTCCAGACGGTGCCCTGTACTCCAGCCCGATCCGGATACGCCTGAGCGAGCTGCACGCCGACGACCGTCAACGCGAGTACGGCACAGGTTCCGGCTCCGATCCACCACTTGCTCTTGCGCATCCAGCAACTCCTTGCGAGCGAGACGGTCACCCGCTGCGGGCACGCAATGAGGAGGCCGCGATCCCATACGGATCGCGTGCACTGGCGCGACCGATGCCCGCCAGGGCCGCCGCCACCACTCTGTGTCGGCGAGGGCGCGAAACTTGGCGACGAGCCTCGATGTCCAATTCAGTCACCGCCGGATGCGTGCACCGTCAGCCGAGGCTCCCGACGGCTCAAGTCGGCCCTCCCTTCAACCGATGCAGGAGTATGCCGCTGCCGGTGACCCGGCGACGGCGTACGGGGGTGTCGTCGTCTCGGACGCGCCGCGACCTTCACGGGCCGGGGGCGAACGAGCGAGCGACACAGACGCGGACGGTCGACATCACGACCGCGCCGCGAAGTCACATCGGGTTCGCTTCATAACTCCTCAAGTCGGCGCTCACGCGGTGCCGATGAGGGGCTGTGCACGCCAATCACCGACCCCACTCGCTGAGGAGCCGCCGCGGCTCCCGCGGGTTCTCGCTCATCGAGTTGGCGGTCACGATCACGATGGTGGCCGTCTCGTTGCTCGGCGCGACCGCGGCCGTGGTCTCCGGCGCAAGCCTCGTCGACCAGACGTCACGACTGCGTGCGGCCTCGCGAAGTGCATCCGGGATCATGGAGCAGATCCGCGCCACGCCGTTCGAGGATCTGCCGACGACGTGGCACGACACGCAACACCAGATCGACGGCCTCGCTGCCGCGGGTGGCGCCGGTGTCGCCTCGGTCAACGTGCGTGAGATCGACAATGGCAGCGTGCGCTGGCGGCTCTACGAGGTGACGGTGAACGTGCGCTTCGCCGGTGCGAGCGGCGATCAGATCATGCCGATCATCACGTACGTGAGCGACCGAACGGAGGGCGGTTCGCTCTCGAGCTCGATCTCGGTCAGCGCCGCGCCGGAGCCGGACCCGAACGCAGATCCGACGCCAACGGTCGAGCCGGATCCGCAGCCCGATCCCGACCCGACGCCCGACCCGACGCCCGACCCGTATCCCGATCCGACACCCGATCCGACACCGGATCCCGCGCCAGCTCCCGGGAACAGCGGCAACGGCCACGGCAAGGGGAAGAAGAAGTGACTCCGTCCCGCCTCTCACGACGCCACCAGCGGGGGCTCTCCCTCGTCGAGACGCTGATCGCCAGCACGTTGGCCGTCTTCGTGTTCGGCGCCGCCACGGCGCTGCTCAGCGCGAGTAACGACCTGGCGCAATCGGCAAGTCACGAGCGAACCGCCGCGATGCGCGTCGATCGGGTCCTTCGAACGTTGGGTGACGAGATCCGGCGCGGCTCGCTCGCCTCGGCACGTCAGCTCGACGGGACGACGTTCTCGGATGGAGAGGTCGACACCGGCCTGCAAATCCGGCCAGTGGAGGGGTTCGCGGGCTCCCCCATCACGGGCGACCTGGCCGAGTATCGGCTCGACGGCGCCATCGCGCCCGAGGGTCGCGATCTCGTCCGCGCGGAGGGACCGGTCATCACAACGTTGGCGCGCGGCATCACGGGCTTCGACGTGCGGCGGGTCGGCAACGCCATCATCCTCGACATGTCCGCCGCGTCGGGCCCTCTCGACGATCGTCGTCGCGAAGCCGAGGGCCAACTCATCATCGTGGCGCGCAACCCGTGATGCGGCGCTCCTCTGGTGATGCGGGCAACGCGCTGCTCGGCGCGATGACCATCGTCGTCATCTGCGGCGCTCTCGCAGGCGGCGTTCTCCTCCCCAACATGGCGCGGCACTCAGAGGCCGTCACGATGGTCAATCGCGAGCGAGCGTTCCAGATGGCGGAGGCCGGGATCGATTTCGCCGTCGCTGAGGTGCGGCAGCGAAACGGCAACGTCACGGGCCTGCAGACAACGCGCACGTCCGTCAGCACACTCGGCGAGTTCTCCGTGTCGTACGGACCCGGAGTATCCAACGGTCGCGACGAGGACGGCGACGGACTGATCGACGAACCCGATGAGGGCAACTTCGTCGTGCTCGTCAGCACAGGTACCGCCGGGGACATCTCCCGATCGATCGAAGTCCTGCTGCGACGCTCCGTCGTCACGCCATCGTTCACCGCCTCCATTCAGTTCAACGTGGAGACGCCCGTCGTCGACCTGAACGGCAACTCGTTCACCATCGCCGGCGAGGAACACCTGATCGACGGCACCCGTGACGACACCCGCCCGGCGCTGTCGGGCCTCTCGTCGCCCGGGCCGGCCGCCGACCTCGCCGCGCAGATCGACGCCGGCCACGCAGACCAGATCACTGGCTCCGGCGGCTCGCCGTCGGTGGCAACGACGGACCCGATCGACCTGGCACTCCTCGTCGAGCAGGCGAAGTCCGCAGCCACGACAGTGCTCGAGCCCGGGACCCACTCCAGCGTCGATTTCGGTACGCCGCAGATCGGGCACCTGGAGGTCGTGTACTGCGGCGGCGACCTGAAGCTCACCGGCAACGGATCCGGGGCGGGCGTCCTCGTTGTGGACGGCGATCTCGACCTCGCGGGCGGGTTCCTCTGGACCGGCATCGTGCTGGTGCGTGGCGCCGTCAACATGGTCGGCGGCGGCAGCGGCAAGCGTCTGATCGGCGCCGTCGTCATCGGCGAGGAGATCTCGAGCAACACCGGCTCGAGCGAGGTCCGCGTCACCGGCACAGTCGATCTGCTGTACTCCACGGACGCCGTCGCGCTCGCACAGCAGCGACTAGCGATCATGAGCGTGCTCTCCTGGCGCGAGGTGGGCAGCCCTTGAGTTCCCGCGTCATCGGTTGCGTGCTCGCTGCCGTGCTCGTCATCGCGTCGGCGACCGTCCCTGCAGCGGCGGGCGAACGGTTGATCCTGCGTAGCGGCCGGGAGATCCTCGGCACCGTCGAGACGGTCGAGGAGAAGCGGGTGTCGTTCCGAGAGGCCGGCAAGGACACCGCGCGCTGGGTTGCCCGGGCCGACATCGAGCGCATCGTCAAGCTCGAGGAGGAGCGGCCCGCGCCACGCGGCGAGCCCGCGCCAGCCGTGCCTCCCGCGCCAGCCGTGCCTCCCGTGCCTCCCGTGCCTCCCGCGCCGCCCGCGCCGCCCGCGCCGCCCGCGCCGACAGCGGACGGGGCGAAGACCCCGAAGTCGGCAAGTACGGCGAAGGCGGGGCGAGTCGCTGCCGACCGGCACGGTGAGCGAATCACCACGAAGGACGAGCGTGTCCTGACGGGCCAGGTCGAGGTCGCTGACGAGCGGCGCGTGGGAATCCGCACAGCGGAGGGCCTCCAGTGGGTTCACCGTCGCGACATCGAGTTCATGGACGACGTCACGCTGGAGCGGGCGCTGCCCAAGACCGATACGCCCGCACACGCAGCCGCAGACGCGGATCGCATGGCAGCCGCCCTCGGCAGCGATAACGTGCGCACACGAGCGGCCGCCGCCGCGGAGGTCTCAGCCGGATTGCCCGAGACCACCGGAGCGCTCACGACCGCGCTCGAGTCGCCGTCGGCGACGACCCGCCGCGAAGCCGTCCGTCTCTTGGGCCTTCCGGAGTTCGGTGACGCGCGCGCTGCACTGAGGCAAGCCCTCGGTGACGCGGACGATCACGTTCGCATGCAGGCCCTACGCGCGACCTCGCGCAGAGCGTACTTCGAACTCGAGAACGACGTGATCGCGGTCCTGCGCGCGCCGGCGCCGTGGCGCGTGCGTCAGGAGGCAGTTCGGACCCTCAGCGTCATCGGTGGGAAGCGGGCGTTCGAAGCCCTGGTCGCTTCGTGGGTCAACGAGTCCGACGACGATCGACGCCGCCGCCTGCGGCGTGCGATGAAGCGGCTGCTCCACGAGGACCTGGGCGACGACGAGGGCGCCTGGTTGCGGGCGCTGACGGACATCTCGGTCGGCGAGCGCGTCCTACCCGGACACGGGGACGGCTGACTCCACTCGAGCTGCCTGCTCGGGCGTACGGTCCCATCGTCGACTGCGCGCTGACTGCTGGCGCTATCGCGGCGCGTGCTAGATTGGCACCGTGAACCAGCGCGTATTCGGGCCCGGGATGTTTCCGTACGCGGGTCGGATCGTCGTCGGACTGATCCTGTTCCGGATCGCCGTCTGGAGCCTGATCAACCGCGGCATCGACGCCGCCGCCGGGCAGTCGGTCGCGTGGTACGACATCGCGCTGGCCGGCGTCGCTGTGGCGCTCATCGTCGCGGTCCTGCTTCGATATCGCACGCGACTGGATCCCGGTTCGTGAACTGACCCGGTGCGTGCGAGACATACCGTCCCAGGGTCAAGACGCCGGTCCTGACGCTACACTCCGTCTCAGGGTCGCGCTGGAGCACCGAGTCCGGCGGATTGACCCTGGGACGGTATGACCGATGACAGGTTTCCACATCGGCGGCGTCTCTGGGGCGGTGCCGATGCCCGAACGCGAGTCCGCCCTTCGACCCGAGATCCTGCTCCGCAACGCGGGGTGGTTGCGCGGGCTCGCGCGGCAGCTCGTGCGGGACGAGGCGGCGGCGGACGACGTCGTGCAGGAAACGTGGTTGAAGGCGCTCGCGAACGCACCTCGCTCGCAAGAGGACGGCCCGGGCCTGCGGGCCTGGCTGGCACGCGTCGCCCGGAACGTGGCGCACTCCGACCGGAGATCGGCGGCGCAGCGCACGGAGCGCGAATCGAGCGTTGCGAGGCCGGAGGCCACACCCGCGGCGGTCGAAACCGCCGCGCGGATGGAGACGCACCGGCGACTCCTGGCTGCGGCGGACGCGCTCGAGGAGCCCTACCGCACGGCGATCCGCATGCGGTGGTTCGACGGGCTGCCGCCGCGCGAGATCGCTGCGCAACTCGGCGTCGCGCCGCACGTCGTCTGGACGCGGCTCTCGCGGGCGCACTCACAACTCCGCGAGCGACTGGAAGAACGCCACGGCGGTCGACGCGCCATGGTCCTGGCGCTCGCCGGGATGTCGGGCGCGGGTGACGTTGGGCGCGGTTCGGGCGGGATCGCCGCGGGGACCGCAGCAGCGGTCACGGGAGGCATCGTGGGGATGACAACGAAGGTGGCGGCCGGCGCCGTCGTGGCGGGGCTGCTCGCACTGTGGTGGATGAACCGAGACCCGGTCGCCGACATCGGCGCTCCAGCCGCGGCGGAGACGGACACCGCAACGCAATCCGACGTGCCGTCGCGACCTCGCGTGGTCGACGAGAAAGACGTCGCGCCGGAGGGCATGGCGGCTGAACCGGATGCGCCCGACAAGGTGGCGCGGCCGATCACCGCCCGCGTCGTCGACGCCGAGACGGGTGCGACGATCGAGGGTGCAAGCCTTCTCGTCGCCTATCGCGAGCTCATCAACTTCCTCGGTCACGAGTTCGAGGGCACCGTCGTCGAGGGGAGCGCCGTCGGCGACTGGACGTCCTTCGACCTGCGCGAGACGACGTACCCGCGGTCGCTGCTGCAGCTCCAGGAGATGTACGTCATCGTCACCGCGGACGGCTACGCCGCGCACGTCGACACGTTCCGGCCGTTCTCGAACGAGGGCGAGCACATCGATCTCGGTGAGGTCGCACTCGGTCGCGGCGTCGTCATCTCGGGTCGCGTGCGCTCCGGCGCCACGGGCGGGTCGCTTGCGGGCGCGCAGATGTACGTCACGCGTCCGACCCAGCGCTTCATGGCGGCGGCTCTCGGCTACGCGATGCCGGCCGGCACGTCGGACGCCGACGGGACGTTCACACTGGATCGCCCGGCGCTACCGGTCAACAGGAGCCAGGTCATCGTCGTGATGGCGCTGACCAACGAAGGTGTCGGCGCGCGAGAGCTCTATCCACGTGGTGATGGCGACGTCGATGACGTCGAGATCATCGTCCAGTCCGCTCCGCTCACCGTGATCGTGCGCGATGCGAACGGGGCGGCGGTGAGTGGCGCGTTCGTCACGACGAGCTTCCGAGCGGGTCCCTTCCGTGCGTCGGACCTGCCGGGAGCGTCGGGGTGGCTCGGTCCGCACGCGGAGCTCCGTGAGCTGATTGCGGGCCAGACGGACGCTGACGGCGTGCTGCGCCTGACGACGTTCCCGGTGATCCAGAAGGCATCGCGCATCGACGTGGTGGCCAACGCCCCGGGACATGCCTCGGCCACCGCGCTCGACGTGTCGGTCGGGCCCGGCGGCGCCACGATCGAGCTGGCGCTACGCCCCGATGCGGAGCGGTCCATCGTCGGGCGCGTCGTCGACGAGTCCGGCGCGCCGGTGTCGGATGCCGAGGTCGCGTTCGTCGAGGTCGGGACGCCGAAGGGCCCGACGACCACGTCGGCGGCCGACGGCACGTTCCGGCTCACCGACTTCGGCTTCCGCGGCGACTGGCAGATCCAGGCGCGGGCGTCGCACGATCGCGCGGGGCGCGCGGACGTGATGCTTCCGAGGGACGGGGTCGTCGACGCCGGCGACCTCATCGTTCGGCGAGCGGCAGCGGTCACGGGTCGGGTCACGAACGCGGCGGGCGAGCCGGTGCCACGCGTCGGGATCGTCGTGTTTCTGCATGGCGAGAGCCACGCCGGCCTGACGGAGAACGACGGATCGTTCCGGATCGAGGACATTACCGACGGCGAGTGGAACCTCGACGTGCGTGCGCGGTCATTCGGGGGCGTGCACTACGACAAGGAGCCGCTGCGACTGGTGCGCGCGGGCGATGATGTGCAGGTCATGGTGCGCGCGCTACCAACCGGCGATGCGCGCCTCGTGCTCTCGATGGTCGACGCGAAGACGGGCGCGGCCATCCACTCCGACGACGTGGACGTCATGCTGCTGCCAGTCGAGGGAACGCAGCGCCACGGGGGCATCACGGTCATGAAGCACCGCGACGGTCCGACGATTGAGCGCGTGGCTCCGGGCCGTTGGCGGGTCTGGGCCCGTGTGAAGGACTACGTACCGACGTTCGTGTCGGTCACCGTCGAGGAGGGCGTGCGCGAGGTGCGCGCCACGGTGCGCTTCGGATCCGGCGCCACGCTCGCGGGCACGGTCGACACTGCAGCCATTCCGAACTTCCGCAACGTCACCGTCATGATCTCTCCTATGGGGCAGCGCTCGCTACCGGGCGGCGCCAAGTGGTGGCACCGTCCCCCGCACGGCCACACGCGGACGTCGTCGCAGGTAGAGGAGGGACGCTTCTCGTTCGATCGCCTGCCGCCGGGACGCTGGAAGATCCGGCTCCTCGGTCCGGGGATCGTCGGCGCCGCCGAGGTCGTGCTCACGGATGCGCAGACGACGCCCGTCGTCGTCACCGCTCGGCGGGGTGCCATCGTGCGCTTTCATGGCGACGCCGTCGTCGCCCCCGGCCACGCGTTGGTCGCGGTGGCGCGTCCCGGCGAAGAGTGGCAGGAACGCACGGGTGGGCGGGGCAAGGGCGAGACTCCGTTCACGGCGGCGCTGACACTCGAGCCCGGTCGCTGGCGCTGGCGCGTGCGATTCCCGACTGACCCCGGTCCCTCCCTGACCATGGCGGCGGAGACGCAGGAGGGCGAGATCGACGTCGCGGGCGGCGACGACATCACGCTTGATGTCCCCGTCACGGCGCGCTGATCACGCGGGATGGCCATGCTCGGTCATTCCGTCCCAGGGTCCGTATGGCCGGTCCGTATGACCGGATCGCGCTCGTCGTCCTCGCCACGACGCGCTAGACCGCCGAGAGGGCTATGCTCGGCGACGATGAATCCCCGCAGCATCGTCCATCGCATCGCACTCGTCGCGCTGGCGGCAGCAGCGTGCCTCCCGCTGGCGGGCTGCCTCTCGTCGGCGCAGCTCCTCCCACCGCGCAACGAACGCGCGGCGTCGCTCCTCACGCGGCTCGTCCCGCTGAGCGGCGGCGTGATCGCGCTGCGCGGTGAGGGTCGCTCGCACGACGACGAGTTGCTCGACATCCTGCGGCGGAGTGGCGCGTTTCTGGAGGTGCGACGTGAGTGGGGCGATGAGACGGCTGGGTACTGGGCGGAGCCGGTCTCGGAGCCGTTGCGGCCCATGCCGTCCGCCGAGCTCGACGCGGCGCGAGAGCGACAGTGGGTGCTGACGCTGTACCGAGAGAGGATCCGCGGATCGGCCGAGCCGCGCTCCATGCTCCCCACGGGCCCGTTCTTCACCATGGGCATCATCCCGTACTTCCACTCCCTCGACGGCGGCTACGCGTACCGCCTCGAGCGCCTGGGCGGCTCCGCCTCAGAGGGCCGCATCGTCTCGGCGCCAGGTGGCGGAGACACGGTGACCGGGCTTCTCGCGTACCTCTACGCGCTCAGCCCGGATTGGGCAGTGGAGCCACTCCAAAGCGAGGACGATCGCCGTCTCGCCGACCTGCTCCTCGTCGCGCTCGTCGACGCCGGCGTCGCGCGCGTGCTTCCCGAGGAGCAGCCATGACCGAACCGTCCGATCAGCCTGACCCGCGGATCGAGCTCATGCTCGCGAACATCGACCGCGCGTACGACCGCCGCTCGTTCCACGGGACGACGCTGCGCGGGGCGCTGCGCGGGCTGAAGGTCGACGTCGCCGTCTGGAAGCCGGCGCCGGATCGCAACAGCATCTGGCAGCTGATCCTGCACGCGGCGTACTGGAAGTACATCGTGCGCCGCAGCCTGACCGAGGATACGAAGGCCCGCTTCGCACGCTCGCCGAGCAACTTCCCGCGCGTGCCCGAGTCCCCCACTCCGGCGGGCCTGAAGCGCGACATCGCTCTGCTCGGCGACGAGCACCGGCGCATGCGCGCGGCTGTCGCGACCGTCGACGTCACGACACTCGAGCGTCCGGCGAAGAAGCGCGGGCCGACGCGTCTTGACCTGATCCTCGGCATCGCGGCGCACGACCTCTACCACACCGGCCAGATCCAGCTCCTGAAGCGGCTCTATCCGACACAGGGCTGACCCCAACGACGTAGCCTGACCGGCGCATGTCGATCCCCCCCATCTACGACGAGCTCGCCGAGCACTGGCCGTTGGTCCTCCCGCGCGACGACTACGCCGCCGAGGCGACGCACTGGCGTGAGACGCTTCGCGAGGCGCTCGGGCCGGGGCGTCACCACGTGCTCGATCTCGGAACCGGCGGCGGGCACAGCCTGTCGCACCTGACCGAGGAGTTCGACGCGACGGCGGTGGATCTATCGCCGGCGATGCTCGCGAACTCCGAGCGGCTGAACCCCGGTGTGGAGCACCTCGTCGGTGACATGCGCTCGATCCGTCTCGGCCGCATGTTCGACGCCGTGCTCATCCACGACTCGGTCTCGTACCTGCTGAGCGAGGACGACCTCGCCGCGACGTTCACGACGGCACGCATCCATCTCCGTCCGGGCGGCGTGCTGATCTGCGCGCCGGATTGGACGCGCGAGACGTTCGACGGTCCGCAGGCGCACGTGCACGGCCCGCACGGCGACGAGCGCGAGATCACCACGCTCGTGTACGACCACGATCCGGACCCGACGGACACGACCATCGAGGCGATCTTCGTGTTCCTCATTCGCAAGGATGGACAGGTTCGCGTCGTCGAGGATCGGCACCTACTGGGGCTGTTCCCGCGCGCGACGTGGGAGCGGCAGATGACGGCCGCGGGCCTCGACGTCTCGCTGCGGTCCTTCCCGGCCGAGAAGGACGGGCACGAAGCGTGGCTGTTCATCGGACGCGTGCCGGACCGAGCGGACGACGGCCGCGTCGCCGTCAGTCGGTGACGCTGCCGTCGATGATCGTCAGGTCGGGCTGGATCAGGAAGTGCTGCTCGCCCGAGTCGTCGCTGTCGACGTAGCCGAGTCCTGGCACGGAGTGACGCGTCACCGGCCCGTCGAACGTCACGCAGAGCGAGAAGCCCCGAGCGTTGCTCGCGCGGGTTCGCACGACGCCACCGGGGAGGAGTTCGTCCACCTCCTCCAGCGTCGGCGGCGCGGACGCGCGCGCCCCCGGATCTCCGGCGAACAAGACGACGTTCCGCAGCGTGTGCGGGCTGTCGTTGCGAACGACGAAGTCGACGTGGCCCCAACTCCAGAGCGCGTACGCGAAGGCGCCCCCGCAGACCACAGCGCAGCTGCCGAGCACGAATGCCGTGGCTACGATCGCGCGACGCAGCGAGCTCGGCGCGCGGGCGGCGGCGGGCAAGTCAGTCTCCACGACGGACCCCCGCGTCCGGAAACCACGCTGATCTGGTCGTGTGCATCGATCCCGATCGTAGCTCGCGCATCCGGGCGGGCCAACCGCGCGGGACCTCACCGCCCTGGAACGATCGACAGATCCGGCTCGATACGGAATCTCTGTTGGCGCGACCCGCCCAGGCCCATGAGGCCGCGAATCGAGCGGCGCCGATAGGGCCCATCGAACTCGACGCAGAGTGGACCGATAGCCCAGTGGTCATGGCTCACGCGCATGACCTCGCCGGGCCCTAGCTCGTCCCGTTCCGCGAGGACACGCGATGCGCTAGAGAGGCTGGGGCCCGGGTCCCCCGCGATGAGGACGACGTTCTTCAGCGTGAATGCGCTGTCGTTGCGCACGACGCAGTCGATCTCCGGGTGCTCGCGCTCCCAGAGCGTGCGCAAGCCGCCACCGACGCAGATCAGAAGACAGATCCCCACCGCGTAGAGCGCGAGGAGGATTGCCGCGTGCAGGGTGCTCCTCGGCCGGGTCGAGGCGGACGCGTCAGGCGGCACGGCGGGACTCTGCGGCGACCGACGTCATCGATGGCGATGGTAGCGGGCGCGCAGCCCCGTCCGTCCCCGGTGCTCGGTTTGCAGTCGACCGGAGTACGCTGCGTGGAGCGCGCCACGAGCAAGTCGGCGCAACGGAGGCAGAGCATGGGTTCCGGGATCGTCGACTTCCATTCGCACTTCTTCTCGCGGACATTCTTCGAGACGCTCGCCGCACAGTCGCCGCAGCCCGGCACGCCCGAAGAACGACTTGGGCGCGTGTTGGAGAAGACCGGGCTCGCACTCCCCGGACCCGATACCTCCGAGCACGTCGCGCGCTGGCGGGCCGAGATGGATACGCACGGCGTCGAGCACCTCGTCAGCTTCGCCAGCGTGCCGCCGGAGATCTCGGTCCTCGCCGAGGCCGCAGCAGCCGCCGAGGGACATCTCACGCCGTTCGCCATCGTGAACCCGTTGGCGCCGGGGGCCGCCGATCGCGTGCGCGGACTCCTCCAGGACGGTCCGTTTCGCGGCGTGCTGCTGTTTCCGGCAGCGCACCACTACCGCCTAGGCGATGCTGCCGTGCGGCCCGTGCTCGAAGCCCTGCACGACGCGCGCGCGATCGCAGTCGTCCACTGCGGCCTGCTCGTCGTCAAGCTGAAGGACCTGCTCGGACTCCCGCGCACTCAAGACATCGCGTACGCAAACCCGCTCGACATCGTCCCGGCGGCCAACGCGTTCCCGAACGCGCGCTTCGTGATCCCGCACTTCGGCGCCGGCTTCCTGCGCGAGACGCTGATGGCCGGGACCATGTGTCGGAACGTCTACACCGACACGTCGTCGTCCAACTCGTGGATGGCCACGCAGGCGGCGGACCTGACGCTCGCCGATGTCTTCCGCAAGGCGCTCGGTGTGTTCGGTCCCGAGCGCATCCTGTTCGGCACGGACTCGTGCACGTTCCCGCGCGGCTGGCGCGCGGACCTGCTGGACGCTCAGCGGGCCGCGATGACTACGTGCGATCTCGACGATGACGACGTCGCTCTGATCCTCGGCGGCAACGCTCGACGCCTGCTCGCCGGCGAGTAGCCGATCAGCCCTTCAGCAGATCCACCCAGTACTCGGCCTTGGCGGCGGCCTTCGTGCCGCGGTACTTGGTGATGACCTTCTTCAGCAGCTTCATGGCCGCCTTTTTGTCGGTCAGCTCGACCTTCTTGGCCTGGGCAAACTGCTCCACGAACATGCGCCAGGCGTCGAGCTCGCGCTTGACCTTCTTGTCGCCATCCATGGCGTCGAGCTCGGCCTGGGCCTTCGCCGCCGCGCCAGAGCCGGCGTGCTCCCGCACGACCTCTTCGAGCGCGTGGTACCGGTCGAGCAGGGTCTGCTTCGCCTTCTTCTTCAAGGCGGTGGCGAGCGACGCGTCGGCCTGCTTGTCCATCCATCCGCGCAGCGCCTCGAGGCGACCACGATCGTCCTTGGGGACATCCTCGGCGGCGAGCGTCTTCTCGATGGCCGCACGGGCTGCGGCGTAGTCCTTCAGGTCGAGGTTGTCGAGCACCTCGGCGTAGGTCGCCGGCACCCACGGCACGTCACTGACGTGCCTCAGAAGCATGGTGATCTCGGGGTCCGCGCGATCGGCGAAGTTGCCGACCCAGGCGACCTTGCCCTGAACGTCCAGGATGTACGTCGTCGGGAACCCGCCCTTGCGGCCCCATCGCGTGCGGAGATCCGTGACGCCCGCAACGACCGGGTAGTCGATCGCGTGCATCTGGACGAACGCCTTCACGTCGGCGAGCGACTCCTCGAACACGGAGACGAGCACGAGCCCCTTCTCGCCGTACTTCGTGCGCAGCTCCTTCAGCTTGAGCACCTGCTTCTCGGTCTGCTCGACCTTCGTGTGCCCGAGCTGGAGAACCACCACCTTGCCACGCCACTTCGTGAAGTCGACCTCGTCGCAGTTGACGAACGACGCGTCGCTTCCGACGGGCTTCGGCACGTCGCCCTTGGCGAGTTCGGCCAGGGCCGGCGCCGCCAGCCCCAGCGTCAGCGCGGCGGCGATGAGAAGAGAGCGGGTCATGTCCACCTCGCAGCTCAGGGGTTCACGCGCGGGTCAGGCCTCACGGTACCGGAAGCGACCAGGTCGATCAGTAGCTCGCCTTGCTGATCTTCGCGTACGCCTTCTTGCCCGCTTCCTTGCCCTTGAGATACGCGGCGTAACGCGTCTGCCACTTCTCGACGGACTTCGGCGAGAGCTTGTTGCCCTTGGCGTCCTTGATCCACGCCTCCATCGAGCTGACGACGTTGATGTCGACGGGCCAGAAGTTCAGCCATGCCTTGTCGAGCGCCCCCGCAGCGGCCTTGAACGCCTTCCCGGCGTCGCGTGCGCGGTGCTGGTAGAACTCCTTCTGCGCCTTCACCGCGGCCTTGTCGTGCTTGTCGATCTTGGACTGCCAGGTCTTGCGGAGCGCGTCGGCAGCGGGCACGCCGCGGAAGTCGCGGATGAACATTGTCAGGTGCGTCAACCACGCGGTGTCGTCGACGTCGGTGCCCTTGGAGCCCTTCTTCAGCGCCTTCTCGATCTCGGTGACGTGCTTCGCCGCGAGTTTCTCGACGGAGGCGACGACCTTCTTGGCGGCACCCTTCGACTTGACGGGCACGCCCTCCATCGTCATCACACGCTGCGCAACGTCGTAGAGCGCCGTGTGATCGCGACCCCATCCGTTCTGGTCTCGGACTTCACGCAACCGCTCGAAAGCCGCCCCGACAATCTTGGGGTCATCGCTCGCCATCCCCTCGCACCACGTCAGCTCCTGGTCGGCGACATACGCATTCGGCATGTGCGGCCAGTCCTGGATCGTCCGGAAGTGGAGCTTCGGGAACTTCTTGTCGCGGTAGATCCCGGCTGTCTCGACGGAGGTCACGTACGGCGCCCCCGATTGATCCGTGGTGCCGTGCATCAGTGCGATCGCCTGGTGGTGGCGGTTCTTCGCGACCTTCGTGCCCTTCCAGACGTGGCCGGCGTGGGCGACGAGACCCTGGATGCGATCCGGCTTGTACCCGGCCCAGAAGTGCGCGAAGAACGCGCCCTGGCTGTGGCCGTAGAGGTACGTGCCGCGGATGTTGAACGTCTCCTCCAGCTCCTTCTGGAGGGCGTCGAGCTCGTCGAGCTCGTTCGTGTTGCCGTTCCAGTTGAAGCCGCCGTTGCCGTTCGCCGCCGTGCCGTCGGGAGAGATCAGGATGTCGTTCGGCCGGAACGTCCCGAGCTGCACGTTCAGGAGGCCCCAGTAGCGGCTCATGTTGTTGCCGTGGAGCATGAAGACGAGATTGCCGCCCTGCTTGGCGTCGTAGTCCTTGGGCACGTACCAGCCGTACGAGCGGCCCTCGGCGGTCTTCCACTGATGCGCCTCGCCCTTCACCTTCGGCGAGGGCTGGGCCTCCGGCCACTCCTTGGCGGAGGCCGGCGCGGCAGCGAGCGCGCCCAGCGCGGCGAACACGACGACGGCAGCGAACCTCGTAGTTCGAGGACTTCCCATCGATACGGCGCTTCCCATCGAATCCTCCCGACGCGACCCTCCCGCAGGATACGCGTTCGTGGCCGCCGTTGAAATCGCGCTCAGTCGGACGGGGCCCAGTCCGCCCGCAGCGGGTGGTTGTCGGGGATGCGGGTCACGCAGGCGACGTCACGGGCGAGCAGCAGGACGAGGGCGGCCACGATCCAGCCGCCGAAGGGTGCCAGCGCACCTCGAGCGATCGTGATGTTGGCGCCGCCGTGGCCGAGCCCAAATCGGAGGACGGCGATGTGGAGACAGGCACACCCGGCCGCCGCGACGACGATCCGACGAGCCGAGACGGACGACGTCACGACGCGGTGGAACACGAAGAGCCACAGAGTCGAGAGAATGACCGGCAGGAGCTGCATGAACTGCCCGACCTCCACCGGGGTCAGACTGTTCTGCGACGCCGTGAACAGGGCCCACGCCACGAGACCGGCAAGGGCGTGCAGCATCACGATCGAGATGAGCGCGAGCCCTGCCGGAAGCGTCACGCTCGCCAATGGGACGCGTCGACCGAAGGCCAGGCCCAACGCGAGCGGCACGAGCAACTGGCCGCCAAAGGCGTTCGCGAGCACCCACTCGCTGGTGAAGAGCGCACTCACGTCAGGCTGGGTTTGCGCGAAGCCGTACCAGACCGTCACGCTCGCGATCTGCATTGCGAGAGCGGCGGTCCACGGCGCGGCGCGATCGAAGAGGGTGCCGGCGCGCCACGTGGCGTGGAATAGCAGCGCGACGAGGCAGGAGCCGAGCATCGGTGCGGAGACGTTGCCGGAGCGTCCGGCGGAAGTGGCCGCCAGTGCGCAGACCACGAACGAGGTGCACCACGGCGACCGTTGCAGAGTCACGGCCAGTCGCTCCCGCGCACACCGCGCATCGACGTGAATCGGGACCACCGCCACGCGGGCCGCCAGCACGGCGATGAGCTGGAGCATCACGACGAACGGATCCGGCCACCAATCCAGTCCGGCCCAGGTGGAGAAGGCCCCGGCAGCGACAGGCAAGATCCACGGCCACCAGCGGCCGCGCCGCGCCCCGAGGTAGGTGCCGAACACCAGGAGCAACCACGCTCCCGTTCGCGGAAACGCGTCGGCAAGGCGATCGGGTGTCGAGACGAGCACGGCCATCCCTGCGATCACGAGCAGGATTGCGAGCGTGCGCGTCGCGCGGCCACGCCCGCGCCGGAACGAGGGCAGGGTCAGCGCCAGTACGCTGAACACCGCAATGACCGGGTCCGAGCGGGTGCCCGGATCCCAGGTGACGAACGCGAGCAGAACGATCAGAACGCGATGCAGCACCGGCCGCCGCGCGCGCCACGCGGCGATGATGGTCGCCAGATCGTCGAGCCACGAGACACGGACGTCTGGCGTTGTCTCGAGGGCCGAGGACGAAGCGACATCCATGCGCTCAGTGTCCACGCCCGACACCGCGAGCGACGGTCGGAACTCCCGCTACTTGCCGTCCATGCGAACGACACCGTCCCAGTCGTCGGGGGGCTGATCGGCAGCCAGAGTGAGGGCGCGTGCGTGATCGACTTCGGCACCAGGTACAGCCCGTCCAGCCAGTCCGTCACACAGATCCCCCGTGGTCCGCGGGCGACACTACACGTCCGCGCGGGGCCACGGCGAGTGCGCGGATCAGAGCACGCTCAGCGCACGGTCAGCGTGATCTCGCCTTCGCCAGTCCCCACTGCGCCGACGGGCACGTCGGCGCCGTCGAGCAACACGTCGTAGCGGCCGGGACGGAACGCGACGGAGCGCGCCCGGCCCTCGGTGTCGGTGCGCATGCGGGCGAGGACCCCGTCCTCTCGACGCAACTGGAACGAGCGGTCGCGGTCCGGCTCGCCGTGCTCGTCGACGAGCCGCAACTCGAGCGCCTCCGACGGGCGGAGCGAGACGGCGACGTCGGTGTCGCCGCCACGCACGCCGGGATGCTCTGCGCGGCCCTCGTCGTGATGGAAGCCGATGAGCTCGTACGTCACGCCCGGCTGGAGACCGGTCATGTGGAAGCGTCCGGCGACGTCGCTCACGGCGTGGACCTTCGCACCCTGTGGGTCCACGGCGATGACGGCCACCCCGGTGACCGGCCGTCCCGCCGCGCCGCGGACGACACCGGAGATCCCAACGCCTGACGGGATCACGAAGCGCGAGGGCGTCTCGCTGGGCGTGAACACGGGACCGTCCGCGAGCTCGAACGTGCGCCCGGTGACGGGATCGCTGACGGTCACTTCGTGGGGCACGCGACGGATCGCGGCGAACGAGAACGACCCGTCCGTCTCGAGCCGGCCGAAGATGCGCCACGGGCTCTCGGGTGCGACGCGCACGTGGATCGGCGCGCCGTTGGGTAGCGCCTCACCGTCCTCGCGGACCACGACACCCGTCCAGGTGATCGTCGGGCCCATGTCGAGCACGAGGTCACTCGCGCCGACCGCGACGTCGACGAGTTCGCCTGCGGAGCGGTCGGCGAAGTGCTCCGGGCCGCCGCTGCCGCGCCTCGACATGGCGTAGAGCGCGTACGCAGACTCGCCCAGGCCGGACAGCGTGAACGCCCCCGTGCCGTCGGTCCGCGTGCGCACGACCGAGCCGCCGTCCATCGGCTTCGCCGAGACGTTCGCGCCGGCGACGGGCGTGCCATCCGCCATGACGCAACGACCGGAAATCCGCCCCGCACTTCGCTGCGCGACGAGCTCGACGCCATCGGTGCCGGCGGCGACGGTCTGGAGCGTCTCGGGCAGCACGTCGCTCTCGACGAACCCGGCAGCCTGGACTCGGAGTGGGTAGTCGCCCTCACGCAGCCCGGGGATGCGGAACGAGCCGTCCGACGCGGTACGCGACGATCCCGCTGCACCCTGTCCCGCGAGAGCGTGCACGTTGATGCCGACGACTGGCTCACCGTCGTCGTAACGCACGAAGCCACTGATCGGGAAGCCGGTGCCGAGCTCGATGACGACCGGTTCGTCGGCCGGCACGCCGACGGTCGATCCACCACGCATGTGCGTGTCCGAGAGCACGCGCAGCTGGTAGTTCCACTCCGGGAGCCCCGTGATGCGGAATCGTCCGTCCGGGCCGGACACTGCGACGATCTCGAAGGGGCGCCCGCCGGGGTTGAACATGTCGGCGCGCGTCTGGGCGATCTCCGGAGGGAGCTGCGCGTTGACGATCTCGATCGTCGCGCCCGGGACCGGACCGGAGCCGTCGGCGGCAACCACGCGCCCGTCGATGGCGTGTCCCGGGCCGAGCGAGAGCGTCACGCCGCTGGCGTCATTCCCGCGCGCCACCGCGACGTCGGGCGAGAGCGTCGGCGCCATGCCGGGGGCGGCGGCGCGCACGCGCACGGTCGTGGCGTCGCCGGTCATGTCGACGGGGATCTCGAAGCGCCCCGCCGCCGAGACGGGGTGCTTCTCCGAACGCTCCCAGATGCCGACCAGCATGTACGTGCCCGTCGCGAGCACCTGTGCGTCGGCGACTTGGACGTACGCGCCAGGTGGCACGCCGCCGGACGCACCACGCACGACACCGCTGACGACCGCCACGGGCTCCATCGCCGCGTCGATCCGGCCGTCCTCGCCGACGGCCAGTTCCGCTCGCGCGAGCCCGGTCTTCTCGACAACGATCGTTACGTCGTCACCGAGCGGCACGCCGCGCAGCGTGAAGCGTCCCGAGTCGTCGGTGGTCGTACCGGGGGCTCCGGGGGCCAACGCGCTGACGCGTGCGCCGGCGACCGGTCGGCCATCAGCGTCCGTCACCGTTCCCGAGACCGTCCGACCGCGCGCGAGGACGAGATCGAGGGAAGCCGCACCCGTCAGCGGCACCTGCACGGTGATCTCACGCGGCGGGTCGGTCTCCTGCAGCCAGCCACCGGTCGAGCCGGGCACCTGGAAGTAGCCCTCCTTCAGCGCGGTCACCTTCGCGCGACCGTCTTGGAGGCCGTCGATGATGTAGGTGCCATCGGCGCCCGAGACGGCGGAGGCGCGCACAGACCCGAAGTAGGCGTGCCAGACCTCGGCTGTGACCTCGGCGCCCGCGACGGGACCGTCGGGTCCCGCGACGACGCCGGAGAGCGACGCCGCACGCCGCATGCGCACGTTCCACTCCGCGCGCTCGCCGGCCACCCAGGCGCCCTCGGCCTTGGTCTCGACACCCTCGGGCACCATCGCGTAGCCGCGACGCTCTACCGTGAAGTGCACGCCACGGACGCCACCGCCCGCGCGAGCGGGTCCCTGGATCATCGAGGCCAGCGGGATCGGCAGTTCGTACCGGCCATCGGGACCCGTCGTCGCCACCCAGTACGTGGGGTGATGCGCTCGCCAGGCCGCGGCGCGCACAACGGCGTCGGCCAGGCCCTGGCCCGTCTCGGCGTCGCGCACCATGCCGTAGATGCCGCTGCCACTGAGCTGGATGTCGTAGCGTTCGACGCCCGGCACCGACACGATCCACAGCCGCGCGAGCGACCCGCCGTCGGCAGCGACACCGATCGAGTGCGTGCCGCGCGCCAGTGCCGGGAACGCGTACATGCCCTCGGCATCGGTCACGGCCTCGGTGCGGAGCGCGTCGACCGGCGGTGGCTCGAACGCGGCGGAGCCGTCCCGCGGCGGCGCGGCGACGACACGGACGCCGGCCAGCGGCTTGCCGTCGGCATCGGTCACCTGCCCGCCGAGCGGCGCACCTCGCTCGAGGACGATCCGGACGAACTCGTCGGCACGATTGCCGCTGACACGGACGTCGGCGACGCCGCCAGGAGCGAAGCCGTCGCAGGATGCGCGGAACGTCCACGTGCCGGCCGTGAGTTCGGCGAGCGGCGCCTCTCCGTCGGAGTCCGTGGTCGCGCGGACGACGGGCGACGCGGCCGCCCCGCCCAGGTCGCGTGCGGTCGCACGAGAACGCGTCGCGAACGCGGCGACGTCGGCTCCGGCCACGCCCGCGCCGGTCTCGTCGACGACGTGCACGGCCAACTCGAGCGGAGGCGAGAGCCAGAGCGTCCCGGCATGGAGCTCCTGCTCCGGGAAGACCTGGAGATCGGCGAGTCGCGGGTCGGGTCCGCCCTCGTGCTCGACCGTGAGCGAGAGAGTGTGCCCCGGCTCGACGCCGTCGAAGCGGAACGCGCCGCGATCGGTCGTGTGCACGGTCCGACCCTCGTCGTCCGTCCCCACCGCGAGGCGGACCGCGACGCCGACGGCCGCCTCGTCGCTCAGCAGAACGCGCACCTCACCCGTGATGGCTCCCTTGCCGGAGACCAGCGCGCGCGCCGCCGTGGATGCTGCGGGCGGCTCGCGCGACGGACTCGCGGGATCATCGGCGAGGCGTGCGTCGTCGCCGCGCGTCTCGGCGGCACGCGGTCCCCCACCCGCTGCGGGAGCTCGCCCGTCTGTCTCGCCCGGCTCCCAAAGGAAGACGAGCGCTGCAATGGCGGCCAGTGCGGCCACACCGGTCGTCACGACGACCTTGCTGCTGACGGACATGACGAGACTCCCGAGGGGTGCGGTCGGCTGCGAGGCGACCGTACAGGGTTCTGGGACGGCGACCGGTGCTTCCGGTCCGCCGCGCGCGAAGGTCAGCAAGAGCGCGGAACGCCAACGATTCCGATCCCCGTGTTCGTCGTCGAGGCGCCCGCGCAATGCTGCCAACCCGCGTTGGATTCGTGTCCGTACCGTCGAGGCGGAGATGCCGTCGCGCTCCGCGATCTCGGACGGCTGGAGCTCGTCGAAGTAGCGCAGCAGGATCGTGCGCCGATACGGCTCGTCGAGTGTGAGCACCGCGTCGACCATCCCACGCAGAAGCGCCGCGCGCTCCACGGTCTCGGCCGTCGACTCGACGACGTCAGGCCGAGCCGCCACGGCCTCTCGCTCGGCGAAGCGTTGCTCGCGCCGCAGGATGCGCAGCGCGAAGTTGCGGGCCACGCGTCGCAGCCAGCCCCGGAGAGCGTTCGGGTCCTGCGGCGGGTTCGTCCACGCCGCGAGGAGCGTCTCCTGCGTCACATCCTCGGCCAACCCCTCGTCCCGCACGACCGCCCGCGCCACGCGCCGCACGAACTCGGCGTGCTCGCGAAGTGCGCTGTCAGAGATCGAAGGGGAGTCGCCGTCGGTCATGCTCTCCCCCTGAAGATCCCGCAGACGGCGCGTGCGTCCCAGGAAGCCGCGAAGAAACTCGGCCCCGAGGCGCCGCCAGCCTCGCGCGCCCCATCGGGACACCTTCAACGATTCAGCCACCTTGCCGCGGGCCGTCCTGCTCATCCCATCCCTTTGGTGCGCGTACCCACGCGAGCCGCGCCGTACGGGCGGATTCCTCGGTTCCGTCCCGCACCCGAGGAATCGGACCGGGCTCGGTTCTCCAGGAGTCAGGCACCTCAGGCCTCGTCGAGGTGGCTGCGGCGCTCCTCGGTCAGCAGGCAGTCGCGGTAGGTGGCGCAGCGATCGACCAGCTCGTCGTGCGAGCCGTGGTCGATCAGCCGCCCGCCGTCCATCACCAGGATGCTGTCCGCGCGGCGCACCGTCGCGAGCCGGTGCGAGACCACGAACGTGGTGACGTCCGGACACACCCGCTCGAGGTCGGTCCAGAGGCGGTCCTCGTTGCGAGCGTCGAGACTCGCCACGCAGTCGTCGAGCAGCAGCAGCTGCGGGCGTCCGGCCAAAGCGCGGGCAATCGCGATGCGCTGCTTCTGACCGCCGCTGACGAGCGTGCCGCGGCGGCCGATCTCCGACGCCAGACCATCGGGCATCGCCGCCACCTCGTCGGTCATCTGCGCCACGGCGAGGCACTCCGCCGTCCACGCCTCGTCAGCCGGGCGCCCGAACACGACGTTCTCTTCGACGCTCTCGGAGAACAGCGTCGACTCCTGTGGCACGTACCCGATCCGTGTGCGGAGTTCCGTCCAGTCCCAGTCGCCGAACGGTGTGCCGCCCGGTGCGTAGACGCCGCGCTGCGAGGGAACGAGCCCGGCGAGCAGTCGCAGGAGCGTCGACTTGCCGCTGCCCACCGGACCGACGACCGCGACGGTCCGACCGCGGGGGATGTCGAATGTGACGTCGGTCAGCGACGGCGCCACATCGGGCGCGTAGGCGAACCCGACGCCGTCGAGCCGCACGCCGTCGAAGGTCTCCGGAGCCGCGCCGTTGCCCGTTCGCCGCGCCACGGCCGGGAATTGGATGACCTCGTCGACGCGATCGATGGACACGAACGCCTGCCGCGCGGTGACGAACACATTCGGCAGGTCCATCATCGGCTGCAACAGCATCTCGAGGAACACGTACAGGGCGACGAGCGTGCCGAGAGTCATGTCGCCGTCGAGCACGCGGAGGCCGCCGACCGAGAGCACGATCACCTGACCAATGCGCGCCACAACGTGATCGAGTTCGTGCACGAGCACGACCAGACGCGCCAACTTGAACTGGACGCCGACACGTCGCTCGAGGATCTCCGACAGCCGGTGCTGCTGGCCTTCGTCGGCGTTGAACGCCTTCACGATGCGGATGCCGGCGAGCGCCGACTCGATCGCATTGTTGGTCCGCGAGACCTCTTCCTGCTGGAGTTTGGACGTCTCCGTCAGGCGCGTCCGCGCGAGGTAGAAGACGTAGAGCATGAGCGGCACCGGCGCCATGGCAAGCAACGCGAGTTCCGTGTCGAGCCACAGCATCGCGGTAACGCAGAGCACGAAGCGCGTGAACGAGTCGAGGAAGCGAAACACGCCTGAACACCCGAACCACGCGATGCGCGGGTACTCGGAGATGTCGTCGGTCAGCCGCGTCACGAGGTCGCCGGTGCGGAAGCGACCGAAGAACCGGTGGTCCTTGTCGAGGATGGCATCGAACAGTCGCTCGCGAACGGCCTTCTCGATGATGAGATTCATCCACGCGCGGAACGCCGGATAGAAGCCGGCGATCAGCCGGCCCCCGACGATCGCCGCCAGCGCCCAGAGCAGCGGGAACAGCTCCGCGTTCTCGATCCGACCCGACTTGGCGCCGTCGATCACGTCGCGGAACACGAGCGGGTACGCAATCGCCACGGCGCTTGCGACGAGCGTGAGACCCACGAGTAGCGCCGCCATCGCGCCGTGTCCGACCCAGTAGCGCGCGAGCCACGCGATGCGCTGGCGGTTGGTCAGGACCCCGCTCGAGGGCTCGTCGCTCATGCCGCGCCGGCCTTGCGGAACTGGAGGTCGAACAGGTCGCGGTAGATGCCGTCGCGTTCGTAGAGTTCCGCGTGCGTGCCTTCCTCGACGATTCGTCCGTGGCTGACGACGAGGATGCGGTCGGCGCCGACGACCGTCGCGAGACGGTGCGCGATGATCAGGCTCGTCCGACCCGCGAGCAGCCGGTCCATCGACTGCTGCAGACGACGCTCGGTACCCGGGTCCACCGACGACGTCGCCTCGTCGAGCACGAGGAAGTCGGGATCACGCACGATCGCACGCGCGAAGCAGAGGAGCTGGCGCTCGCCCATCGAGAGGTTCGCGCCCCCCTCGGTGAGCGGCTCGTCGTAGCCGCTCGCCAGACGCGCCACGAGGTCGGCGGCGCCGACGACGCCCACCGCGCGCTCGATGGCCTCCGGGGGAATGTCCTCAGCCAGAGCACGCAGGTTCTCGCCGACGGTGCCCGGGAACAGATGGATGTCCTGCAGCACGAGACCGACGCGGGCCCGCCAGGCCCGCTGGCGATAGCGACGAATGTCCACACCGTCGAGTGCGACGCGCCCCTCGGTCGGTTCGTAGTACCGCAGCAGGAGGCTCGTGAGGGTCGTCTTGCCACCGCCGGAGGCGCCCACCATCGCGACGCGTTCGCCGCGCCGCACGCTGAACGAGACGCCGTCGATCGCGCGCGTGCCCCCGTCGTATTCGAAGACGACGTTCTCGAAGGCGAGTTCACGCCAATCGTCGGGGACAGCGTCGAGGGCGTCGTCGGCATCGGGTGTGCGCGACGGAGTGTCGAGCACGCCGAAGACGCGATCCGCCGACGCGAACGCGCGCTGCACGAAGCTGAGCTGTTCGGAGAACATCGCCAGCGGCCCGAACGCCTGCCGTAGGTACACGAGGAACAGCACGAGCACACCCGGCGTCATCTCGGCGCCGAAACGGTGGCCCGCACCGACATACACGATGCCCATCACGGCCGCGACCTCGACGGCGGTGAGCCCGCCCCAGAACGAGTAGCCCCACATCGAGGCATCGCGCTCGGCGATCAGCTTGTCTTGATTCAGCGCGCGCAGCCGCTTGCGAGCGCGCGTCTCGTACCCGAACAGCCGCACGACGGAGACGCCTTGAACGTACTCCGTGACGAACTCCGAGATCCGGGCGTAGAGCGCGCGCACGCGGCGATGGAGACGGCGCATGCGGTGAAAGAAGATGATGGTCACCGTCACCAGCGGGACGACGAGCGCGAGAATGGCCAGCGTCGCGCGCCAGTCCGTCGCGAACATCACGCAGAACATCCCGACCACGAGCAGAGCCGTGCGCACCATCGCGATCGACACTTCGGCGAACAGCATCTGCAGGCGTTCCGAGTCGGACTCGATCCGCGCCAGCAGTCGTCCGGGCGGGTTGCGGTCGAAGTACGCGAGCGACAGGTGCAGAACGTGCCCGAACAGGCGCTCCTTCAGCGTCTTGACAACGCCGAGCCCCATGCGCGCAAGGATGACGACCTGCGCAAACGTCGCCGCGGCGCCGACGATGAACAGGAGCGCGTACGCGAGGCCCATCCGGACGACGCCGTCGCGGGACTCGTCGGCGATCTCGACGTCGATGAGCCGCTTCAGGACGAGCGGCGCCAGGACCTGCGCGACGACCGACACGAGCATCAGCGCTCCGCCGAGCAGCAGGCGTCGCGAGTGCGGACGGAGCAGGGGCCCCAAGCGTCGGAGCATCTCGCCGATGCCCAGATGCCGGACGTGCCGGACGTCCTCTTCGTCTTCGTGATCCCGCCACCATGACATGAGCCTGGCGAGGCTATCGGAGTCCTCCCCCTCTCCGTGGCGTGGAGATCCGCCCACCAGCCGGAATCGAGTGGGGCCCGGAGCGTCTCCGCCCCGGGCCCAGGTGGGATGTGATCCCGGTGCTTGCTAGTCGGAGTTCCCCACCATCACGGTCTCATCGACCGGGTAGGGAGTGATGAAGTGCTTGCGGAGCGCGACCGAGGCCTCGATGACCTCGCGCTGTGCCCGCTCGCGGGGGCTGAGCTGGTCGCTCGTGCGCAGGCGCTCGAGCTGCTCGTCGACGGCGCCGATCTCGGTTGCGTACGCCACGTAGAGGTGGTCGAGCAGGATGCCCGCCTTCTCGCGATAGACGCGGCGCAGTTCGGTCATGAGTTCGTCCGGCGTGGGCGAGCCGGGCGTGCCGTTTCCAGCTGACGCGACGGCCCGCAGGTACCCGTCGATCGAGTCGCCGAGATCCTGGTCGAGCTGCTCGGCCAGCTGCTCCATGACCGCATCGGTCTCGCGCAGGAGGCGCTCCTCGACGGTGTCACGCAGAGCGGACGGAGCTCGACGAATCACGGCTTCGCCGCGGTCGATCACGTCGGGTGCCGCGTCGATGGCGACTTCGGTCAGTCGCTCGCTGAGCTCCGGCAGTTGCGACTCGACGTGGGCGCGCGCGATGGCCGTGACGGCCTGCGCGTCCAGCTTCGAGACGCTGTGGTGCAGCCAGCTCATGTAGCCGCAGCAGAAGACGATGAGTGCGCCGAGCAGCCAGGTCCGGCGGCGTGCCTTCTTGGTCTCGGACTCGACGCCGGAGCGGAAGCGCTCGACGAGGTTCTGGATGTCGTCGTGATCAGCCATCGTTGCCTCCCGAGAGGTCACCCGTAAGGACCTCCTCGTCGACGAGCGTGAGCCAGAGGTGCGCGTAGTAGCGCACGAGCTCATCCCGCTCGAAGTCGTCGTACTTGTTCGGGCCGAAGGACTCGATCGTGTTGCTCAGAGTGGCGAAGTCACCGACCACACGCGTGTGGAAGCCGCCGAGCACCTCGGTCGTGTCGCTCTGGACCTGCTGCGCCCACTGCAGCCGGAGCTGCTCGAACGCCTCGTCGTCCAGGTCGGGGAAGTGGTCACGGAGCCGCTGCTCCTGAGCCACACGGACCCGCTCGAGCGCAGCCGACGCGCGCTCCTCGGCGCGCACTGCCAGGCCCTCGGACAGACCGATCAGCTCGGCGCCGATCTGATCCCGCACCTCGGGCAGAACCACATCGAGACGTGCGCGTCCCAGCTCCGCGTAGTGCGGCGCTGCGGAGGTCACCACTCCGCGCATCGTCTCGGCGATCTGGGGCTGGAGCTGCTCGAGCTCCGGTCCCATGCTCTCCTGGAACTTCTCGGCCGTGTACATCGAGTCGACTCGGTTGTAGAGCGACACGAGGAACGCGCCGAGGACGCCGACGAGCGCCAGCGTGAGTCCCAGCTGCACCTTCTTCTGGCGGCCACGAGCGGCCTCCGCCTCATCCATGAGGCGGCCCAACTCCTCGACCTGGTCCGTCATCGAGCTCTCACTCATGCGGCACCTCCCTGCGATGTTTCCCATCCCTCGATGAGCGAAGGGACGTCGCGCGGTCCGGCGATGCCTCTCCGCGGAGACGACGGAATCGTCTCCTGTCCCTCCATCGGGGGTCCTCCTCTCTCAACTTGAGAACCGATTCTCAGATCGAGAGAATCGGAGTCCTCTCGATTGACCCCGGCGAGAGCCGCCCTACGCTGGGAGATGGAGGGTCGCGACTCCGCGCTCGGTGTCGCGCGATGCAGAAGACCTGCAGGAGGTGCTCGCCGTGATGTCTCTTCGTCGACTCGTGGTCATCGGGATCGTGCTCGGCCTGGGCCTACTCACACTGGCCATTCCCACGTTGGCCCTCCCGGCGTTTGCGCACGAGGCCCGCGGGCCGGCGTTCGGCTCGAACAAGGTCTCGACGGCCATCCAGTCGGTCGGCGGCGAGGCGGACGTCGACGACTACGTCGCCCCGCTGCTCGCCGGCGAGACGCTCACCGTCACGGTCGGGGCCTCGAAGAAGTCGGCCCTGCTCCCAGATCTCGTGGTGCTCGATCCCGACGGCACGGACCGCACGCCAACCCTCAACGTGAAGTCCGGCGGCAAGAAGGTCGCGTTCAAGAAGCTCGTGATCGACAAGACCGGCGAGTGGGTCGTTCGCATCCGGAGCGCGAACACGACCGAGGGCGAGTACTCGGCATCGTTCAAGATCGGCAAGGCGAAGGCGATCTCGCTGAAGAAGCAGACGCTGGACGCAAGCGTCGCCACCGAGGTGACCCACACGTTCCCCGGCCTGGAGGGTGCGCTCGCCTCGATCTCCATCGCGTACTCGAAGAAGGGTGCCGCGCTGAACCTCGTCTCGCTCCTCGACCCGCAGGGCGCGGACGTCCCGTCTGCCCCCGCCAAGCTCGCCGACGACTTCGTGCTGAAGGGCACCAAGCTGTCGGTGAAGAAGGCTCCGCTCGCGACAGGTGACGGGGACTACGGCCTGACGCTCGGCGTCGCAACGGGCATCGCCTCGTACAGCGTGAAGATCGCCGTCGTGCCCCAGGGCCGCCCGAAGAAGAAGGCGAAGATCCCGGCGGCGGAGCCGTTCCTGGACGCGGTTGCGCGGCCGGTGCGCGGCGTCGCGGGCATCGCGACGCAGTTGCGTGGCCTGAACCTCGGCGACGCCGAGACCTTCCCCACGGTTCTCTTCGACGACGTTCTGGGCAATGTCACCTCGGTCGCCCCCGACGGCACCTCGCTGCTCGTCGAGCCGCCTGCGGCCCTCGACGGCGCGACCGTCGACGTGGTCGTGATCGACGCGTTCGGCCAGGCCGCACAGCGTGACGGTCACTTCTTCTACGTCCCGCCGCCGACCCTGACCGCCCTCGTGGACGACGGCGACGCGGCCATCCCCGGAGGCAGCACCGCGGGCGGGCTCTCCGCGCGACTGCTCGGCACCGGCCTCGCCACCGGCCAGAGCGTCAGTTTCGGGGTCCGCTCTGCGACACGCCCGAACGTCGTGAGCACGAGCGAGCTACGCGTGGTGACGCCGTCGTCACCCGCAACGGGGACTTTCTTCGTCGTCCTGACCGACGAGTTCGGCCGGCAGATCATTTCGCCGTTCCAGTTCGAGTACAAGACGCCGCCCGGGCTCGACGCCATCGCGACCCGGGTGAGTACGCGATGGCGCTCCGCGATCGCGGCGGCACGGTCGCCACCGGCCCGCTGTTCCGCGTGAAGGCGCCGCCCGCCGTCACGAACGTGACGGCCGTCGCCGGTGCGGTCACGAACGCCACGCAGGTCGGCGTCGGCGGTGGCGTCACCGTGCGCGTCAGCGGCTCGGGCTTCGAGAGCGGCGACGTCGTCCTGTTCGGGGCGGCGGAGGTGACGCTCGACTTCAACACGGCCGATCGCATCGACTTCACGACGCCGTCGTCCGCGCCCGGGATGGTCGACGTCAGCGTCCGCGATGTGCTCGACGACGAGGCGACCGTCGAGGATGCGTTCGAAGTCATCGGGTTCGTCGACTCGACCGCGACGCGATCGCCGGGCAGCAATGCGACCGATGACCTGGGCGCCGTCGCGGCCGCGATCGGCGACGTCGACGGCGACAACAAGGTCGACGACGTCGTGCTGCTCGGCGGACTGCCCGGCACGCGTGCCGAGTACGCTCGACTCCTCACGGGCAACGCATCGGGCGTGCTCGTCGACGTCACGGGCACCAAGATGCCGGCGGCATCGACCGATCCGAACATGGCCGGCTTCGACGGAACGGCGGTGGCGCTCGGCGACATCGACGGCAACCCCGGCCCCGAGCTCGTGATCGCGGGGCGCGGGTACTACGACGGCGCGACGAACTACTACCAGGACGGAGTCCGCGTGCTCGCGAACGACGGCACGGGCACGTTCACGTTCAGCGCGACGCTGACGCGGCAGCCGTCGACCTACTACTACCTGCCGTACATCATGGCGGACGACGAGGGCGGCGACTCGTACCAGATCGGCACCGTGTACTCGCCGGGCGGGACGTCGAACGCCATCGCGATCGGCGACCTGGACGACGACGGCGACAACGAGGTCGTCGTCGGCACATCGTTTGGGCTGTACGCCTACCTGTACGTGGATCCCTCCGTGATCGATTGGGGCTCAGCGCCCTACTACGGGACGAACAACGACCTCACGGCCGGGATCTACGGCGGTCACTATCTGTCAGCAACGCGCATCCTCGACAACGAGGGCCAGCTCGTCGATCGCACGCTATCGCGCTTCGACGGCCCCGCCGGCTCGCCGACCTCCACGAGTCCGGCGAACGTCGCGCGCGACATCGCCCTCGGCGACGTCGACGGCCAGGACGGTCTCGACATCGTGATCACCTGGGACGATCCGCTCACGGTCTCGGTCTACGGGCAGTACTCGAACTCGCAGTACGGCTCGAGCTCCGATGTCGCACGGGTCGCCACGCGCATCCTGCTGAACGACGGCGACGGGTTCTTCTCCGACGGCACGGCCAACTGGCTGACGGCCGCGGCGAACAATGAGTTCTGGCAGGGCCATGCACTCGAACTCGTGGACATCACCGGCGATGCGAAGCTCGATCTCGTGTTGCTCCACGACAAGGGACCCTCCGTCGGTCGCTCCGCACTCCGCATCCTGCGGAACGACGGTGCGTCGACCGGCTTCACCGACGTCACCACGAACCTGCTGCCACCCGTCACGGCGACCGAGACGTTCTCGGGCTCCTCGCTCGCGGTGCGCGACGTGAACGGCGACGGCAAGCTCGACATCCTCATCGGGACGACGCGCTCGGTGCTCGGACCTCGGGGCACGACCGCGCGATCCACGCGACTGCTGCTCGGGACCGACACCGGTACGTTCGTGTTCGGGGCCGGATTCCTCGAAGCGGCGGCCGACGACAGCGGCGAGACGGAGTTCATCCTGCTGGGCGACCTGGAAGGCGCCAGCGACCCGGTGCTGATCCTCGGTGGCGGAACGACGCCGACGAACAGCACGAACGGCGACAAGCTGCGCACGTTCGACTGGACGGACTGAGGGGGCCATCCGCGGACGCAGCGATGCGCGGCGTCAGTCGTGTTCGCTGCCCCAGAACCCGCCCAGGCCGGCGCGAACCGTCCGGGCCGCGTCGATGGCCCAATCCTGGGGTTCGCCGGTACGGGTGGCGAGCGACGCCAAGGCCGCGGCCGCGCGCTCGGACCACGTGACGGGGCAGGCCTCGATGGCGTTCGCAGCCGTGCGCGCGCGCCGATCACTCGCGTCGTCCACCTGTTCGAGGTACGTGACCGGAGCCTCGATGATCGCACTCCAGCCAGCGACGTCGATCTCGCGCCGGGCCAGCTCCTGAGCCGCGTAGACGCCGACGAAGCGCGCTTCGGGACCCGCAACGCGCTGCACGAGATCGCGGGCACGCGCGACGTCACCGGCCGGAACAACGCGGCCGTACGTGCGCAGCACGTGCGAGCCGGGTCCCCCACCGGCATCGGCCGCGGTGCGGATCATCTCCTCGAGGAGGCTCAGACCCTCCTCCGGCTGCTCGGTCGCGAACGTCCTCAGCATGCGTTCGTCGGGTCGCTGTAGGAGCCACTCCCGGGTCGCGGCGACCGCGCTCGGGATCGTGCTGAGCGCAACCGCCTCGCGCGCCCGATGCAGGATCTGCCTCGACTCGTTACGGGCCAGGAGCCACTCGATGTCGCGCTCGTCGCCGTTCTGCGCCACCAGATCGAACCAGCCCTCGGCGGCCACCCACGACGTGTCGCCGGCGTCGATCCGCATGCCGAATCGCAGGCGCCCGAGGGCGGCGAGCCGTGGGTCGCGCACCTCCTCGAAGACCGCGGCGTACAACCCACCCGCGTAGTTCTGGAACGGGAGTTCCGTGTCTTCGCCGATCGCGAGCATTCGGCGGCGCACGGACTCGTCATCCGTCTTCGCCAGAGCTCGGAGCGTCGCCCGGAACAGCCGCCAATCGCGCGCCTCGAGCGCCCCGTCCAGTCGCTCCAGGAGCACTGCCGTCTCGGCCGGCGAGAAGCGACTGACCTGGTTGGCGCGACCGAGGATGCCGTCGATGTCCGCGGTGCGGAGAGACGCGACGGCGGCGTCCTCGACCGGAACGGCGTCACTGGCTCCGGCGTCACTGGCTCCGGCGTCACTGTCCCCGGTCGCGGACACGATTGACTCCGCGGGTGGGCGACGACGCGGACGCCGGGTCTCGGCCGCCGGTTCGCTCGGCGTCGGGCGGGCCGGGGAACCCTCCAGCGAGCCTGAGCGGCCGGTCAGCCAGCCTCCACCGAACGCGACGACGGCGACGACGAGACAGACCAAGAGCGTCCCAGGGCGGGCCATCGAGCGAGTCTACACGGGCAGCCTCGGGCCCAAGCCTACGCGTGCGGACCGGGACCCGGTCGCGGCGACGGTAGCGCTGGCGGGCAAGGCAGATTTGAGATCGACAATCTGACACACCATCGGCATGCTGCCTCGCGCTGGCGCGGCGCTTGCGCCGTGCCAGCGGTGACCGCTGTCCAGCGGGTGTGGGTCGATTGAGTGTGAGTGAGTGGAGGGGGGTTCCCATGGGGAACAGTGGATCGCATGGCTGGCGTTTCTTTCGCGCCGGTGGCTTCGATCAGGCGCGCGTGGAGTCCGCAGGTGACTTCGGGAACCTGGAGAACTTGGATCAGAAGCTCTGGGCGGCGCTCGCATGCCCCGTCAAGGGCCTCGAGTTCGACGAGCGCACGCTGGCGCTGATCGACGGTGACGGCGACAGCCGCGTCCGCGCCCCGGAGGTCATGAAGGCCGCCCAGTGGTGCGAGGACCACTTCGCCGACCTGTCGAAGCTGGGCGAGGGCACGGACGTCGTTCCGCTCTCCCGCATCAAGACCTCGACCGACGGCGGCGCAGCCGTGATGACGGGCGCGAGGCAGATGCTCGCCGGGCTGGGCAAGGCCGATGCGGACTCCATCTCACTCGCCGACGTGTCCGACACCGCGGCCCTGTTCGCGCAGACCAAGTTCAACGGCGACGGCGTCGTCACGCCGGCTTCGGCGGACGACGAGTCGGTCTCCGCGCTGATCGCCGACATCGTCACCTGCAGCGGCGGCACGGCCGACCGCAGCGGCGCCGACGGCGTCAACCAGGACCAGGTCGACGCGTTCTTCGACGAGTGCACGACGCTCACCGATTGGGCCGCGCTGTCCGCGAGTGACGAGGCGATCCTCGCGCTCGGCGACGGCACTGCTGCCGCGGCGGACGCCTGGCGCGCCGCCAGGGCGAAGGTCGACGACTTCTTCGGCCGCTGCAAGCTGGTGGCCTACGACGAGCGCGCGCTCGCCGCCGCCAACCGTGGCGCCGATCCGTACGCGTCGCTCGCCGAGGGCGAGCTCTCGATCTCCGTGTCGGAGATCGCGGACCAGCCGGTTGCTCGCATCGAGGCCGGTCGCTCGCTGCCTCTCGCAGCCGGCGTCAACCCGGCCTGGGCCGGCGCGATCGCCGCGCTGCGCACCGCCGCCATCGTGCCGACGCTCGGCGAGCGTCACACGATCACCGAGGCCGAATGGGCCGAGCTCGGCGGCAAGCTGGCCGCCTACGAAGCGTGGAGCGGCGCGAAGCCCGCCACCTCCGTGGAGCAGCTCGGCATGGATCGCGTGAAGGAGATCGTCGGTGGCGACGGCAAGGCCGCCATCGACGCGCTCATCGGTCAGGACAAGGAACTCGAGGACGAGTACAACGCCATCACCGAGGTCGAGCGCCTGGTGCGGTACCACCGCGACCTGTACCAGCTCATGCGCAACTTCGTGAATCTGGGCGACTTCTACGATCCGTCCAAGCTCGCGACGTTCCAGGCCGGCACGCTGTATCTCGACGGCCGCGCCTGCACGCTCTGCGTCAAGGTGCTGGATGCCGGCAAGCACGGCGCCCTCGCGGGAATGGCCAAGGCGTACCTGGCGTACGTCAAGTGCACGCGCCCGTCGGGCGAGACGATGAACATCGCCGCGGCGTTCACCGACGGTGACTCCGACTACCTGATGGTCGGCCGTAACGGCATCTTCTACGACCGCGACGGCCAGGACTGGGACGCGACGATCACCAAGATCATCGCGAACCCGATCTCCATCCGGGAGGCGTTCTGGTCGCCGTACAAGAAGTTCGTCCGGGCCATGGAAGAGATGGCGGCGAAGCGTGCCGCCGCCAAAGAGGCAGAGTCGAACAAGAGGATGGCCGCCGCCGGCGCCAAGGCCGGTTCCGGCTCTGCCGAGCCGCCGAAGAAGATGGACGTCGGCACCGTGGCCGCCCTCGGTGTGGCCGTCGGCGCGATCGGCGCGTTCCTGACCGCGCTGGTCGGCTACGCCACCAACGCGTTCTCGCTTCCGTTCTGGATGATCTGCCTCATCTTGGTCGCGATCCTGCTGATGATCTCGGGTCCCGGGATGATCATGGCGTGGCTCAAGCTGCGTCAGCGGAACCTGGCGCCGATCCTCGATGCGAACGGTTGGGCCGTGAACGGCCGGGCCAAGATGACCGTCAGCTTCGGCAAGTCGCTGACCTCCGTCGCGGAGCTCCCCGAGGGCGCCGTGAGCGGTGCCGACCCGCACGGCGACAAGCCGAGCGCGTGGCCGGGCCTCATCAAGCTCGTCGTGGTCGTCGCGTTCCTCTTCAGCCTGGTGAACTACTACGGCGCGATCCACATGGCGCTCAGCGCTGCCGGAGTCGAGGACATCCCGTCCTTCATCTCCGACGGGACGCGCGAGGAGGCCAAGGAGCCCGAGACCAAGAAGTAGTCCGAAGAACCGGAGTCGTCGCGCGGCGTGAGCCACGGCGCGGATGCTCCACGAAGCGGGGTCGAGAGTTCATCTCTCGGCCCCGCTCTCGATTCCGGACCAGTTCAGTCGGGCCAGCTCAGTCGGGCCAGCTCAGCCGGACTGGCCGAGTTCGATCGCCGCCGCCTCGGCGACGCGGCGATGCACCGGCACGTGCTCGACCGCACGCTCGCGCTCATCCTCGGGCAAGCGCGCGAGGACGTCGTCGAGGAGCCGACGTGCGCGACGCAGATGCTCTCGGTCGCCGGTGAGCTTGAACAGCTCGTGGCGCAGATCGAGCCGCACCGACACGTCCAGGCGCTGGCTCATCTCGTCGACGCCCTGCAGGTCCACGCGCGTCGCGTCGCCCTCGAGACGCGCGAGCACGACGTCGGCCAGGAAGCGCTCGGCCTCCGTCCCTTCGATGTCGCTCGCAATCACGCTGCGCAGTTCGTCGCGAGCCACGTCCGTCTCGCCCTGCTCGAGCAGGTAGCGAGCGCGGATCAGACGCGTGAGCACAACCTCATCCGACTCACCGTTCGCGCCGGACAGTTCGATCGCGCGCTGATAGAGCTCCTCGGCCTCGTCGAGCCGTCCCTGCTTTTCCACCGCGAGCGCAAGGCGGTTCGTCAGGGCGGCTTCGAGATCGGTCTCTCCAACCTGCTGCGCCCGCTTCACGCCCTCGCGCGCGTACCGCTCCGCAAGCGTGTGGCGCTGGAGCTTCCCCAGCACGAGGACGAGGCCGTTCCGCAAGCGACACTGACGCGCTACGTCGGTGCCCGCATCCGCGACGACAAGTCCGTCCGCGAGCAAGGAGCGCGAGGCTTCGTCCTCGCCGCGAGTACCGAGCAGTTTGCCAGTCGTCGCGATCAGGTCGAGCCGCTCGACCCCGACCACCGCGTCCGGGACGTCGAGCGCGTCCAGTCCCAGGCGCACGGCCTGGTCGAGGGCGCTCGTCGCCTCGAGGTGATCCACGCCGCGAACGGCATACGGACCGACGAGCGCCGCTGCCTGCGCCGCGACTCCGTGACGGCAGAGCTCGACCGCGAGTTCCGGCGAGTCCTGATCGCACGCCGCTCTCGCGAGCAACGCTTCGGCGAGAGCCACGTGATGCCTGGCCCGCGTCGCCGACGCGAGGTGGTCCTCGAGGTAGTCGCGCAGCGCCTGGCTGTCGAAGCGCATACGGCGACCGGACGTGCGAAGGAGACGTTGCCGTCGCTCGAGCCGAGCCAGCGCGCGGAGCACCTCGACCGACGACCGTCCAGCCGCCACGGCGACGAGATCGGGGTCGAATTCGACTCCCGCGCAGGCAGCGAGATCGAGCAGTTGGCGATCGGCGGCAGCGAGCTGCGAGAGTCGCGCCGCCATCAGTTCCTCGAGCGTCTCCGGCACCGCGAGGTGGCGCACCTCCTGCGTCGTCGCCCATGTCCCGTCGCTGCGCTTGGTCAGAACAGATCCCTCGCGGAGGCCACGGAGGATCTCGAGCACGAAGTGAGGGTTGCCGTCCGAGCGCTCGGCGACGCGCGGAGCCAGCTCGTGTGCAAGAACCGAGGAGCGCAATGTCGCCTGGATCAGTTCGAGCACCTGCGTGCTGGAGAACCGGCGCAGGGTCAGAGCGGAGAGCGTCGCCGTGTCATCGATCGCACGCACCCAATCTGCGGGGACGGGGGGCGCAGACGTCAGCACGATGAGGAGTGGCGCGTCTCGCGTCACCGCAGCGAGAGCGGTGACGAACCCCCGAGTCTCCGTCGACGCGCGGTGCAGATCCTCGACGACCATCAGCACGGGACGCTGCGCCGTGATCGCCTGAACCGACCGCGCGACGAGCATCCGCAACCGGCGTGGAGGAACGGCAGACTGGCTCGTCGCCGAACCAATCCCAAGCAGCGGGCCAAGCGCCTCCGCCGCCGCGGTGTCGCCATCGTGAAGCGCCGCGAGTGCCCCCATCGCATCGTCGGGATCCAGGTGACGCGCCAACGCGGCGGCCACCGCCCCGACGCTCTGAGCGCCGCAACTCCCGACGAGTACGACCGCGTCCTCGCCGTCTCGCTCCAACCCCGCGATGAACTCGTCCACGAGGCGCGTCTTGCCGATGCCGTCCTCGCCCTCGATGAGCGCCACGCCGCCGGTTCCGGCCGCGGCGCGTTCCCACCGGTGGCGCAGCACACCCAGCTCGCGATCGCGCGCGATGAGCGCGGCGTCGCGGGCGACCTGAAGACGCGGGAACGTCTGCCGGGTCGTACGACGCAGCTCGCGTGAGCGCGTGTCCCACCAGGCACCGCTCTCCGCCTCCTCCAGCACGCGCAAGAGCGAGCCGGCGTCGGCGAACCGCTCCTCGCGATCCTTCGCAAGCAGTGTGTGGACGACCTCGTCTAGGAACGGCGAGACCTGCGGATTCGCCACGCGCAGGCGCAGCGGCTCCTCCTTGAGGACCTTGCGAAAGACCTCGCGCCAGTCGTCCGCTTCGAACGGACAGATGCCCGTCGCCAGTTCGTAGATGATGAGCCCGAGCGCGTGCAGGTCGGCCCGGCCGTCCAGACCGCGCCCACCGCCGGTGAACTGCTCCGGCGCGGCGTACTGGAGCGAACCGACGAAGGCCCCCGTCTGCGTCACGCGAGCGTCGTCCTCCGCTCCGCGCGCCACGCCGAGGTCCATGACCATCACGTCGTGGTCGTCGGTGATCAGGACATTCTCGGGCTTGAGGTCGCGATGGATCACCCCCGTCGCGTGGATCGCGGACAGTCCACTCGCGACCTCACGCGCGATGTGCCGACAGAGATCTTCCGGTACCCGCACGAGCTCCTGCCGCAGCTCGTGGAGCGTCTGGCCGTGCACGAGTTCCATCGCCAGGTAGTGCAGGATCTCGTCGCCGTGCGGCGCCTCCCCGACGTCGAGCGTGGCGACTACGTTCCTGTGTCGCAGCGTCGTGCCGATGTCAGCCTCGCGCCGGAACCTGGCGAGTGCATCGGGAGTCTCGAGCACGTTCGGGTGCACGACCTTCAACGCGATCGGGCCATCGGGTCCCATGGCGCGATAGACGGTTCCCATACCGCCGGAACCGAGCTCTGCCTCAATGTCGTACGGCCCCAGCGATGTCCCGATCACGCGTTGTTCTCCCTCGCCCCGACTCTCCCCGAAAGCAGGCGCGGCGAGACGGAATCCCAGCGCTCAGCCTACCGCTCTCGACGGCGGCGGCGCGGCGCAGGATCGGCGATGCGTTCCTGATGCGGAGGCGTCTGCGCGAGTCCCGTCGGCGGCATGCGATCCAAGTCGCTCGGGTCCTTCGGATCGAAGAACAGGAACTGGCGCTGACTCCATGTGCGGGGGCCGATGTCCGGCCACTGGGTTGCGTACCGGCACAGCGCGTCCTCACCGAGCAGCCACTCCTCGTTCGTCAGCCGACACGTTGCGTCCAACGTGCCGTTGGCGTAGCGGACCGCGAAGCACTCGAGCCACATCGTCCGGCGCGTGGAGACGGCATCCGTCACTTCGGTCAGGATCGCGGCGAGCAACGCACTGGCGGGCGGCAGCTTCGGCGACGGTCCGTCGCCCCACACGCGCATCTGCAGGGGACCGATGTGAATGCGGAACCCGAACGTGTCGTCCCCCTGGGCAGCCACGAGGTTCGAGGTCTCAACGCCAAGGTCGCCGGGCAGCCAGCCGAAGCGATGGGCCACGGTGGAGAGCACGCCGTTCGACCACTGATCCGCGGCGTTCTGCGTCGCGCCGGTCGCACTCGTGCCGTAGCCCGCGATCGTCACCGCCGGACCGAGCCAGCCCTGCGCGCGTGCGCTGACGGAGTAGACGATGACCGTGCCGGGGCGCGCTCCCTCTGACCGCAGCTGCTGCACGGCGACGCCGACCTCGATGCCGAAGTCAGGGATGCGGACCTCGTCGCCCTTGCGCTGCACGGAGATGCCCGCGTCCGACAGGAACTGAGCGAGAACGTGGGCAGCGAAGTCGTCGCGATGCATGGAGACCGATCCGGGGCCGAACAATACACCGGAGGCCGCTGACTCGAATCACCACAGTCAGGGCTCGACGGTTGGAATTCGTCGGCGATCGGCGAGAATGACCTCGCCCGCGCGGGAGACGTGGAGACGCGGGAGGGGCAAGAAGAGGAAGGGCCGGGATGGCTACGATCCTCGTGGTCGACGACACACTGCTGCATCGGCGGATCGCCGGTGCGCTGCTCGAGCGCCAGGACGGCATCGACGTGCGGTACGCCGAAGACGGTCGCGAGGCGCTCGACGCCGTCACGGCCTCGCGGCCGGATCTCGTGCTGACCGACCTCGTGATGCCGCGCATGGACGGCCTCGAGCTCGTGGATGCGATCCGTGCCCGATTCCCCGAGTTGCCCGTCGTGCTGATGACGGCGCACGGTAGCGAGGAGATCGCCGCCGAGGCCCTGCGCCGCGGCGCCGCCAGTTACGTGCCGAAGCGCATCCTGAACGAGGATCTCGTTCCGACGATTCTGAACATCCTCACCGTGCGCAACGTGCTGACCGAGACGGCGCATGACCTGTTCCGCAGCGAGCTCATGGCCGACCTCGCCGAGTGGGAGCACTCGGTCGAGCTCGAGAACGACTCGCTGCTCGTCGCGCCGCTGGTGGCACAGATCGTGGAACGCGCGCGGACCATCGGCGTCTGCGACGACGGCGACGCGATGCAGATCTCGATGGCCCTCGACGAGGCGTTCAACAACGCGATCGAGCACGGCAACCTCGAGGTCTCGTCGGAACTGCGCGAGATGAGCATGCACCACTACCTGGCCGAAGTGGAACAGCGCCGACAGATCGCGCCGTACAGCGATCGGCGGGTGCACGTGCACGTCACCATCACGCGCGACAGCGCGACGATCGTGATCCGCGACGAGGGGCCGGGGTTCGACCCAGCGCTCGTGCCGGATCCGACGGACCCCGAGAACCTCGAGAAGTGCAGCGGGCGGGGCCTCGTGCTCATCCAGATGTTCATGGACGAGGTCCGCCACAACGCGAGCGGCAACGAGTTGACGCTGGTCAAGCGCCGCCCTCAGCCGGCGAGCTGAGCGCGCGATGCACTCAGTCCGCGAGCTGCAGCGTGATCGGCGCGGGGGGTGGGTCGTCGACGCGCCACTCGAACTCGACCCCGCGGTAGCCGCCGAGCGTCACAGTGACCTTGATGGGAACGCGGCGCCACGCGACTGAGTCAGGCGTGTGGCCAACGACGGGGCTGCACGACGCCTCGATCATGCCGTCGAGTCCGGCCAGACCACGCCCGTCGGGCAGCGAGATGTGCTCGACCAGTCGGGCAACGTCGACCGATGGCGCAGCGAAGACGACGTCCGCATCGACATCGCTCGAGATCTGGCACTCGATCGCGTTGCCACGGGGGCTCAGGAAGAGCATCTCCCGGCTTGTCGAACGCGCTCGCGTTGACTCCTCGATTGGACCGAGATCGAGCCCACTGGCCGTGTGCCGCGCCGTCGTGGTCGTTCGGCCGCCCGCGGCTCCGCCGCCGCCGAAGGAGACGTGGGGAGCGCCGATCTTGCGACGCCCCTCCGCCCACTCTGGTGCGTTCTTCCCGTAGACGCCGGCCGTGCGGAAGCTCGAGCTACGGAACGTGCCGCTCGTCAGCTCGGTGCCCGTCTCGTCGAACACACGAAGGTAGGCGTGGAACGTACGCGGGGGGTCGACCTCGAGGATCAGCTCAGCGGACGTCTCGACCCGGAACTCGGGTGGGTCCGCCGCGCTGTGACGTTGGCCCTCGATCTCGGCGCGGTAGCGCCCCGCGGGGAGTCCCGCGACCGTCGTGCCGTCCTCCCCCACGCTGACCGTGACCTGCACGTGATCCCCGGCTGTGAACGCGTCGCTCGCCGACACGTCGAAGCGCCAGAGGCGGACGTCCATGGTGACGGGGAGTCCGGTGGCGCGGTCTCGCAGATGCAACGTCACGGTCGCGTCGCCAGAGCCCTTCTCGTCATCGGGCACCACGCCCTCCGGCAGGAGCGGCTCGTCCTTGCTGGCTCCGCCGGCCACGTCGGAGCCGCCCTTCGCGCGCGCCTCGGGAGCGGTCTCCGACGCTGGCTCGACCGCACGTGACGTATGACGCCGCTGCGATGTCGTGTCCACGACGATGGCGGGCCGGGTGAACTCGGTCGGCTCGCCAACCGGCTCGATCGCCTCGTCGTCGCCCGGGGCGTCCTGCACAGGCGCCGGCGCCTGCGGTGACGGCTCCGGCGTCGAGCACATCGTCGCCAGCATCGTCACGACGAGCGCGCAGACGAAGAGCAGCACGAGTGGGACGACGGCGCGGCGAGCGGTCACGATGCACGAAACGTACACGAGCCGAGAGGGTTCGACTGCGACGCGTCCCGTACGATCAGCGCATGGACGAGCCGACCTCCAAATCCTCTCGCATGCGTCGTCTCTTCGTTGCCGCGGCTCTGTTCGCCGCCGGCTGGTTCGGGCACGCTCTGTACGACGGCTACGCCGTCCGCGCGGAGACGCGACGCTCGGCGGATGCCGCGCGCGCACCCGCCACGGGATTCGAGATCGAGCTCTTCGCGAAGTCGCCGGAGCATACCGCGCACTCGATGCTGTGCTTGCTCGACGGCCAGTACGGGCAGATGATCCAGGACGGCCAGGTCTTCAACCGCAACAGCCACGTGGACTTCGAGGGCTACACGCCGGGCAGTTTCACGGCCGGCGTCCAGGGCAATGACAAGGGCCAGGTGATCGACCTCGGCGACATCGCCGATCTCGAACGCGAGGTCGGTGGCCCCCCGCTCGAGGTGCTGCGCTGGCGCGACGGCACCGTGCTCGCCGAGGGCGACGAATGGGTCGTGCCCGACCCGATCGGCGAACCGTCGCGAACCGAGCAAGCGCAGCGCTGGCTGGCCACGGTGCTCAAGGCTCCGGCGTTGGCGCCAGCCGGATCGCCGCTCAAGGCGGCTCAGGTGAAGCCGGGCCACGTCTACTTCGTCCGCATCTCCGCGAACCGCGAGCCGACGGAGATCGTCGCGCTCCTCTACGTGCTCGAGTACGACGTCAACCAGCGCGTGAAGCTGCGCTGCGTCCAGCTCTGACGCGGACTAGGTCGACAGCCGGACGTTCTCGGCGAACGCACGACGGACCGGCGGGTCCTCAAGGTCACGCGGGTCGTGCGTGACGAACCGCCCGCCCGTTGAATCCAGAACGGCGCGCGACCGAAGCCGCGCGCCGTCTGGGTTTGCGATCCCCCGAAAGAGCGAGAGTCCGCGTTAGCGGCGTCGGCGCCGACGGCGGGCGAGTTCCTCCGTCGAGAGGGCTCCGTCGTCGTCGCGATCCATGTGGTCGAAGATCAGGTCGAGGTCCGACAGTTCGGTGAGTTCGTCACCGTCGCGATCGATGGCGCGGGCCAGGTGCTCCGACAGCCGCTCCACGTCGATCTCGCGATCGCCTTCCTCACGTTCGGGCAGCAGTGCGATCAGGTCGGCGATCGCAAACACACCCTCTTCGTCTGCGAGCAGTTCGGCCTGGAAGGAGGCCCATTCCTCGGCGGTGACATCGCCGCTCGCGTCCACGTCGGCGAGACGAGCGAGCAGCTTGCCGGCCTTCTTTGCGCGACGGCCCATGCGGACACGCGGGGCGTCCGCTTCGCCCTCGCCGGCTTCGGCGCCGTCGACGGCTCCGGCATCGTCGCCTTCGGCACCGGCCACGGCAGCGGTGTCCTCTTCGGCGTCGTCACCGGTGTCGCTGTCCTCGCCGTCGCTGTCCTCGCCGTCGGTCGCGGCGTCGTCCTCGTGCCGCTCCTTCGACTCCTGCGAACGCTCGTAGATGGCGTTCAGGTCGTCGGTGGTCACGGCGCCGTCGCCATCGCGATCGAGCACGCGGCCGAGGATCTCCTCGATCGACGGTGCATCCTCGGGACGCTCCGGCGCATTCTCCGGCCTCGGGGGCAGGAGCGCGGCCAGCGCGGTCAGATCGACGACGCCCTCGGCGTCGACGGTCAGGCCCGCGAGGAACGAGTCCCACTCATCCTGGGTGACGTCGCGGTCCTCATCGACGTCGGCGAGCTTCAGCACGACCTTGCCGCCGAGCTTGCCCTTCTTTCCGTGCTGGCCCATCTTCCCGTGCTGGCCGTGCTTTCCGCGGTGTCCGGCGTCCGCCGTCGCGGCGAAGCCGGCCACGGCGAACATGGCCAGGGCGAGTCCGATCTTGCGCATGGTGATCTCCTGTTCTCGTGACCCCTCTGATGAGCAACGTAGGACGCAGTTCTTACGCGTTGCTGAAGGGGTTGAGAAATCGCGCTGGTGGACTCGACCGACAGCCGTCCGCACACGCGCCCGATCCGAGGTGCGCCGTCCTCCCGAGTCCCCCGCGCCACCCCAGCGGGCGGGGCGGACCCCAAGAGGAAATCACGGCGTCCGCCCCTACGGGGTCTCCGCGAGGGCGACCGGCAACGGGTCGCGCGACTACGATCGGCGCCATGATCGCCACGCTCACGCTCTGCCTCGGTCTCGCGCTTCCCGTCCCGCTTGCTGACATCGAGGCCGACCGCGCCGCGCTGCTCGCCGGCATCGAGACGCTCGAGCGCCACGGGGTGCCGGGCACGCTCTGCGTCTACGGCGACGACGCGTTCGCGGTGCTGACGGGCAACAAGAACCCCGAGCCGGTCGTGGCGGCGGCGCGCCACGGCAAAGGGCGCGTGGTCGCGATCGCGCACGGCTCGTATCTCAGCGGCAGCGCTGTCACGAACGCGAAGGGCGCGACATCGCGACTGATCGCGAACGCGCTGTCGTGGACCGCCGATCGGAAGGGACCACTCCGCGTTGCTGTGCTGGGTCGCGACGCGAAGCTCGCCGAGTCACTCCGCAAGGCCGGGCACGAGGTCACGCTCGGAGCGACGCTCCCGGCGAAGCCAGTGCCGCATGTGCTCGTCTGGCAGAGCGGCGAGGCCGATGCCGCCGAGCAGGCGCGTATCGCGGACTTCGTGAAGAAGGGTGGCGGGCTGCTCGCGGCACACTGCCCGTGGGGCTACGAGCAGGTGAACGCGCGCCGCGGGCTGACGCTGCGCGAGAACCTGCCGGAGAACCGGGTCCTGAAAGACATGGGGCTCGTGCTGGCCGCTGGCTACGCCGATGCGACGGAGCGTGGGAAGTACGCGGTCGCCAAGTCCCGGCCCGACGACGCGCACGCCGGGCGCGCGCTCCGCGCGATCGTGAAGGGTGAGAAGGGCTCCGGGAAGCTCGCGTATCTGGTCGAGAAGGCCATCCGCAACGTGCCGGACGACGAGACCACGTTCCGGCCGCGTCTCGAGAAGGCGCTGCGCGGCGTGCAGTCCGAAGCCGCGCCCGCCCCGAAGAACCCGCTCGGTCAGCGGGAGGCTCTCGTGCGGCTCGCCGTGACCACGAGGTCGGAGGAGTGGCGCGCCCTTGACCCCGACGACGTGGGTGCGTTCCCGGGCGCCGACGGCTTCCCTGGCGTGGTCCCGCGATCCGCGAAGCGAACGACGACCGAGCTCGTGCTCGACCCGGCCGTCCGCGGCTGGCAGTCGACGGGCCTCTACCTGGCGCCGGGAGAGGTGCTGACGATCCGCCGCACGTCGACGACCACCGGTGCTGCAGCGAAAGGGCCAGCAGCGAAAGGGGCTGCGACGAACGGCGCCGACTGGCGAGTCCGCATCGGCTGTCACAAGGACCGGCTCTGGGCGAAGCCCGTCTGGAAGCGCTGGCCGGAGATCACCCACACCGTCGAGCTCGTGGACGGCACGACACGCGTGGCGACACCCTGGGGCGGGTCGGTCTACTTCGAGACGACGCGCGACGACGCGCAGCGCACGACGGTCAGCGTGGCCGGCGCTGTGGCCGCGCCGCGGTACGTGCTCGGCGACGAGGCCAGCGCCGCCTCCTGGAACGAAAGCCGTCGCGCTCCCGGCCCGTGGGCCGAGCTCGAGGCGCGCCACATCGTGCTCTCGGTGCCGTCGAGCGTGATCCGCAAGCTGGACGATCCCGCGCCGATCCTCGAGTGGTGGGATCGCGTGCTGACGTCGCACTGCAAGCTGGCCTGCACGCCGTTGCCCGAGCGACGCGAGCGCTTCGTTCCCGACGTCCAGATCAGCGCCGGCTACATGCACGCCGGCTACCCGATGATGACGCACCTCGACGTCGTCCAGCCGAAGGACGGCCGCGCGCTCCCGCCGATCCTCGACCTCGAGGTCCGGGTGAAGGAGGGCGGCTGGGGCTACTTCCACGAGCTCGGCCACAACCGTCAGCGGAAGGTCTGGACGTTCGACGGCACGGGCGAGGTGACCGTCAACCTGTTCAGTCTGTTCTCGCACGAGACGATCTGCGGCATCACGCCGTGGGAGCACTCCTGGCTCGGCAACCAGAAGGGCACGGCCCTGAAGGCTCTGCGATCCGGCAAGGGCTTCCCCGACCTCGGCGCGGGCGGCCGACTCGTCATGTACGCCCAGTTGCAGAAGGCGTTCGGATGGGAGCCATTCCAGCGCGTGTTCACCGAGTGGGAAGCCGTCGGTCAGGACGCCTGGCCGAAGCCGAACCAGGACCGCATCGATCAGTGGATGCTGCGCATGTCCGCCGCCACGGGCCACGACCTGCGCGCCTTCTTCGATCTCTGGAAGCTGCCGCTGTCGGATGCCGCCCGCAACGACGAAGCAACTGCCAAGCTGTCGCCGTGGATGCCGGACCTCGCCGACCTCGAGAAGTAGCCGGCCGAGACGTTGACGCCCCGCCCCTAGGTGCTATCCATGTACCGAGATAACAACCAAGGAGCGTGGTGATGCCCAAGCAGAGCGGTGATGAAGGTCGACGTACCGTCCAACGCGTCCAGACCGGAGTCCGCATCGAGAAGCGGCTCCTGAAGGTGCTCAAGGGTCTGGCGGAGATGCACGACATCACGCTCGGCGACCTGCTCGAGGGGATCGTGCTCCACGCGCTCGAGGGCAGGGCCCCGTTCAGCGAGAGTTCGCTCGAGCGCATCGGCGCACTGCGCGGCGTCTACGACCTCGACCTGACAGCAGCGGACAGCCACCGACTGACCGAGGGTCCCCGGAGCTGAGCAGAGCGTTCGGCGAGCGCGAGCGAGGAGTTAGCTGGGGTAGTTGGGACGGTCGCGCGTTCTACGCGGGGTGCGGAGCGAGGCTTCGCATCACGGAGCCCGGCCTCTGCCTCTCCGAACGGTCGCCGGGTCAGGAAGCGTCTGTTCGTGAACCGATCCGTCCTTGCGTATCCGCGCTAGGAACGGCGCGGGGCGCCCCTCCACGAACGTTCGCATGCGAGCGTGCGCGCGGATCGCGATCTCCGCCATGGTCCGAGCGGACATGTTCCCGTTGCAGAACGAGAACATCCGCGCCTCGCTGCGCACGATCACTCGGATCTCCGGGTGCGTGTACGTGTGCGCCTTGTCCTTCTCCAGGACGACCGAGCCACGGCGAGCGACTTCAGGAATCCAGACGTGGTCGTCGGTGCCGTCCTCGAAGTGCTCGTAGAACGGTAGCGCGTCGATACCGGCCGCTCTCAGGAGGCCAACGAGTTGGTACCGCCCTAGTCCCTCGTCAAGGAAGAGCCGCACTGCTACGCCGCGGCTCGGGACTCACATCTGATCGCGTCCTCTACCTCCGCCGGTTGTCGAGCGTAGTCCTCTGCCAGCTCGACCACGGACTCCCCGGCCATGTAGCGCTCGTAGAGTGTGCGCGTGGCGATCCCACTCCCGCGGAGTGCAGGGCGCCCGAACGCGTAGCGTGGGTCAACCATGATGTGGGAGGGATGGTCGCTGAGACCCATCGACCGGATGAAGGGGTAGAGACGCCGCGCGATCCCACCGGGGTCTCGATCGATCCTCGCAAGGTGCTCGTCGAGGAGCCCGCGGATCAAAGTCTGACCGCGCTCCGAGACGGAGACGATCTCACCCAAGTACCGAACGAAGAGATGCGCGCCGTCGGTCATGAACTCCTCCCGGACCAGCGGGCGCTCCACCTGGAGTTCGTTCTCGACCCAGTCCAGTGCATCGCGGATGACGGGAATCTTCAGCCGATGGTGACGCCGCATACCCATCAGCACGTGCAGTTCAACGAGGTTGAAGAACGAGAGTAGCGCGGGGTCAGAAGTCTGAGCCGGCGCGACAAGGGGGCGGAACTTGGCGCGTTCGCCGGAGATCAGATGGTAGGGACGTCCTAGCGTCCACGAGCGAAGAGTCGCCGAGGGCATCCCCAGTATCTGCGCCGCCTCCGAGACCGAGTAGGCGGGGACCTCTCGGGGGTCCTCAACGTCGATCCAGCGACGAACGTAGTCGGTGAGGGCCTGGTCGCTCGACATGCCGGTGTTCGCGCCTCCTCGCGCACAAGTGTGCCGGAAACTGGGCGAGCGACCAACGTGGATCAGCCCTAGAGCAAACCCTCTCCAGCAGGGGCAGATCTCCATTATCGCATCCGACGCCCCCTGCGGAACGCACGACGCACAGGCGCTCGCAGAAGGCGGTGGAGTCGAGGGCGGACGCCGTGACCGGTGGGTCCGAGGTGCTCGTGGATGCGACCTGTGTCGAAGACTGAAGCCCTGCCCAAACTAACTAACTTCCGGCCTCAACTCGCGTCGGGGCGATCCGGAGTGCCATTCGAACTCGAGGCTGGAAGTTAGTTAGTTGGGGCAGGGCTTGGATGGTGCACAGAGGGCTTGGATGGTGCACAGTCCGGGCTTGGATGGTGCACAGTCCCCCCGTCCGCGGCACGCGTGAACTGGCTGGCCGAACGCCCCGATCGCTGATCGCGTGGCGGCGCGATCAATCCGGGCGCGCGCTCGGATCCTCGACGCGGCCCATGAAGAGGATCGTGTCGGTGCGGCGGTGGCGGACCAGGAGGAGGAACGGGCGATCGATGCGGACGTCGCGCGGACCGCCGAACGACTGTCCCGCACCGACGAACGAGACGGACGTCACCGCGGCGGCGACCGTGCCTTCCTGATCGACGCGGATCGTGGCGGTCTGGCCGATGCTCGTGATCGCGGTGCGCGTCTTCGTCGCTCGCGAGAAGTTGGCCTTCTTCCGGTCGAACGCGCGCTTCATCCCCAGCGCCTCGAGCGTCTCTTGCAGTCCTATCCGCGACTCGATCTCGAACGAAGGGAAGTGGAGAACGATGTGCTCCGTCTGCAACGCAGCGAGTGCGTCGGCGAGTGCGTCCGGCGTGAGTGCGTCCTCGAAGCCGTTGAGGCCCGCCGTGCCCTTCGGCATCAGCACGACCATCGACGCCTCGTCACCCCGGTACGGGATCTCGACCGTGAGCAGATCCTCGCTCTCGGCCACGCTGTACTCGCCCGTGTTGCTCATCAGCGGAACCGCGATCGCGCCGTCCGCGGACCAGAACACGCCGTCCTCGATCTCGTCGAACGGCCGTGCCCACTCGCCCTGGAAGTACGCGGCGTTGGTGAGCACGAAACCGCCCGGGAGGCGCAGGTCGTCGACTCGCAGAATCTCCGGGATCAGCCCACGTGTCTTCTCGAAGGCCCACGAGTTGATCCCGCGGACCGCTCCACGTGGATCGGACTCGAAGTCGGCCGATTCGGCGTGCGCGCCGAAGCGACGCTCGAGTGCTCGGCGGAAACCCGGCCGGAAGCGCGTCGTCACGTCAGCAAACACGCCGTTCGCGAGGTCGATCTGAACGCCGCCGTCGGGATCCGGAGCGAGTTTCGCCAGGGTGGACTGGAATGCGCGACGAAGGCGACGGCGCGGCAGTCGAAGGTGCAGCACCTTCGCCATCTCGCGACGCGTCGCGCCGGCGGCGCCTTCGGTCGCCGTTGCGAGCGCCGTCGTCAGGCTGATTGGCGAGAATATGAGGTTCCCAGGCTCGGCGCGGAGCCGGTCGTAGACGTCGAGGGCGAACGCGGTGTTGCCACGCACGACGGCCTTCGTGTCCGCCGCCGGTGCGCGCACGGGCAGTACGTCGAAGCCCCCGTCGCTCGCGTCCGGCCCCCCGACCGCGGGCGAGACCGCCGCGACGGCGAGAAGTGCCCCGCACATCAGACTGGCTCGATGCATGCTCGTCTCCCCAGGCTCCTGCGCTCCCTCGGGCGCTGCTTCCATCGTAGTTGCGACTGGCACCCCCGCGAGGCGGAGCCCCGCACCGTCGTTCGGCCGCATCACGCGTTCGCCGTGTTCCGTGCGGAGGATGTTCTGGATCGACTCGCGGAGCTCGCGGCCTACGCCTCGCGATGCGTCGGAAGACGGGGACGTGGCGTGAGGGGCGACGAACTCCGAGGACTCGGTCGTGACTCCGTGTGCCCGGACGCAGAACGGGCCCCGTGACGCCGAGGCATCGCGGGGCCCGTGGGTATCGAGACGGACTACTTCGCCGACGGCTCCTCGTCGCCACCACCAGCGGGGATCGTGAGCGTGAGCCGGTAGATCGTGTTCGTCGAACCGGTCACCAGGAGATCGCTGCCGAGCAAGGCGACGTCGCGGGCATTGTCGAGCGAGGCGGGGAGCGCGGCACCGTCCAGTGGCACCGTGTTGTTCTGCGTCGAGCCGGCAACCAGACGGCAGATGCCACCGTCGAGGTCGAGCGCCCAGACGACGGTGATGTCGGAGTCGCAGACGAAGAGGATGTTGCGCGTCGCGTCGTACGCCATCCCGCTGATGACGCTGAACTCCGTGTCCTCGAGATCGGCGCCGTCGTTGTCGAAGTTGCCGGGGCCCTGAGAGTTGTCCTCGGGACCGGCGATCGTGATGTTCAGGCCGTTGCCGCCGTCCTCCGCGATCTGACGGATGCGGCCCCGCTCAGCCACGAAGACCGAGCCGTTCGGGCCGGCCTCGATCGTGCGGATCTCATTGAACGCCATGTCGCTGAGCGCGATCCCGTCATTGGCCTCGTCGGTGATCTCGGGCGGGGGCTCGTTCAAGGTCAGCGCCGGATCGCCCGCGAACTCCTCGATGTTGCCGAGACGGCTGATGCGCAGGCGTCGCTGATCGGCGACGACCAACTCACCCGTGGTGAGCGTGGCCAGACCGCGAATGTCGTAGAACTGCGCGTCCAGCAGCGGACCGCCGTCGCCGAGCGACGGATCGAAGAGGTCGTCGAACTCTTCGACGAACTCCCCGTTGCCGATCAACGCGCTCACGTTGAACGGATCCACCGGCTGGATCTGGAACACCCGGTCGCGGTCGGCGTAGAAGATCACGTCGCCCGGCGAGTTCAGGACGATCGCGCTCACGGACGTGAACCGCAGGCCGTCGGACACGGTCGGGGGCGAGTTCGATCCGTTGCCGGCGAGTTGCGACGTCACCGGCGCCCCTGGTTCGCCGCTCACGCTGAGCAGGATCGAGCGGCTGAAGTCGCCGCCGCGCGTCAGCGCCACGGCCGTGGGACCGGTGCCGCCGCGGAACCCCGAGGGGCCCGATGCGATGACGCCGGAGAGCGACGCCAACTGCCCCGTAACGAAGTGCTCCAGCGTGCCCGTGATCGGGCCGATGCCGTCACCGGGCTCCACGAAGACCGTCTCCTGGAACGCCTGGAACGAGCTGAAGTGGCTGGTTGGGAACGTGACCGACCCGGCACCGACGGTGACGCCCTCGGTGATCTTCTCGACCTTGCCGTTGGCGCTCTTCGTGAGGACCACCGTACTCGAGGTGTCGCCGCTCGTGTCGGCGGGGATGGTGATGCTCACCGGCTCCTTGAACTTCAGCCCCTCGGGACCAAAGAAGACGCTGGGACCCTTGGCGTCGAACGAGGAGTCCTTGTTGCCCTTGACCTTGCCGGTCGGGACGTCGGACGACGTCCCCACGACGATCGGAGTCGACGTCGGCAGCGCACCGGACGGGATGTTGATCGTCGTGCCCAGGATGTCGTTCAGCGGGTCGTTGGGGCCCGCCGGCGTGATCTCGATGACGCCACCGTCGGCGGGAATGATCTCAGCCACGGCAGCAGCGATGCCGCCCGCGCCACCGATGGCGTCGTTCGTGACGTTGATCTTCGCACTCGAGGGCTTCGGCTGCTTGACGACCACCGCCGCCTTGACCACGCCGCCGGTGTTCGAGTCATCGGCGTAGTCGAGCTCGTACTCACCCGTGAAGGGCAGTTCGATCTTCTTCACCTTCGCGCCCTTGGCGAGCGTGGTGAAGTCGACCAGAAACGCGTTCGGACCGCGGATGCGCAGGATGCGCGGCACGACGACCGAGCCCTTGCCCGGTGCGACCGATGCCGCGACGACGGCCTCCGCGTCGGCGCGGAACTGGATCGTCCCGCCCGTGTCGGCGGCGTTCGGGTCACCGGGGAACTTCTTGGGGCTCTTCCACGAGACCTTCATCGAGTAGTCGCCCGGCGTGGCGCCGTCGCGCGACGTGACACGGATCGTGTAGCGGCCACCGAGCTCGAGAGGGATGTTCTTGCCGCTGACGGCGGTCCCCTTCTCCCTCAGCAGCGCTGCGCCGACGACCGCATCCAGGCTGTCGCGGATCTCCACGGCGACGGCCGGGCCCTTCTTCGAGCCCTTGGCCTTCAGCTTGAGCAGGGCTCCCGCAGGGACGTCGATCGTGTAGGCCTCGATCTCGGTCGCCGGATCGAGCGTGCCGCTCGCAGAGTTGCCACTGCGAAGAGTGACACTCACACCAGGGAAGGCCGGTGCGGACAGCAGAACGGCCAGGAATCCGGCCAACAGGATGCGCTTCAATGTCTTATCCCCCATCTCGCTGCAGCGACTGCGACGGCGCTGTGCGATGCGTCTCTGGTCACGATACCCCACGAATCCGGGCTCGGCCGGGAACGTGGTGCGCGGACATCGACGAACGTACTCCACGTTCCCCGAACGGGTTGTCCGTCCGGGCCCCCCGCATCGGCGGAGCTCACCTTGGCTAGATCGACCGCAGAGACCACCGTCTCCAATATCGTGCATGAGCCCCGACGGACTCGTGCCGAAGAGAGAGACATGGAGGTGACACGCCCGCGGTCACTCCCACGACCGCTACCGGCGGTGGCGCGACGCCCGTCGCGCGCGCTGCGGCAGCTCCAGATCGGAGGCTGGCTCTGGTACGGCGGCTTGCTGCTCTACGGTGGCGCGTTGTCCGTCATGGTCCACGGTCCGCTGAGGTCGAGCACCGCGGGACAGCTGGCGATCGGGATGCTGCTCATCGGCGGTGCATGGCCGGCCGGAGCCGTCCTCCAGATCGACTCGCTGACCCGCATCGCCCGCGCACGGTCCTGAGTTCGGTCCCAAGCGCCGCAACGACCTAGCCCGGGCTAGACTGCGCGCGATTCGAAACACGGGGCGCGCGATCGAGGTCATCGCAAACGGAGGCGAGGGATGGACTGGTTCATCATCGGTGCGGGGCTCTTCTCGTTCGCAGGCGGGCTGTTCGGTTGGGACTGGTTCCTGAACAGCCGCAAGGCGCGCTTCCTCGTGAAGATCATCGGCCCGATGGGCGCCCGGATCTTCTACATGGTGCTCGGGCTCGGCATCGCGACGCTCGGCGTGCTCCTCCTGACGGGCGTCATCGAGAACAAGCCGGTCTAGGAGTCCGTCCCTCCTGCTTTGGTGGAGCGGAGGGATCGGGGACGCGCCCGCCGCCGCCAAGGCCGGCGGCGCGCTCCTCGCCGCGGCGGGGCTCGCCATGATGATCTGGACGTTCCGCCTCTTCGCGACGCGTGGCCGCGGCACGCTCGCGCCGTGGGCCCCGACGGAGAAACTGGTCGTCGCGGGACCCTACCGGCACTGCCGCAATCGGATGATCACCGGCGTCGTGACGCTCCTCGCCGGCGAGGCCCTGGTGACGCTGTCTCCCTGGTTGGGCTCGTGGGCGCTCGCGTTCTGGTTGACCAACGCGATCTACATCCCTCTGCGCGAGGAGCCGCGACTCCTCGAGCGAGTCGGCGACGACTACGCGCGCTACCGCCGAAGCGTGTCGCGCTGGATCCCCAGTCTGTCTCCTCGCGCGCCGCTCGAGTGAGCGAATCTGACGAAGGCGTTGGGTCGTCGTGTGACGTTCGTCGCAGCACCCAGGATTGGAGTGCCCTAACGTTTACTCGGATCATCCAGAGCGATCGCGGGAGTCCTGACATGCCGGACCGAGACGAGTTCCTCTCGCGCATGGAGAGGCAACTGGCCGACCTCCACGGGCGCATCGTGGATCTCACGCGTGCCACCCGGGGAGTTCACGCCGAGCGGGAGACCAACTTCGTGACGAACACCAGCGTCATGAAGAAGCAGCACGAGACGTCGATGAAGCGACTTCGTGAGCTCGACGCTCATGCTCTGGCGCACGGTCTCGAGGAGGCCGAGGATCGACTCGACGCGCTCCGCAAGCGAATCGAGGCAGCGCTCGAGAACCACACGCGGCGCTGAGCCCCAGGTTCAGCCAGCCGCTGCGCGCGGAAACTCCGCGACGAAGCGCGCGCCACCGAGCACCGAGGGCTCGGTCCAAATGCGCCCGCCGTGCTCCTCCATGACCGAGCGGCAGATCGCCAGACCGAGTCCGTAGTTGCCGCGCTGACCGCGACGTCCGCGGCCCGAGACGAACGGTTCGAAGATCCGGTCACCGAGATCCGGGGAGACCCCCGGTCCGGCGTCGTCGACGGCGATGCTCACGCTCTTCGCCGATCCGATCACGCTGACGCGCACGACTCCCCCTCCAGGCGTCCAGACCATGGCGTTCCCGACCAGGTTCCGCAGAACGCGCAGCACCGATTCGCGGTCGGCCGACAGGGTTGCGTTCCCCTCGCAGATCAGTTCGAGGGTCAGACCGAGACGCTCGGCGACGCGGCGCTCGCGAGCGAGACGGAGCGTCGCCTCCTCGGCGAGGTCGAACTCCTCGGCCCGCAGATCGGGCGGGTCGGGCTCGCTCGTGCGACAGAAGGTGACGAGGTTGTCCACGGCGTCGGTCAGGTCGTAGAGATCGTCGAGGTTGCTGCGCAGGACGTCGCGATACTCCGCGCGATCGCGCTCCGCGAGGAGCGTCACCTCCGTCTCGCCGATCAGGTTCTGTAGCGGTGATCGGAGTTCGTGGGCCAGCCCCGCCGTGAACGAGCGCATGAGCCCAAACGCCTCGTCGATGCGCGCGAGCAGCGTGTTCAGAGCCTCGCCGACGGCGCGGATCTCGTCGGGGGCGCCATCGAGTTGGATGGGTTCCGCGTCGGAGGGTGATCGGATCGCCGCCGCGGTGCGCACGACCTCGCGCAGACCGCGCAGCCCGCGATGAGCGACGAACCAACCCGCACCGAACGAGAGCAGAGCGGCGCCGAGGAACGTGACGATCGCCGTGAGGATGAACTCGTAGATCACGCGCGCCGTGTTGCTCGCGTCGACGACGATCTCGAGCACCATGTCGCGGTTCCCGAGGCGCCGAGCGCCGGTCGCGATCTCGTCGGAGAACAACTGTCGCCGCCAGCTCGATCCGGGCTTGATCGGCGACGGCGCCGCCTGAAGCATGCGCTCTGAACCGCCGCTCGCCAGGACCGTTCCGTCGAGCCGGCGGACACGCAGACCGCAGTCCGGTTCGCCGGTGGCGCGCCCCACCACGTTGACCGCCACCTGGAGCGAGTCGTCCAGGCCATCTCCCTCGCGGATCTCGAGCTCCAGCTCCGTGAGCTCGTGCTCAATGAAGTTCTTCACGTCGTGGCGCAGCGTCTCCATCACCTCGGTCGCCATCGCGGCGCTGAAGGCGAAGAGAATGCAGCAGTTCGTCAGCGCGAAGATGATCGCGAGTCGGCGCGTCAGCGACCAGCGTGCGTCAGGCGCGTGCTTCGAGGACATAGCCCGCACCTCTCTCGGTGTGGATGAGCGACGTCTCGAAGGGCTCGTCGACCTTGCGACGTAGCCGGCGGATGTGCACTTCGACGACGTTCGTGCCAGGATCGAAGTCGAACCCCCACACGGTCTGCAGGAGCTGCGAGCGCCCGACGGTCTCACCCGCGTGGTCCGCGAGACAGCGCAGCAGCGCGTACTCCGTGCGAGTGAGCGAGAGTTCGGTTCCGGCGCGCGTCGCAACGCCCTTCACGAGGTCGAGCCCGAGATCACCCACCGACAGCTTCGTCCGCGTCCGGCGGTGACGAAGCACGACGTGAATGCGCGCCACCAGTTCGGCGAACGCGAACGGCTTCACGATGTAGTCGTCCCCGCCCATGCGCAGGCCGCGCACGCGTTCGTCCACGGCGTCGCGTGCCGTCACGAAGATCACGGGGACGTCGATGTCACGCGCGCGCATCGCCTCGATGACGTCCCAGCCCTGGAGCCCCGGGAGCATCACGTCGAGCAGCACGATGTCGAACCGCTCGCGCCCCAAGGCGTCGAGCGCCGACTCGCCGTCCGGTGCCGTGCTGCAGAACATCCCGGATTCCTCCAGGCCACGCGACACGAAGGCGCGGTACTTGGGGTCGTCGTCAACGATCAGGATGCGCATGGCTCTCTACGAAAGAGGTACCCGATTCTCGACACGAACGACGCATTGAGTCGCATGACAAAAACGTCATCTCGCCGTCACCGACCGCGGCGCGACCTCGGGCGATAGTTCTCTCAGACGCGGCGCCACTCGCCGCGCAACGGAGACAACGCCCATGCGTACGAACAGTCCATCCGAACGACGCCGACGCCGGCCGACCGCGCCACGTGCGTTCCTCTGCCCGCGAGGTACGCTCCGGCGTTCGCGCGTCGAGGGCGTTGTCGTGCGGCACTACCTCCAGGTCCACGGGGCCCGCGTGACGGAGTTCCTGCCGCTGCTGATGGGCGTCGAGGACCGCGGTGTTGTCGTCGGTGCGATCGGCCTGCGTGAGGGTGGCCAGTGTGAAGGCGGGGGCCAACGCGATCCGCTGTTCCTCGAGGCATACCTCGCGGAGCCGGCGGAGTCGCTGCTCTCCGCGGCTCTCGGCCGGACGGTCCGACGGCAGGACATCGCTGAGATCGGCAACCTCGCCAGCGCGACGCCGGGCGGCGGCCGACTCCTCACAGCGGCATTTGCGGCGTACCTCGCCGAGGTCGGTCTCGACTGGGCGATGTTCACCGCCACACTGCCGCTGCGGAACGGGTTCGCGCGACAGGGCGTGCCGCTCATCGACCTCGGACCGGCCGACGGCGCGTGTCTCGGGAGCGATGTCGCGGACTGGGGCCGGTACTACGAGGCCGACCCGCGTGTCACCGCGGTCTCGATCGCCGACGTCGCTGCCGTGACGCACACGAACCCGCGCTTGGCCGATTGCATCGAACACCTCCGCGGGTCGGCTCGACGCGCTGGCGTCGTGCGCCGCGCATCGGAGCTCGCCGCGTGAGCCCGGCAGAGTTCTGCCGGATCCTCGAACGTCACGCACGGCGCCGTCCGTCGGCCATCGCCATCGCCGACGACCGGGATCGCGTGACGTACGCCTCGCTGCCGGGCCGCATCGCGCAGATCGCCCGTCGTCTCGCGGACACGGGCACCTCGTGTCTCGGGCTGTTGGCCGACAACGGAGTCGACTGGGCGCTGGCGGACCTCGGCGCGCTTGCCGCGGGTATCCCGATCGTCCCGCTCCCCGCGTTCTTCACGGACGAGCAACTCCGACACGCCATCGACGCCGCAGGCATTGACCTCGTGCTCACCGACGACGTCGAGCGCGTCCGTGAACTCACCGGGCACAGCCCTACGCATGCGGTCTCCGGACTGGGACTGCACGCGAGCCCCGCCGAGCCCGCTCATGGGGCCAGTGCTCATGGGGCCAGTGCTCATGGGGCCTGTGCTCATGGGGGCTGTGGCCAGGGGTCCAAAGTGACGTTCACCTCGGGAACCACTGGCACCCCGAAGGGCGTCGTCCTCGGCGCGGAGGGGCTGCTGACGGTTGCCTGCAGCGCGGCGCGAGCCAGCCGGCTCCGTGCGGGCGAGCGACACGTCGCCACGCTGCCGCTCGCCATCCTGCTCGAGAACGTCGCCGGTCTCTATCGACCGCTGCTGGCCGGAGCCACCGCCGTGCTACCCGCGCTGCAGGGGATCGGCGTGGACGGCGCGTGCTCCGCGGACCCGGCGCGACTGCTCGCGGCACTGCGCTGCCGCGAGGCGGCGTCGGTTGTGCTCACGCCGCAGGTGCTCGAAGTGCTCGTCGACACCCTCGAGCATGAGCACCGCCCCGCGCCCCAACGGTTGACGTTTGCCGGGGTCGGCGGAGCCCGGACTCCCGCGTGTGTTCTGCATCGAGCTCGCGCGGTCGGTCTGTCGGTGTACGAGGGCTACGGGCTCTCCGAGGCGTCGTCCATCGTCGCGTTGAACACCCCCCGCGCGCGCCGCCTCGGAAGCGTCGGCCGAGTGCTGCCCCACGCCGGGGTCCGCATTGCCGATGACGGCGAGGTCCACGTGACCGGCGCCCTGTTCCTCGGCTACCTCGGCGACACCTCCCCCGCTCGCGCCGAGTGGCCCACTGGCGACCTCGGGTCGATCGACGACGACGGCTTCCTCTTCATCCGGGGACGGAAGCGCAACGTGCTCATCACCTCGCACGGCCGCAATGTCTCGCCGGAGTGGCTCGAAGGGCTGCTCACCGACGGCACTGCCGTGCGCGAAGCCGTCGTAGTCGGAGACGGCCGCCCCGGCCCAGCCGCCGTGCTTCGGTGCGGCGACGTCCGACTCGCGCGCGCCGCCGTGGAGCGCGTGAACCGCGTGCTCCCCGACTACGCGCGGGTGCGCGGCTTTGTGCTGACGCACCGACCTCTCACCACCACTTCCGCGAGCCGCCTCGACATCGAGCGTCGGTATCGCACACGGCTCGACGACGTGTACCGCGGCGCGGCGGGCGCCGCGGCCCGATGACAGGAGACGAACGACGATGGGCTTCTACCACCAGCTCGAGGAAGCGACGCGCGCCGAGCGCGCCGAACTGTTCCGCATCCCCTTCGTGGAGCGCGCCCTCGAGGGCGACGTCGACCGCGAGACGTACGTGGCGTTCCTGACGCAGGCGTACCACCACGTGAAGCACACCGTTCCGCTGCTCATGGCATGCGGGGCGGCGCTCCCGCCACGGCACGATTGGCTGCTGCCGGCACTCGCCGAGTACGTGGCGGAGGAGATCGGACACGAGGCCTGGATCCTCGACGACATCTCCGAAAGCGGCGGCGACTCCGCGGCGGTCCGCGCGGGTCGACCCGCGCTGCCCTGCGAGCTGATGGTGTCGTACGCGTACGACGCGATCAACCGCGGCAACCCGCTTGCGTTCTTCGGCATGGTCCATGTGCTCGAGGGCACGAGCGTCCGCGCCGCGACCGCCGCGGCGAACGCGCTGCAGGCGCGTCTCGGACTCCCGAAGGCGGCCTTCACGTATCTGCTGACGCACGGGGATCTCGACCACGATCACGTGGGGTTCTTCGTGCGGTTGATGGACCGCATCGAGGACCCGGCGGACCAGGCCGAGATCGTGCACGCGAGTCGCGTGTTCGCGCGCCTCTACGGCGACATCTTCCGCGCTCTGCTCCCGAACCAGCAGCCGGCGGAGGTGGCCTGATGCAGTTCAAGGGCACTCGAATTCTGATCACGGGCGCGTCTAGCGGCATCGGTCGCGCCACCGCGTTCGCGGCTGCGCGCCGAGGTGCGCGACTCGTCCTCGTCGGCCGCGATCAGGAGCGGCTCACGGAGGCCTGCCGCGAGGCTCAACGCTCGGGGGCCGAGGCACACACCGTCGTCCTCGACCTGACCGAGAGCGGCGCGGTCGACGCACTCGTCGAACGAGCCGAGACGCTCGTCGGCGGCGTCGACGTGCTCGTCAACAGTGCCGGAGTGAGTGGCTTCTCGCCGTTCGAATCCGTGTCGCCGGAACGCATCGAGAAGACGTTCCTCGTGAACACCGTCGTGCCGATCCAGCTCACCCAGCGGGTGCTGCCCGCGATGCGCGACCGGGGTTCTGGCCGGATCGTGAACGTCGGGTCGATCTTCGGCTCGATCGGGTTCCCGTACTTCGCGACGTACTCGGCGTCGAAGTTCGCGCTGCGCGGGTTCTCGGAAGCGCTCCGGCGCGAGCTCGATGGCACGGGGGTCGACGTCACGTACGTGGCTCCGCGCGCAACGCGGACGCCGATGGCCGCCGAGACGGATCGCATGGCGGATGCCGTCGGCATGAAGGTCGACGACGCCCCGTGGGTCGCCACGCAGATCGTCGGAGCGATCGAGAAGAACGCGAAGGACCGCTACCTCGGCTTCCCCGAGAAGCTCTTCGCCCGCGTCAACGGAGTGCTGCCACGTCTCGTGGATGGAGCGCTGCGGAAGCAAGCACGTCAGATGCGCCCGTTCGCCGAGGAGTGCGCGGCGGGCCGAAACGGAGGAACCCGATGAACCACGACCTGCTCTACGCGCCCTCCGTGGGCGGCTCGCGCGCGGCGACGATCGCGCTGACGTCGTTGCGTCTGCTGCTCGCGGCGTTCTTCGTGCTGGTGGCGATCAAGAACCTCGCCGGCGACGAGGCCATGGCTTCGGACTTCGCTCGCTGGGGCTACCCGGACTGGTTCCGAGTGACGACAGCCGTGCTGCAGCTCGCGGGCGCGGCGCTGTTGCTCTCGCCGTCCGTCTCGTTCCATGGCGCGGCGCTGCTGGGGTGTGTGCTGTTCGGGGCAGTTGCGACGCATGCGATCCACGATCCACCGATGGCGCTGCTGTCGCCGGTGGTGTTTCTGGGGTTGGTGGCGCCGGTGCTGGTGGCGTTCCGGCCGGCGTTGCTGCGGTAGGCGCGACACGCATGGACGAGTCGGGAATCGCCGCCGAGCATCGGGCGTGACATCAAGAACCGGTCGTACGGGCGGATCTCCTGATCCGCCCCGCCGACTAGGGCCGCGCGATCGTCGCGGGTTCACTGGCGCACTGCGAACGACGCGCGCGATCCGGACGGCCATCGGTGGATGGTGCGGCGACGGTCTCAACCGACAGCCGTACGAGAAGCCGGCGTCGTCCGCGGTGCGCCATCAACCCGAACCGCCCGCGCAACGCCAGCGAGCGGGGCGGAACAGGAGATCCGCCCGTACGGGGTCTTGGGGGTGGCCAGCGGTTGAAGTTGCGTGGACCTGGCATGGAACGCAACCCGCCGATGGGGCCGAGCCTGCGGATCTCACGACGCGCTCCGCCTGCCCGAGAATCGCCGTAGGGGCGGACCCCCTGGTCCGCCCCGCCGACTGGGGCTGCGCGATCGTCGTGGGCTCGCTGGCGCACTGCGAACGACGGGCGCGATACGGACGGCCAACGGTCGAGGGTGTGGCGGCGAGGCGTGACGCGAGTCATTGGACGCCGCCCACCGATGGCCGCGCGCGCAGCGAACGCGTCCGCAGCGCGCCAGCCACCCGCGTCGACCAGGTCACGCCAGCGGGCGGGGCGGATCAGGAGATCCGCCCGTACGGGGTCTCTAGCCGGTCGTCGCCGCACGCAGTTTCAGTCCGCGTACTGCTTCGCGTTCGCCTTCAACCCGCTGAACCGGGGCTGCCACTCGCCCTCCGCCAGCACGCGGTACACATCACGCGCCGCGCGCTTCTCGCCTCGGTTCCGCAACGCCTGGGCGCGGTCCCAGAGGAACTGCGCGTTCGTCGGCTCGATCTCGAAGGCCGTGGCGTACGCCCGGTCGGCAAGCTCGTGACGCCCTTCGCCAACGAGCTGCGTCGCGAGCGCATGCCACGGCGCACCCTCGTTCGGCTTCGCGCCGAGCGGCGTGGTCAGGTAGTCCCACGCGAGGTCGTCGTCACCCAGTCGCGACAAGATCGACGCCGCAAGCTGACACGCCGCGGACGGGTCCGGGTCCAGCGCGCGCCAACGATCCGCACTGCGCACGACCCGCGCGATCACCGCTTGATCGACGTTCGCACCCAACGCGTCCACCGCCGTCGCCAGCTGCTGGAAGCGCGCGAGGAGGGAGCCGTACTGCTGCCGCACGAGGTTCAAGTCGACGACGTCGGGGAGTTCCGCGAACTGCAGGTCGAGCGCTCGCTCCTGACAGAGCACGGCCCGCGCCGTCGCACCTTCGCGATCGGCCAGCGCCGAGGCCAACGTCCAGATTGACGCCACTTCTGCATAGCGATCGTCCTCGAGCAGGCGGTCCACGAGGGTCCGCGCCCGCGTCATGCTGCCAGCGTGCCAGTAGTACTGGACGGCGGCGAGCGTTACGGCAACGCGGTGCATGTCCGGTAGATCGCGCAGCGCGAGTTCGACGATCTCCTCGGCCAGCGCCGGGTCACCGATCCAGTGGGTCTGCAACGCCATGTGCACGACGGCGGGACGGTTGCCGGCACCGATCAGGTTCGCGGCGACCTCCTTCCACCACGCCACGAACGTCTCGCGTTCGTGCGACCGCCATCCCGCGGCGAAGTTGCCGTCGATCGGGATCATCACGCCCGCCGCGATTGCGTCGGTGTGCAGCTCGCGGAAGAGCCGCGTCGCCTCCGCACGGTCCTCCGCCTTCCCCGTGGCCTGCAGCGCGGTGGCGTGCTCGTAGCGTGCGTGGAACGCGAACTGGGGCACGTCGTTGAAGGCCTCGACCAGGGTCGCGACCTTCTGCTGTTCGTCGGCCTGCAGACCGGCGTACGTCCACAGCAAGGACATGGCGCCCCAGGCCATGTTCGGATCGCGCATCGTCTCGACGCGCTCGAACAGCCGCGCCTTCTCGGTCAGCCGGTTCTTCTGATTGTTGTGCGCGCGGCCGCTCGTCCAACGGGCGCACATGTTCGTGAACTCGGAGAACTCGGTGACGAACCCGTCGCCCTGAACCGACGTCGGCAGCGAGAGGTCCTCGTACGCCTGTCGCGTCGCCTGACGGGCAACGAAGTGGGCGAGCGCCGAGTCGGGATGATCGGGGCGCGGATCGACCTTCAGCGTGACGTTCTCGAACCCGCCGTACGACTGATCGTCCTCCGGGTTCCAGCGATGCCCGCTCGCGAGCATCAGCGTGTAGAAGCCGAGGCGCGTGTCACCGGTCGTGGCGTAGCGCCGCACCCAGTTCTGGAGATAGCCCCAGTAGTTGCGACCGAAGTTCGCGGCGACGAACTCGAGCGCCTCACCCTCGGTCCACGAACGCGGATCCTGCTTCGGCTTCGATCCAAGCCCGTGCTTCGCCTGGACGTGCTCTGGCGTGCGGTACGGCATCGGCAGCACGACGAGTTCCGACGTGTCGGGAGCGAGCGACGGCTCGGCGGCCTCGGCCACCGCGTACGACGCGCCCTCGATCTCCTTGCCGTCGTCGCGGACGAACACCAAGTGCACCTGATCGTCCTCGAACACGATCCGGACGGTGCCCAGCGTCTTGCCGGACTCACCGTCGACGAAGCGCCGCTCGGTCAGCCGACCATCGACACCAAAGACGAGATGGATGCGGAGGGAGTCATCGTCGACGGGCACGATCTCGACCGTGCGTTCATCGACGATGTTGACGTTCGCGCCAAGCGCGAGCACATCGGCCTCCGGCACGATCCACGGCGCGAACGCCGCGGCCAGTCCTTCGTAGTGATGCGACATCGGCCGCACGGCGCCGAGGCCGATCTCGGCGTAGAGATGCCGCAGCGTCGACCCGTCGGCCACGACGAGCTCGCGCAGACCGCAGGGCAGACGGCGATCGATGCGCAGCCGGCCGGAGCCGTCGACCAGCGCCTCGTAGCGCGGACGCCAACGACGATCCGGGACGCTGACACGCACCCAGCCCGTGCGACGCGAGCGTTCGATCAGCCGGCGCGCGGCGTCGTGGACCTCACCGCGCTCGGGGAGGACGCCATCGGCCTCGTCGGCGATCACACGCTCGATGTCGGCTCCCGTGGTTTGCAGCCCCGGCGCGAACTGCGTGAGGTCGCCGTAGTACTGCAGCGAGTTGCTCATGTACGGGCGCTGGTACATGAGCCCCGGCGGCTGCTGGCCCCAGTGGAGGTTCTGGACGAACCCGCCGATGTAGCCGAGGCCCTCCATGTCCTGGTCGGCGGAGAGACTGCCGAAGCCACCGAGGAGCGAGTACCCGTACCCGAAGCGCGGGCTGTCGCTGTCCTCTTCGCTGCCTGCGGGCAGCAGGAACTGCCCTCCCACGTCAGAGTTGCCGAACCAGCCACCGGGCGCGCTCAGGTAGCTACTGACGAGCGGCTCGGCGAGCCGGGTGCGGACGATGGCGTGACCGCCGGCGATCCCCGCCGTGCCGTGACCGCCGCCGGCGCCTCCACCGCTGCCGTACCTGTAACTGCGCAGCCAGAGATTCGCCCCTGCGAGTCGGGCGCCACCACCGCCACCGCTGCCGCTCATCACGTACGGACCCGAGGCCAGGAAGTTGGAGAAGCGTCCGGCGAGTCCCCCTCCCGATCCGTCGTCGCCGGGCCACATGGATCCCGACGCGTCAGAGGGCCGGGCGAACGAGATCGGCGCACCGAACCGCCACGCGAAGTTCCCGCCGCCCATCGGCCCGGACACCGGGATCCCGAACGGACCGTTGCGGAGACGGCCGCCCTGGAACCGTCGACCGTCCACGTCGAACCGGAGTCGGAACGAGCCATCGGCTACTGGCTGACGCCAACCGCCCCCCCAGTCGCCCCAGCGGCTACTCCCGCGCGACTCCTTGAACGCCTCGACGGCGTTCAGCCGCTCGCTCGCGGACGCGGACCCGCTGGGGGGCGAACGATCCGAGTACGTCTCCGTGCTCCAGCCGTACGAGGCCAGCCCCCACGGCGTCCGCACCGGCGTGTTCAGCGCATCCCAAACCGACAGGGACTGACCCTGATGCTGGTACGCCCACTGCCACTGCGTGTTGCCGGAGTACGTCAGCTGGACCGGGAGGCGCACGACGATCGTCCGCAGCACGTCGTCGATCTCCGCCGGCTTGCCATCCGGCGCCTGCGGTGCATGTCCCTCGAGCGGCTCCTTCACGACCGGGATGCGATCGGGCGCCGGATAGAGCGCCCAGTGGTCCTTCCGCCCACGGTCGACCTTGAACTGCTCGTACATCGCTTCGTTTTCGAGAACGAGCAGCGACGTGAACGGCGACATCACGTACGAGTCCTTGCTCAGCGTGACGATCGCATCGCGGTTCCCCGCGGCATCGGCCGTGACGAGTCGATCGATCTCGAGGCGCGCCCACTGACGCGGCAGGTAGCCGGCGCCGTCCTCAACATCTTCGACGCGATACGTGCGGCTCCAGGACTCGCCATCGAGCGTCCCCGCCACCGTCACCGAGTCGGGCAACTCCGCGCCATCGGCCACGCGCGTGACCGCCGCGATCTCCTCGCCGTGCGCAACGGCGTCGGAGAACGAGAGGAACGTCGCCTGCTCGGCGTCGTCGACGACGCGCACGTCCAGCAAGCGCGGCGTGCCGAGCGTCGACACGAGATCGAACGTTCGCCAGGTCACGGGCTCGTCCGGGTTGATCTGCGTGAAGAAGCCACCCGTGCGAGCCGCAGCCGCCTTCATGAACGTGCGCGACCACTGACGCCCGACGGCCACGCCGACGTACGTCGCGTCCTCGTCGAACATCTTCGCGAGCTCGCCCGGATCGCGTTCGCCGAGCGTCGACACCCCACTCCCGACGTGCACGACGTACGGGTTCTCCGCGCGGGCTGTGAGACGGCGCACATGTCTGAGACCACGGGCGAGATCAAGCGCTCCGATCAGGTGCGAGCGCTCCAGGAAGTCGAGCGCGGCTTCCACGTTCGCGGGCGTGACGTCGATCAGGTTGTCCGACAGAGCGCGCGTGCGCGTGCCGGCCGTCACGACAGTGAACGTGTCACCCGCCTCGGCATGCGCGAGCATCGTGCGAACGACGTCGGCTTGGACACGCGCCACGATGGGCGTGCGATTGCCGGCAGACTCGAAGAGGAACACCCAGTCCCGCCGTGCACGTTCGCCGGTCGTCGGCAGCTCGGGACGTGTACGCAGCATCAGGTAGCGCTGGCCCTCGTGGACGGCGCTGCGGAACTGTGCGTCGCCGTCGGCGGTCGGTGCTCCACGAAGTCGCAGCACGACGTCGTCGCCCAGCGTGTCGCCGCGCCGTCTCGCAGAGAGATCGAGCGCACCGTCCGCGACGTTCGCCGAGAGCTCGTGCGACGGGCACGACCACGCTGCGTTCGCACCGCCAGCGACGTGCGCCTTGAACGACCAGTCGCGCGTCAGGCCGAGCGTGTGGCCGGACGGGAAGCGGTAGCGGGTCTCGCCGTAGAGCGTCTCCAGACGCTGCACGTACGAGATCACGATGCGCTTCTCCTCGCGCGGCTCGAGCGGGAACACGCGCATCTTGAACGTTGACCCATCGACCCACTCGAGCAGCGCGGGATCCTTCTTGCGGGTGACGATCTGCTCGAAGACATCGCGGGCGCGATCGCGCTCCGTCATACCGCCTTCCATGCGGATCTCGCCTACGTACATCGCGAGCCGCGACAGCGAAGCGTCGGCGGGCAGCGGGAAGTAGAACGTGCCCTCCATGCGCCACGTGGCGTGGTTGAAGTACGTCTGGTCGATCGTCGTGCGGGCGAAGCCGTCCTCGATGTGCACGTCGACGTGCACCTTGCGCAGTGAGAGACGCGCCTCCTGGCCGAAGGGGTCGATGGCGATCAACGCACCGCCGTCGAAGTCGCTGCCCGGCACGAGCGGCGACTCGGCCGCGGCGACGAGGTCGCGCGTCCAGTCGAGGAGATGCGAGGCCCGCGGCGCGGACTCGGCGCGGGCCTCGTCACCTTCGAGCAGCCGCTGGCCGGTATGCACGAGCGACGGGTAGCCGGAGACCTCGACCTTGCCGTGGGTCACGAGCAGGCCGGGCGACGTGCCCCCCACCGCAACGGCGAAGCGCGTCCCGAGGGCGCGGTATTCACGATCCGGCGTGATCACACGGAACGTGCGCTTCGGGTCGGGCTCGACCTCGACGTAGACCTCACCGCTCGCGACGCGCACCTCGCGCGGCGAGCGCACCGTGACTTCGGTGCCGGCGTTGACGTAGAGGATCGATCCGTCGGGCAGCGCCACACGGCGGCGCTCGGTGGCGCCGGTCTCGATCACGTCGCCGACCGCGACGCGCTCTGCCGCCGGGGCCTCGCCGCGCGGTCGCGCGGTCATGCCGTCGCCGACCGGAGTCGCGTTGAGGATGGCGTTGGCGATGTCCTGCGGCGTCTCGACCTTGCCGTTCGCGCGCCGGACCGGAGCGTTGTCGACGAGGCGCCCAAGCGCCAGCGCACCGACGAGCAGCGTGGCCGCGACGGCCAGGCCCCCGAGGCGCCGCATCACCGGCAGGCGGCGGATCGGGAGGTCTCCCGACCCATCGCTCATCGCGGAACGACGCTCGGCGGCGGCGGCGAGCAGACTCGCCTCCACGCGACGGGCGAAGTCCGGTTCCGGGGTCTCGGGCCGATAGCCGTGCGCGAGCAGCTGCTCGAGGTTGCGGTCGGCGGTGGGCTCGTCGTGTGTGTTGGGATTGCTCATGGTGGCCTCTCGGCGGCAGTCAGGCGGCGTCGAACCGGAGGTTCTTGGCCAGGGTCTCGAAGGTGGCGCGGAATGCGGAGCGGGCGCGGGTGAGCAGTGACTCGACGCTCTTCTCGGTCGCGTCGAGAGCACGCGCGATCTCGCGCACGCTCTGCCCGAGGACGTACTTCGCCTCGAGTGCTTCCCTGTAGTGCGGCGGGAGCTGCGACATGGCCGCGTTGACCATGGTGCGCGTCTCCTCACGCTCGAGGACGGCGTCCGAGAGCGGGCCCTGGTCGAGTTTGCGATAGACGGAGAGCAGTTCGTCGTCCATCCGCTCCCAGAGCGCATCCAGCGAGAGACCTCGCGCCGCATGGGTCCGCACCTTGCGGATCTCGTTGCGGGCGAGGCCGGTCAACCAGCCGAAGAGCTGGCCGTCACTGCGCGCGGGGTCGTACTTCTCGAGGTCGCGGATGGCCCGCAGGAGCGTCTCCTGCACGACCTCCTCACACGCATGCCGATCGCGTCCGACGCGATACAGGCAGAACGAGTAGAGCGGCCCGAGGGCGGCGTCGGCCATGAGCCGAACGGCGTCCGCGTCGCCACGGAGCGCCCGTTGTCGCCAGCGTTCGTCGAAGATCGGCTGCACTGGGTTGCTTCCTCGACTGGGTTGGTTCCTCGACCCGGTTCCCCGGGCGTTCCCTCTTGCGCGAGATCCCGATCCGTCCGGGTTCCTGCCACCCTGTGTCAGCCGGGAGGAGCGATCCTTCGCGGTTTCCTGGGAAGCACTCTCCTGGGATGCGGGCGAGGCTGGCGGGGTTCCGCGGCGATCTACTTCCCCGCGATGCGGGCCAGGGCCTTCCCCACGGCGACACGCACGAGCTTGACCCGATCCTCCTGAGCCGCCTCGAGCGCCGGGAGGGCCGCCTTCGCCGCCTCGCCCTGAAGACCGAGGCCACGAGCCGCCGCGGCACGAACCGACTCCTGAGGGTCCTTCAAGAGCGGGATCAGTTCGCCCACGAGTTTCTCCGGTGCGCGGATCGAGATCAGGGACGCGATCGCCGCGAGGCGCACGTCGGTGTTCCGGTCGTTCAGCCGGTTGACGAGGATCGAGCGCTGGGCGGGAGCGCCGGCGAGTCCGATCACCAATCGGAGGCGCAGCGCCGCGTCGTCGTGCACGCGAAACGACTCGAGGACCTCGGCGGCCTCCTGCGCGGGCGGGGAGACGTGCGCCAAGGCGATCGCGGCCTCGAGGCGGCGCCCGTCGTCGTCGCTCAGCAGCATGCTGCGGATCGACGGAAGCGCGTCGCGCGCGGCTGGGCCCATGCGCCCGAGCGTTCGCAGCGCGTCGGCGGTGTGCGGCGTGGCGGCGTCGATCTCGCGCGTGAGGCGCGGGACAGCCGGCGCGGCGGCATCGCCGTGCCGGCGCAAGGACTGGATGGCGGTCATGAGGTCGCTCCCGCGCGCCTCGTCCATCACCGCGATGAGCGCGACGACCACATCCTCGCGGCCGAGCCCCACGCGGCCGAGCGCGTAGATCGCTTGCCAGCGGACGGTCGTCCCGGTGTCTTCCAGCGCGTCGATGAGCTTCGGAACGTGAGGAGTGGCGAGTTCCCCGCCACGACCGAGGGCTCGCACGGCGCGCGCGCGCATCATGTCGTCCTCGTCGCCGAGGCGTCCAACGACCCCGTCGATCACGGCACCAGTCCGCACGACGTCCACAGGGGCGTCCTGCGACAGCCAGTTGATGAGCCCCAGCCGCACCCTGGAGGACTCGTGGTCGAGCGTCGCGACAAACGCCGCTGGGGAGATCCCGTGAAGCGCGGGGGCCACTCGCTTGCTCCATCGCTTGTTGTCCTGGTCCACGAGCGTGACCAGCGACGGCGCGGCGCTCGCCGCCGGCGGCCCGATCTGGCCGAGCGTCGAGACGACTGCGTCGCGCACGTCGTCGTCGAGCGAGCGCAGGAGTGCCGTCAGAGACTCCACCGCCACGACACCGTCGCTCCCGAACTCGCCGATGCTCGTGACCGCGCGCCAGACGATCTCGTCATCGGGATCAGTCAGCGCCGCGATCAGCGCGGGCACGACGACCTCCGCTTCGACACCCCAAGTTCCGACCGTGCGGAGCGCGGCGAGACGAACGTCCTTGGATGCGTCGCCGAATGCGCCGAGCACGGCGTTCACGGCGTCGCGCGAGGGCTCCTCCAAGACGCGCAGGGCGTAGACGATCGACTCGCGAATGTCGTCGTTCGGGTCGTCGAGACCCTCGATCAGGACCGCCTCGCCCGCCGGCCCCAACTTCGAGAGCGCGTGCGCCGCCGTGTCGCCCCAGTCCTCGTCGCGCAACCAGGAGATCAGCTTCGGCGCGACGATCGCCGCGTCCTCGCCGAGTTCCGCGAGAGCCATGAGCGTCAGTCCGCGAGCATGCTCGTGTTCAAGAGCCTTGACGAACCACGGCAGCGATTCCGCCCGGAACCGGGCCAGCCCTGACACGGCGTCCTGCCGATCTCGCCAGTGCGCTTCGGGGTTCACGATGATCGCGTACCACTCGCTCATCCACTTGGCGCGCTGCGCCGGGTCCTGCGGATCTCCGGAGCCCGTCGACTCGGCGGCGGGGTCCAGGCGGTGGCGACTGGGTCCGCCGGTACCGGCGTCGACCTCTTCGATCTCCGCTGGGTCCACGGCGACGGCGTTCGCGACGCGCGGCGCCGACGCGGCAAACTCGACCGGCTCGCTCAGCGCCAGGTACGCGGCAGCCCCGGCGAGGAGCAGAACGACGGCGAGGAGGACGAAGACGCGCACGCCCCGATCGTACGCCCGGGCGGCGCCCGCGGCGATGGCGCGTCAGTCGGCACGGATCCGCAGGAGAGCCTCGGTCGCCGTCACACAGACGAGCCGGGACTTGTCCTTCGTCGCTTCCTCAAGGAGCGGGATCGCCGAGGCCGCGGCGGAGCCCATCTTGCCCAAGGCATGGGCAGCCGCCATCTGAACCTGCACGTGCTCGTCGGACAGCATGCGGGCGAGCTCGTCCGCGAGCGTCCCCGGATCCGGCATGCGGACGAGCGCGTGGATCGACGCCACACGGACGCGACCGATGCGGTCCTCTAGTCCCACGAGAACAATCTCGCGATGCGAGGTGGCTCCCAGCAGTCCACGGTAGAGCGTCCACCGGACGTCATCGCCCTCGTGCCGAGAGAACTCCGCGAGCACGTCGTGGGCCTCCGGAGCCGGTGGCGCGACATGCACTAGCGCCAGCGCCGCGTGGAGCGGAACGCGGGCGTCGACCGAGTCGAGCAGAGGCGCGATCGCAGACACCGCGTCGTGCGCCGCGGGACCGATGGACCGGAGCGTGTCGAGCGAGTCCAGCGCACGCGGCCCGCCCGGCTCGATCTCGCGCATGAGCAGCGCAACGGCCGGTGCCGCGGCGGCGCCGTGGGAGCCGAGCGACTTGATCGCGGACGACGCGCTGCCTCCGTCGGCTCCCTCCGCGCACCGGATCAGCGCGTCGACGACGTCGGCCCTGCCGCGACCGATGTTCCCGAGAACCTGCACCGCGCGAGCGCGAACGGCGAGGTCGTCGCTATCGGTCGCGGCGATGACCAGCGAGATCGCCGACTCCTCTGCTACCGCGCCGATGCGGACAGCATCCAGTGAGGCGAGGCGCACAGGCTCATTTTCGTCGGTGAGCAGTGTCCCGATCACCTCCCGAATGCGCAGGTCCAGTTCCTCGGCTGGAGGGCGCATCCGGACGATCAACTTCACGAACGCGAGTCGGGTGTCGGCGGATCCGTTTCGGAGGGCCGCCGCGAATTCCTCCCCCGACATGCTGAAGACCGATCCTGCGACGCGCGCCCCCCACGCCTTCGGATCCGTGCGTACCAGGTGCAACAGTTCCGGCACAGCCGCGCGAGCGGGTTCGCCCATCGACCCGAGCGCGTTCACGGCGCTTCGCTGCACGTCCTGGTCGGACGACCGCAGCAGGCGGGTGGCAGCGTCGATCGCCGCTGCGCCGCGACCTTCGTAGCGTGACAGGCTCTGCGCCGCAACAAGCACGACGTTGGAGTCGACGTCCGTCAGCGCTGCCGTCAGCAGCGGCACGCACACCTCCGGCTCTGTATGCCACCTACCCAGGACTCGGAAGACGTCGATGCGGAGGTCCGTCACGGGATCGTCCAGCACGGACACGAGCGTGGACACCGCACCGGCGGGTGGATCGTCGACTCGCTGGAGCGCATGGAGCGCCGCCGCTCGCAGCGCCGGCGACTGGTCCTCCAGACCGCGTAGCAACACGGGTACACCGGCGCTGCCAATCGATACCAGCGTCGACGCGGCTATGTCGCGCCACGTGGGATCCTCTAGGCAGACGGCGAGGTGATCCGCCACCGACGACGCGTCGGGGCCGTACTCCGCGATCGCCAGCAGCGCCATGCCACGCGTGTCGCGCTGATCCAGCGCCCGCGCGAGATAGGGCAGCGCGTCGGTCCCGAACTTCCGAAGTCCCGCGACCGCCTCCTTCGCGCGGAAGTAGTCCGAGTCCGGATCGACCAGGATCTCGAACCACGCGCGCATCCAGGCTTCGCGCTGCGCGGGATCGTTCGGGTCACCGGACCGACGCGGCGCGGGCTCCGCAGCGGGATCGAGTCGATGCCGCGACGGTGCGCGCTCGTCGCTGGCTGGTCCGTTCGGATCGGGCGCCGCGCCCGCGCGGCCGGCAGACGTCGCCAGATCGGCATCCCCGCTCCAAAGCGCCACGACGGTCACGCCCGCGGTGACGACGACGAACAGGGCGATCACGCGAGCGCGCATCGCACGATCGTACGGGGCGCCCGCGTCGCGTGGAGCGCGGGTCCCGTATCCTCTCCTGCATGCAGCGTCCCGGCTGGGCGGTGGTGATCGTGGCGGCTCTCCTCTCCGCGCTGGTCACCGGCGTGGCAACGACGATGGTCCTGTCGGTCGACGGGCCGATCGCGGTGCCCGGTTCTGACGCCGTCGATGAGACGGCCGATGAGCGAGTCGCGGCCATGAAGGAGCGCGTCGCCCGCCTCGAGCGCGACAACGCCGACCTGCGTGCTCGACGGGAGCGGCCGCGAGTCGTCGCTCCGCCGCGGGGGCAGCCCGACGGCGAAGGGCAGTCCACGCCCGAGCAGAACGCGGAGTGGTGGTCGAGGAACGCGGATCAGCAGCAGACTGGCGTGCCGAGGACGAGCGGCGGGTTCTTCATTTCGCAGGCTGAATTCGTCGCCCCCCAGGCGAAGTTGCTGGAGTTGCTCTCCGGTAACTCCGAGCTACGCGCCGACCTCGCGGAGGCGCTCGAGCAGGGCGGCGACGTCGCAGCGGCGAAGTTGCTCGAGATCGTGCGCGATCCGGAGATGTCGTTGGCAGTTCGCGGGTGCGCTGTCGAGACGGTGGCCGCGGTGGCGCCAGCAGCGACGTTTACCGTGGTCGACGCGGTGCTCCGGTCGCCGGATGCCGAGGCTGGAGTGCGGGCGAAGGCGCTGTGGTCAGCGACCGCCGCGGCCATCTCCGGACACGGAGTGCCCGACTCCGTCCGTGCGCTCGCGTTCGACGACTCGGCGGACGCTGCGGAGCGTGACACGGCGCGCTCAGTGATGGTCCACGGCGCCCCCGACGACATGCTTCCCTACGTCGACCAGTGGGCCGCGAGTACGGACCCGAGCGACCGCCAGCGGGCTCACTCGCTGACGCGCGGCGTGCGCCACAAGTCGTATCTCCCGTTGCTGACGAGGATGGTCAACGACGAGCGCTATCGCGGCGCGGCGAACGACCTGATCGGCACGATCGCGCAGTTGAAGGACCGCAGTTGGAGCCCGGTGCAGATGACCGGTGAACCGGACACGCCGATCGGCGGCGATCTGGGGACGGCGTGGGCGAGCAAGTCGCCGCAGATGGGTCGCGTCTGGATCGAGCTGACGTACGCGCAGGCCGTCACTCCGTCTCAGATCCGCATCCGCGAGACGCTCGCCCCAGGCGCCGTCGCCCGGATCGCCGTTCGCGACGGCACCGAGTGGAGGACGCTCTGGGAGGGCGAAGCCGGAGCCGAGGCCGCACCACGGTGGTTCGCGCCCCGAATCGAGTCCGTCGACTTCACGACGCACACGGTGCGCCTCGAGCTCGACACCGACCGCGCCGACGGATGGAACGAGATCGACGCGGTGGAGCTGATCGGTGTCGGCGGACTGCGGCAGTGGGCGCAGTCAGCGCGGGCCAGCACATCCTACGCCGACTCGAAGTAGCGAGCGGGCGCAAGCGGGCTCGATCCAGAGTCGGCCGGACGCAGCGCCGGGCGCGTCCTTCGGGGCAGATCCGGAGGACGCCGTCAAGCCTCCCCGATCGAGGTCTCCGTGAACGGTCCGCGACACTGCTTCCGCCGCACGTCCCGTCATCGGCTCCGTCACTCGCTCCGCCGCAGGTCTCGGCGCAGGTCCCACCAGGAGCTCCCACCAGGAGCTCCCATGAGGAATTCCCGTCCGAGGTCCCATCCGACGTCAAGTTAGACGTGCCATCAGGGACGCCGTCTGAGGTGCCATCAGGCGTCGTGTCAGGGGGGCCATCCGAGGTGCCGTCTCAGTTCCAGATGTAACCTCTGGCCCCTCCCAACCGTCCCCCGAAGGGGGCGGGGGTACGTGGGCGGGGTTGCGCCGGATCAGATCGCTAGGCTGGCCGGCCTGCTGACTCGTCGACCGGATCGCGCGTCGCTCGCTACTCGATCGAGAGTTCGACCTTCGACGTGCGGCGCATTCGAGATCGCCGTTGCCCATCGACCAGGTCGAACGTCGCGTGGTCCTCGGTCACGATCGAGGCGCCCGAGGGCAGCAGCGCGTCCAGCGAGACCTGCACGGTTCCGGAGCCGCGGGCCGCGAGCTGGCGCACCTCGAACTCGGCGCCCGGCGGCAGGCCGGGCGGACGCATCGTTCCAGGCGCGCCCTGCTTCTCGATCGTCACCGCGAGCGAGAGCTGGGCGCCGTCCCGCGCTAGCAGTTCGAACGTCCGCGTCAAGCGCGCGCGCGCACCCTGGTTGTCCTCGGCGGAGACGACCTCCCAGCGCGCCCCGATCCCGACCGCCTCGGTCGGCAGCGGTACGCCCACGGCATCCACCAGCAGTTGCACGCCGGCCATCACTCCAGGTGGCGCCGAGTCGATGCCGGGCGGCGGCGAGACCGCGAGCGTGCGTCCGTTGCCGAGCGCGTCGCGCTCGACGTCACCCCGCAAGCCCAGCCCCATACGCAGTCGCTCGCGGATCGTCTGCTGCGCGGTCTCGTCGATCGACCCGCCCTCGACGTCGGCGCCGACCAGCGTGATCGTGTAGCGCACGGTGTTGGCAGCCGTGTTGGCATCCGCGTCGGTGCTCGTGCTGTCTTGGCGTTCTGCCTGGAGGCTCATCACGAGCCAGCCGATGTCCGGCCGCTTCGGAACGGGTTGGCCGTCGACCAGCACCTCGAGCGACGTCCGCTGGCGCAGCGAGATCGTCTGTCGCTCGGCGACGGGGGCCGAGAAGCGCAGTTCCTCACGCGGCTCGGACCCGGCATCGATCAGCCGAACCGTCGTCGCGTCAGGGATCTCGACCGACGGGACGGCGGGTGGCTCCGCGGGCGCCGACGGCGCGCTCGGTGCCGCCTCGTCGCCACAGCTCGCGAGCGCCACGGCGAACGCGGCGACAGCCATCCAGCTGGACGCACGCGACGCGCGCGGCGCGCGTCTCATCGGCGCCGCCAGATCAGAGCTTGGCCTCGCTCTCCGCCCGGCACGCCGGTCTCTCGCGACGGCTCCGCAACGAGATGACGCCGCCGGATCTCCCGCGCCGCCTCTTTGAGCTCGTCGGACGGAGGGTTCGGGCCCTTCATCAGCAGGATGCGGCCGCCGTGCGCCACGAGGGGCGCGAGTTCGGCGAGGAGCGGCCCCGCGCGGCCAACCGCTCGCGCGACGCACAGTTCGAACCCGCGACGGCTATTGGGTCGCGCCTTCGGCAGGTCCGCGCCGCGGCATTGCAGTGCCTGGGCGTTCGGGACGTCCGCGATCTCGAGCGACTCGTTGACGATCCGGACCTTCTTGCCGGTGCCGTCGATCATCAGCACGCGAGAGCGCGGCCACGCAATCGCCAACGGCGCTCCGGGGAACCCGCCGCCGGTGCCGAGGTCGAGGACTCGCTTCGGAGGCCGCGGCCCGTAGAGGTCGTGCCAGATCGGCACGATCGACAGGCTGTCGAGCAGATGCCGGGTCACCGCCTCGAGCGGATCGCGGACAGAGGTCACGTTGACGCGCTCGTTCCGTTCCAGCACAGCGGCCAGGTACGTGAGGAGCGACCGGACCTGAGCCTCGCTCAACTTCAGCCCAAGGGCGTCGCCCCCGGCCGTCAACCGCTCACTCAGCGCCGCTTCGTCACTCACGCCGCGACCTTCGCGCATCCCCCCTCGGACCCCAAGGACCTCTGCGCGGCGGACGGATTCCGCTCCCCAGCGCCCACGGCGTAGACTCGCTGGCTCGCCGCCCAGATCGGTGTCCGGACGCTCCGGACGCTCCGGTGCGCACTCCAGGAGAGATCCATGAGCCTCGGCAGATTCCACGTCCCGCGACCGTTCAACGAGCCCATCAAGGACTACGCCCCTGGCAGCCCCGAGCGCGCGTCGCTGGAGGCGGAGATCGCCCGTCAGTCGTCCGAGGTCATCGAGATCCCCTGCGTGATCGGTGGAGAGCGCATCTTCTCGGGCAACGTCTGGGAACTGACGATGCCGTGCGACCACAGCCACGTCCTCGCACGTGTCCACATGGCTGGCGAGGAGCACGTCAATGCGGCCGTCGATGCCGCCGAGGCCGCCCGCCACGACTGGCACCGCATGCCATGGGAAGAGCGCGCGGCGGTGTTCCTGCGCGCGGCCGACCTCCTGGCCGGACCGTGGCGCGACCGCCTGAACGTCGCCACGATGCTCGGTCAGAGCAAGACCTGCCGCGAGGCCGAGATCGACGCTGCGTGCGAGATCATCGACTTCTGGCGCTTCAACACCTGGTACGCCGAGACGTCGATCTACGCGGAGCAGCCGCCGATCAGCCCGCCCGGCGTCTGGAACCGGATGGAGGCGCGTCCGCTCGACGGCTTCGTGTTCTCGATCGGTCCGTTCAACTTCACCTCGATCGCGCTCAACCTGCCGACCGCACCCGCGATCTTCGGCAACACGGGCGTCTGGAAGCCGGCCACGACGGGCGCGCTATCGGCCTGGTACGGCATGCAACTGCTCGAGGCGGCCGGACTGCCGCCGGGCGTCATCAACATGGTGGTCGGTCGCGGCGCGACCGTCGGCAACCCCGTGCTCGCACGCAAGGAGCTCGCCGGACTGCACTTCACCGGTTCGACGGGCACGTTCCAGCGGCTCTGGTCGTCGATCGGCAACAACCTCTCGCACTACACGCAGTACCCGCGCATCGTTGGCGAGACGGGCGGCAAGGACTTCCTGATCGCGCACTCGTCCGCGGATGTCGCCGGGCTCGCAACGGCCGTACTGCGCGGCGCCTACGAGTACCAGGGCCAGAAGTGCTCGGCGCTCAGCCGCCTGTACTGCCCGAAGAGCCTCTGGCCGGAGCTGCGCGACAGGGTCGCGGCGGGGCTCGGCGAGATGAAGATGGGTGACGTCCGTGACCTCTCGGTGTTCCTCGGCGCCGTCATCGACGAGCCGGCGTTCCGCGGCCATCAGGAGTATCTGGCGATCGCGAACGAGTCCGGCAACGTCGTCGCCGGCGGTGGCTCGGACGACTCGAGGGGTTGGTTCATTGACGCCACGTTCGTCGAGGTCGCCGACCCGCGTCACAAGCTGATGGAAGAGGAGATCTTCGGGCCCATCTGCACGGCGTTCGTCTACGACGACGCGAAGTGGTCCGAGGCGCTGGACCTCGTCGACTCGACCAGCCCGTACGCGCTGACGGGCGCCGTGTTCGCGGACGACCGCCGCGCGATTGCCGAGGCGACCGATCGCCTGCGCTTCGCCGCCGGCAACTTCTACGTCAATGACAAGCCCACCGGGGCAGTCGTCGGTCAGCAGCCCTTCGGAGGCGCGCGCGCCTCCGGCACGAACGACAAGGCCGGCAGCCCGCTGAACCTGCAGCGTTGGGTGAGCTATCGCACCATCAAGGAGACGACGGTCCCCGCGACGGACTGGCGCTACCCCTACCTCGGCTGATCGCCACGGCGATCGCGCATCGCAGAGGAGTGCAGCATGCGGTTCCTCGTGATCGAGACGTTCCGGGGCGGTGACGCCGTCCCGGTGTATCGCCGGTTCCGCGATCAGGGGCGCCTGGCCCGGCCTTCTCACCACGTCGACGCGGCCTGCGGCCGGAACTCAGGAACTACGAACGACGTACGACGTGAAACCTGGAGTTGGACCAACGAGAGAGCGTCCTGACCGAGCGGGGGCGGCGAGATCAAGGCGGACGCTGCGTGGTCAGGGGCTGATCCCCCCAACGAGCTGTGTCAACGCAGAGATCGTGGTCCCCGCGACGTGTCAGGCGGGGCGACGTGGGGAGAAGGTCGGGCTAGCTCCTGATGGGTTGCGGTACGTGACCTCGTGGGTGACGACCGATCTGACGCGCTGCTTCCAAGTGATGGAGTGTGCCGAGCGCGCTCTGCTCGATGAGTGGATCGCGCGTTGGAGCGACCTCGTGGACTTCGAGGTGCTTCCGGTGATGTCCTCGGAAGAGGCGGCGCAGGCGATCGCGCCTGAGCTCTGACGCCCACGACGCGCAACCGTCGGTCGGGCCGACGGTTCGACAGGACAACGACACAGGAGGGAACGCGCATGGGACTGTTCAGCAGAGAGCGCCCTGAGCCCGTTCAACTGGGTGATGTGACGCTGCATTGCGAGATCTGCAAGGGCACCGAGTTCTGGACCCGCGACGCGCAGCTCAACACCGCGGTCGCGTCGTTCTTCAGCCTCGAATGGACCAACCCGACGGCGTCGTGCTTCATCTGCTCGCAGTGCGGCTACATCCACTGGTTTCTGCCGCTGGACTGACTAGGTGGGCCAGCAGTCTGTCGGGGTATCGGCCTCGACGGGCCGCGCAGATTGGCGCGACAGGCTGCTAGGCTCCAGAGATGCCTGTCCGCCCCTGGTTCCCGACGCTGATCTACGACGCGCCGCTCGAGAAGGACGGCGCGAAGTCGTTCCATCGCGAGCTGCTCACCGAGTGCAAGCAGATCGCCGAGGTCGACATCGACGGCCAGGAGTGGTGCAAGGAGCACTACCCGGCCGGGTTCACGTCGTACGGCTCGATGTGCCAGTTGCACCGGATGTCGCCCACGTTCGCGGAGCTCGACCGGCGACTCGCGCGTCACGTTCGCGCGTTCGCGCGGTCCCTCGAGTTCGATCTCGAAGACCGCTCGCTCGCGATGACCGATTGCTGGGTGAACGTGATGCCGCGCCACTGTGCGCATCCGTTGCACCTGCATCCGACGTCGACGATCAGCGGGACCTACTACGTGAAGACGCCGCGGGGCAGCTCGAGCATCCGCTTCGAGGACCCGCGCCTGGCCAGTTTCATGGCCGCCCCACCGCGAAAGCCCGAGGTGCGCGACCGCAATCGCACGTCGGTCGAGTATCCGGCCGAGGCGGGCAGCGTGATCCTGTTCGAGAGCTGGCTGCGTCACGAGGTCCGCGCGCATCGCGTGGCCGGCGAACGCATCAGCGTGAGTTTCAACTACAACTGGTTCTAGGACCGGAACCGCCGCGTCGCCCCGGCGGGGCTCGTCGCGCCGCACAGCCCCAGCGAGGTCGGCTGCGCGATCCGTCGTCGTGGGGGTGGGTCAGGAGACCCACCCCTACGACGCGATCGGCCCAGTAGATCTCGACGTACGGGCGGATCTCCTGATCCGCCCCGCGGGGGGTCACGTCGATTGCTGGCGGTTGGTTGGAGGCGCGCGTCGGGGCATGCGGCAATCGCCGCGCCTCCCGTGTTTCTGGTCGGCTCCGCGGCTGCGTCGACGGTCTCGCGAGAGCCACCCCCTCGGTCGCAGCCTTGCGTGGCCTCATCTCCCGCGTCACGGCGAGGGGTCACGTCGATTGCTAGCCGCTGGTTGGTGACGTCGATCGGGACATCTGGCAATCGCCACGCCTCCGTTGTTGTCTGATGTGTGCTCGGTCTCGTGAGGTCTCTTGCGAGAGCAACCGGCGCCGGTCGAGGACCTCCGCGCACACATTCCCCGCGTCACGGCGCCTGCGCTGACGCGCAACCGCCGCGCCCCGGGCCGGGGATTCGGATCGGAGTCGCCTCCTCCAATCCAACGGTCCCGCTGTGGCAACGGCGCCGTACGGGCGGATCTCCTGATCCGCCCCGCCCGCTGACGTGGCTCGCGCGATGTGGGTCCACCGGCGCTCACCGAACGACCCTCGTCATACGCACGGCCATCGGTCGTGCGCATCATGCAGATCGCCGACGCGCGTCGGCCAGCGCCCTCCCGCCCGTCGGTCCGTCACACCCCCTGCCGCGAGAGTTGCGGCCTGCCACCCATCGTGATCGCCTCGGCCGCCCATGGCGCTGCTGACCCTCGACGACGTCCACAAGAGCTACGGCGAGACCGCGCTGCTGCGCGGCGTGTCGCTCGTCATCGAAGCCGACACGCGCATCGGCATCGTCGGTGCGAACGGCTGCGGCAAGTCCACGCTCCTGCGGCTCCTTGCCGGCACCGAGACTCCCGACGAGGGTCGTCGCACCGTCGACAGCGGGTTGCGCATCGGACACCTGCCCCAGGAGGTGCCGGTGCACTCCGGACGCGTCCGCGACGCCGTCCGCGAGGGTCTCGAGGGCCGCGATGCCGTCCTCTCGCGGATCACGAAGCTCCACGCAGCTCTCGCTGATCCCGCCGTCACACCGACGCAGACGGAGCGCGCGCTGGCCGACCTCGCACGCCAGGAGATCGAGCTCGATCGCCTCGGTGGCGCCGACGTCGAGCATCGCGTCGAGGAGTTGATCACTCGCGTCGGCCTGCCCGATCCCGACGCGGACGCCGCGACGCTCTCCGGGGGTGAGCAGCGTCGCGTCGCGCTGGCGCGACTGCTCCTCGGAAAGCCGGACCTGCTCCTGCTCGACGAGCCGACCAACCACCTAGACGCTTTCGTGATCGAGTGGCTCGAGGAGCTTCTCGTCGAGATGCGCACGCCGCTCGCAATGGTGACTCACGATCGCTACTTCCTGGATCGCGTCATCCATCGGGTGGTCGAGGTCGAGCACGGTGCGCTCTTCGTCTACGACGGCGGCTACGCCGGCTACCTACACGGCAAGGCGGCGCGAGAGATCGCAGACCAGCGAGCCGAGACTTCGCGTCAAAGCCAGCTGCGTCGCGAGAGCGACTGGATGAGCCGCGGCCCGCCGGCTCGCAGCACCAAGGCGAAGGCCCGCATCGGTCGCTACCACGCCCTCGTCGACGCCGCGCCCGACGAAGCGTCGGACGAGCTCGCGTTTCGTATCCCACCCGGCCCGCGACTCGGGACGCGCGTCATCCGAATGCGCGGGGTGACGCTGCGCTTCGGCGATCGCACACTGCTCGAGTCGCTCGACCTCGACATCGGCAACGACACGCGACTCGGCATCGTTGGCCCCAACGGCTCCGGCAAGACCACGCTCATTCGGGCCATCACCGGCGACCGTCCGCCAGATGCCGGGAGCGTCGAACTCGGAGAGACGGTGCGGCTTGCCGCCATCGATCAACGCCGGAGCGACCTCAACCCGACGGACACCGTGGTCCAGTCGATCGCCGGCGATGGCGAGAACGTGCGCGTCGGCACCCGCGCGGTGCGCATCGAGAGTTTCCTCGATCGCTTCCTGTTCCCCGGCGGGCGTAAGCACACCCGTGTCGGCGACCTGTCCGGCGGCGAACGCAACCGCGTGCTGCTCGCGCGACTGCTGATCCAGGGCGGCAACGTGCTCGTGCTCGACGAGCCCACGAACGACCTCGACCTGCCGACGCTTCGCGCGCTCGAGGAGGCGCTCGTCGCGTTCGAGGGCGCGGTCGTGATCGTCAGTCACGACCGGTGGTTCCTGGATCGGGTCGCCACGGACATCCTGTATCTCGACGGGACTGGCCGAGCGCAGCGATTCGGCGGAGACCTAAGCGCGCTCCTCGACCGACTCGGCGAGGAGCGACGGGCCGAAGAAGCCGCGGCCGCCGCGGCGACGCGTCGAGCGCGCGAGACCAGCAAGCCGACGGAACGACCGAAGCGGACGACACAGCGCCTGAGCAACTGGGAGACGACGGAGCTGGACGCGCTGCCGGCAGCGATCGACGCCGCCGAGGTGGCGATCGCGACGCTGAACGAACGCATCGCCGATCCAACGCTCTACACGGGACCAGCCGAGGCCCGCGAAGCGGTGCAGAGCGAGCTCACGTCCACCGGTGCGGAACTGGAGCGACTGTATGCGCGCTGGGAAGAGCTCGAGGAGCGGCGCGACGGCTAGCCCGCATCGTTCACGAGGACGCCACGCCTGGCGGTCCCGAGCACGCGATCTCCCGCCCGCCCCCTCAGAATCCCAAGACAAGTCCGCGCTTTCCAACCGCATCCAGGGGGTGCATGCGCGTCTCGGGTACGAGATCTCACGCACTCGGAGCCGCCAGGACACCGTGCGACGGTCGGACATGAAACGTGACGGCGTACGCCCCTTGCCGATTCTCGATCTCGCCGCGATCCCGTGGCGCCCTCGTGAACGATCCGGACTACTTCGCGTCAAGCGCGCTAGCCGACGATCGGCGCCGGCTCGGCCGCCGAGGCGGTGGCCGCCAGCTCAGCCGCGATCTCGCTCAGCACGCTCCGCAGCGTGTTCATCATCAGCTCGCGCTCGGCGTCCGTGACGCGGAAGTGCGGCGTGAACCGAAGGGCGTTGACGCCACCGTGGACGATCGACACGCCACTCAAGCGACACCGCTCCTCGGCGCTGCCAGGGCCGATCGCCTGGACGCGCGACGGATCGAGTTCGGCGCAGAAGAGCAGGCCCGTGCCGTGGACTTCGGTGATCAGCTCCGGGAACTCGCCGCGGATCGCCTCGAGGTCGGCCACGAACGCTACGCCCTGTCGAGCGATGTTCGCGCGGACGTCCGGAGTCAGCATGTCGAGCACCGCGCTGGCGACATCGAGGGCGCGCGGGTTGGTCGTCATGGTGTTGCCGTAGACGCCGACGACGTACGCGTCGGCGGCCCGGCTCGTCAGGCCCAGCACGGAGAGCGGGAACTGGCCGCCGTTCAGAGCCTTCGACCAGCTCTCGATGTCGGGCGGCGCGCAGTCTTCGAATCCGGGGTAGTCGACCAGCGAGAGCGTGCCGTGCGCGCGGATGCCCGCCTGGATGCTGTCGACGACGAGCAGGGCGTCGTGCGCGAGCGTCAGTTCGCGGGCGAGGTCATAGAACGCGCGGGTGACACCGACGCCCGGCGCGCCTTCGCCCTGGACCGGCTCCATGAAGAACGACTCGATGAAGACGCCCTCGGCCGCGGCGCGGTCGAATACGGCGCGTAGGGCGTCGCAGTCGTTCGAGGGGACGGTCCACAGATTGTCGAGATCGCGGAACGACGCGAGGTGACGCTCGTACTTGCCGCGCGACGAGTGGGAGAACGACGCCGGCCGGTGCGTGCGTCCGTGGAACGCTCGCTCGACGACGAGGTACGCGGGTCGCTTCCCAGCGTGCGCGCCGTCGGCGTCGGTGAGTTGACGGGCGCGGACGTCGGAGATGCGGGCTGCGACGCTCATCGCCTCGGACCCAGAGTTCATCCAGAGGAAGCGATCGAACGGGCAGCCGTCGGCGCGAGCGTGTCCGAGCTCGGCACGCAGCTTCTCGGTCACGCGGAGCTGAGAGACGTTGGCCGTCATCACGTTCGCCATCGGCTGACGGCCGTTCATCGCGTCGACGACGGCGTCCGGGCAGTGCCCGAAGCCGAGCATCCCGTAGCCGCCGCTGTCGTGCATGACCGCGCCGTGCAGCGTGACCAGCCACGTGCCCTTGCCCGCGAGTGCGACGAACGGGTTCAGCGCGTCGGGCGAGTAGAAGTTCACGTACGCGCTCTGAATGTGACGGACGGCGTCGGTCTCGTCCATCGCGACGAGTTCCGGCCGCTCGACGCGGAGCGCTGCGAACGCCGCTCCCGCCCATTCGATCGCGATGCGGAGGTCGTCGTCGCGCGTCAGGAAGTCGGCGATGACGTCATCGTCGAGACCGACAGCGCGCGCGGTGCCCGAGGCGTCGCGGATCGTGCGGAGGTGGTCGAAGGCGGTCACGGACACTCCTGGTCGAGGGTACGTCGGTGCTGCTCGCTCCCGACCCCGCCCACGATGCCAGTCGCGCTCAGAGCGCACGACGGAATCGACAGGCGGAGTCACGGATCGACGCGAGCGGACAGCGGCGTGCGCGCGGACGGGGTGTGCGCGGCGAGCGTGGGGCGGCCCGAGGGGCAAGCCAGGCAGCGGGTGGGGCGGCGCCTGGATCTCGACGCGAGGGCGTCGGGGCCGTGGCAACTCCGGGGACGGCGAGCGGGCCGTGCTGTGAGTGGCCGGTTCGTGTGTGGCCGGTTCGTGTGGGGTCGTTCCCGTGAGGCTGTTCCCTGGGGCTGTTCCCTGGGGCTGGTCCCTGGGGCTGTTCGTGAACGGCTGTTCGTGCAGGGCGTTCGTGCAGGGCGTTCGTGCAGGGCATTCGTGCAGGGCATTCGTGCAGGGCATCCGTGCAGGGCGTTCGAGCAGGGCGTTCGAGCAGGGCATCCGTGCAGGGCGTTCGGATGGGGGCGGTGCACTCAGTGCCGTTCTGGCCTCGCGAAGGAGGAAATCGAGGGTGTTCGGTAACCTCTGACCCCCGCCAAACGTCCCCCGAAGGGGGCGGGGGTACGTGGGTGGGATGCGGCGGCGTTCGGCAGCAAGTGGCCGCGAGCGTGGCCGAGGCTGGCGAGTGCGGGGGCGCTGGGGGCACGGAACCGGCGCGCTCGCCGATCCGTCGGTTCCAGGACCCGGGGCGCTAGGATCGCGGGCTTCCTCTTGGAGACCTGCCCGATGCACTCTCGTACGACCTCCCTTCTCGGCCTCGCTGCCGGCTTCGTTCTCGTGTCCCTGGTGGGCTGCGGCGAAGGAACCACCACCGCCACGCCCGCGAGCGACCCGGTCGCCGTCGCGCCCAGCACCGGCACAGCCAGCACCGACGCGCCAGCGACGGAGGCAACCGCCACGAAGCGGACCGCCGAGCCGCGCAAGTGGGAGCACGAGACGTCGGACATCCCGGTCGACGAACGCATCCAGTTCGGCCACTTCGACAACGGCCTGCGCTGGGCGTGGGCGTCGAACCCCGAGCCGAAGGAGCGCTGCTACCTCCGCCTGCACGTCAACGCGGGCAGCCTCGCGGAGACGGATGCCGAGCTCGGCATGGCGCACTTCCTCGAGCACATGGCCTTCAACGGGTCGGCGAACTTCCCGCCGGGAACGCTGATCGCGTGGTTCCAGCAGAACGGCATGGCCTTCGGCGCCGACACCAACGCGCACACGGCGTTCGGTGAGACCGTCTACAAGCTCGACCTCCCGAAGAACGACGTCGAGTCGATCCGCGACGGCCTGAAGGTCCTGCGCGACTTCGCCACCGGCATGACGATCGCCGAGCGCGAGGTCGAGGGTGAGAAGGGCGTCATCGACGGCGAGCAGCGCGAGCGCGACTCCGCCGGCATGCGCGTCTTGATGAAGCAACTCGAACTGATGTTCGGCGACACGCGCATCGGCGATCGCCTGCCCATCGGCACCAAGCCCATTCGCGACACGTTCACCGCAGCGTCCGTGCGCGCGTTCTACAAGCGCTGGTACCGCCCCGAGCACATGACGCTCGTCGCGGTTGGCGACTTCGGCGAGCTCGACCCCGTGTCGCTGTTCTCCGAGTTCTTCGCGACCATCGACGTCCCCGAGACGCCGCTCGAGCAGGAGCCGAGCCCCGGCACGGCGAAGACGTTCGCGCACTTCTACGCAGTCCACGAGCCCGAGATCCCGGCGCTCAGTCTCTCGATCTCCCGCCTCAAGGCGTGGGAGAAGGAACCCGTGACCGTCGCGCAGTGGATCGCCGAGATGCCCGCGAACTACGCGCGCAGCATGCTGAACACGCGGTGCCGCGAGCTCGCGAAGGACGAGTCGGCACCGTTCATGAACGTCCGCGCCACGCAGGCCTCGATCTTCGACGTCTACGACGCCGAGGGCATCGATATCCGGTGCACGCCCGAGAAGTGGAAGGAGGCGCTCGCCGCCGGTGAGCAGGAGCTCCGTCGCGCGCTCGAGCACGGCTTCCAGCAGGCCGAGCTGGACGAGATCCGCGCCAACGCGCTGCGCGGTTTGGACGAGGCCGTCGAGCGACAGGCGTCGGCCGACAGTCGGAGGCTGCTGGGCCGCATCCTGAACGCCGCCGAGAACGCCACGGTCCCGACCAGCGCTGAGACGCGTCGCACGGTGCTGAAGCCGGCGATCGAGGCGCTCACGGTCGAGGGCTGCCACGCCGCGCTGAAGGCCGGCTGGTCCGAGGGCGAACTCTCGATCACGGCCACCGGCAACTTGGACCTCGGTGAGGACGCCAGCGCTCAGCTGCGCGCGGCCTACGAGGCCAGCACGAAGGTCGCCGTCGAGGGCACCGAGGAGGTCGACGCCGACGTCTTCGCGTACTCGTCCGATCCTGCGAAGGCCGGCAAGATTGCCAGCCGCGCCCACGTCGAGGATCTCGACTTCCACACGATCACGTTCGAGAACGGCGTCGCGCTGAACTTGAAGCGCACCGACTTCCGCGAGAACCAGGTGGTCGTGAACATCGCCGTCGGCGAAGGGCAGCTGACCCTCGACCCGAAGGACGTCCTCACGCTGCAGATGATCGCCCCGTCCGTCATGAACGGCGGCGGCCTCGCGGCGCACAGCAACGACGACCTCCGCCGTCTCACGGCCGGTAAGCGCGTCGGAGTCCAGTTCAGCATCGGCGCCGACCGCTCCTCGATGAGCGGCGGCACGACCGCGGAGGACCTGCTCCTCGAGCTGGAGCTCGCGGCCGCTGGTCTCACGGCACCGGGTTGGCGCGAGGACGGCCTCATCCAGATGCGTCGTCAGATCCCGATGATGTTCCAGCAGATGGAGCACCAGCATCAGGGCCCGATGCTCCAGAAGTTCGTGCCCGCGCTGTTCTCGGGCGACCCGCGGTATGGCATGCCGGCGCAGGAGGCGCTCGACGCCACCGGCGTTGACCAGGTCAAGGCGTGGCTCGAGCCGCTCATGGCCAACGCACCGATCGAGATCGCGATCTGCGGCGACATCGACGTCGAGCAGACGATCCAGTACGTCGCGCAGACGTTCGGCGCGCTGCCGAAGCGTCGCGAGTGGCAGTCGTTCGACGCGAACCGCGTCTCGCCGGCGCCGAAGACTGGCCTCAAGCAGACGCACGCAATCGCGACGGCGATCCCGAAATCGCTCGTGATCATCGCGTTCCCGACCACGGACGGCATCGACATGACGATGCGCCGCAAGCAGCAGATGCTGAACCAGGTGGTCATGGACCGCCTACGGCTCGAGGTGCGTGAGAAGCTCGGCGCCGCGTACAGCCCGGGCTCCGGCGTCCAGACCAGCACGGTCAACCCCGGCGTGGGCATGCTGATGATGCAGGCGATGGCCGACCCGGAGAAGGTCGACACCCTCGTCGAGGCATGCCTCGGCGTCGCCAAGTCGCTCTCCGAGGAAGGCATCACGGACGAGGAGCTCGACCGTCTGCGCGAGCCGATCCTCAACCGCCGTCGCGACTCCAAGCGTACGAACGGCTACTGGATGCAGGTGCTCGGCCGCGCGCAGAGCGAGGCGGGCCACTTGGACAACATCCGCAGCGGCGACGCGTTCTACGAGGGCGTCAAGCCCGCCGATCTCGCGCCTCTGGCCAAGCAGTACCTGAAGCCCGAGCGCGCCTCGATCCTGATCGTGAACCCGGGCCCGAAGGAGTAGCGGGCCCGAAGCTCCGAACTCCTCCATACCGGTTGCCCGCGCGGTGTCAGCCGGCCAGCGCGCGCGGGTGGAGGACGTTGTTCTCGAGGTGGATGTGCTCGTGCAGGGCGCGCTCGAGGTCGGCCAGACCGGCCCAGAGGGCGCGCCAGGTGTTGCACGCGATCGCCGGGGGCACGAAGTCGTTCGTCAGCTGACGTAGACGCCGCAGCAGGGCGCCAGCGGTCTCGTGCTCCTGCTCCATCACGGAGATCGGACCACCCGCCATGGCGCCGCCGCCCGACACGATCATCGGGAAGAGGATCTGCTCCTCCTTCTGCATGTGCTCGTCGAGGTCGGCCTGGAGCGCGAGGAACGTCGTCAGGATGCCCTCGAGCCGCGCTGGGTCCTTGTCGCCGTGGACGAGGTGCACCTTGCGCGCCATCGCCTCGATGCGCGGCATCTCCTGCTTCAGCGGCTCGTGGTACGTCGTCAGGATGTGTTGGATGACATCCGGCAGCGGCGCAGTGTCCCAGCGCACACCTGTCTCCGGCGCCCCAGCGAGTTCCTGTTCGAGCTCCGCGATCAGGACGTCGACCTCGAGCCCCTTCGCGGCACACGCATCGGCGAGCGGGCGACCACCGCCGCAGCAGAAGTCGATGCCGTGGCGCGCGAAGACGCGCGTGGAGAGAGGGTGCTCGGTGGCGATCGAACCGACGGTCGTGACAGGGAGGATGCTCATGGGGGTCCTTTCGTGGAACCGGCTGCGCGCCGGTGGCACAGCATGCCGCAGCCCGCTCGCGTCGACCGTGACTACGGTCACGCCCGCGAGCGAGGGCCGGTGACGACGCCGACGCCGCGGGCCGAGTCTCGTGAGAACGTCGGGCCGGCGTTCCCATTCCCTCAAGATGGGCGGCCCATGCCCGCCGACGACGTCAAGCCGAAGCCCCGCGTCTCGCTCGCCACTGTCCGTGGCGCGTTCGGCGCCATCATCTGGCCGCGGCGCTGGCTGCTCCTGCTCGGCCTCGGGCTCATCGTCATCAATCGTCTCACGGCGCTCGTGCTCCCGGCGTCGACGCAGGTGCTCCTGGACGATGTCGTCGCCGGCAGCGACCGCGAGCTGCTCTGGCTCGTCATCTCCGTCGTCGCTGTCGCGATCTTCATCCAGGCGCTCAGTTCGTTCGCGTTGACGCAGCTGCTCAGCGTCGAGGCGCAGCGGTTGATCGCGCAGCTCCGGAAGCGAGTCGAGGAGCACGTGATCCACCTGCCGGTGGCGTACTTCGACCGCACCAAGTCCGGTGCGCTCGTGGCGCGGGTGATGACCGACGTCGAGGGCGTCCGCAATCTCGTCGGCACGGGACTCGTGCACCTGATCGGCGGCGTGCTCACGTCCGCGGTGGCGCTCGTGCTGATGCTGCGAATCGACGCGACCATGACGGCGCTCGCGATCGGTCCGGCGCTGGTGTTCGCGCTGATCGCGGCCGCAGCGTTCAAGTTCGTCCGGCCGATCTTCCGCGAGCGACGGAAGATCTACGCCGAGGTGACGGGACGGCTGACCGAGACGCTCGGCGGCATCCGAGTCGTGAAGGGCTTCGCCGCGGAGGACCGCGAGCACAGCGTGTTCTCCGACGGAGTCGACCGGCTCTTCGCGAACGTTCGCAAGACGCTGCTCACGACGAGCGCCGTCACGAGCGCTGCCACGCTGCTGCTCGGCATCGTGAGTGCGACGATCATGGGCTACGGCGGCAATCGCATCCTGGACGCCGAGCTCACGGTCGGTGAGTTCGTCTCGTTCACGCTGTTCCTCGGCTTCTTGGTCGCACCGATCGTGCAGATGACGTCGATCGGCACGCAGATCACCGAGGCCTTCGCCGGTCTCGATCGGATGGAGGAACTGCTCACCGAGCCGCGCGAGAGTGACGACCCGCGCCGCGAGACGCGGCTGGACGACGTCACCGGTCGGATCGAGCTGACGGACGTGCGCTTCGCGTACGCGAGCGAAACCGAAGTGCTCCACGGCGTGTCCCTCGTCGCGGAACCGGGCAGCGTCACCGCGCTCGTCGGGAGCTCCGGCTCCGGCAAGACAACGCTCGCCGGCCTCGCGGCCTCGTACCTCACCCCCACCGCGGGCACCGTGCTGGTCGACGGCGTCGATCTCTCGACCGTAGTGCTCGAGACCTATCGGGCGCGACTCGGCGTGGTGCTGCAGGACGACTTCCTGTTCGAGGGGACCGTCCGTGAGAACGTGCTCTTCGGTTGCCCCGCCGCGACCGAAGCCCAGCTCGCCGCGGCCATCGAGGCGGCGCATGTGCGGGAGTTCACCGACGGCTTCGTCGACGGCCTCGACACGCTGATCGGGGAGCGTGGCGTGAAGCTCTCGGGCGGGCAGCGCCAGCGGCTGTCGATCGCGCGCGCTCTGCTCGCCGATCCGCGTGTGCTGATCCTCGACGAGGCCACGTCGAGCCTCGACACCGAGAGCGAGGCGTTCGTGCAGGAGAGCCTCGCGCGACTGATGGCCGGGCGCACGACGTTCGTCATCGCACACCGGCTGTCGACCATCCGCGCGGCGCACCAGATCCTGGTGCTCGAAGACGGCCACATCGTCGAGCGCGGCACGCACGACGATCTGCTCGCGGCCGGTGGGCGTTATCACCAGCTGTACACGGTGCAAGCGCGCATCTGAGCGAGGGCGACGACTCGCATGACGCGGTCGCGGATCGCCCGGATGCGCGCCAGTGCCATCGACACCGGCTGACCACGCCACGCGCCTCGGGGAGGGCGGATCAGGAGATCCGCCCGTACGGCGTCAACGACGTCGCGCGCCCTGTGGTCGGGTCGAACCGCGTCGCGTCGCTGACGATGGCGTGTCGAACAACACGATCCGTTCGTAGGGGCGGATCTCCTGATCCGCCCGGGCGGCGCCCGTCGCTGGGCGATGCCCTGCCGGATGCGGTCAGCCAGGCAGCCCAACCACGACGTCGAGCATCTCGAAGCCGGGGGAGCACGCCGCGAACGCATGCTCCGCACCGGCGGGCACGACGCACGCGTCACCCGTCTCGAGTTCCACCGGATCCTGCCCGTCGCACGTGAGCGTCGCATCCCCGCGCAGCACGACACGTAGGCAGAGTTCCGCGGGATGCGCGCCGCAGGCCATGCCCGTGCCGCCATGCATGCGGACCACACGCCCGGCCGCGTAGCCGTTCGTGGCGTCGACCAGTCCGAGATCGCGCAACGCGAGTCCCGTGTCGGCGGCGACCCTCCACGCAGCGCCGCGAACGGGCGTGCGAACGAACCGCTGCCCGCCGAACTCGCGCTCGGGTCGCAGCGCCCCCGTCGGCAACACCCGCTCGTGATCCGCATACGTCGGATGGGCCGCCGGACAGCTGATCTCGATCACGCGCAGACCGGCCGAGCAGTCGAGCACGTGATGTCGAATGCCCGGCGGCTGCAGCACGCAGTCCCCCGCCTCGAGCACGAACGCGGGCCCCTGATCCTCGTACACGACGCGCACCCACCCGCTGCGGCAGAAGATCAGCTGGAAGCGGACGTCGTGGAAGTGAACGTAGTCGGGCACGGGCCCGCCGCTCTCGATCTCGATCTCCGACGCCACGAACCGACCGCCCTGCCGATCGGGGATCAGATCGCGATAGCGCATGCCCGCCCGGCCCGTCACCCACGTCGCGTCGGCAGCGTGCGTGACGGCGAACGACGGCACGAGCTCCGGGACCGCGAGTGGCGCCGTCGCGCGAACGATCTCGACGCGCGTGCCGTTCGGGGCGACCAACTCCCTGGGTTCGTCGACGTCGTCGCACAGGAGCCGCAGCACTGCCGTACTGACTGCCGCACTGACTGCCGCACTGGCCGTCGTGTCAGCTGTCGATCCCCGGTCGGCGTCGCGAACGAGGCGCAGCCGCAGTCCGTGCCCCGAGAGGACGACCTCGACCGGATCCTCCGCCGGGATGACCGCGTCCACCCGAAAGCCGAGCTGCTCCGTGAAGAACGCCAGCGACGGCTCGATCTCCGCGCACGGAAGGACGACCTCGGCGGCACGGATCGGCAGCGGAGGGTCCTCGCTCAAGCCGACGCGACCCAAACGCGGAGCGGCCCGAGGTCCTCGAACCCCAACCCCGCGAGTGAGCTCATCGCGATGTCCGTTCCGTAGCCCACCACCGCTCGGTTCGGATAGGCGGCGCGGACACGGATGGCGGCCCCGCATCGGACCTCATCGAGTGACTGCCCGGCGAACGCGAACACGTTCGACAGGCCGACAGCGCCGTCCGATCGGTTCGCGATCGCCCCGCCCACGAGCTCGCCATCTCGCTGCGCGGTGAGAAACGTGACATCGGGATCGTCGAGCAGCACGTTCGGGAAGACGCGCAGCCCGGGGGACGGTGACGAGCGCTTCCACTCACGCTCCCATTCAGAGAGCCCGTGGCGCGTCTCGACCGGTGCGAACGCGAGCTCGGCGTTCGCACCCCCCGCGTCGACATCCCCCGCGCGAACGCCGCCCCGCAGGCCGAACCACCTCGCAGCGAACAAGTCGCGTAGACCGAGGTCCCGCAGCACATCGGCGGGCAGCGAGTCGAAGCTGTCCTTCAACCCCCACTCGGGACGCGGACGTCGCTTCGCGAGAACTCGGATCCGCGCGAGCTGAGCGTCGCTCCCGTCACGCGTGCGCGTGATCAGATTGCCGTAGTAGGGCGGCGGCGCCGCGTCGGTCGACCAAACGTGCTCGGTGCACTCGCTGGCGCTGCGGTGCGCGTCGAGCACCGTCGTGCACCAGCGCACGCTGTTCTGAATCGCGAGGTCGAGCATTGACACCGTTCAGTCCCCAAACGTCTCGGCGTAGTCCGCGATGTACGCCTGCACAACTCGCGGCGCGTCGGGACCGGTGTCCAACCCGTGCCACGGATGTGGACGCCAGCGATAGAACGGATCGGGGAACGCCATCGATGCCCTCCTCGGCACGCGCCCCACGATAGCGCGGCATTGCCCGCGTCGTGACGCGCTACTGATCCCGCGCCGCGAACTCGCCCCACTCGTCCGACGCGTCGCGGCCTCGCAGCCGCGCGCAGTCGAGTGCGGAGAATGCGATCTGCGCCAGGGTCGCGCGCGGCCCGAGCCGGGTCCATCCAGCTGCGGGCGGGCGTGGACTAGGCGTAGCGCAGGTGACGGTGCGCGAACGCCGTGTCGCGCTCGACCTGATCGCTGTCCGCGTGGATCAGGTAGAGCTCCCACGCCGCCGTGTCGAGGTCGCGCGTGAGGGGAGCACGGGTGCCGACCGGGCGCAGCTTCCCGAAGTCCTCGAACGACGGCAGGGCCCGGATCTCGTCCGCTCCCAGCACGCGGGCGATGGGGTTCAGCTCCTCGGACTGGAGCCCGTGCACCACGCGCGCACCGAGCCGGTCGTAGCGGGCGAAGTCGAGGTCCAACGCGCGCAGCGGCACGTCGGACAGGTACTGACACGCGGCCAGCTCGAGGAGGTTCCGGCCGTGGAGCTTGGAGCCGAGGATCGCGAGGTTGCCGCCGCCGAAACGCGCGCCGACCTCGATCAGACACGGTCCGCGCGCGTCGACCTTGACCTCCATGTGGATCGGACAGCGCCGCAGGCCGAGCGCCTCGATCACCTGCGCCGCGTAGGTCGCGACGCGCGCGAAGACCGACGTCTTCGAGGCGATCTTGAACGTCTGGTAGTAGAGGTTCGAGATGCCGTGGCTGGTGCGCCGGTCGTAGAGCCAGACGTCCGTGACCAGCAGGTCGCTCTGACCGTCGACGATGCCGTTGATCACGAACTCCTCGCCGCCGATGTACTCCTCGAGCAGGACCTCACCAGCGCCGGCGCCCATCACGCGCTGACAATCGCGCAGCAGCTCGGCGTCGCTCTTCGAGAAGTAGACGTCCTCGGACCCTGAGCCGGCCGTCGGCTTGACGACGATCGGCCACGTTCCGACAGCACGCTGGAACGCCAACGCATCCGCGCCGTCGCTGACCGTCACGGACGCGTTCATGCGCACGTCGGACGTACGACGCAGCCAGTCCTTCATGACGGCCTTGTCGCGACAGCGCTCCATCACCTCGACCGAGTTCCAGCCGAGACCGAGCAGGTCGCCGAGGCGCGCGCCCGGGAGCACGGTTTCCTCGTCCCATGGGATGACGCCGTCGAGCTGCGGATGGCGAGCACGGATCTGCGCGGCAAGCGCCCTCCACGTCGGCCACTCGCTGGCGAGGAACGTGTCGACGACGTAGCCCCCGAGTTCTCTCGACCACTTGTCGCGCCAGATCACCTGACGCATCGGGTCGGTGAACACGGCGACCGCAGCCTTGCCGAGCTTGCCGCCGAGGAAGTGCAGCAGCTGGCGCGGGTACTGGCCAACGGGATCGATGATGAGGTAGGGCACGGGAGTCCTAGACCGGGCCTGTCAGACGTAGCGCAGGAGCGTGCGGGCCGCCTCGGCGTCCGCCGCCACCTGCTCGGGATCGGGGTGCAGGAGGTAGATCTCCCAGGCCTTCGACGTCACGTCGCGGCTGACGGGCACGCGCATGCCCGGCCGACGCAGCATGCCGAGTCCCGAGAACGACGGGAGCGAGCGGACCTCGTCGACGCCGAGAACCTCGGTGACGCGCGGGATCTCCGTCTCCTGGATGCCGCTCAGGATGCGGGCGGAGAGGCCGTCGTAGTGGGCGTAGTCGACGTCCGCCGGCGAGACGCGAAGGTCGTCCAGGTAGTGGCACGCGGCGAGTTCGAAGATGCTGTGGTGCTGCAGCTTCGACGCGAGCGTCGGCTGATTGCCGCCGGCAAAGCGGGCACCGATCTCGATGAGACACGGCCCCGCGTCGTCGATCTTCGCCTCCATGTGGATCGGCGTGCGCCGCAGCCCCAGATCGCGCACGACCTGCACGCCGTAGGCCGCGAGGGCCTGGAACGACTCGTCGGTGCTGTCGACCTTGACGGACTCGTAGTAGAGATTCCGCTCGCCGTGGCTGTCGCGCTTGTCGTAGCGCCAGACGTCCGTCACGAGGAGCTGTCCGGAGTGATCGACGATGCCGTTGACGGCGAACTCGTCTCCGCCGATGAACTCCTCGAGCAGCACCTCGCCGAGCCCCGACTCGAGCACGCGCTGGCAGCCTTGCAGCAGTTGCCCGACGTCCTCGGCGAAGAACACGGCCATCGAGCCGGCGCCGCCGCTGGGCTTGACGACCATCGGCCACGTCCCGACGGTCTCCGCGAACGCGACCGCCTCGTCGGCGTTCACGACCGTCTGCGAACGGTTGATGCGCGCCGTGCCCGTCTCGCGGATCCACGCCTTCATCAGCGACTTGTCGCGACAGCGCTCGATCGCCGCGCGCGAGTTCCAGTCGAGCTGCAGCGCTTCCCCGATCTCGGCCGCCAGCAGAATGTGGCGCTCGTCCCACGGCACGAGACCGAAGAAGCCCTCCGGGTGCGCCGCGCGCAGAGTCGACGCGAACCCCTCGAGATCCTCGCGATCGACGAGGTACTCGCCGACGACGTGCTCGCCGAGCACCGCGCGCCACTTGTGTTCCCACGCGAACTGGTGCGCGCGCGTCGAGAACAGCGCGACCGCCTTGAGACCAAGGCCGTCGAGGAACCGCTTCTGCTGCGCGGAGTAGTCTTCGGTGGGGTCGAGGATGAGGTAGGGCATCGCAGTTCTGACTCAGGGCACGGGCTACGCCACGCGGATCTCCAGCCGGTCGCCTACGAACGCCATCATCTCGAGCAGCGTGTCGTAGTCGGGGTGACGCAGGCGGAACCACGTGTTGTTCAGGTAGCCCTTGTGGATGGGGTCGGTCGGTGCGCCGCGCTCGGGGATGCTGCGGTCGAACACGAACGGGCCGATCTTGGCGGCAATCTCGCGCAGCCCCGCGTAGCCGGCGACGCGACCGTCGCGCTGCGGGCGCACCTGAACGGAGCCGGTGGCGAAGCGACGGCTCGGCTGCTTCGACGGACGCCCGTGCACGATGACGTTCGCCCACTCGGCCCACAGATCGAGATCGTTGCCCGCGCAGTACAGGTCCCAGAGCCGCTCGCCGGGCGGGCGCGCGCCGATCTCGGAGAACTTCATGCCCTTCGGGCCGAAGAACCACTCCATGTGCGTCGCAGACGTCCCGATGCCGAGCGCCTTGATCACGCGCCGGCCCATCTCGCGCAGCTCGCGGTAGCTGTCGAGCTCGACCCGATTGGTGGCGGCGATCTGCGGCGCGACGCGTCGGTTCGAGAGCGCCTCGAGCACCTTCGGGTAGTAGTGCGAGATGTACTCGTGCACCGGCTCGCCGTCGAGGGCGAGCGTGTCGTAGAAACCCTCGTGGCCCTCGATGAACTCCTCGACGGCAACGGACTTCCCGGTGCCGACGCCGAGCTCACGCGCGGCCTTCTCGAGCTCCATCACGTTCTCGACGCGATGCGTGCCGAGTCCACCGAGCGCCGAGCGCGGCTTCAAGATCAGCGGAAAGCCCTCGCGCAACGCGAACTCGTGCAGCTCGCGCATCGTCGACACCGCCGCCGACGCGGCGCACGGCACACCGGCCTCGCGCAGCGCCGCCTTCATGGCGGGCTTGTCGCGGCAGAGCGTCGCCGACCGCACGGTGAGTCCGGGCAGTCCCAGGGCCTCGCGCACCTGTGCGACGTGCAGGACGATCGCCTCGTCGCCAGTCTCGATCAGATCGACGGAGCGCACGCGATCGATGTCGCGGACGGCCTCGAAGATCGCGCCCGCATCGAGCAGGCTGCCGACGCGCACGTAGTGGTCGAGATGACGGAGGAGCTCGGGGTCGAGACGATCCCTCGGTGTATGCCCCACCGCGGTCACCAGCGCGCCGGCCTGCTTGAGGCCGCGCACCATGTCCGTGTAAGCGTTGAAGAGGTCTGGTCCGACGAATACGACGTGCTTGCTCATGGGAATCCCGCAGTCCAACCGAACCGCGCCGGTCCTGGAAACTCTCCCTCGGCCGGGCCACCCTAGCGACGCCGATTCGAGCCTGAACGCCCTCGCTGGCGCGTTCCGCTCCGCAGGTGCTCGACGCGTGCGAGACTGAACGTCATGCGCACGATCCGACCACTCGCCCTGCTCGTCGCCCTCGTCCTCCCCGTGTTGTCCGCCTGCTCGACATTCGCGGTCCACTCCGATCACGACACGACGATGTCGTTCGAGGGCTGGAGCACGTGGGCCTGGGCCGACGCGGACGACGGCAAGGAGTCGACGATCTACCACGCGCGCATCCGGCGCTCGACGACGGCAGCGCTCACCGCGCGCGGGTATCGCGAGGTCGCTGCGGGCAAGGCCGACTTCCTCGTGCACACCGCGGTCGAGGTCGAGAAGCGGACGGACGTCACGGTCTGGGGTACGCCCTACCACGACTACCGCTGGGGCTCTGCGTGGCGGCCGACGTACGCGACCGTTCAGGAGTACCGCTTCGGCACGCTCATCCTCGACCTGATCGCCCGCAAGTCGGGCACCATCGCGTGGCGCGGCTGGGCCGAGGCGCAGCTGCTCGAGCGGGCCACCGCCGCTGAACGCGACGCGCGCATCGACGAGGCCGTCGGCCTGATCCTCGATCGGTTCCCGCCCGAGTGATCCACGTTCCGGGATGATCCGGCAGCCCCTTCTACGTTGAGCTCGTTGGAGGTGGCTATGTCGTCGATCGTTCCCCGGATGTCTCTCGTTCTCGTCGGTCTCGCGGCCTGCGCATCGCCGTATGTCGAAGAGGCAGAGGTTGGCGCCCAGTCCGCACGAACTGCACAGCCCGCACCAATCGCACAGTCCGCTCCGGCCGAGATCGCGACCACCGTGAGCGATGGCGACGGCGTGCCGATGGTGGCCGATGTCCGCGACGCGCCGACCGATGCCTACGGCACCGCGCCCCACGGCTCCCTCGACGACCTCATGGCGCTCTTCGGAGCGCCCAGAGATGCCGGCACCTCACGCACCGTGTCGACTCGCGACGCGCGGACGAAGCCGCGACCGCACGTCGTGACCGCGCTGCGCCTGAGCAATGGAGCGGTAATGGCCGGCCGCGTGCTCGAGGACGATGGCGACAAGGTCACGTTCGAGTTCGCGACCAATGGCGGCATCGGCACGACCGCATTCCGCTACGTGAACCTGCACCCGGAGACCATCGCGGAGTTGATGCTCGCACGCGCCGACCAGGGCGACGCCGCAGCGCTCATCGACATTGCCGAGTTCGCCGCCGCATCCGATCTGTACGAGGTGGCGCGCGTTCACTATCTTGCCGCCGCGGAAGCCGACCCGACCGTCGCCGAGATCGCCGAAGCCCAGCTCATGGCGCTCGCGACCGAGGCCTCGAACGGCGAGTACGCGCGGGCTGCCGCGAAGGCCGATACCGGCGAGGACGCCCAGGCCCGTCGCATCTTCCGTCGCGTGCAGCGTGAGTTCGCCGGGACTGCTGCCGCCGACGAGGCGACGGCGCGCATCGCCGAGATCGACACGCGCACCAAGGAGCGGAAGCTCGACGCGACACGCGAGAAGCAGCTTGCTCCGCTCCGAAAGGCGCTCGGCTCAGCCGTCGACAACACCAACAAGGGCATGGGCGCCCAGATGGGATCGACGACGGCGACACGAGCGTTCCTCGCCGCCCGCTCGCGCACAGACTCCGCTCGTTCCCGCGCGAAGACTGCACTGCGATCTGCCGAGCGCAAGGGTGACGACACTCTCGTCGCCGAGTTGAAGAACATGTCGCAGCGGATCGACGAACAGGACATCGACAACGAGCTGCAGCTCGGCAACGCGTACCTCGACCAGCGCGCGTTCTCGAAGGCGCGCATCGCCGCAAACTCAGTCCTGAAGATCGACCCGCAGAACATCGAAGCGCGCACGCTTCTCGCGCAGATCGCCGGCGCCGAGCGCGAACTACCCGACTCCGACAACGACGTCTGGGACACCCGCTACCGGCGTCACTACCACGGTCGGCCGTACCCGTACCCGCGTCGCTGGTACCCCGGCCGTCAGCCGCGCCACATCCGCACAGGAGTGACGCGCACTGGCGCCGGCGCCGGTGGCGGGTTCCGTCTCGGCGGCAGCGTCCGCGGCGCCGGCAGCGGCAACATGCGCGGCGGCGGACGCCGCTAGCACGGCGGCCGTTCGTCGCGTGTCCGAACGTCGTTCAGCGTCGCTCGGTGGGCCGCCGACGGATGCGCCGTGAGAAGTCGGGTCCGATGAGCGCTTCACGCGCCAGCTCCGAGATCGCGTGCATCTCGCGCACGTCGTCGAACGGCTGCGACGTAGGGATGAGAGCGTGCTCGTAGGCGAGTTCGTCGGAGGTCGCGGTAGGGACACCGGTCACCCGGTGCCCCCCGCGCAGATCCGTGCGTGCGGCACTACCGCACACGGCTCCTACCTCGGGTGTTTGGCGTCGAAGCGCACGTTCGGGTACGGGTGCCGCACCTTGGGCCGCGGGAGCCAGGGATCGCAGATCCTCATGAAGCGTCCCCACGTCATGCGGTGACGCTGGCTGCGTCGCCTGAGCGAGCGCATCCAGAGACGAGCCACTTGCGTGCGAAACTGCTTCAAGCGTTCGGTGTTGCCCGGGACGGCGTGATAGTTCATCCACCCCTGGACGACCCGACGCAGCCACGTTCTCTGCTCCGCAATCGACCAGTGCCGGACCGCCCGGAGGCGCCCCTTGATGGCCGCGAGCGTCGCACGTAGCCGCTTTCCAATGCTCTTGCGCCAGACCATGAAGCGCCCTCGCCTCGTCGTCCCGCTGATGTGCGTGAATCCGAGGAAGTCGAAGGTCTCCGGCCGTCCCTCACCCCGGCGCGCTCGGTTCCGGGCGGCATGCCGCCCGAATTCCAAGAGCCGGGTCTTGTCGGGATGAAGCCCGAGCCCGAAACGCTCCAGCCGGACCCGAAGATCCGCCCAAAAGCGCTCGGCATCGTCACGGTGCTCGAAGCCCAGCACGAAGTCGTCGGCGTAGCGCACGACGATCACGTCGCCGCGGGCCTCCTTCCTCCGCCAGGCATCGACCCACAGGTCGAGGACGTAGTGCAGATAGACGTTCGCAAGAAGCGGTGAGATCACCGCGCCCTGCGGCGTACCGCGTTCAGTCTTCGACCGCCGCCCGTCTTCGACCACACCCGCCCGAAGCCATTTCCGGACAAGGCGCAGCACCCGACGATCGGCGATGCGGTGCTCGATGAATTGCATGAGCCATCCGTGGTCGAGGGTGTCGAAGAATCCTCGGATGTCCGCATCGAGCACCCACCTCACGCGCCGCTGCAACAGCCCCACCCACAGTGCGTCCAGCGCATCGTGCTGACCGCGACCGGGACGAAAGCCGTAGGAGAAGCCGAGGAAGTCCTCTTCGTACACCGCGCCGAGCACCTGCCCCACGGCGTGCTGGACGATCTTGTCCTCCAGCGCCGCCACGCCAAGCGGGCGTCGCCGCCCGTCTGGCTTGGGGATGTACGTCCTGCGGCTCGGCTGCGCGCGGTAACTCCCGCAATGGACCTGACGATGCAGGTCCAGCAGCCGTTCTTCGAGGCCCTCCCGGTACTCCCGCCACGATTGGCCGTCGACACCAGGCGCCGCATCGCGCTTGAGCGCGAAGAAGCTCTCCCGGAGCCGCTCGACCGTCACGTGGTGCAGCAGCGCAGAGAATCGAGCACGTCCATCTCGACGTGCCACTTCGCGCACGCCCCGCAGACCGTTCGACGCGCGAGTCCGGCTCTGAGTCCGGGGCGCGGCGCCCTGCGATGCGTTTCCCTTGGTCGGCCGCCTTCCCTCCACCGGCTCCTCCACGGGTTGTCCCGCTTCGTTCGCTGGCTTCTGCGGTACTACGCAGCCGTCCGACTTCCCATCGCCGTACGTGTCGGGATCGCGGCGCTTGGCCTTGCCCGACCGGCCCGAGGCCCCTCTGGCCCCGAGCGTCGATGGGATCTCCCAGGTTCCGTGCGAAGGACGTCCACGCATGCTCCGGGTCTCCGACTGCGCGGGGTTCGAAAGGGGCTCGCGCATGTCGCCCCCAACGATGTGGCCTTCCGCCTCGGATAACGGCGTCGGCACCCCGAAGTGCTTGATGTCGCAGCTCGATACCGGGCCTGCGCTTCCCCCTGTCAACGCTTCACCTGCCGCCTCGCGACGACCGGCGCATGACTCGGGGCCGAGGTGGCGCGCTACACCTTCCTCGTCAGGCTCTTTCATCCTCTGTCCTCCGCCAGCTTGTCCTGGCGCTCTA